>NZ_JBEYCR010000007.1:0-336558 GCF_040632845.1 Streptomyces sp. NPDC016459
CCCGCGCTCGTTCTGCCGCCCCCGCACCGGCCTGCCCGCTACGCCCTCAGCAGACTCACCCTCACACACCCCCGCCCGCAACATCCCTTGGTTTTCATTGCGGTAACTTACCCCCGCCGCGCGCGGCCGCGCCCGCGCGACCAGAAGGTCAGCCGTCCTGGCCCTGAGTCTCGTCGCCGGCACGGCCGCGATACCGGCACTCGCCGCCGACACCGACACCCCGCAGCCCACCACCGTCGCGGTCGCCTCCGACTTCGACAACCAGCTCGGCTGCGGCGGAGACTGGGCCCCCGACTGCGACGAAGCCCAGATGCGGCTACGCCCCGACGGCACCTGGGCGCTGACCGCCCGTCTGGCCGCCGGGACCTATCAGTACAAGGCCGCCCTCGACCGGAGTTGGGCCGTCAACTACGGCCTCAACGCCATCCCGGGCGGCGCGAACATCCCGCTGACCGTGCCCGCCGACGGCGCCGAGGTCACCTTCGTCTACGACCCGGTCACCCACTGGATCACCGACACCCTCAGCACCAGACTGGCCACCGCGCTCGGCACCTTCCAGAGCGAACTCGGCTGCGCGAGCGACGACGACGCCGACTGCCTGGCGTCCTGGCTGACCGACCCCGACGGTGACGGCATCGCCACCTTCACCACCACCAGGCTCCCCGCCGGCACCTACACCGCGCAGCCCGCCCTCGGCCTGCCAGCCCAGACGGCCGGCGACAGCACCACCTTCACCGTGGCCGCCGACCGGGCCGAGACCACCTTCGGCTACAGCACCGCCTCCAAGACCCTGAGCGTCTACCCGGGCAAGCCCAAGCCGAGCCTCGCACCCCGCGCCGGTCACTGGCTGACCCCCGACCTCATCGCCTGGGACACCACCGCCCACCCGTCCGGCACCACGTACCAGCTCGCGACCGCCCCGGACGGCGGCCTCGCCGCCGGAGGCACCGGCATCAGCGGCGGTACCAGCATCCCACTGCGGTACGACCCCACGGGCCTGCCGCAAGCCCTGAAGGAGAAGTACCCGCACCTGGCGAGGCTCGGCGCGCTCCGTGTCCCCGCCGCCTGGGCCACGAAGGCCCGTGACCTCGTCAAGGGCCAGAGCGCGATCGCGGCCATCACCCCCGACGGGCAGCTCGTCAACGCCACCGGTCTGCAGACCGCCGGCGTCCTGGACTCCCTGTACGCGGCCGAGGCCGAGAAGGCCGCTCTCGGCCCTGTCTTCCATGACAACCGCCCCGCCCTCTCGCTGTGGGCACCCACCGCGCAGGCCGTCTCCGTCGAGCTCTACGACACTCCGGCCTCGGCCAAGGCCCGGGTGGTGCCGCTGACGCTCGACCGCGCCACAGGCGTGTGGTCCGTGCTCGGCGGGCAGGACTGGAAGGGCCTCTACTACCGCTACCAGGTCACGGTGTGGACCCCGGCAACGCAGAAGACCGTCGTCAACGCCGTCACCGACCCGTACTCGCTGTCGCTCTCGGCTAACTCCCAGCGCAGCCAGATCGTCGACCTCGACGACCGCGCGACCGCCCCCACGGGCTGGGAGAAGTCGCGCCCTCCGAAGGCGCTGCCCATGGAGAAGCAGCAGATCCAGGAGATCCACATTCGTGACTTCTCCGCCGCCGACGACAGTGTCCCCGCGGACAAGCGCGGCACCTACCTGGCTTTCACCGAGCCCGGGTCGCTGGGTATGAAGCACCTGAAGGACCTCAAGGCCGCCGGTGTCACCACCGTCCAGTTGCTGCCCGCCTTCGACTTCGCCGGCACTCCCGAGGTCCGCGGAGACCAGGCCGCCCCGGCGTGCGACATGGACGCCATGGCGCCGGACTCGCCCGAGCAGCAGGCGTGCGTCGCCTCGACCCAGGCCCGCGACGCCTACAACTGGGGCTACAACCCCTACCACTTCACCGTCCCCGAGGGCGCCTACGCCACCACCCCCGACGGCGCGGACCGCATCGTCCAGTTCCGCCGGATGGTCAAGGCCCTCCACGACGCCGGACTCAGCGTCGTCATGGACGTCGTCTACAACCACACCGCCGCCGCCGGACAGGACGCCGCATCCGTCCTCGACAAGATCGTCCCCGGCTACTACCAGCGCCTCGACGCCACCGGCACCGTCACCCGCGACAGCTGCTGCGCCGACACCGCCCCCGAGAACGCGATGATGAACAAGCTCGTCGTCGACTCCGTCACCACCTGGGCCAAGCAGTACCGCGTCGACGGCTTCCGCTTCGACCTCATGGGACTCGACCCCAAGCAGACCATGCTCGACGTCAAGTCCTCCCTGGCCAAGCTCACCCACGGCCGGGACGGCGTCAACGGCAAGGCCAGCCTGCTGTACGGCGAGGGCTGGGACTACGGCATCGTCGCGAACGACGCCCGCTTCACCCAGGCCACCCAGGAGAACATGGCCGGCACCGGCATCGGCACCTTCAACGACCGGCTCCGGGACGGCGCACGCGGCGGCGGCATCTCCGACGCCGACCCCCGCCGGCAGGGCTTCGCCAGCGGCCTGTTCACCGCGCCCAACGGAGCCGACGTCAACGGCACGCCCGAGCAGCAGAAGGCCCGCCTGCTGCACGACATGGACCTGGTCAAGATCGGCCTGACCGGCAACCTTGCCCGGTACGCGTTCACCACCAGCGACGGCACCCGCCGCACCGGCGCCCAGATCGACTACAACGGCCAGCCCGCCGGCTACACCGCCTCACCGGCGGAGGCCGTCAACTACGTCGAGGCACACGACAACCTGGCCCTTTTCGACGCCCTCGCCTACAAGCTCGCCCCCACGACCACCCCTGCGGCCCGCGCCCGCCTGCAGGCCCTCGCGCTCGCCACCAGCACCCTTTCCCAGAGCCCCTCCATGGCCCAGGGCGGCACCGACCTGCTCCGCTCCAAGTCCCTGGACCACAACTCCTACGACAGCGGCGACTGGTTCAACTCCATCCAGTGGGACTGCCGAGAGGGCAACGGCTTCGGCCGAGGCCTGCCCCTCGCCGAGTCCAACAACGCCCAGTGGCCGCTCGCGAAGCCACTGCTGGCCGACCCGAAGCTGCGCCCGGGCTGCACCGAGATCGGCGCCGCCACATCCCGGTTCCAGCAATACCTGCGCATCAAGCAGTCCACGCCGCTGTTCTCCCTCGCCTCCGCCGAGGTCATCCAGAAGCGCCTGACCTTCCCGCTGTCGGGTACGACCGCGGAGAAGCCCGGCGTCATCACCCAGCACATCGACGGACGCGGCCTGGAAACCTACCGGTCCGTCACGGTCGTCTACAACGCCACACCCACGGCCCAGACCCAGACGATGAAGGACCTCGTCGGCACGCGACAGGCTCTGCACCCCGTCCAGAGCAGCGGCGCCGACCCCGTTGTCAAGGACGCGGCCTTCGACCGGGCCACGGGTACGTTCACCGTCCCCGCCCACACCGTCGCCGTCTTCATCCAGCACTGACACCGCCTACCCGGGAAGCCCGGCAGGACAGCCCACACACGCTGACCTGCCGGGCTACACCTGCTTCCCGCCCCGGGAGGTCGCCTGCTGTCGCGCCCGGGATCACGGGGACCTCCGCCCCGTGGGGCCTGACCCAGGTCGTGAACAGCAGCACGTACGGCCGCAACCGCCTGCACAACAGTCTTCGCGGATCCTGCGCGACCCATTGACGTCCCCAAGTCGCCAGGTTATTAACTGGAGTTACACACAGATTAGCAATCGTCGGTATTCCGAACGACGCGCTGTCCGTGCCGGCAGGCGAACGCCTGCCGCAGAGCCGCGCCGCTGGTGACGAGACCAGCGCCGCCTTCCCTCCCCACCCGCGCCGGCGTCTCCGCCGCCCAGACGGGTGATCCCCCTCCCGAGGAGGCCCCCTTGCACGGCACCCCCGCACGCCGCACCTGGCGCCACAGAGCACGAACCTCGTCAGCGGTCCTAGCCGCTACCGCCATGGCCATGGCCATCGTGCCCACCCTGTCCAACGTCGCCCGGGCCGAGGCGCCCCCCACCGCCGTCTCCGTCCCCGGCACCTTCAACAGCGAGATCGGCTGCGCCGGAGACTGGGCCCCCAGCTGCACCCAGGCCCAGCTCGCCGCACGGACCGACGGATCCGGGGCCTGGTCCAAGATTCTCAGCCTCCCGGCCGGCTCCCACGCCTACAAGGCGGCCCTCAACAACAGCTGGACCGACAACTACGGCGCCAACGCCCAGTACTACGGCCCCGACATCCCCCTGCGGGTGCCCGCCGGCGGCAAGAACGTCACCTTCGTCTACGACCCCGTCACCCACTGGGTCGCCGACGACATCAACCACAAGATCGTCACCGCCGGGGGCTCCTTCCAGTCCGAACTCGGCTGCGCGGCCGACTGGGCTCCCGACTGCCTGACCTCATGGCTCAAGGACACCAACGGCGACGGCACCTACACCTGGTCCACCACCGCCATCCCCGCCGGCACCTGGACGGTCAAGGCCGCCATCGGCCAGTCCTGGACCGAGAGCTACGGCCAGGGCGGCAGCCCCACCGGCGCCGACATCGGCTTCACCGTCCCCCGGACCGGCTCCGCCGTCGACTTCTCCTACAACAGCACCACCCACGTGCTGGACGTACGCACCGAGCAGCCGCACGCCCCGGCCATCAGCGACACGCTCGGCGCCCTCTACGAGCCCACCGGAACCACCTTCCGGATCTGGTCCCCCGACAGCTCCCAGGTCAGCGTCACGGTCGGCGGCCAGACCCACACCCTCCAGCCCGCGGACGTCAACGGCTACACGGACGTCTACCAGGCCGTGGTGCCCGGCAACTGGAAGAACCAGCCCTACCAGTTCCGCGTCCGGAACAACCCCGTGCGCGACCCCTACGCCCGCATGGTGAAACCCGGCAGCACCGAGGGCATCGTCATGGACGTGGAGTCCATCCAGCCCACCGGCGGCTGGGCCCCCCGGCCCTCGATCACCAAACGTGAGGACGCCGTCATCTACGAGATGAACGTCCGCAACTTCACCATCGACGCCAGCTCAGGGGTGGACAGCGCCAAGCGGGGCAAGTTCGCCGGCCTCACCCAGACCGGCACCACGCACAACGGCGCCAGGACGGGCATCGACCACCTCAAGGAACTCGGCGTCACCCACGTCCAGCTGCTCCCGGCGTTCGACTTCAACAGCACCGTGCCCAACTGGGGCTACGACCCGCTCAACTTCAACGTCCCCGAGGAGCAGTTCTCCCAGTTCACCGCGCCCGAGGAGCGGGTGCGCGAGTTCCAGACCATGGTGAACGAGTTCCACAAGAACGGCATCCGTGTGCTCATGGACGTGGTCTACAACCACACCGCGAACAAGGATGTCTTCCAGAACATCACCGGCAAGTACTACCACCAGACCGAGCTCTCCGGCACCGGCAACTCCATCGACGACGGCAACCCGATGGTCAGCCGCATGATCCTCGACTCGCTGGAGTACTGGGTCGACACCTACAACATCGACGGCTTCCGCTTCGACCTCATCGGCGTCCACCAGTACAAGAACGTCGACCAGTGGGCGAAGCACCTGCAGGCCACCTTCCCCGACCGCACGCTCCAAATCCACGGCGAGCCCTGGAGCGGCGGGGTCGACGACCCGCAGCAGGCACAGAAGGTCCGCTACGGCACGACGCCCGCTCTCGCCGGCGGCCACGTGGGCGTCTCCAACGGCGCCTACCGCGACGCCGTCAAGGGCGGCACCCGCGACCAGCTCCTCGGCTACATGGGCGGCTCCTCCTCCAACGCCTCCGCGATCGCCCTGGGCACGCGCGGCTCCCCGCTCGCCACGAAGAGCACCAGCCCCCTGTCCAACCCCTGGGACCCCGCGTTCGCCCACGACCCCGAGCAGACGATCAACTACGTCTCCGCCCACGACGACCTCAACATCTGGGACAAGATCACCTACGCCGGCGTCACCGGCGGCACCACCGGCCGCGCCGGGCAGATGAACCGCTTCGCCGTCGGCATGGTCCTCACCTCCCAGGGCATCCCCTTCTTCCACGAGGGCGATGAGTTCCTCCACTCCAAGGTCGTAGGAGGCGACTACGAAGCCGCCAAGAACTCCTACGAGTCCGGCGACAACGTCAACGCCATCCAGTGGAGCGAGAAGACCCTCAACGCCGCCACCTTCCGCTACTACAAGGACGCCATCGCGCTCCGCAAGAACACCCCCGCCCTGCGCCTGGGCACCTGGGATGCGGTGAAGGCCCAGATGGCCACCACCATCAACGGCTCCGTCGTCACCTCGGCGATCAGTCCCCACGCCGGCGCCCCCACCAGCCACGACACCGTCGTGGTCTACAACCCGACGAACGGCCCCGTGAACGTGGCCCTGCCCGCCGGTACGTGGAAGAAGGTCCTCGACACCAACGGCGCCACCGACTCCACCAGCACCACCGCCGACGGACTCGCCGTCACCGTCTTCAAGAAGCCCTGACCGCCCGAGCCCCGTGCCTGTGTGCCGCCGCCCGGGGCGGCGGCACACGGGCCCTCCCGGAAACCCAGCGGGCCTCGGGACGACCCCGCGCTTCCCGCCCGCCCTCCGTACACGATCCGGCCGGACGTCCTGCCGAGAGATTCCCCGTGCGCCGCGCACGCACGGCAGCCGTCACCGCAGCGGCGCTCACCATCGCATCCGGTCGGTTTGGACAAGAACAGGCACAGGGAGGCGGAGTGCCGCGGCGCCCCAGGCGACGTGCGCCCGGGGCGCCGCGGAGGCTTGTCGACCTCAGGCGGTCCCGATCAGGGGACCCAGGGTGCTTCCACCGCCCATGTGGTGTCCTCCGTGAAGGAAGCCGGGTTGTCCCAGGCGTGCGAGCCGCCCGGGGTCGCGAGCCACCCTTCGGAGTTGATGTGGCGCAGGTATTGGCCGGCGAAGTTGTAAGCCGACAGGCGTACGCCTCCGTTGCCGGCCACCGCACAGAACGTGGCGTCGGCCTTGAACAGCGCCGAGCCGTCGCCCGCCTCCTTGTACACGCGGAAGTCGCGGTGGCGCAAGTACTGGCCGGGGTAGTTGCGCGACTCGAAGGAGTAGCAGCCGGTGCCCGCAAGGCCCGGGACGATTCGCCAGGTGGCGTCGTTCTTCAGCAGCGCGGAGCTGTTCGCGTCGACGACCGCGGTGAAGGCCTGTGCGTCCTGGTGGCGCAGATACTTGTCGATGTGTCCCGGCATGGTGACCCGCAGCGATCTGCTCTGGTCGACCGGCAGGGGCACCGGCGGCGGGGGGTTGCGGGAGAAGGAACTCCTGGTCAGCCAGGGTTTTCGCTCCCATGTCATCGATGGCTTGATCCTCAGCCCCATCCACCTGGAGACCGAGGACCTGACGTCGCGCACCGAGACCGCGCCGCTGGTCCTGCTGGGCGAGCGGGAGTACCAGGCCCCCTATGACCACATCGCCATCGACAATGTGGCTGCCTCCCGCGAGGCGGTCCGCCACCTCGTGGAGAGCGGGCACCGCCGGATCGCCTTCCTCGGCTCACGCACCGGACGGGAGCGCCAGCCCGCGCACCTGCGCCTGCGCCTGCGCGGCTGGCGGGAGGAGCTCACCGCGTCGGGCATCACGCCGGACGAGTCCCTGGTCGTGGTCACCGACGGCTACGGCCGCCAGGACGGCGCCACGGCCATGGCGTCCCTCCTCGACCGCGGTGAGCGGCCCGACGCCGTCTTCGCCTACAACGACCTCATCGCCATCGGCGCGATGCGCACCATCACTTCCCGCGGGCTGCGCATCCCGGCCGACATCGCCGTCGTCGGCTTCGACGACATCGAGGAGAGCCGCTACGGGACGATCACGCTGACCACCATCGCCCCTGACAAGGCGACGATCGCCCGGCTGGCCGTCGACAGCCTCGTCGAACGGCTCGCGGGCACGCCCATCGCCGGACCCCGGCGGCCCCGCCCGGGCTACCGGCTCATCGTCCGCGAATCCACCCGGCCCTGACAGTCCCGCCCCGCAGCCCGCTTCCCAGCGCCTGCTCGACCAGTGCAACCCGGACAGCCCTGCTCCCGGCCCCTCTCGGGCCTTCGGCAGGGTCGCAACAGCGGTCAGGGCCTGGCTGTCGTGGGTGTTGGCGGCCGATACGCCGACAACGAGGGGCAGTCCGTTCGGGTCCGACAGGACGTGCATCTTGGAGCCCACCCTTGCCACGGTCCACAGGGCTCGGACCGATGAGTTCCCCCCTCCTTTTCGCCCTTACGTGGGCGGAGTCCAGGACCGCCCGGGTCTGGTCGAGCAGGCCGGCGTCGTCGAGACGCTCGGCTGCATTCCGCCCGCCCACCTGGCCGGATTTGCACACGACGTTGAGGCACCCCCTCCGGCCATGGCTGTTCCTCGAGTACAGGCCGCAACTGATTCCCTGCCTGCTCCCCAGCCGGAGGGCCGCCCGACAGCCGCTGCCGTCGTCGACATGCTCACCGGCCGAGGCCTGCCCCACCTGCGCCGCCCGTTGTTCTGACCGGGACCCTGCCGCCGGGGCGACAGGGCTCGGGCCGCTCGGCGGGTTGTGGTCAGTTCTGGTCGAGGGGAAGGGCGATGTCGGTGACCCGGCGGGATGCGGGGAACGTGCCGATGAGCTGGGCCTGTCCGGTGAGGACGTCCACCTTGTAGAAGCGGTGGCTGCCGCCGGTCTTGAGAGCTGCGAACCCGTCGTTCGTGCCCTTGCGGGGGGAGTAGTAGATGTCGAAGCCCGCCGACGGCCCGGCGTCGACACCGAGGCTGCCGGTGGGGGCGAGTGTGCCGGCGTTGGCCGGCGACTGCAGGGAGACACGGTCGTTGGCCGTGTCGATGTCGAACAGCGTGGTCGCCGTCGTGGTGTCGAGGTCGTTGTTCGTGTAGGCGGCGCCTGTCACTCCGAGCGCCGTCGACGGCGGCATGGTGGGGTTGGTGAGCCTGCCGTCGACGGTGGTGGTGAGCGGCGCGGCGGGGTCGTCGATGTTGTGACGCAGGTTCTGGCCCGTGTCGCTGATGACGCGCAGCCGGTTGGCCGCGGGGTTGAAGTCGACACCGAAGTACCTGCCGGCGAGCGCCACGGTGAGCCGGGAGACCTTCACGGCCCGAGCGTTCTTGTCGAGGGTGTAGATGCCTCCTCGGTCGCCGACGCCGTACAGCTTGCCGTTCTGGACACGGAAGTCGATTCCGACCAGCTTGGTGTCGGACCGCAGACCGCTGATGCGGCCCAGGTGCCACAGGTCGGAGGGGTCGTGCACCCGGAAGCCCACCAGGTGCTGGTCCTCGGTGAGGCCCACGGACGTCAGGCCCTTGCCGTTCCCTCCCCAGCCGCCGCGGGTGTCCGCTGCGACGGCGGAGGGGACGGCTGCCAGCACCGAGGCGGCGAGCGTGCAGGCGATTACTGCTTTGCGCATCATTCGTCTCCGAGACGATCCAGGACGCCGCCGGGAGGCGGCATCAATGCAATCAGACAAACAGACAAAAAGGTTGGTAAAGCGACTACGGATGGTGATCGCGGTCGTGTCCCAGCCAACGGAGCAACCGATCGACCAGCACGGAGTAGTGGGTCAGGGGTGGGCGGTGATGACGAGGTTGGACCGGTAGGTCCGGCGGTCGTCGTCCCAGCCGGCGCAGGTGATGAGGGTGAGGTGCGGTTGTGGGGTGGGGGCGTAGACACGCTGGGACGGAAAGGCGTCCTTGGCGTAGACGGCCATGGTGGCGACGGTGAAGTGGGCGGGCCGGCCGTCGCGGCGCTGCACGGTGATCCGGTCGCCTGGGCGCAGGGCACCGAGACCGTAGAAGGCGGCGGGGCCGCTGGAGGAGTCCAGGTGTCCGACCAGGATCGCGTTGCCGTTCTCTCCCGGGGCCGCGGAGCCGGTGTACCAGCCGGCGTGGTCGGGATCGGCGGGCATGGCAAGGGTGCCGTCTGCGGCGAGGCCCACGTGCTCGACGTGGGTCTTCGTCTTGAGCTTGGGGATGTGGATACGGGTGGGCGGGGAGTGCGGCAGAGCCGTGGCCGGGGGGTGTGGTCGGCCCGGTGGGGCGGACGTGGCGGGTGCTTGGAGGGCGGCGGTCGGCGGGCGCGGTGGGGGTTCGGGACCGATGAGGGCGGTGAGGAGCAGGGCGAGGGCGGCGAGGGTGAAGGCGGTGGCCGCCGCGGTGTGGAGACCGCGGCGGCCAGTGAGCCGGAGGCTCGGCATCCAGGACCTGCCGGTCAGCTCTGGCGGCTGTGACGCCGACGCAGGTACATCGTTCCCGCGGCAGCGGTGAGCAGCCCGGCGGCGGCGGTCAGCGCGACGGTGTCGGAGTCCTGCGTGCCACCCATGCCGCCGGCGACCGCTCCGGCGGGAGCCGTCTTCAGCGGTCCGCACAGGGCGGGGTTGGTCGCCTCGGAGGGCAGCTTGGGGTCGAGGTCGCTGGCGCCGAGGACGTCGTCGTACTTGCCGTTGCCGTTGTAGTCGATGCCGTGGACGACGACGACCGCGTTGTTCGAGCGCAGGCTCTTGGCGGTCTCCTCGTCGACCGTGATGGTGCGGTGGTAGGTGTAGGAGGAGCCCTTGGGGAAGCGGTCGACCGCGAGAGCGGAGTGGGAGGCTCCGGTGTCGCCGGTGGTGGTGAGGGAGGCGCCGATCTTGCCGTAGAACGGCAGGCCGTCAGTCGTGTTCATGCTCAGCAGGCCGTTGTGCTTCGTGGCCGCCGACGCGGGCGGGCACTGGCCCTTGGCGCCAATGTGGAAGTGCTGGGCGTGCGGGGCGTCTGCGAGCAGGCCCTGGGTCTTGATGGTGACGGTGGCCTGGTGGCCGTTCAGATGCACCATGGCCGTGCCGGAGCCGGTGACCTTGTTGGTCGGCACCGGCGCCAGCGTCGCGTGGAGGGTCTTGCCCTCTGCCCCGTCTGCGGCGAGGGCTGCCGGGGCGAGAGCGGCGCCAGTGGCTATCACGACGAGGGCGGCGGTCAGCGTCGCGGCAGTCGACTTGTTCATTGCTCTTCTCCAGTCACTCACTTCACGCATCCGATCGGACGCGTGCTGTGACGAGCGTCGGCTCTTCGGCCACACCGGGCCACCGCAGGCGGGCATCCGAGGGAAGCCACCGTCCGTACGGGCGGTCGCTCGCCCGGGCGATGGCACCCCTCCGCCGTGGCGTCCGTCCAGGCGACACGAGCGAGGTCCCGACTGCGATGGCGTAGATCGAGCTAAGAAGGTTAAAAGCAGCGCAAATGCTGCCCTATGCACATGCCGCGTTACTGAAAGCGCGCACTGCTGTCTGAGCCTTTGTGGAGCGCGCCGCGTTGGGACTTGCGCTTCCCCTACAGTTCTTGGTGTTCACCGTCCTCGCCGTGGTCAGTCTGTCCTCGTACGCCCCGTCATGGCGCGCCACCTGTCCCAGCCCCAGGCTGAGCGACTCGGCGTGGACGCCCTGGCGGGCAGGCCCGCCTCCGTCGTCTCGGAGGGGGCGGGGACGGCCGGGTCCGCATCGACGGTGGGGAATGGACAGCCCGCGCCTACGACGAAATGCTGGTGATTCCTCCGGGGGTGTCAGTCGACGTCATGGAAATCCATGGCGCCACCGCCGTCGTCTACCCCCGGGAGTGAGCGATGGAAGTCTCGGGCTTGCTCATAGCCGGCGCGATCATCGCGCTTATCGCGGTCTTCACCGTGGTGCGGGCGGTACGCATCGTTCCGCATGCGCGCGCGTAACATCGAGCGTCTCGGCCGCTACCGGCGCACGCTGAGGCCGGGCCTCAACCTGGTCATCCCTTACGTCGACCGGCCACACGCGAGACGTCGTCGGAGGACACGGCGGCCTGCGCAGGCCGCCGAACGACGCCGCGCAGGCCGCGGAAGCCGCAGCCGAGGCCCTCGCTGACGCAGCGGAGGCCGAGGACAGCCCACGCGCCCTGGCCGACACCCGTGAGCAGCCTCAGCACTCACGCCAGGAGAGACGCTACCGAGCGACCTCGCTGGGAACGCCCGGCTCTCCTGGCGAACAAGCGAAGCGGCGAGTTGAGTGGTTCAGTGGACGTAGCGGCGCCGTTCACCATGCTGGAGTGATGCACCGTGCACGACGAGCACCCACCCGCCGCCGACGTCCTGGCCGGCGAACCAGCCGTCCTGGTGTTGGATGCCCGGGGAGCTGTGCTCACCTGCACGCCCCCCGCGCTACGGCTGTTCGACGGCTCCATCGACGAGATCCGCAGCACGGAAGTCTCGTCCTTCTTCGACGATCCGTCCGTGTGGGCGGAGCTCGCCTCCGGAGCTCTGGGCGGGATCGTGCTGAGCGCGCGGGCCGACCTGCGCAGTGTCCACGGCGCGCCTTTCTCGGCGGTGACGGCGGTGTCGGTACTCGCGAGTGGATCCGAGGGCCGTTTCCTCATGCGGCTGCTCGCGGCGGAGCCCCCGGACTCCGGGCCTCAGACCGTACGGCGGCCTCAGCCCACCACGGAGCAGGTGCTGGGGGCCGATCCGCGAGCGCTTGAGCGGCTGGAGCTGCTCCACGAAGCCGCAACCCGCATCGGCGGCTCCCTCGACATCACACGTAACGCCGAGCAGCTGCTGGACGTACTCGTGCCGGCGTTTGCCGACCTGGGGGCGGTGGACTTGACCGAGGGCGTACTGCTCGGCGAAGAACCGACGTTCCTCGCTCCCCGCACGCCCATGCTGCGAGTCGCCGTGGCGGCGGCCGACGGATGCTGGCCGCGAGAGATCCACGCGGCCGGCGCAACCTTCCGGATCGGCGACGAAGAAGTCGAACACCTGCGCAAAGGCACGCCCGGTGTCCTGCCGGATCTGGACCTGGCCCGGGCAGCGCTGGAAGGTGACGCGGAAAGGACCGCGCTGATGCTGCCCCCGAAGGCCACCTCCCTGATGGTGCTGCCGCTCCTGGCGCGGGGACTGGTGCTGGGGGCGGTGGGGCTTTGGCGCACCGGGGAACGAACCCCCTTCGATCCGGTGGATGTGACGTTGGCGGACGAAATCGGCACCCGGGCGTCGCTGAGTCTCGACAACGCCCGGCGCTACACCCTTGAGCGCCGTACCTCGGAGGCGCTGCAACGAGGTCTTCTGCCAAGGCCGGTGATGGACGTCGAAGCTGCCAACACCTTCGGCGCCCACATGCCCGCGCGCGCTGCGACGGGTGTTGGCGGGAGCTGGTACGACGTGATCGCCCTGTCCTCCAGTCGAGTGGCCTTCGTCGTGGGCAACGCGGGCGGGCAAGGCATGAACGCCACGGCGGCGATGGGGCAGCTGCGGGCGGCGGTGCAGACCTTGTCGGACCTCGACCTCAGTCCCGACGAGCTGCTGTCCCACTTGAACGACCTGGTGGTTCGCTTCGCCGAGGACGAGGAGCATCGAGGCACTGCCGCCCCGGCAGCCGGCAGCGTGAACGGTGCGACGTGCTTGTACGCCGTCTACGATCCGGTCAACTGCCACTGTGTTCTGGCCAGTGCGGGACATCCGGGGCCGTTGCTCGCTTCGCGGGACGGCGGTGAGGCCGACCTCGTGCCCTTGCAGCCGGGGCTGCCCCTGGGCAAAGGCGCGGAGCCCTTCGAATCTGCCGAACTTCAGCTGCGCCCCGGTGACCTGCTGTCCTTCTACACCGGAGCATTGGCACGAGATCCGCACTGCACGGGGCGTGGGCTGGCACTGGTGCGGGAGGGTACCGGTGACGGCGCCGGGAACGGGCGCCCGGTCACGGAAATCGGTGGCCGGATCGTGGAGAAACTGCTGCAGGAACCCCTTGACGACGACCTGGCGCTACTGGTGACCCGGGTGCGACAACTGCCGGAAGACGCCACTGCCACCTGGCAACTGCCCGCCGACCCCAGCATCGTCGGAAGCGCGCGCAGTCGCGTCACCGGCCAACTGACCTCCTGGGGACTGGAGGATCTGGCGTTCGCCACTGAGCTGATCGTCAGCGAGCTGGTCACCAACGCCATCCGCTATGCGGGCGGCCCGGTGGGGTTGCGGCTGATTCGGGATCACCGCCTGATCTGTGAGGTCTCCGACCCCAGCCAGACACAGCCACATCTGCGGCGGGCCCGCCTGACGGACGAGGGCGGCCGTGGTCTGTTCCTGGTGGCGCAGCTGACTCATCGCTGGGGCAGCCGATACACCCCGGCGGGCAAGACCATTTGGGCCGAGCAACTGCTGGGGGAGGCGCCCTGACCTGTGCAGGGGCCGACACCACACACGATCGGGTTCAGGGACGCTCCCGGTGAGCAACGTGAGGAGGCCGGGTACGGCGCTCAGGACGACGCGATCAAGCGCCAGCGCAGATCTGTGCACGGAAGTTGGGAGGTGGTCACTGTCCAGCCGGTGATCGGACGGCGAAAGAGCACGGGCTCGTTGCCCTCGCGGATGACGAAGCCTCCCGTGCCTGCCCCATCGCCACATCGCACGTCCACGGCCGGGCGCGGGCTGGGGTCGCCCTTCCCGGAGACCGACACCGACGGCTTCCCGTGTGTACGCTCGCCTCGCGGTGCCGAATCGCTGGCCTGCCCGGCGTCGCGTCGGGCCGCCGAGGAGAACTGCTGCGCGGTGGGCGGTGCGGTTCGGGCTGGCGCATGGTTGTTCGGGTCGACAGCGGTGGCGGTGGCGGTGGCCGGTCAAACGGTGGCTGCGGGAACCGGTCGTTGCCGATGCCTGCACCCCTGGCTGACGCCAGGGTGGGATCTCCTCGTGCTTCGGTTCTCCGCTGGGCAGGGACAGCAGCAGTCCGAGGGGGTAGAGGCGGCTGAGGCGGATGACGGCTGCGGCGACACCGCAGAGCACGAAGACAGCGATCAGGTGCCAGGCGATGCCGAGCGCGATGCAGACGAAGGCCAGGCCCACGACGCCGGCCGTCATGAGGACCAGACCGCAGGTGGTGATCAACAACTTCCGGAGGCGTTTCTTGCGGCCGCGTGTTTGTTCCCAGGTGGCGTCGGTGCGGGTCAGGATGTCGATGAGCGCTTTGGCGTAGATCACGTTGAGGAATTGGTCGAACAGAACTTCCGGCACGATCGCGACGGCGAGCAGCAGGGCCTTCCAGCCGCCGCGTTTGGCTGCCCAGACGCGTTCGAAGGCCGCGACGGCAGTGACCGCGAGCCAGAACCAGGGCCATCCGGGGAATCCCTTGGTGGCGGTGTAGTAGAGCAGGACGGTGAGGAAGAAGGGGACGAAGGCCACGCTCAGATAGGTGAGCGCCTGCCGGCAGAGGTAAGGCAGCGTGACACGGGTGAGGCCGTAGGCCCTGAGGTTGTCCAGGGCGCCGCGCTGCCACCGCAGCCGCTGGTAGTAGAGCCGGGACCAGGTGGGCATGAGTTCGGTGCCCACGACGCAGGCGCACGGGGACACACAGCGGTATCCCAGGTGTTTGAGCGCGAGGGTCAGTTCGTTGTCCTCCGTCAGCGACTGCACGTCGTAGACGGCGTCCCCCCTTGGCAGGATGTGTTCGGTGCGGCCTCGGTGGACGTGGCGCAGAGCCTTGACCGGGTAGAGGGAGGCTGTGCCGGTCAGGACATCGGCGCGGCCGCGGCGGCGGTGCAGTTCGCGTGCGTAGCGCACGTACTCGTTGTTCTGGAGGTGGCAGACCAGTCGGCGCAGGGGGTAGCCGAAGAAGATGGCGCCCACGCCGCCGATGGGTGGGAGGCCGGGTTCCTGCTCGTGCAGGCGGCGGGCTGCCCGGGCGATGAACTCGGGGGACAGCGAGGTGTCGGAGTCCATGATCATGACGGCGTCGTCGTCGGACAGCCGTGGCAGCAGTTCGCCCAGGACCTGGTTGAGCGCACCGGCCTTGGCCTGCGTGTTCCCGACCGATTCGATGACCTTCGCGCCGTGGGCTGTGCTGATCCGAGCGGTGCGGTCGTGACGTGTTGTGGATGTGGGCGTCGGCAGGGGCGGGAGGCATCGGGATCCTTCGGCTACGGAACCCGCCCGGCGATGGGGCGGCGGGCCCGGGCACCTCTCGAGTCGCTCGCGGCCCAGACCAGGCCCGCGGACGAAGTCATCGTCGTCGCCGACCGATGCACCGACGCACGACTACGTCCGCGTCGGCACCATCACTCTGTTCGCCGCTCTGGAGGTGGCCACCGGCAAGGTGATCGGCTCCCTGCACCGGCGCCACCGGGCCGAAGAGCTCAAGACGTTCCTGTGCGACATCCCGTGAATTCTCCTGAGCCGCTTCGGCATTCCTGAAGCGTTCTCAGCTCGTCTGACCGTGTCACACTGCCGACCACGACCCCGTTTCGTGGCTGGGCTTCGTCGACACCTTCACCGAACGCCACGCCTCCGTTGTCAACGGCACCGAGACCACCGTGGACCAGGCACTCGCCAGCGAGTTCGCCGAACCCTTTGGGAGTCGCTGCTCGCGGGGCAGCAGGTGGGAGCGGCCCTGCACGGCGTCCGGATGGCTCTGCTGCGAAAGGCAACGTCCTGGGACTTGCCTACACGGCGTACTGCTTCGCCGGGCTCCGCCCGTGCTCCACCGTCTGACCGCCGACCGGGCCGCCGTCCGTCACTCCTCCTCCGCGAACTGGTTGTTGACGACCGCGGCACCGCCCAACGCCGCGATGATCGTCACGAGATCGGCGATCCTGGACCCGCCGTTCGCACGCCACAGCGTCCGGTACGCGATCCACCCGATCACCGCCCCGAAGGCCCCGGCCCCCAGAGACTGAGCATGGAAACCTGCACCGGCGCTCCTCACTTCCATCCGAACGCCCCAAGGTACCGACGTGACAGGGGGGCTTGGCGCGGCGCGGAACGGGGACGAGCGTCAGTGAGGAGGCCGAACGAATGCGACCGGAGCCGTCCATGTCGGCCTTCCGAGAAAGACGGATCAACGGTGGTTGCTAGCCTTGCAGTACCTCGTCCGATGACCGCGGGAGTTCTTGTGAGTGATGGGCCTGCTCAGGACCTGATGGGCACGGTGTGTCGGATCGACTCACTGTTGGACCGCATGGGATTGAACCGCGACGACGTGTTGCGGGTAGAGGGGGAGGGCGGACTCTCGTACGCCTCCGGGGTGGCGGTGGCGGACGTGCGGAAGCTG
Source organism: Streptomyces sp. NPDC016459 (assembly GCF_040632845.1). Lineage (NCBI taxonomy): Bacteria > Bacillati > Actinomycetota > Actinomycetes > Kitasatosporales > Streptomycetaceae > Streptomyces > Streptomyces sp. NPDC016459. The sequence goes on from NZ_JBEYCR010000007.1 coordinate 16,984, forward strand.
CTGCGTGGTGAGCGCCCCGCTGAGCCTGGACCGGAGGTGGACGTGGTCGAGGCACGCCACCGGCGTGTGGTCGAGCGGATCCTTTTCCTGCGCTCGACGCGGCTACGTGCGGCCGCGGACGGCAGCAGGCGGGCCTACTCCCTGGCGGAGATCGCGGCCGGCGCAGGAACGAGCGCGCAGTGGCTCGACAAGATGATCAAGACCGGACGTGCTCCGAACCTCGACCACGCCGCCGGGATCGCGGGTTTCTTCGGAGAGAAGATCGAGTTTCTGGTCGCTGAGCCGGCCGAGGCGCTGAACCGCGCCCTGCAGCAGATCCACAAGGACCTGTTGGAGCGGACCGTGGAGCGCCAAGACGAGGACCTGCGACGCCTGCAAACCGCGGGGCCCGCGAGCGAGGTGGATCCCGCACTCGGCGTCGTCGCGTACGCCGCCCGGGCCCTGGCCGACGTACCGGACGACACCGCCCAACCCCTGATCGCCCTGATCGAATCCGTCGCACGGCGCTCCCGGGAAGAGCGCGCCCGGGAGGCCCGCGCCGCTCTTGAGACAGCGTTGGTGCACAATGACGTCGACTGATCGCGACGGCGGACGCCACGACTCACCAGCGGTAACGCACAAGTAACGATGCATGGGGGCTGTGCATCCGGGACGAGGGACGGGTGGCACGGAGTGCGGTTCTCGCGCGAGATGAAGCGGTATCGCGACGCGCTGCTCAGGGGTCTGCCGGAACCGGTTCCCGAGCAGCCCATGGAGCTACTGAAGGCGATCTGCGCGGGTGCCGCACGAAGCAGCGGGCGCGAAGTGCGTCTGATGCTCGAGGAGTTCCCGCCCGGCACGGTGACAGGCCTGTGGCTGGACATGGGCGACTACGACCTGATCGTCCTCGAGGCGAACACCTCCCCCTTGCACCAGGCCGTGATCCTTGGGCATGAGCTATGGCACCTCAAGGAGGGGCACTGCGGTCATGGAAGCGCGTCCGCTGCGATGGCCGCGGCCCGCATGCTGGGCGACCGCTGGAGCCTTGCCGACGCAGTCACCTACGTCGCCGCCCGTACGGAGCCAGACCTCGAAGAGGAGCGGCGTGCGGAGAAGTTCGGCCGGATGCTGGCCGACCGGGTCAGGCCTTTTCTGGAGCGCAGGCCTGGCACGACACCCTTCGGCGGAGTGGCCGACCGCATCTGGGCTTCGCTCAGAGGATGACAGGCGAGAAGTCGTGAATCTCTACGTCCCGGCGGCCGCGCTCGGCATCGTGCTGGTCGTCAAACTTCCCTCGTTGGTGAGGCGTCGGCACAGCCCCGTGGTCCGCAGCGTCAACGCCGTGATCTTCCTGCAGGCCGCGGCGTTCTTCTTCTCGGCGCCCCCGACAATCTCGTTCGTCAACGAGATGACCGGCGTCAGCAACTTCTCGGCGGTGTTGGTCTACTGCATCCTCTCCGCCTACGCGTGCGCCTGCCGGGTCCTCATGGAGAACTGGCGTGAGGACGTGGAAGTCCTTCATCGCACTCGCCGCCGGGTCAGGCGTTGGATCTGGGGCCATGGAGCCGTGACTATCCTGCTCATCGGTTGTTTCGTCTGGGGCGAGGCGCCGGTCGAGCGACAGCGTGACTTCGAGACGTATTACGCCAACACACCCTTTATGCGCGAGATGGTGCTGCTCTGCCTGTTCGCCGTCACCGCCGCTGCCGCAGCGGCGGCCGCCGCGTGCTGGAAATGGGCGGGCGACATCCGCAGGGAGTGCCCCGAGCGGAGGACACCGGCCGGGCGCTTGCTGCGTATCGGGCTCACCGTCCTGGCCGTCGGTTTCCTTACCAACGTCACCTATGGTACGGCCAAGCTGGCCGCGGTCGTTGCCGCCTGGAGCGAGCGGGACTGGGAACCGCTCAACCGGGCGGCCATGTCCTTCGCCTGCCTCGGCACCCTGCTCGTCGCGGTCGGCTTCCTCATCCCCATCGTCGGACCCTGGCTCGCCGCACAGGTGCTCGGGCCTCTGCGGACTCTGCGCGCCCTGGGCCCCCTGCGGCGGACGATAAGTCGGGGCGGCCCTCATCGTGGCGGGATGCGGTTCCCCACTCCCTGGACCGCCGGCCCCGGCCGGCGCCTTACGGACCGGATGACCGACATACACGACCGGATGCTGGAGCTCGGGGCGCACTGCTCGGACGACGTGCGTGCGCACGCCTACGCCGAGGCACGCCGGGGCGGCGGGACGGAGGCCGAGAGCGTCGCCATTGGGCTGGCTGCCATGTTCACGGCTGCGGCCGACGCCCGCGCCCGCGGCCTGCCGGCGGACAGAGCGGACGGCGTGATGGCGGTTCGGGCGCTGCGTGCGGCCGAGGCCGAGTACCGGGATCTCCTGGTCGGCATCTCCCGGGCCCTCGGCTCGGTCGCCGTTCTGTCGCCTTCGACCACGGACTGAGGCGGCAGCCCGTCGGCCAGACCGCCCCTCACCGTGAGGTGAGGCCGAATTAGGTGATCGACGGGAATTACCACTCGACGCTGAAGATCCGACTGGACTGGGGCGGCGCGGCCCGCGATCTCCTCCCGGCAAATCCGGCACGGAGCCGAGCCCAAATAGCGGGGTACACAACCTCATCCACGCCGCAGGGCGGCGATGTAGATGAGGGCGGCCTTGCACAGGTACCGCAAGGACACGAGAGGCGGCACCACCGCTCAATCGATGGTGCCGCCTTGTTGCCGTCGGACGAATTCGGTCCGTTGCGCCAGCGTCTGCCCGATCTTCGGATTGATCCCGAAGACCCGGCACGTTTCCTTGTTGTTCAGCCTTTTCCGCATGAGCAGGGGCCGCCCGCTCCGCAGAGAGCTCCTGGCCCGTGCCCAGGGAGCGGCGGCGATGGATCAGGTGGTGCGGGTGTTACGGAGCGACCGGCAGGTCCGGGGTCCGGAGCGTCGGGATGCTCCAGCGCTGGGCGGTAGTGCCGTTGCACCCCCAGATCATGAACTTCGTACTCCAGTCCCGCTTCGCCTGCGGCAGGTCGAAGCAGGCCTCCGACTGCGGGTTGAAGATGCTGCCGTCGGCGCGGGGCAGCCACTGCTGGCCGCCCTCGCCCAGGCACTGCCAGAAGATCAGGTCGGTGCCGTGCGCGGTCTGGTTGCCCCGGACAGCGACGCACTGACCCTTCTGGGTCAGGGTGCCGTTGGCGTTGACACTGAACTTCTGCGGGTCGGAGCCGTTGCAGCCCCACAGCTGCGGCTGGTTGCCGTTGCCGTTGGCGCCCTCCGGTGTGTCCACACAGAAGTCGGGCGACGCGGCGTACCGGATCGGCAGGTCCGTGGTCGTGGCCGGCGGTACGTAGTTCTGGAAGACGGACAGTCCGGCGATGGCGCCGTTGAGGTAGTTACTGGGCTTGCTGACGTACTTGTACCGGCCCAGGACCAGGGAACCGCTGGGAGCGGGGCTCGTGGCGGCCCGGTGGTAGCCGCTGGAGGCCAGGGTGCCGTTCACGTAGAGGCTCATGGCCCCCGTCGTGGCGTTGTAGGTGGCCGTCAGGTGGGTCCAGATGCCTTTCTTGAACGTGTTGGCCGGGGTGACAGTGGAGTTGTAGTCGTACGGCCAGCCGTCGTCGTCACCGCGCGCGATGGCGAAGCGCCAGTGGCCGGCGTCGGCCCAGAGCATGAACGCGCTGGCGTGAGCAGCGTCCTGGCTGACGATCACGCCGTCGGCGGCACTCATACGAGCCCAGGTGGAGATGGTGAACGACTGCCGGGTGTCGACCGCCTTGGCCGGCCCGGTGATGACCGACCTCGCCACGTCATCAAAGACCGCGACCTTGCGTGAACGGCCGTCCACGGTCTCGGTGGCGTAGGTGATCGCCGTGGCGGTGGCGTCGTTCGACACGCCGCTGCCGTTCTTGGCCGGGATGGCCTTGGTGTCGCCTTCCAGACGCCACTGGGCGGTCGGGGCCTGGGCGTCGCCACGGACGTGGTAGCCGCTGTAGCCGTTGACCGCGCCGCCGGCGGCGGTGCCGGCCCAGGCGTGCAGGGTGCCGTCGGTGCCGACCGCCCAGAAGTCCGGGATGTCGTCGCCGGTCACGTCTCCCTCGGAACCCACACGCGGGTAGTCCGTGCCCTTGATCCCGTATCCGATGCGGGTGGCCGGCTGCGCCGCCACGCCCGCGACCACGACGTACCCGTCAACCGCGCGGGTGGCGGTGGTCAGCTTGTACTGGAAGATGTCACCGTTGGTGCGGTTGCGCACCCACAGCGCCGGGGCGATGTCCGTGGTGGCACCGATGTTCAGGGCGTTGCCGGGGACCATCAGGTCCTTGTCGTCCCAGCTGCCGCTCGCGTCGACCAGGGTGGGTGCGGCGAGAGTCTGGTTGGACTTGACCGGATAGAACCACAGGTTGCCGGACTCCACGGACAGCAGGCCGGTGGCGTCGGTGACCTGGCGGCTGGGGGTACGCGTGGTGCGGGCCGGGCCGGTCGGGGTGATCTGGCTGGAGTACTCCCAGGTCGGCACGTTGTGGTATCCGGTGCAGGCAGTGGTGTGAGTGGTGGAGCACTCCGGCTTCGCGACCGTGGTCTTCGTGCCCAGCGAGAAACGGCCCGGGTCGGAGAGGGTGTTGTCGTAGGCGAAGAGCTGCGCTCCGCCCAACGCGCCGGGGGTGGGCGGCTCCTGGTGGACGAACAGGTCGTCCACATTGCGGCCGGGGTCGAGCGAGCCGCGGTGAACGGCGCGGTAGTCCTTCCACGTCCGGCCGGAGGAGGTCTCGGGAGCCTGTAGCGCGGTGGCCGCGGTGCCGCTGGGGATCATGCTGCGGCTGGTGCCGTCGGAGGCACGGCCGTGCGTGATCAGGTTGCCCGCGGTGTCCGGGACGAGGATGTCGGAGCGGGCGTCACCGGTGGTGTCACCGAAGGCGACCGCACCGTCCTTCCACGGCACGTAGAAGGCGTACGACTGGGTCTGCGAGGCGTTGCCGGCCTCGTCCAGGACCCGCGCGTAGACGATGTTGGTACCCCAGTGCGTGGGCTTGACGCTGAGGGAGCTCACGCTGAGCGGGCTGCCGCACTGCTGCTGGGCACCGACGAGCTGCGCGTCGAAGCCCCACTGGACACAGGCCAGTCCGGAGCTGCGCAGGCCAGCGCCCGGGCTCGGGTCGGACGCGACAATGGGCAGGGAGCCCGTGTCACCCAGGCGCAGGTTGGTGATCTGGCCGTTGCCGGCCGGCGGGAACTGGGTGGCGGGGTTGGTGAACTGACCGAACTCCAGGACCGGCGGGGTCAGGTCGACCGCGAAGTGGCAGGAGGTGGTGGCGGGGCCGCGCAGCAGGCCATCGTCGCCCTGGACCGCCCAGCCGTAGTTGTGACCGTCCTTCACCGCGTCGAACGGGGTGCTGTACGTGGCGTCGGTGCCGGTGCTGACGAATCCGGACCAGCCCTGGTTCACGGTCGCGCCCGTGTTGTGCTCCCACACGTTCACGTACTCGGTGAGCTGGCCCTGGTTGTGGCTGCTGACCTTCGAGGTGATCGTGACCGTGGGGGTGGTGATCCACCCGAACTGGTCAGCGGAGATGTCACCGCAGGCCTGGGTATCGCCCGAGACCACGCGGCGTGGAGCGGGAACGGTGTGCTGGTTCTCCGGAACGCGCGGCGGGAAATCGTACTCGGCGCTGAGGACGGCGGTGTACGCGAACCGCTTGAAGGCGATCTTGTCGCCGGTGCCCTCCTGGCCGGTCAGGGCGAAAGCCAGCGGGGTACCGGTGTCACGGATGCCGTCCCGCATGGCGTTGGTGATGTTGAAGTCCACGGGGATATTGCCGTAGCAGTCCCCGCTGTTGCCGTTGCCGCCGACGGACTGGTTCTGGATCCACTCGCGGATCTGGTGGTTGCTCCACTTGATCGTGGAGTTGAACGCGCCGGCCCGGTAGAGGTGCACCGGGTACTTGTTCGTGCACGACCAGTCCGCCGAAATGTACTGCTCCAGGCGGAGGTTGGCGTAGTTGATGGTTGCGCCCGCGTACCCGCTCAGATCGAACTCGTACAGCGCGCGCTCGATACCCTTGCTGGTCTCCCAGCCCTGGTAGCCCACGCCCGGACGGTCCCGGTCACTGGAACCGGTGCGGTCGTAGTTGCCCGCGTCGTACGCCTGCTGGACCCACGCGTGGTGCTGCTTGCCCCGACTGTCCACGGACCACGAGGGGTCGACGTAGATGGGGTACTTGGTGTCGGCACCATCGAGCAGTTCGGCGCTGGGGGCCAGGGCGATCTCACCCGTGGCACGCTTGGCGGACCCGGTCACCTTCGCGCCCGTCACCGGAATCCGGGCCACGGAAGCAGCGGCGCCTGGTCCATCGGCACTGCTGCGGCCCTCCGCGGCCTCGAAGTCGGCGTAACGAGACCCGCGCGCACCGGGCGTGCGGGCCTCGCCGGCCGACCACATCAGCGGAGCCGGGGCCCGGAACACCGTGTCCTTGCCTGCGGCGGCGGTGAGGCTGCCGTCCTTGTCCTTGGCCAGCGTCAGACCGCTGGTCTCCGTCGGGAACACCAGGTTACGCACGGCCGGGTTGGCGGCCGCTGCCGGCGTACGCAGCACGACCACCGTGGTGTAGCCGCCGTACTTGGTGGCGCTCACCTGGAGGTCGGTGTCGGGGGCCACGTTCTCGAACAGCGCGTCGTTGCCCCGCAGTACGGGCTTGGGCAGCGCGCCCGGGAACGGCGAGGACACCGACAGCTTCTTTCCATCCGCGGTCGTCATCGTCGCCAGCGGACCCGTGCCGCCGCCGGAGATGACCAGGCCCGAACTCGCAGCCTTCGGCGTCACGGCGCCGTCCGCACGGACGGTCAGCGTGTCGTCCAGTGTCTGCCAGCGGCCCTCGGCGCCCTTGGTGCGCTGGGGCAGGACGTGGCTCTCGGAGCGTAGCTTGCCCTTCGGGGTGGCGACCGTGGTCGTGTACTCCGTCGTCAGCTCCGGGACCGGCACGTCCTTGCCGGTCTTCGCTGCCAGCTCCCATGCCTGCTCGACCCCCGTGCGAGCGGGCATTCCTGACGGTGCGGTGGGCTTGGTCGGCTTGACCGTGGCGCGGGGCGCCACAGGGCCCGTCGATGCTCCCGGCGTGGCCCGCGCGTCGGGCAGAGGCACCGGTGCGGCCTCAGCGATGTACGGCGCCGCCAGTAGCAGAACCGTCGAGACCCCCACCGCCAGACTGGCGGTGACCGGCGTCCGCAAGCCGGTTCTTCGTGCATTGGACATGCGAGTGCCCGCTCCCCTAGACGTGTCGAGTCCCTGATCAGACAGGTCAGGGTCGGGGCACTGTGGCAGTCGAGCACACAGCGGATCAACAGGCGGAGGAACTAATTCCGCCCTTCCTGTGCGAGCTTGTGCCCAATTGGCCGCCGCGTGACCTTTCCCACCTGTCCATAAACTGTCGTTGACAGTGACTCAACGATCGTTTGCTGCTAACTTCCCCCGTTCAGACCGGCATTCAACTGGATCCGGGACCTCCCTCTGCTTCCTTCCGCGGGCCCAGCTCCCCACTCTCCATACCTTTTTGAAAGAAGGTCCCGGCCCGCACGGCCGGGACCTTCGCTCTCTGCTGTTCAACGATGGAGGACATCCTCATGTCAGTCCACGGCGTGCGCCGAAGAACGTGCACGTTCCGCTCACGGGTGGCCGGTCCGGTCATCGTGGCGCTCGCGGCCTCACTGCTCGGCGCACCGTCGGTGCAAGCGGCGCAGGTCGGAACCGAGGTTGCCGAAGCGGACTTCTCGAAGATCTGGAAGCCGCCGCACCGCCCGCTCCCCGGCACCAAGCCGGTGAAGGCGACCGATGCCGGCAAGACCCAGACGGTCAAGCCCCGTTACCCGGTGCCCACGCCTTCCGCGGCGCAGCCCAGGATCCCGTTCGCCGCTCCGGTCGCCGGCAGCGCCGACCTGACGGGCGCCGTCGGCACGGCTCCGGTCCAGGCCGGCCGCCTGCCGGTGTGGGTGTCCCCGAAGGGCGTCACCGCCAAGGCAGGGGCAGCATCGCGGGGCTTCGACGGCAAGGTCACGGTGGTACGCGCGGACGACCGTTCCGCCCGCGCCGTCGGGGTCAACGGGGTCCTGCTCAACCTCGCCGCACAGGCGTCCGGCGACTCCCCCACGGCTTCCCGCGTCCAGGTCGGCCTGGACCTCGCCGGCCTGCAGGCCGCCACCGGAGGCGAGTTCGCCTCTCGCGGCCGCCTGGTGAAGCTGCCCGCGTGCGCGCTGACGACACCGAAGGTGCCGTCCTGCCAGGTGCGCACCCCGCTGACCACGCGCTACGACAAGACGACCGGGCGCCTGATCGCCGACGTGACGCTTCCGACGGCGGCTGCCCCGGCTCCTGCCCCCGCCGCGGGCACGGCCCCGTCGAAGTCAAGCCGCCTCCTGGTCACCTCCGCCGGCGCCCCGATGCTGCTGGCCGCCGAGACGGACTCCTCCGGCCCTGGCGGGACGTACGAGGCCACCCCGCTCAACGCCTCGCAGAGTTGGGCCTCGGGCAGCAGCTCCGGCGCACTCACGTACAACCATCCCATCCAGCTCCCTCCGACGCTGGGTGGCCCCGTCCCCGAAGTCTCGCTGGGCTACAACTCCTCCTCGGTGGACGGCAAGACCTCCGTCACGAACGCCCAGGCCTCCTGGATCGGCGACGGCTGGGAATTCAACCCGGGCTTCATCGAGCGCGTCTACAAGCCGTGCGACAAGGCGGGCATCCCCGACTCGGGCGACGCCTGTTGGGCGGGGTTCAACGCATCGTTGTCGCTGGGCTCGCGCTCCGGCGCCCTGGTACGTGACGACAAGGCCGGTTCGGCGACGGCCACCACAGACGCCGCTACGGGGGTGTGGCGTCTGAAGGACGACGACGGCACGAAGATCGAGTTCGGCTCCGGTGCCGCCAACGGCGTCCGGGACGGCTCGTACGCGAAGGTCACCGACTCCTCGGGCACCACGTACTACTTCGGCGTCAACCACCTGCCCGGTGGTGACAAGACCGACCGGGCCACGAACGCCGTGTCCTCGGTGCCGGTGTACACGCCCAAGAGCGGCCAGCCGTGTTACGACGCCGCCAAGGGTGCCGGGTCCTGGTGCCAGATGTGGCAGCGCCTCTACCTCGACCACGTGGTCGACGCGCACGGGAACCTCACCACGTACTCGTGGGCTCCGGAGACCAACTGGTACAAGCGTGGCGCCGGCCAGAACAACGGCACCGGCACGATGACCCAGTACACCCGGGCCACCACCCTGGCAAGCATCGCCTACGGGCAGAAGCTCTCCGACCAGGTCGCGGCCAAGGGCACGCTCCAGCCCGCCGCCAAGGTCAACTTCACCGTCGTCGAGCGCTGCGTCGCGGCCGGCACGGCCTGCGAGCCCGCCAACCGGACCGTCGCCAACAAGGCCAACTGGCCCGACGTTCCCGTGGACAACGAGTGCAAGAGCACCGGCACGTGCGTCTATTACGCCGCCACGTACTTCTCCACCAAGCGCCTGACGGAGATCACCACCCAGGTACGCCTCGGAAACGTGTGGAAGGACGTGGACCACTATCGGCTGGCCCACTCCTTCCCCGACCCGAAGGACGCGGGCAGCCAGCGCGCCCTGTGGCTGGACTCCATCCAGCGCACCGGAAGGGCCGGCACGCCGAACCTGGACCTCCCGGCGGTGTCGTTCACGCCCGTCATGCTGCCGAACCGGGTGGACGGCACGAATCTGGTCCCCGCGCCACCGATCATGAACCGTGCGCGGATCCAGCAGATCCGCAACGAGACCGGCGGCGTCCTGAACGTCGACTACAACCTCGCCGACTGTTCGCGGATCAACAACGTGATGCCGGCCGCCGAGGACGACAACAAGCGGGCCTGCTACCCCGTGCGCTGGTCCCCGCCTGGTTCGGTCGCCGACTCCGACCCGGTGCTCGACTGGTTCCACCGCTACACGGTCAAGTCCCTGACCGAGAACGACATCGCCACCGACACCCCGCAGAAGATCACCGCGTATACGTACAGCTCCCCCGCCTGGCACCGTGACGACAGCGAGCTGACCGAGACCAAGGCGCGTACCTGGGGTGACTTCCGAGGCTTCGCGAAGGTGACGACCACGGTCGGTTCGGGCAACGACGGCCCCAAGTCGGAGACCGTCACCACCTACCGCCAGGGCATGGACGGTGACATCCGCAAGGACGGCACCGCCCGCTCCGCGCACCTGACGGACGCACTGGGCCGGGACGTCACGGACGTGGACTGGCTCAACGGCCAGGTGCTGCAGACCGAGGCCTTCGACCAGGCGGGCGGCGCCGCCGTCACCCAGACCGTGCACGCTTCCAGCGACGAGGTCGTCACCGCCACCCGCACGCGCACCGGCCTGCCCGCCCTGGTCGCCCGATACACCGGAACCAAGCTCACCGCCACGACCCGGGTGAAGCTGGCCGACGGTAGCTGGCGGACGAGCACCAGCAGTCAGGTCACCGACCCCGCGCGGAACAACCGGACGGTGACCTCTCTGGAGCAGGCGGACGGTGTCCCGGACGAGTGCACCCGCACCGCCTACGCGACCGGACCGGACGCCCAGCGCACCGGTCTGGTGTCCGAAGTGCTGAAGGTCTCGGGCGCCGACGCCTGTACCGCGGACGCCACCGCCACGAATACGGTCTCCCGGGCCCGCACGTTCTACGACGGGCTCCCGTTCGGCCAGGCGGGCGCCACGGCCGACGCGACCAAGAGCGAGATCCTGGACCGGTACACCGCCGACGGCACCCCGGTCTTCGTCACCGCTTCCACCAGCACGTACGACGGCTACGGCCGCACCACCTCCACGACCGACCCGAACAGCAAGGACGCGCAGCACCCGAACGGCGCCACCACCAGCACCCTCTACACCGCGGCCGCCGCCGGCGAACTGCCCGGCACGGTGACCGTCTCCACGCCTGTCCCCGGCCAGCCTGCGGGCACCTGGGACACGGTCACCACCTACGACACCCGTCGGGGACTGGCCCTGAAGGTGACCGACCCCAACCAGAAGACGACGACCAGCACCTACGACGCGCTGGGCCGGCTCACCGCGGTGTGGGCGCCGGGGCGCACCTCGGAGGCCAACCCGAACGCGAACGTGGTGTTCGGCTACCGGGTCTCCAACCAGGCGGGCGCACCCTCCACGATCACGACCGGCAAGCTGACCGTGGACGGCACCACGCCGGTCCGAACCACATCGATCCAGCTGATGGACGGCTTCGGTCACGTCCGCCAGCAGCAGTCCAACCCGGCGAACCCGACCTACACCGGTCGCCTGGTGACGGACACCCGCTTCGACTCGCACCACCGGACGATGACGACCAACGCGGCCTGGTACAACGACGCTTCGGGGCCGAAGGACGTCCTCGTCACCGCCGTGGACAGCTCCATCCCCTCGCAGACGCGTACCAGCTACGACGGCCTCGACAGGGCGACCGTCGTCTCGACGTGGTCACTGGGCACGGAGCAGCACCGTACGACGACCGGCTATCCGGGTGCTGACCGCACCGATGTCCTGCCGCCGAAGGGCAGCGCGCCGACATCGGTGTTCACGAACGCCCTGGGCCACACTACCGAGTTGTGGCAGTACTCCACGCCCGCTCCCACCGGGCAGGCCTCGGACGCGGCCGTCACCCGCCTCACCTCGACCCTCGACGGCCAGCCCCTGACCCGCAAGGACGCGGTCGGCAACGTCTGGTCGTACGCCTATGACCAGCGGGGCCGCCAGGTCAGCGCAAGTGACCCGGACACGGGCACGACCACGCAGACGTACGACGGTGCTTCGCGTCTCTCCACCATCACCAACGCCAAGAACCAGACGCTCGTCTACACGTACGACCTTCTCGGGCGGAAGACCGGCGTGTACGACGGCACCGTGAGCGCCGCCAAGCAGTTGGCCGGCTGGACGTTCGACACGGCCGCCGGCGGAAACGGCAAGCCCGCCACCTCCACGCGCTACGTCGGCGGCTCCGCCGGCAAGGCATACACAAGCGCCGTGACCGGCTACGACGACGGGGCCCGGATCACGGGCACGACGATAACCATGCCCGGTACGGACGCAGGGCTGGCCTCCGGCACCTTCACGTACAGCGTCAGCACCACCTATGACCCACTCACCGGCAACCCCAAGGGCACGGTCCTGCCGGCGCTCGCCGGTCTGCCGCTGGACGACATCGCCTACTCGTACAACGACTACGGCCAGATGTACAAGTACGCCGGTGCCACCACCTACGACACGCAGACCGAGTACGACGCCTTCGGTCGCGTGATCCGGTCCACCGTCAACCCGTGGGCCTCCCAGGTCGTCTCCACCACGGTGTACGACCAGGCCACCGGGCGGCTCCGGGACCAGTTCATCGACAAGCAGACCTCCACGACGGGCGCGGTGCAGCAGACCGGCTACACCTACGACCAGACCGGCCGAATCACCTCGCTCACCAACATCGCGGACAACACCCCCGCGCAGACCGACCGTCAGTGCTTCGCCTACGACCACCTCGGCCGGCTGACGACGGCGTGGACGGACACCGGCGGCATCAAGAGGCCCGATCCGCTCACGCACCAGACCGCCGACCAGGGCACGTGCACGAACACCACGCCGACCAGCGGCGCCGTCGCCCCGGCGAAGACCACCGTCGGCGGACCGGCTCCCTACTGGCAGGAGTACGCCTACGACCTGACGGGCAACCGCACCAAGATGGTGCGCCACGACCCGGCGGGAGACACGACCAAGGACACCACGACCACCCAGACGTTCGGTCTCGCCGGGCAACAGAACGCCCCGACCTCCGCTCCCGCCACCGGCGGCGGCACGGGTGGTCCGCACGGGCTCCTGCTCTCCACGACGAAGACGGGTACGAGCACCAACAACGACAAGTTCCAGTACGACGAGAACGGCGCCACCACCTCCTACCGGGCCGGCAGGGCCGGCACGAGCAGCCTGACGTGGAACAGTGAGGGCAAGCTGGCCTCGCTGACCCTGGCCGCCCAGATCAAGGGCATCGGCGGCAAGTGCCTCGATGCGGAGGGCGGTTCGACCGGGGTCGGCAGCCCGCTGCAGATCTACACGTGCAACACAGGCGCGGGACAGAGGTACTCCACCGCGAACAGCACGCTCTCCAGCGGCAACCGGTGCGTCCAGTCCATGGGCACCGCGGCCGGATCGCCGATCACGTTCCAGGACTGCGACGGCGGCGCCGACCAGACCTGGATCGCCCGCGCCGACGGCGCTCTCCACAACCCCGCCTCCGGCCGCTGCCTCACAGTGCCGGGTGACGTCAACACCGACAGCACGAACCTGGTGCTGGGCGACTGCGGCGCCACGGTGCCCGCCGGGCAGAAGTGGACCATCCCCAACAGCACCACGACGTACCTGTACGACGCGGACGGCAAGCTGCTGATCCGTCGCAACCCCGCGACGGCCACGCTGACGCTCGGCAATGACGAGCTGACGGTGAACACGGCCACCCAGGCCCGCACCGGCACCCGCTACTACCCCATCCCCGGCGGCATGACCATCGTGCGCACCGGTGCGGGAACCGCGGCCGGGGCGTTCACCGTCCAGATCGCCGACCACCACGGCACGAACAACCTGAGCATCGACCTGTCGACGTTGGCACCCACCCGCAGCCGTACCGACGCCTTCGGCAACGTCCGGGGCACCGCGCCCACGGCCTGGACCGGGAACAAGGGATTCGTCGGCGGCCAGAAGGACGACACGACCGGGCTCACCAGCCTCGGCGTCCGCCTGTACCAGCCGACGACGGGCCGCTTCATCAGCCCCGACCCGCTGTTGTCACCGATGGACCCGCAGCAGTGGAACGGCTACGCCTACGCGAACAACGACCCGGTCGGCAACACCGACCCCGACGGCCGCATGTGCCTGCACGGCTCGCCGGGCGGAGGCCGCGACGGCATCTGCGCCGGTGTCGAGGGCGACACCGACGGAGTGGTCGGCGACTACTCCGACAACTGCAACCGCGACTCCTGCCGCGCGGCGGCGGACGCCATGACGCAGCAGGCGCGGAAGAAGGGCACGTACAACAGGACGCCGAAGGGCCGCGAAAGCAACCCCAAGCCGGTCAGCAACTACAAATTCTCGTACTCCTACTCGTACAAGAACTACCTGGGACAGGCATCGATCCTGGGTTCGCCGGAGTCCGTCATGGCGGCGTTCAAGGAAAACCCCGGGGAGGTCTTCCCATTCCCGGTGAAGGGTTGCGACGAATTCGTCGGCGGGGATGTCTGCACCCTGTACCCCGGGGCCAGTGCCCACGGCATCAGCCCAACCCTACTCGGAGGCCCTGGTGTGGTCCTGGTGACGACCGCGGACACCAGCTTCACCTTCGAGGTGATCGAAGAGGGATACTTCGACGACCGCGGTTCGACCATCACCTTCACGGTCGAGCAAAAGGGTGAGGACCTGTACCTGAGGCAGGACGCCATGACGACCGGAGCCAAGGCCATCCCGCGCCTGGGAGTGGCAATGGGGATGGCCAGGGAGGAATGGAGGGACCAGACGTTCAACCTCCAGAGGCTGATCATCGGCGATGATCTCATCGACCGCTTCGACCCGAGGATCATGCCCCGTGACCCCGCTCTGGAGCTTATGAATCCCCACTTCGGGAAGTACATGGACAAGGCGAGGAAGCACTGAGCCGGACAGAACGGATACAAACCTGAACGGGGGAAGCCCCCGGCCGCATCTGAGGCCGGGGGCTTCCCCCGCCCGGCTACTGGGCGCCGCCCTGTCCACCACCCACCCCGACTCCCTCAGCCGCAGCCCCCGCGTCATCCACCCCCGGCCTCGATACACCAGTGAGGGGCAGCCAAACGAGACCGCCGCCGCGGTCGCCGTCGGTTATGTCACCGAGGCGATCGACAAGCCACCGCTCCTGGACCCCGAAACGCTTTTCCTGCCACGCGAACAGCGCGACATCGTCCCGCTCGTCGCGCAGGGCATGTCGGCCGCACAGATGGCCACGGAGCTGGAGCCGCGAGGGACGGCTCCGCGAGCATGCCGATCACCAGCGAGGTGACGGTGATGCCGAACTGGGCACCGGAGAGCTGCACGGTCAG
The DNA here is from genome assembly GCF_040632845.1 of Streptomyces sp. NPDC016459. Lineage (NCBI taxonomy): Bacteria > Bacillati > Actinomycetota > Actinomycetes > Kitasatosporales > Streptomycetaceae > Streptomyces > Streptomyces sp. NPDC016459. The sequence continues at coordinate 32,049 of NZ_JBEYCR010000007.1, forward strand.
CCGGCGGACGGCACGCAGCGCGCCCTCGGCGCCGCGCTCCTTCGCTTCGACGGCCCGCTCCAGCTCACCACGCTCGACAGTCGTCAGGGAGAACTCGGCAACGACGAAGACGGCGCAGGCCAGGGTGAGCCCGAGTGCGAGCAGCAACAGGAGGACCTCGGTCACTGTGCCACCCCCGCTCGCTCACCGAAAGTCAGCAGGCAGGATACGGCACGGCCGGTACTCGGAGGCTCCATCGCGGGCCCGTGGCTCCTTCTCATGAACGACGTGGGGAGAGAGTCACGCCCCTCCCCGTACTTCTACACCCACTGTAAAGGAACCAGGTCTGGTGTCCACTCTTCACCCACTCACAGATCGCGCCCTCAAGGGTCGGCCGCCGGGTGCGTCCGGCCTGCACGATCGAGCCTCCCGCCGTGGCGTCCAGGGTCGAACGGAGACTGTTTCCGGACTCTTTCTCCCCGAACACGCCGTCGCGCGGCCCTACTTCACCGGGAGGCCTCTATGCCGCCGTCGGCACCCTCCACCCACCCGGGGCGCCGCCGGCATCCGAACCACAGGTGGGCGTCGTCGGCGGCCCCTCCCGGCCGGGGCGTCCGCCAGCTCTCTGGAAACCTGACCGCCACATCCGGTACGCACCACAGGAACCTCTCCGTCCGCTGCTACGTTCTACAAATACGTAGAAGTAGTCGACGTCTGGAGTACTGATGGCTCTGTGGGACCGCTTCAAGGAATCCGCATCGACGATGCAGACCCAGCTGATGGCGAAGAAGAACGACCTGAAGAGCGGCGCCTTCCGGGACGCGAGCATGGCGATGTGTGCGCTCGTCGCCGCCGCCGACGGGACCATCGACCCCGCCGAGCGCCGCCGGGTCGCACAGCTCATCTCGACCAACGAGGTGTTGCAGAACTTCGACGCGACCGACCTCCAGCGCCGCTTCGACGACAACCTGAACAAGCTGACCGCCGACTTCGACTTCGGGAAGGTCAGCGTGCTCCAGGAGATCGCGAAGGCGAAGAAGAAGCCGGCCGAAGCCCGCGCGGTCATCCAGATCGGCATCGTCATCGGCGGCGCCGACGGCGACTTCGACAAGACGGAGCAGGCCTTGGTCCGCGAGGCCTGCTTCACCCTCGATCTGCCGCCCCACGAGTTCGATCTCTGAGAGCACCAGTCACAGCCGGGCGACGGCATGGAGATCTCGGGCGTCCTCGGCGCGATGGCGATCGGCGTCGTCATCGGCACGCCCGGCCGGCTCCCCCTGCCGGACGGCAGCGCATCGGCATGCTGTGGACGATCGCGGTGGCATCGTGGCGGCCCTGGCCGGCACGGCACTCGCCGCCGGCCTCGGAGTGGCGGACACCAGGGAAGTCGACTGGATCGAGTGGACCCTGCAGATCGCCCTCGCGGCCGTCGGTGTGACCGCCCTGGAGTGGTTCAAGATCCGGAGCTGACCGGTACGACCGCGGCGGGCACGCAGCCGTGCGGCCCGCCGGCCGGTCACATCGGTGTGGCCACGTGAAGGATGAGGAACAGCGTCACGGCGGAGTTCGCCGAGGACAGCGCCGACACCGTCGTGCCGACGGCGGCACTCCACGCCGCGAAACCCACGGCCGTGAAGACCGGCGGCCAGGCACGGCCCACCGGGGCCGGTCGCATCAGAGCGGCGACCCGTCGAGGCACGGGACCGGCGCCCGTCAGTGAGGGCAGCAGCGCCGCGGGCATGGTCGGGGCGATGAGGGCGGCCTTGCCGATGGCCCGGGCAACGGCGCGGCGGTTGCCGACCACCGTGGCCGCCGCCTCGTCCGCCCAGCGCTCCGCGGTGTACGTGACCGCGGTGCGCAGCGGGCGCAGGAACGGGTTGGCCCGGGCAGCGATATGCACCGTAAGCAGGTGGCGGTGGTGACGACCCGCCAGGTGGGCCCGCTCGTGGGCGAATAGGGCCCGCCGCTCGGCGGAGTTCAGCCCGGCGAGCATGCCCGTGCTGGCCACGACCCGCCCGCGGCGGCCCGCCAGGGCGTACGCGTACGGGGTGGGGTCGGGCAGTACAACGACCGAGCGCGCGGCAGGCCCGCGAGTGCCCCCGCGGCCCGCCGGCGCACGCGCAGCTGTCGCCAGGCGGCCCACCCGCAGGAGGCGACCACCGCGAGCAGTACGGGAATGGCCGCCCGGCCGGCCACCTCGTCGTACGGGACTGCCGCGCGTACCTCGGGGTCCGACCAGCCGTCTGGCAGCGGATTCCCGGGCAGCTGCGCCGTGCCGACGATCATGAGCAGCCCCAGGCACAGCGTGCTGCACACCGCGAGGACCCCCGCGACCGCCGAGAGCAGCCGGGTCGCGGTCCGGGGATGGAGATGCTGTTCGGCGAGGCGGGCGATGGGCCAGGCCGTAAGCGGCAGGACGAGTGGCAGGAAGACGAAGACCCCCATGGCTTCAGTCCTCCCCCTCCCAGGAGTCGTGGGCCAGCAGGTCCCGCAGGACCTGCTCGTCGTTCGGAGAGAGGGCGGTCACGAAGCTCGCGAGTACGGCCGCACGGTCCGATTCGGAATCCAGGACCTTCCTCATGCGCAGGGCCGCGAGACCGGCCTCGTCGGCGACCGCGGTCCACTCGAATGAGCGGCCGGCACGTTCCCGGGACACCGCTCCCTTGGCGTGCAGCCGGGTGAGGATGGTGATCACGGTGGTGTAGGCGAGGTCACCGCCGAGGCGTTCCTGCACCCAGCCCGCGTTCACCGCGCTGGGAGCGTCCCTCAGCGCGGCCAGCACCTGAGCCTCCAGCTCCCCCTGACCGCGTCGCTGAGCCGACGGGTTACGCCCGCTCCTGCTCTGGTCCGCCATGTCATCACTCTCCCGCCCGCTCGCCTGCCCGGTGCGAGGCGGTTCATCGTACTGAGTCGTCACGCATGCGTCCGGCTCCGTTTCCGCAGTGTTGGCGCCTTGGCTGTCCGTGCGAGACCGCCTGGAGGGGCCGACCGACACGGCGTCGGCATATCCCTGGCAAGGTCCTCCCTTCCAGCATCTTCTACATCATTGTAGATTTACAGGCGCCCATACTGCACAGTTCGGTGCGGGCGTCCGACGCGCGGCGCGGAAGGGATTCGACATGGGTGTGAGCCTCGCCAAGGGTGGCAACGTCTCGCTGACCAAGGAAGCGCCGGGACTGACGGCAGTCCTGGTCGGCCTGGGCTGGGACGTGCGCACGACGACCGGCAGCGACTACGACCTGGACGCCAGCGCCCTGCTGCTCGACCAGGGCGGCAAGGTCGACTCCGACCGTGACTTCGTCTTCTACAACAACCTGACCAGCCCTGACGGTTCGGTCGAGCACACCGGTGACAACCTCACCGGCGAGGGCGACGGCGACGACGAGGCCATCAAGGTCGACCTCGCCTCGGTCCCGGCCCACGTGACGAGGATCGTCTTCCCCGTCTCCATCCATGACGCGGCCAACCGTGGCCAGAGCTTCGGCCAGGTCCGCAACGCCTTCATCCGCGTCGTCAACCAGGCCGGCGGAGCGGAACTCGCCCGCTACGACCTCTCCGAGGACGCCGCGTCCGAGACCGCCATGGTCTTCGGCGAGCTCTACCGGCACGGCGCCGAGTGGAAGTTCAGGGCGGTGGGCCAGGGATACGCCTCCGGGCTCGCCGGCATCGCGGCCGACTTCGGCGTCAACATCTGACGCCGGCCCCAGCCCGCTGAAGAAGCTCGGCGAGAAAGCGGAGAGCAGCGTTCGGAATCAGCGAGATCGCGATCACGCTGATCGTCGCCGTAGTCCTGCTCGGCGCCAAGAAGCCCCCCGAGCTCGCCCGCAACGCAGGCAAGGCGGCACGCATCCTCACGAGCGAGACCAAGGCGATGAAGGCCGACGGCGCCGCCACCGAGCAGTAGGCCACGTACCAGATCCTCGTCATGGACGAACCCACCGCTGCCCTCGACGCCCGCGCTGAACACCGCATCTTCACCCGCCTCAAGAACCTTTCCGCTGGGCGGGGCCACCCCCTTCATCGCGCACCGCCTCGCCAACGCCCGCCTCGCCGACCGCAGCGTCGTCCTCGAGGCAGGCCGCATCATCGAGACCGGCACCTACGACGAGCTTGTGCAGCGTGGTGGCAGCTCCACGTTCTACGAGTTGCTCAAGCTGCAGGAGGGCTCGTGAACAGGGTCGATTCTGGGCGTGCCCCGGGCCCGTCCGGGGCACGCCAGGGCTACGTGGTGGCCGTGCGCAGCTCCAGCGTGCAGCACTTGACGCTGCCGCCAGCCTTGAGGAGTTCCGAGAGGTCCACCCCGATGGGGTGGAAGCCCCGGGAGCGCAACTGCCTCGCCAGGCCTGTGGCGTTGTGCGGCAGCACCACGTTGCGGCCGTCCGATGTCGCGTTGAGCCCGAAGACCGCCGCGTCCTCGGCCGTGGCGATGACGGCGTCGGGGAACAGCCGCCGCAGCACGGCGAGGCTGCCCGGCGAGAAGGCTGCCGGGTAGTACGCGATCGTCCGCTCGTCGAGCACCGTCAGCGCGGTGTCGAGATGGTAGTAGTCAGGGTCCACGAGCGTCAGTCCGACGACGGGGCGGCCGAAGAACTCCTGGGCCTCGTCGTGCGAGCGCGGATCGCTGCGGAAGCCCGTACCGCCGAGCAGCCAGTCGCCGGCCAACAGGTAGTCGCCCTCGCCCTCGTTGACCACGGCAGCGGTGCGGAGGTCGGGGAATCCGTTGTCGCGCAGCCAGTCGTGGTAGGCCGGGCCCTCCGCGATGCGCTGGGCGTCGCGGAACCTCGCCACGAGCGCCCGGCCGTCGATCACCGTGGCGCCGTTGGCGGCGAAGACCATGTCGGGGAGGCCGGGGAGGGGGTCGATCGTGTCGACGGTGTGCCCGAGGCTCAGATAGACCTCGCGGAGCTTCTCCCACTGGGTGATGGCCAGTCGGGTGTCGACGGGCTTCGCCGGGTCCATCCAGGGGTTGATGGAGTAGACCACGTCGAAGTAGGTGGGCCGGCACATGAGGTAGTGCCGGGGCCTGGCGGTGCGCATGATGGGATTCCTTGTGGTCAGGGGCGGCTGGTGAGGTAGCCGCCCATGGAGGTGAAGTACTCGGCGGCGGCCCACTCGCGGCCGTCGTCCGTGCGTGCGCGGGTGACGACAAGGCCGTGGTCGCTGCCCGTCCGCGCGCCGGCTCCGGCAACGATGAAGGCCCCGCTCGCGACGCGGCGTGTGAACTCGACCGCCTCTTGCGGTAGCGACCTGCTCGCCGACGGGGTGGCTGCCGAGGTCTCGCCCTGGAAGCGCTTCTCTCTGTGGTGGCGGGGGCACGGGTCGCGGCGGGCTCACACGAGCCGGAGGTCCGGGCCGCCCTGACCGCGGCACGGCTGTCAGGCGCTCCGCTCCGCGGGCGGCGGGTGGCCCGAGTCGGGTCACCCGCCGCCCGCGTGCGGGATGTGATGTGCCGCTACGTTCGCGAGGGATCAGGCGGCGAGCCCGTTGTCCACGGCGGCGGAGCGGCCGAGCTTGTCCACCGCCTGGTAGTACGTCCAGGCTGTCGCATCGCACGCCGTCTTCTTCGCGCTGCTGTATGCCGCGCACACCCTCTTCAGGTCCGCGTAGAAGGCGTTGTCGACGCGCGCTTTGTTCGCGTCGAAGGTGCCCGCCTCCTTGTAGTTGCGGTAGCCGAAGTCGTGCCGTGCGCAGGACGTCTGGAAGGGGAAGCCGAAGGGGTTGTCGGGGGACGTGGAGCAGTAGTCGGTGGACCAATTGAACTGGTACGCGCTCCACGCACCCTGGTTGGCACGGGCCGCGACCCAGGCGTTGTAGCTGCTCGCGCTTGTCTGGGTCCAGTTGCTGAGCACGGTCGCTTTGTCGGCCGGTACGGCGGACGCCGGTGCGGCAGCAACTCCGATCGCGAGGGTGAGGGAAGCGGCGCTCACAGCGAGAGCGGAGAGTCGACGACGCATGAGGTTCCTCCTGTGGGAGTGACACGGACAGTCGTGATGTGCATGCGGGCCGTACGGGATGGACGGCGCCGCAGGTTTCAGCGGGGCCACTGATCGGCGACCGCACGGGCAAGGAGTGGGAGTTGTGAACTCTCCTGGGAAATAGGCGAGTTCGGGATACTCAAGGACAGTTGTGTTCTTGCCACACGACAGACACGACACACTCCGGCCGCCAGGGCGTGTCGACGTACCGAACAACCCGTGCCACACCGGCCGTTCGCGGCTCTGCGCATGGACCGCGGGCGACAGACCCGGCGCCCGCCGCCAGCCGGGCCGGCTTGCGGGCCCGTAGCAGCGCCTCGCGGCCATGCCCCGCAGGAACCGCGAGGCCAAGGCCTACCGGGGTCTCCGCCACCGCGTGGACTGCGAGGTCGCCGTGCACGACGGACGCGAAGTGCACGGGAGTTTCTTGGCCGCCCACTGCGGCTGCTGTGCAGCCATGGACGACACCGCAGTACGGGCACGGTCCGTCGTCGATCACGACGCATTCCGGCTCGGCGGCCCCCAGGACCCCGGACAGCAGCAGCCGCAGGCCGGCGCGGCTGTCCCGCTCCCGCCCGGCCGGGAGCGAACCGAGCCGTTGGGTGCGCAGCTCGACCGTGGTGATAGGCCGGCTCACCGCAGGTGGCGGGGCCCTGAGGTCGAGCGCGGGCGCGGGCAGCGGGGTATGCGCTCGCGCCCAGCCGCCGTCGGGGTTGGTGGACGGCAACCGGAATCCACTCTCGTCCATGGCGTCGCACCTCCAGGTGTGCCGTGGAATCAAGGTCGGGCGGCGGCTATCTGCTCCACGAGTGCGACGAACTCACCCGTCCTGGCGTCGAAGCGCGGGGATGCCATGAAGCCCTGGGTGTCAGAGATGCTGTTGAGACCGCCGATGTATCCGGATCCGGTGGTGTAGTCGTAATCGAGCAGCCAGGGCGAACCACTGGAACCCGGCGTCATGTTGGCGCACTCCACCTGCCACATGTTCAGTGGTGGCGCGGTGGGTTCGATCAAGTCCTCGCAGAACTCCTGGTGTTCTCCGTCGTAGGGCGGGCCTGAGTAGCCCATGATCGACACCTTCTCGCCGGTGCGGGCGTCAGGCACGATCTGGTATCCGCCCACCGCCTCGACCACCGTCTGGCCCTTGGCGTTGTCGTTGGTGATGACCAAGCCGTAGTCGTGCTCCCAGTCCGGCTTGGTGCCGCTGCTCCACAGTGACGACGTGGCGACGTTCCAGGCCGTGAATTTGCCGAACGGCTCGTCGCCGTCATGGCGCGCCGGAATGAAGACGACGTTCTTCGTCCACGTGCCGCCTGGCCCTTCGTGGAGGCAGTGAGCGGCCGTCAGCACGAGGAGCTCGGAATGGCTGTTGACGGCAGTCGCGGTGCAGTGGTCCGGCCTCCCGTCGGCATGCTCGAAGACGAGCTTGCCGACGGCGGTGGAGTACGGCCCGTCCACGAGGGCGGTGATGCGCGGATCGGTGCCCTCGCCGGTGGCCGCCTCCTTCGGTCCGCCCTTCTCCTCGCCGATGGCGCGGCGCACCCGCTCCGGCGTCCAGTGGTCGAGCAAGGCCTGCTGCTTCTGCGCGGCGGTGCCGCCCTCCGCGCCGGGTACGTCGATCACAGCGGCACGGCTGACGACGTCGGGCTCGCCGGGTGCCGACGCCTGGGCCGACGAGCCGAACACGAGCCCGGAGGCGGCGACGGCCAAGGAAGCCAGCAGAGCTCTCAGGCGAGTTCTTCGCCCGGGGCCCGTCCGGGGCCGGGCACTGCTGTGATCCTCAGACACAATTGAGTTCCCTTCGTGGCGTGTCGTGGACGAACCGCTCGGCCGACAGTCCCGAGACGTCGACGAACGGCCGGCGCCCCAGGTAGAGATCGCGGACTACTTCGCCCGCCGCCGGTCCCTGGAGGAAGCCGTGACCGGAGAAACCGGTCGTGTACAGGAATCGCCCCGTCCCCGGAGCCTCGCCGATGAGAGCGCCGATGAGAGCGTTGTGGTCGGGGGTGACTTCGTCGAGTCCGGCCCAACCCGTCGCGATGTCCGCATCAAGGAGCCGTGGGGCTCGGACGGACATGGCCTCCGTGAGGTGGAAGGCGATGCTGCTGCCCACGACGCCACCGCCGACGACCACCACTTCCGCGGCGGGTGGGAGCTCCGGTGCCGGCTCTCCCACCCTCATCAGCTGGCCAGCCCTGCGGCAGTGCCGGAGGCGAAGACGGGCATATGGCGTGGCAGCGCGCCCCAAACACGCGGCGTGAAGAAGTGCCCGCCGGGCAGGACCTCCTGCGAGTACAGCCCGTCCGTCAGGTCCGCCCAGCCCTCATGCAGCGGGCTCAGCTCGGCCTCCCCCACCAAGAGGTGGATGGCGGCACGCAGCCGTTCCCCCGGCTCGTACCGGTAGGAGGAGTAGGCAGCCATGTCCATGCGCAGCAGATCGACGGCAAGGGACCGCAGATCCGGGTCGGCGAGCACGGCGCGCGGGGCGCCACCCGTGGCCTCGAGCCAGGACGCCAGGTCCTCGTCCGGAGCGGCGGCCAGGGCGGCCGAGCGGGTGCCGGTCCAGTGCTGCGGGGCGATGTGCCCGGAAAGGACCAGGCTCTCCGGCCCTACAGCGCCCCGGGCCTGGAGCGCGCGGGCAGCCTCGTAGGCGACCAACGCACCCATGCTGTGCCCATAAAGCACGTAGGGTCCGCGCACCTCGTTCTGGAGAGCCGTCACGCAGTCGTCGACCAGGCCCTGCCAGCCGCCGATGATCGGGTCGCCGAAGCGGGATTCACGTCCCGGGTAGCACAGGGCGCGCAGCTCGATGTCGACCGGCAGCTGCCGGGCCCAGGGACGGAATCCGACGGTGCCGCCACCCGCGAAGCTGAGGCAGATCAGGCGACGGGATGCCCAGGGGCGCGGGTGCGGCCGGGTTATTCGGTTCATGATCGCTCCTCAGCTGCGGACTCTTCCTTGAGTACATCGCGCAACGCCTCGAGGGCGGTGGCGAGTTCGACCTCCGTTACCGACAGCGGTGGCCGCAGACGCAGTTCACGCTCACCGGACCCGAGGAAGATCACCCCGTGCTTGTCGAAGGCCCGCGCGAGGACCCGGTTGCGCACCTCCTGGTCCGGCAGGGTGATGGCGCACATCAGGCCGCGACCGCGCGGGGCGCTGACGAGTTCCGGAATGTCGGCGGCGAGTTCGCGCAACCCCTTGAGGAGATACGCGCCGGTGGTGCGGGATGCGGTGAAGAGCCCCTCGCGCTCGACGACTTCCAGGATCCGGGTGGCCCTGACCATGTCGGTCAGGTTGCCGCCCCAGGTGGAGCTGAGGCGGCTCGATGCGCGGAAGGCGTTGTTCTCGACCTCCAGGACACGCCGGCCGCCGAGGACGCCGCACACCTGGGTCTTCTTGCCGAAGGCGATCAGGTCGGGCCGCAGGCCCAGGGTGTCGCAGGCCCAGCGGTCCCCGGTGAGGCCGAAGCCGGACTGCACCTCGTCCGCGACGAAGAGCGCGTCGTGGGTGCGGCACAGCTCGGCCATGGCGGTCAGGAACTGCGGGCGCAGATGACGGTCGCCCCCCTCGCCCTGGATGGGCTCGAAGACGAAGCAGGCGATCTCGTCGGGGTAGCGGCGGAAGGCGGCCCCGGCGGCGGCCAGCGCCTGCAACTCCTCGTCAAGGAGGTCCGGCTCGTCCCAGCGGTCCATGTCGTTCACGGCCGGGCTCGGGATGCGCGGCCAGTCGAAGACCGGGAAGTCCCGGGTCTTGGACGGGTCGGTATTGGTCAGCGACATGGTGTAGCCGGTGCGGCCGTGGAAGGCGTGCTGCAGGTGCAGGGCGCGCGATCCGCGCACCGCGATGCCGCGCGCCGCGTTGTGCTGGGTCTTCCAGTCGAAGGCGACCTTCAGGGCGTTCTCAACGGCGAGCGCGCCGCCGTCGATGAAGAAGACGTACGGCATGTCGTCTGCGGCGAGGGCCTTCATGAACGCGGTGACGAACCTGATCTGCTCGCCAGTGCCGAAGTCAGGGTTGGCCGGCTTCATGCGGGAGGCGGCGAGCAGGGCCTCGTCGAGCTCCGAATCGCCGTGCAGACCGGGATGGTTGTGGCCCAGTGGAGCCGACGCGTAGAACATCGACATGTCGAGGTAGCGGGAACCGTCCCGCTCGTCCACCAGCCAGCAGCCGTTGCTGGCACGGACGTCCACGAGGATGTCGGCGAAGTCGCCGGTGACATGGGTGCGGAGAAAGTCGAGCGTGGATTGGCTCACGGGGCTCTCCTCAAGGGTGCGGGGTCGGGTGGCAGGCCGGGATGTCATGCGTGCTGGGCGTGGCGCTCGCGGACGCTGAGCGGGCGGATGTCCGTCCAGATCCGGTCGATGTGCGCGACGCACTCCTCACGGGTGCCGCGGGTTCCCTCCCGGTGCCAGCCGGCGGGGAGTTCACGCTCGGCGTCCCACAGGGAGTACTGCTCCTCGTCGTTGCGGACGACGTCGTAGAGGGTTGCCTCGGACATGGTTGTGCTCCTCAAGATGTACGGACATGGGTCGGACAGGTGCTGGTCGCACGGTGGTGAGAGGTTCTGCGGGAGGTGCTGTGGGGGTTCAGGAGGCGGCGGGTGCCGCCACGGCCGCCGGGTCGACGATCTTGCCCCGGTCGAGCTTGAGAATCTGGTCGGCGATGTCGAAGAACCGGTCGTCGTGGGTGATGGCGATGACTGTCTTGCCCTGCTTGCGCAGGGCGGGCAGGACTTCGGTGTAGAAGAACTCCCGGAACTCCGGGTCCTGGTCGGCGGCCCACTCGTCGAAGAGCAGCACGGGCCGCTCGGAGAGCAGGGCGCAGACCAGCGCGAGGCGTTTGCGCTGGCCGGTGGAGAGCGCGGTGGTGGAGAACTCCCCGTCGCGCACGGTCACCTTGCCCGCCATGCCGAGCTGGGCGAGCAGACGGTTGGCCTCGCCGTCGGCGTCCGGGTGGGCCGGCAGGGTGCGGAAGAGGTGGACGTCGGAGAAGACCCCGGCGACGCTCTGCCGCAGCTCCCCGACCCGGTCCCCCACCACCGGCGTGCCGTTGAGGCTGATCTCGCCGCCGCTGGGCGGGTAGAGCCCGCAGATCATCTTGGCCAGCGTGGTCTTGCCGCTGCCGTTGCCGCCGACCAGGCAGGTGATGGTGCCCGGTGCGAAGTCGGCGTCGATCGGGCCGACCCTGAAGTCGGTGTCGTCGGAGCCGGAGTCGTAGTGGAAGACCGTGCCGCGCAGCCGCACTTCCGCACCGGCGGCCCGCTCGCCACCACTCGGTTCGGGTACCCGCAGGCCGCTCTCGTCGCCCAGGTCGAGGGCGTTGAGCGAGCGCAGCGCCGTTCCTGCCCGGCCGATCGCCGGGATCAGGTTGAGCACGGTGACCAGCGGCGTGTTGATGTAGATGACGGCCAGGGTGAATCCGGTCAGGTCGTCCGCAGGGATGTCGAAGCGGGGACCGGCGAACAGCATGATGCCGATGCAGGCGAGAAAGAGCAACTGCCCCCAGGAGCCCGCGACGGTGTACAGGGAAACGCCCCGGGTGGTATCCCGCACCAGGAGCCTGCCGGTGGCACCGACCCCGCCGTCGAGGACCGCGGAGCGGCGCTCGCGGTCCAGCTTCAGCTCCTTGGCGCCGCGGGTGACACTTTCCAAGTGGGCGTGCATGACGTCCTGGTGCTCGCGGGCACGGCGCAGATGGGCACCTGCCCGGCGCACCGGGAGCTGGTAGAGCACCAGGCCGACGGCGAGCACAACAACCATGCCGAGCAGCATCTTGAGCGAGAGCACCCCGATGTAGACGAAGGCGCCGATCACGATCGCGCCGTTCATCGACAGCAGGGGCACGCTGCTGACCGCGCCGGTGATCACTTGTACGTCGTCGGTGAGGGCGGACTGGAGCCGGGCGGGCCCGATGCTCTCGATCCGCCGCATCCCGCTGTCCAGGATCCGGCGGCACAGCTCCATCCGCAGTTCCTGGATGGAGCGTTGCGCCAGCCGGATCAGCAGGACGGAGGAGACCGCCCCGGCGAGCAGGACCGTGAGCGCCGCCGCGGCGAAGGCGGCGATCAACCGCACACCCGGGTCGTCGAGCCGCTCCAGGACCCGCTGGAGCACAGCGATCAGGCCCACGGTGGCGGCGCCGGACACCAGTCCCGCGACCAGCGCCGCGATCACCGTCGCCCGTGAACGGCTCACGAGGAGTGCGAGGAACTTCATCGCCGCCCTTCTTCCGGGGTCGAGGTGGCGGGGGTCGTGGCCTGCTCCGGCGACGCCTCCCTGATCAGGTCGGCAAGACCCGCCACGGTGAAGTCCGCCATGGCCTGCTGCACCCGCAGCGACACCCCGAACTGGCGTCGGATGCGCAGCAGCAGCCGGGTGGCGAGCAGCGAGTGGCCGCCGGCCTCGTAGAAGTGGTCGCGGATGCCGAGACCCTCCAGGCCGAGCAGCTCGTGCCAGAGCGCGAGCAGCTCCCGTTCGGTGTCGTCCCTGGCCGACTGCGTGCTGCCCGACGTGCCCAGGAAGTCGTCGGCCGTGGGAGCGGGCAGGCGGCGCCGGTCCAGCTTGCCGCTGGCGGTCTGCGGGATCTGTTCGATCACGCGGATCGCCGCGGGCAGCGCGTACCTCGGCAGCCGTCCGGCCGCCCGGGTGCGCAGCTCCGTGCGATCGAGCCCCGGCCCCTCGGGCACCACGTAGGCGACCAGGCGGGGCGAGGCTCCCGCGGCGCCGTGCACCACGACGATGCAGTCGGCCACGCCCGGGTGGTCGAGCAGCACGGACTCGACCTCGCCGAGTTCGATGCGGTGGCCGCGGAGTTTGATCTGGTTGTCGAAACGGCCGAGGAACTCCAGCTGACCGTCGGCCCGGTGACGGGCGCGGTCGCCGGTCCTGTAGAGACGCGCCCCTGGCACGCCGGAGAACGGGTCCGGCACGAAGCGCTCGGCGGTGAGACCGGGGCGCTGCCAGTAGCCCCGCGCCACTTGGGCGCCGCCGATGAACAGCTCGCCGGCGGCGCCGGGCGGCACCGGCCGCATCTGCTCGTCAAGGACCCAAATCGTGGAGCCGGGCACCGGGCCGCCGATGGGCGCGCGCTGCCTGCGGGTGACCTCGACGGTGAGTTCGGCGACGGTCATCAGGACGGTGGCCTCGGTTGGCCCGTACCAGTTCAGGACCCGGCAGTCGCGTGCGGAAGGTCCCTCGAACCAGTCGGCGAACCGGGCCGGCACCACCTCCTCGCCGGCGAGGAGCAGCGCCCGCACTCCGATCGGGGCGCCATTCGTGTCGGGGGTTCCGTCCACCGCGGCCAGCTCCTGCGCGATCGTCGGCGTGGTGGCGAGCATGGTGACGCCCTGGGCACGCAGGTGTGCGTGGAGCTGCTGCGCGTCGGCCGCCACGTCGCCCGGCACGAGGTCGATGCGGGCGCCGGCCACCAGGCCCGCGAACAGCTCCCAGACCGACAGGTCGAAGGTGAAGGTGGAACGGACCGCGATCACGTCCTCCCCGGTGGGCTCGACCACGGTGGCGGAGGCCCGCAGGTAGGCGAGGACGTTGCGGTGGGTGACGCCGACGCCCTTGGGGGTGCCGGTGGACCCGGAGGTGTAGATCAGGTAGGCGAGATCGTCGCCGTCAGCCCGCTGCGGAGCGGCGCCTGTGGTGGCGGCGGCGTCGGCGACGGTGCGCACGGTGACGTTCTCCTCGGCGAGGAGCGCGAGCACCGGGGCGTCGTCGTCGGTGAGGTGCGCCGCCAGCGCGGTCCGGCAGCCCGAGTCGCGGATCAGGTGAGCGATCCGCTCAAGGGGCAGCTCCGGATCGACGGGCACGTACGCGGCGCCCGCCGCCATCGCGGCCAGCAGTCCGGTGACGAGGTCGACGCCGCGCCGGGCGACCACCGCGACCAGATCGCCGCGGCGCACGCCGTCGGCGGCGAGTCCGGCGGCTGCTGCCGTGGCCCGCTCGATCAGTTCGCGGTAGGTGAGGGCACCACCGGGGCCGGTGACCGCCACCGCGCCGGGGCGTGCACGGGCGACGGCGGCGATGGCCTCGTCCAGCGTTCCGGCCGGCACGTCGAGCGCGCCGCCGTCGGCCCTGCGGGCCGTGGCCTCGGCGTCGTACGGCAGCAGGCTCGCCGCGTCGTGCGAGGCGTCGGCGTCCGCGGCGAAGCGGCGCAGCGCCTGCGCGTACATCACCGCCAGGTCGGCGGCCCGCTCGTCGGAGACCCGGTCGCTGTCGTAGGCGAGGATCAGGCCCAGCTCGTTCGCGGGCGGGTGCACCGAGTAGGTCGCCATCACCGCGTAGTTGGTGTCCTCGGCGGATGCCGGATGGTGGCCGACGAGCTCGACGACGCCGGTGTCGAGGACCTCGCCGAGCGCGTGGAAGCGCACGAAGTTCACGCCCACGTCGAACAGGGGGTCGTTGCCGAGTGCCTGCTGCACGCTGATCAGCGGAGTGTGCCGGTGCTCCAGGAGGGAGCGCTCCTCGTCGAACGCGCGCCGCGCGAGGTCGCGCCAGCTGCCGCCGGGCACCGTCACCGAGGTCGGCAGCATGTTGATGAACAGGCCGCGCAGGTCCTTGGCGCCGGGCAGGTCGGGGCGGCCGTGCATCACCATGCCGGTGACCGGGTCGGTCACGGCGAGGATCTCGGAGAGCACCTTGAAGTGCACGCCCACGGCGAGGCTCTTGAGGGGCAGGCCCTCCTCCTTGGCGAGCTGAGCCAGACTCTGGGAGGTCTCCGCATCGATGTCGACCTCGATGCGGCGCACCTGGGGCGTGCCGACCGGGCGCAGGTCCTCGATGGCCCGCGGCTCGGCGTCGGCGAGCCGCTCCCGCCACACCGCGGCGGTGTCCGTTCCACCGGCCGCAGCACGTTCCGTCTTCACGAAGTCGGCGTAGGCCAGAGGAAGTTCTGGCCAACGGCTGTCGTAGTCCGGGGCAGCGTCCAGGAGCGCGCTCTGGCGGCTGAGGATCTCCGCGAGGGTGGAGGTCCAGCTCCAGCCGTCGAGAATGGCGTGGTTCTCACTGACCGTCAGCTGGAACTCGCCGTCGCCGACCAGGTGGACGGCGAGCCGCTGCAGTGGGGCGGACTCCAGTTCGAGGTGCTCGACGCGCTCGCGGGCGACGAACGCGTCGATCTCAGCGAGCTGTCCGTCCGCGTCGAGGCCCGACAGGTCGAAGCAGGCCATACGCGGCTCCACGTCACGGTGCACGATCTGCAGCGGTTCGGAGTAGCCGTCCATGGAGATGCTGGTGCGAAGGATGGGATGCCGGGCCATGGTGTCGGCGATGGCCCGGCGCAGCAGTTCCGCGTCGAGGCGGCCGCGCATCCGCACGCTGACGGTGTTGTGGTAGATGCCCGCTTCCGGGTGCAGATGCAGGTGGTAGAGCATGCCCGCCTGGGTGGCGGTCAGCGGGTAGGCGTCCTCCGCGTCGGCGGGCAGCGCGGCGTGGTCGTCGGCGCTGATCATCTCGAACGGCTCGGCCCGGTCGAAGGACTCGGACCTTCCCTCCGCGAGGTGGGCCGCGAACTCGGCGACGGTCTGGTGTCGGAACACGGAGTGCACGCGGGTCTCGTGGCCGAGGGCGCGCAGTGCGCCGGTGATCTCCACCGCGCGGATCGAGTCGCCGCCCAGCACGAAGAAGTTGTCATGCACGCCCACCCGCGAGACGTCGAGGACGTCGGCCCACACACCGGCGACGGTCTCCTCCAGCGGGATGCGCGGCGCCGTGTACTCGGTCCCGGCGTCGAGCCTGGCCTGCGCCGGGTCGGGCAGCGCGCGCCGGTCCGCCTTGCCGTTGACGGTCAGGGGCACCTTGTCCAGCGCGGTGAAGACAGCGGGCACCATGTAGGTCGGAAGGAGTCCGGCTGCGTGCTCGCGCAGTTCGGGCACCGAGGGCAGCTCCCGGCCCGCGGCCGGCACCAGCCACACCACGAGCTGTTCGCCGCGTACGTCGGCGACCGCGGCCGTGACGCCCGGGTGGGCGGCGAGGGCGACTTCCACCTCGCCCAGTTCGATCCGGAAGCCGCGGATCTTCACCTGGGCGTCGGCGCGGCCCCAGTACTCGAACTCGCCGCCCTCCGTGACCCTGGCCAGGTCCCCGCTGCGGTACAGACGAGAGCCCGGGGTGCCGGAGAACGGGTCGGGCACGAACCGCTGGGCGGTGCGCCCCCCGCTGCCGGAGTAACCGAGGGTGACACCCGCCCCTCCGACATGGAGTTCGCCGACCAGGCCGGGGGGAACTGGGTTGAGGCCCTCGTCGAGGACGTACAGGGACAGGTCGTCGATCGGCACACCGATGGGGCTGCCGGTGCGGTCACCCAGGTCGTCGGCGGTGATGACGCGGAACGTGGAGTGCACGGTGGTCTCGGTGATGCCGTACATGTTCACCAGGACGGGGGCGCGGTCGCCGCGTGCCTCGATCCAGGGCCGCAGGGTGTTCACGTCCAGCCGCTCGCCGCCGAAGACGATGTGCCGCAGGGCGAGTTCGCGGGTGGAGCCCTCGGCGGTGTCGGCGGCCACCACACCCTTGAACGCCGTCGGCGTCTGGCTGAACACGGTGACGCCGAGCCGCTCCACGAAGGCGAGTAGGTCCTGCGGTGACCTGGCGGTGTCGTCCGGCACCAGGGCCAGCTTGCCGCCGTGCAGCAGCGCGCCCCACAGCTCCCAGACGGACACGTCGAAGGCGTACGAGTGGAAGAAGCTCCACACGTCGTCGGCACCGAAGCCGAAGCGCCGCGCGGTCGACGAGAACAGCCGCACGACCTGGGAGTCGGCGACCTCGACGCCCTTGGGGCTGCCGGTGGATCCCGAGGTGTAGATCACGTAGGCGACATCCCCGGGGTGCCGCTCGGGCAGCTCGGTCCCGGTGGTGTCCAGGTCGGTGCGGGGGCGGCCGTGCTCGTCGACGGAAACCTGCCGCAGGCCATCGCCGAGGCCGGCCGCGCCCTGCTCGCCGCAGACCACGATGCGGCCGCCGCTGTCGTCCAGGACGTGCCGGATGCGGTCCGCGGGGTTGCGCAGGTCGAGCGGAACGTAGGCAGCGCCCGCCCGCAGGACCGCGAGGATCGCCACCACTTGGGCGGGCCCGCGCTCCAGGTACAGCGGCACGCGCTCGCCCGGCCGCACACCGTTCGCCACCAGGTGCCGCGCCAGAGTTTCGACACGGTCCGCCAGCGACGCGTACGTGATGACCTCGCCCTGCCAGTGCAGGGCGGTGCGCTCGGGATGGCGGGCAGCCGAGCGCAGGAACGCCCGGTCGAGGGCGTGCTCGACCACGGGCTCGGTCAGTGGCCCTGACAGTGCGCCGGGTTCGGCGACGGGCAGCAGCCGCACGTCGCGGTCGGGGGCGGCGAGCCCCTCGGTGAGCAGCCGTATGTAGGCGCCGAGCAGGGAGGCCGCGGTGGACTCGCGCAGCACCTCGGTGTCGTACTCCAGCATCAACTCGAAGTCGTCGCCGCGGCTGACCACGCTGAGCGTGACGTCGGTCTTGGAGGAGGCGGTCTCGGTGGTCACCGGCGTCATGGCTGCCGCGCCCAGGCGCAGCCGGGAGCGGTCCTCGCCGAGGTAGGCGAACATCGCGCCGAACAGCGGGGATCCGGTGCTGCCGCCGACCGCCGCGGTCACCTCCGTGGTGAGCACGTGCTGGTGATCGAGGGAGTCCGCGATCGCGCTCGCCGACTCCTGGGCCAGTTCGCGCAGCGTCGCGCCGTCCCGCAGCCGGCTACGCAGCGGCAGCGTGTTGATGAAGGGACCGACGGTGCCGCGGAGTTCGGGTCGTACCCGGTTGGCCACCGGGACACCGATCACCAGGTCGTCGGTGAGTGCGGCACGGTGCAGCATCGCACGCCAGGCGCCGTACAGGACGGCGAAGACGGACACACCGCAGCCCGCGGCGAACTTCTCGACGCGGACGCGCAGAACGGGCCCGGTGCTGCGCACCAGGTGGCGGCCCAGATGACCGGGGGTGTCCGGGCGCGGATGGTCGAAGGGCAGGCTCAGGCCGCGCGGAGCGCCCTCGAGCTGAGTCCGCCAGTAGGCCAGCGACGCCTCCCGGGCGGGTGCGTCCCCGCCGTGCCGCTCCCACCAGGCATAGTCGGTGTACGAGGGGCCGTCGGGCGCGGCCGGCGGAGTGCCGCCGACGCGGAGCGCCTCGTAGGCGGCGGTGAGTTCCTGGATGAGGACGCTCACCGACAGGCCGTCGACGACGAGGTGGTGGAAGGCGACGACGAGGCGGTGGCGGTCGGGTGCCAGAGCGATCAGCAGGCCGCGCGCCAGCGGACCGCCGCCGTCCAGGTCGAAGGGGGTACGCAACTCGGACTCGGTCAGCTCGTCCCGGCGCCGCTCGGCGGCGGCTACGTCGGCGTCATGAGTGCCCGTCAGGTCGACGCGGCGCAGCGGGGGTACCTCGGACAGCAGCCGGGCGTGCACCTTGCCACGTACGTCATCGGTGACCAGGCGCAGCCCTTCGTGCCGGGCGAGCATCCAGTCGAAGGCCCGGGACAGCGCGTCGGCGTCCAGGGGGCCTTCGATGTCGAGGGCGGCCGGCACCGTGTAGGCGCTGCCGGTGGGGTCGAGGGCGTGTGCCGTCCGCAGCTGGAGCTGGCTCTCCGAGAGGACGACCTGTGCGGGGTCCGGCCGCCGGGGCACACGGGAGGTTTCGGACTGCTGCTGAGGGCGGCGGGCCGCCAGGGCGCGCCGAGCTCGTTCGAGACGTTCGGAATCGCTCATATCTGTTCCTCGGTGGCGTCGTCAGTGGAGCCGGCGGTGGTGGCCGCGTCGGCCTCGTCGGCCGTGTCGTCGAGGGCGGCGAACGCCTCGGCGAAGTCGCGGACCGAGCCGTCCCGGTCGTGTGCGAGCAGCAGATTCGCCTGATCCGCGACGGTGGGCGCGCCGAGCAGCTCCCCCAGGGGGATTTCGGCTCCCATCAGTTCGCGAATGCGGGCGACGGTGTGCATGGCGCGGATCGAGTCGCCGCCCAGCGCGAAGAAGCTGTCGTGGGCCCCTACCCGGGTGGCGCCGAGGACCGTGCGCCAGATCTCGGCGACGACCATCTCCACCGGGGTGCGCGGGGCGGTGAACTCGCCGCCCTGCTCCAGGTGCCCGTCCGCCGGGTCCGGCAGCATGCGCCGGTCGGTCTTGCCCTGCGCCGTCAGCGGTATCCGATCCAGGGCGACGAATATCGCCGGGACCAGGTACGAGGGCAGGACGGCGCAGTGCTCGCGCAGCTCCGCCACTGTGGGCGGCCCGTCCGAGCCCGGCACCAGCCAGGCGGCCAGGCGGTCGTCGCGCGCGTCGACGACGGCGGCGGACACAGCGGGGTGCCGCAGCAGGACGGCCTCGATCTCGCCGGGCTCGACGCGGTAGCCGCGCACCTTCAGCTGACCGTCGGCCCGCCCGCAGAACTCCGGCAGGCCGTCGGTGCCGATGCGGACGAGGTCGCCCGTGCGGTAGAGGCGGGCGCCGCTCGTGCCGGAGAACGGGTCGGGCACGAACCGCTCGGCGGTCAGCCCGCCCCGGCCCGCGTATCCACGAGCGACCCCGGCGCCGCCGACGTACAGCTCGCCGATCACGCCGTGCGGCACGGGTGTCATCGCCTCGTCCAGTACGTGGAGTGTGGTGGCGCCGACGGGGCCGCCGAGGCTGATGCGGTCGCCGGTGACGATCCCCGCGCTGGCGTTGGCGGTGGTCTCGGAGGGCCCGTACAGGTTCCACAGACGCGCTCCCGGCAGAAGCCGGTGGGTGCGCTCCACCAGGTCGGCGGTCAGGGCCTCGCCACCGAGCAGCACGTCCAGGCTCCGCTCGCGCGGGCCGGTCGCGTCGTCGGCGGCCTCCAGGGTCCGCAGCGTCTCGTCCCACAGCCGGGGGACGGTGTTGACGGTGGTGACAGCGGCGCCCGCCCCTGTGCCGGTGAGTGCCGCGGCAAGGGTCTCGGCGGGCCGCTCTCCGGCTGGCGGCAGCACGACCGTGCCGCCGAGGACCAGTGGCCCCCACAACTGCTTGACGGAGGCGTCGAAGACCGGCGCGGCGGTCGCGGGCAGCACCGTGTCCGGCCCGATCAGGCCGGCGTCGGCCAGCCAGCCGAGGTAGTTGACCACGTTGCGGTGGGTGACGGCGACGGGCTTGGGGCGGCCCGTGGAGCCGGACGTGAAGAGCAGGTAGGCGAGGTCGTCCGGGCCGCAGGACGCACCGTCCTCGTGGCCCTGTCCGGCCTGACCGGATGCGGGGCCGTCCCCTCCGTCCTGCTCGCCGTCGCCCTCCTCCGTGACGAGGACCAGGCTGGTGCCACTGCCTTCCAGCAGGGGCGCCGTGTCCGCCGTGACCACGCAGACACGGGCGGAAGCGTCGGCCAGCAGGGCGGCGATCCGTTCGGCCGGGTCGTCCGGGTCGATCACCAGATAGGCGGCTCCGGCGCGCAGCGCGGCCAGCTGGGCGACCAGACGGCCGACCGGGTCCGGCACGACGACCGCGACGATGCCTTCAGGATCCGTGCCGAGCCTTCCCGCCAGGCGGTCGGCTTTGGAGAGGAATTGCCTGTACGACAGCTCCCGCTCCGCGCAGCGCACCGCGGTCGCCTCCGGAGCACGCTCGGCGGCGCGGGCGATCAGTTCGGTCAGGGTGGCGTCCCCCCAGCCGACGGCCGTGGCGGTCGCGGGTGCGGTCGGCGGCGCGGCGGGGTCACCGAGACCCACCTGGCCGATCCGCGTCGTGGGCTCCCGCATTCCCTGCTCCAGGACCGCGGCGAGGGCATCCAGGATCCGGCCCGTCACTTCCGTGCCGAGCCCCGCCTGGTAGGAGCCGTCGAGGCGGAGTTCGATCAGGTCGCCGCGACGCATGGCAGCGAGGCGGAACCCTGGCCCGGTGCCCCGCGCCGAGAGCGACAGGACGGACCAGCCGCCCACACGCTCCGGCACCTCCAGGTACGAGAAGGCGAGCGGCGCACTCACCGCGGACAGATCGCTGATCAGTTCGACACCCTCGCGCTGCGCGGCTCGCGCCGCCCGCACCTCGGACACCACGTCGTCGAGAGTCCGTGCCGCGTCGAATTCCAGCCTGACCGCAGGCCAGGTGGTCAACGGTGCGAGAGAAGCAGCGAGTTGCGGGACCTCGCGCAGTCCGGTGCTCACCCGGACGGCGAGTGCCTGCGCACCGCCGAACCGGTGCAGGACCACCAGCCACGCGGCGAGAAGCACGGCCTCGGTGTCGGCAGCCTCGTACGGGCCCGCGAGTGCGACCTTCCGTACCACATCCGCCGTGGCACCGGCGCTCGCCGCCGACTGTGCGGGGGCCAGCGACCGCACCCGCGCCACCGTCTCGTCGGCGTCGTCGAATCCGCTGTGCGCCTTCTCCTGGCTCGCGCGGGCACCCACCGCGTCGGGCTCGGCCAGCACGTCGTGCAGCCACTCGGCGACATCGGCGTACTGGAGGGGAGCCTCCTCGTCCGGTCCCGCGACCGGACCGCCCGCATCGGCCGGCCCGCGGTCCAGCTCGCGTTCCAGCTCGGCCGCGAGCAGCACCAGACCCTCCGCGTCCAGGATCCGGGCCGACGCAGTGAGTTCGACGTGGCCGTCGGTGGTCGGGGTGGCGGTCCAGGGCTTCTCCATGCCCTCCAGACCTTCGGGCAGCGGGCCGGCAAAGACGCGCTGAGTGGGCGATCCGCCCGCCGGGGACGGCACGAGCTCGGTGCGCAGCACCTCGTGCCGCCGCGTGACGGTCTCGACCGCGACGGCGAGCAGTGCTCCCGGCACCGTGGCCGGGGCTTCGAGCACGAGTGTCGTCACCGTGTCGTCCTGGGTGGCGTCATGCTGGTGCGGTCCCGCGCGGAAGGTCTCCGTCGCGGGAGCGGACGCCGTCGATGCGGCCGCTGTGGAGGTAGCCGTGTTCACCGTCTCTCCCCGTTCGTCTGTGTGATGGTGCTGTCCTGCGCGTGGGTGGCGGCCTGTGCGGGCCGGGCCTCCACGTCCTGCCAGTCCGCAGCGGCAGCCATGGCCACGCGGATCTCCCGCTTTCCGGTGAAGGGCGCTCTGCCGTGCGACGCCAGCAGGTTGTCGACGACCAGCACGTCGCCGAGCTGCCAGTCGAAGGCCGTCGACTCCTCGGCGAAAGCGCTGCGGATCGCGTCGAGTTCGGCCTGGGTGAACTCGCTGCCGTCGCCGGCCCTGCTGGTCTTGGGCACCCGTGCCGGCCCCACCTGACCGAGCAGTTCCGTGGCTAACTCGTTTCCGATGGTGCTCAAGTGGAAGCTGGTGGCCTGGTTGAACCAGACCCACTCGCCGGTGTCGGGGTGCCGCACGACGGCGGGTCGCACGGCCTCGGTGCGCAGGTGGTCTTCCGCGATGCGCTCCACCCGCACCCTGGTGCGCTCGGCGTACGCGTCCAGGCCGCTCTCGTCACAACCCAGCGCGTCCCGCCACGGGATGCCGACGCTCGGCGAGTAGTTGCGCACGTAGCTCACCCCGTGCCGCTCCAGACGGGCGACCAGGTCGGCGGGCAACCGCCGCAGCACCTTGCGGGAGTCGGCCAGCGGGGTCTGCCCGCCGGTCTCCGAGGGCAGCGCGCAGGCGAAGCCGAGTATACGCGGCCAACTCCAGCTGTAGCAGGACTCGTTGTGCATCTCGATGGTCTGATCGGCGGGGTACTCGGTGGAGGAGTAGATGCCGTCGCCCAGCTCGCTGCGCGGCGTGGCGCCGTCCTGGTAGGCGAGGGCGTCGTCCCCTCCGACGGCCTCCACCACCGGGCGCAGTGCGTCGGCGCCCTCGTCGAAGCCTCTGAAGAGCACCGCGCCGTGCTGGTGCAGCTGCTCGCGCACGAGGTCCCCGTTGCTCCGCACCCACATGGTCAGCGGGACGCCGGGACGCTGCGGCGTGGCGAGGACGGGCAGCGCCACGGGCTCCAGGGAGCCGAAGGTGACGGCCGACGCGTCGGTCAGGGACCGCCGCCTGAGCGGCTCTCGAGGCATGCGGGACGTACGCAGGGACATGTCTTCTCCGAAAGTTGTCGGTGGCCCGCGAGGGCTTGCTCGGCATCCGGGCAGGTGGAGTCGGACCAGCCACACGGAACCGTTGCCACCGATCCGGTGGCGGGTGGGAGCGCCCCGGGGTGGCGCGAAGAATCGATACGGGTTGAGGGCGGGCTCAGCCGCGCGAGCGGGCGGACGGGCCGAGGCGCGCGGCCCGGCGGGCGCGGCTCGCGGCACGCTCGCTCCGGGCCCGTTCCCGCAGCCCGGCACGGATCTCGCCGACGGTCGCGGTGCCGTCCGCGAGTGCCGTCAGAGCGAGACAGAGTCGGTCGGCGATGCCGGCGGCCCGGTCGGTGGGTACGCGGACGGTGTCGTGGTTCAGCGCGATGACGAGCCGGTCCCCTTCGGGGGCGGCGGAGACGGTGACGGGAAGTTCGGTCTGCTCCAGTGCTTCGGAACGCGCCACGGCCAGGCCGGGAAGTCCCTCGCCCAGGTCGGCGAAGGGGAAGTTGGCCACGATCACGGAGGTGTCGAAGAGCCCGGCCGAGCTGGTCCGCCCGCTCCAGACGGCGATCCGGGCGAGGGGCGTGTGAATGTGGTCCTGGGCCTGGTTCAGGGACTGCTGCACGTCCCTGGCCCAGGTTCCGACCGGCAGGGCGGCGGGCAGCCGGGTACGTAGCGGAACGGTGTTGATGAACATCCCGACCATGCGGTCCACGTCCTCGAGCTCCGTGGGCCGCCCTGAGCCGACACTGCCGAACACCACGTCGTCGGTGTCGGTCTCGGCGGCGAGGGTGAGTGCCCACGCCGCGTGCACCGCGCCGCCGAGAGTGACGCCGAAGCGCCCTGCGGTCTCCCGCAGCCGCGCGGTGTCGGCGGCCGACAGCCGCACCACGTGGTCCCGGTGGATCGCGGGAGCGTCCGCCTGCGGGGCGAGCGGCGTCGGGGTGAAGCCGGCCAGGGCACGGGTCCAGAAATCCCTTGAAGCGTCCGGGTCCTGACGTGCCACCCACCGGGCGAAGGAGCCGAAGTCGGGGGCGCGGTCGAGCCTCTGGGTCTCTCCCTTGCGGCTCGCGGTGTAGTGCTCGAGCACCTCGCCCAGGAGGATGGGCAGCGACCAGCCGTCGAACAGCACGTGGTGATTGGTCCACACGAAGGCCCAGCGGCCGTCCGCGAGCCGGATCACGGCGAGCCGTACGAGCGGACCCTCGCGCAGGTCGAAGCCGGCGTGCCGGTCCTCGTGCACGAAGGCGTCGAGCCGTGCCTCCGGGTCTGCCGAACCGCACGGGCCCCCGGTGTCCACACCTCCTTCCGTGTACGTGCCGTCCGCCGTGAAGTCCAGCAAGGCTACGGGCAGTTCACGGGAGGCGGGCACCACCAGGAGCGGACGCGGCACGTCCTGCCACACGCACACGCCGCGCAGCACGGCGTGCCGGTCGACGGCAGCCTGCCAGGCACGCGCGAACGCCTCCTGGTCCAAGTCGCCTTCGAGCACGCAGACGAGCTGCTCCACGTAGACCCCGCTGCCCGCCGAACTGTCCTCGGCCAGGCTGCGGAAGAGCATGCCCTCCTGCGTCGGCGTGAGCGGCCACACCGCCGTCAGGTCGCCCCAGCGTGCGGCCCAGTCGCGTACGACGTGGACCGGGGCGGTGCCGTGTCGCAGCCCGGAGGTGAGCGCGGGCACGTCCGGCTCCGCGGTCAGCGAGCGCAGCTCGTCCAGGACGGCGTCCACGAGCGCGTCGGCAGCGGCCTGCCCGGTGTGCTCGACCTCGACGGCGAGGCGGCCGTCGGTGACGAGGCTCTCCACCAGGATCGCGGACGGACGTGTCCCCTGCGGGTCGCGGACCTGGCCGAAGCCGGGCTGGCGGAGTTCGAGCGAGGCATCCGGGTCGGAGAGGGTGCTGACCCGGCCCAGGTAGTTGAAGCTGAGGTGGGGTTCGGGCATCGCCTCCAGGCGTCGTGCCAGCTCCTCGTCGTGGGCCATGTGCCGGACCACGCCGTGGTCGATGCCGCGGTACACCAGCTCCCGCAGCCGGCCGCGGACATCCCACAGGGTTCCGAGCGGGCCGTCCTGGGCGACGGCCACGGGGAAGGGGGCCAGGGTGGTGAACCAGCCGACCGTGCGCGACAGGTCGATGTCCGGGTGCAGGCCCTCGCGACCGTGGCTCTCCAGCTCCACGACGACCGTGGCGAGCCCGGCCACCCGGGACTGGGCTCGGGCCGCCGCAGTGATGAGCCCCTCTTCGAGGGTGCCGCCGAGCCGATACACGAGGGCCCGCTGGAGCTCCTCGGTCTGCTCGGCTGTCAGCTCCCGGCGGGCCCGGCACGAGGCACCCTCGGTCCCGGGTGCGGCGCCGGCCGTCCCCGGCCCAGAGGGGCCGGTGAGTTCGGCGAGTTCGACGAGGTCCGCGCGGACCCGGCCGAGGATCTGCGGGTCGAGGGCCCGGCGGCGCAGCTCGGCGGTCCACTGCCGGTGCGTGGTGCCTTCGGGCTGGAGCGCGGGGGCACGGCCGTTCCGTACGGCGTCGAGCGCGAACTCCAGGTCCTCCAGGACGATCCGCCAGGAGACCGCGTCCATGACCAGGTGGTGGGCGACGAGCAGCAGCCGTTGCGGGACCGTCGGACCCAGGTCGGTCAGGTGCGCCCGCAGGAGCGGGCCGCGTGCGGTGTCGAGCCGGGTTTGCAGTTCGTCGGCCAGCTCGCGCAGCCGCTGCTCGGCCTCGGCGATGGGGAGGGCTGACAGATCGGTGTGCTCCACCGGGACGTCGACCGCCGTGTCGACCACGGCCCGTACCCCGCTACCGTCGCCCTCGCCGTCCACGAAGCGGGTGCGCAGCGCCTCGTGCGTGCCGACCACGGCGTTGAGCGCGGCGGCCAGCTCGTCGGGCCGGATCCGGGTGCGGACGTCGAGGAGCACGTCCATGTTCCAGTGGTCCGGTGAGGTCAGCTCCAGGTCGTGGAACCACCGCTGGATCGGGCTGAGCGCGTCGGTGCTGTCTCCTTGAGTGCGGGTGCCCGCCGCCACGCCGGTGGTGACGTGCGGGGCGAGTCCCGCGATGGTCGGGTGCTGGAAGATCTGGCGCGGGGTGACGTGGATACCGAGCCTGCGGGCCTTGGCGACCACCTGGATCGACAGGATGGAGTCCCCGCCGAGCGCCAGGTAGTCGTCGTGCACGCCG
This sequence comes from Streptomyces sp. NPDC016459, assembly GCF_040632845.1. NCBI lineage: Bacteria > Bacillati > Actinomycetota > Actinomycetes > Kitasatosporales > Streptomycetaceae > Streptomyces > Streptomyces sp. NPDC016459. Next base: position 58,131 of record NZ_JBEYCR010000007.1, read on the forward strand.
ACCCGCTCAAGGCCCAGAACCTGGCACCACACCTCGGCCAGTCGCCGTTCCACCTCGCTGCGGGGCGCGACAAAGCCGTCCTCCGCCGCTTCCCAGGTAGGGGCGGGCAGCGCACGCCGGTCCACCTTGCCGTTCGCCGACAGCGGCAATACGTCGAGGTCCATGACCGCGACGGGCACCATGTGCGCGGGCAACCGCTCCCCCGCCCACTCCCGCACCGTCTCCGGATCGCAGACGACACCGGCACGAGCGACGACGTAGGCCACCAACCGCGCCTCGCCACCGCCGGGCGGCGTCACGGCGGCCACAGCGCAGTCGGCCACCCCTGCCGCGCCACGCACGACCGCCTCGATTTCGCCCAACTCCACCCGGAATCCGCGGATCTTGACCTGCTCGTCGACGCGGCCGCAGAACTCCAGGGCTCCGTCGGCGTCGAAACGTACGAGATCACCGGTGCGATACAGGCGGGCACCTGCCGTGCCGGAGAACGGATCCGGCACGAACCGCTCGGCGGTCAGCCCACCCCGCCCCGCGTATCCGCGCGCCACGCCCGCACCACCCACATACAACTCACCCACACCGCCCGCAGCCACCGGCCGCATCAGCCCGTCGAGCACGAACACGGTGCGGCCGGGCAGCGGCCGCCCGAGCGGAACGGTTCCGACGGTGCCGGTTCCCTCCGCGTCGTCGGCGGCGACCTCGTGGACGGTGGCGGTGATGACGGTCTCGGTGGGTCCGTAGGCGTTGATGACGCGGCCACCCACCGTGCGCCGCCAGATGCCGGTCTCGGCGGCGGGCATGGCATCGCCGCCGACGACGGTGAGGCGGACGTCCAGCGCGGCGGGCACGGCGGCACCGTCGGCGAGGGCGGTGGCCAGCTGCCGCCACAGTCCGGTCGGCGGGTTGAAGACGGTGACCTGGTGGTCCGCCAGGAAGGCGAGCAGCTCATCGGCGCCGAGGAGGCCGTCGGTCCGGATCACGGCCGCGCCGCCCCCGATCAGCGGCGCGAACAGCTGCTCGGTGCTGACGTCGAAGGAGAAGGAGCCGAAGACCAGGACCCGGTCGCGGGCGGTCAGCCCGAAGGCTCCGCCGATCTGTACGAGGTGTGCGGCCAGTTGACCGTGTGTCACGGCCACGCCCTTGGGCCGGCCGGTGGAGCCGGACGTGAAGACCAGGTAGGCGAGGTCGTCCTCATGCGCCGCGTCCAGACCCGCCCGGTCGACCCGCGCGGCCAGATCGAGACGGTCGGCGTCCAGCACCGCAGTACCGGCGGGCAGGAGGCCGTCGAGCAACTCCCGCTCTGCACCGCCGCGTATGACGACGGCGCAGTCGGCCTCGCCGACCATCAACCGCAACCGCTCAGCCGGATACGAAGGATCGAGGGCAAGCCACGCACCACCGGCCCGCTGCACACCCAACATCGCAACAGCCATCAGCGCGCCACGCGGCAGGCACAGACCCACCACGGAGTCCGGCCCCACGCCCAGCTCCCGCAGGCGCACCGCCACTACAGCCGACGCCCGCTCCACTTCCCCATACGTCCAGCCTCGCTCGCCATCGATCAAAGCCACGTCATCAGGCGCCACGACCGCATGTGCCACGACCGCCTCGAACACCGGTCGGGCGCCACCCACCGCCTCGACCCCCACACCCGACCACGCCGACGCCACGCCGGTGTCACCGATACCCAGCTCGCCCAAGGTGGTCCCCGGGTCACCGGTGAGTGCGTCCAAGGTGTGATCGAGGTCGTCGAGGAGCCGCTGCGCGGCGTCGGCGTCGAAGGCCGCCGCGTCGACGCACAGCCGCAGCTCCAGGTGTTCGCCGGGCATGACCTGGACACTGACCGGGTAGGTGGTGCGCTCGACGAGGCGACCGCTGTCCACGGTGAAGCCGTCGGTGGCGAGCCCCTCGAAGGGGTAGTTCTCGACGACGACGATGGAGTCGAAGAGCTGGGCACCGGCCGGGGCGCCGCCCCAGGAGGTGACGTCGGCGAGTGGGGCGTGCTGGTGGTCGGTGAGGTCCTGGAGGCTCTGGTGGACGGAGGCGAGCCACGCGTCGGCCCGCATGTCGTCGGAGATCCGTACGCGCAGCGGCAGGGTGTTGATGAACAGGCCGACGGCGCGCTCGATGCCGTCGATCTCGGCGGGGCGTCCGGAGAGCACGCTGCCGACCGCCAGGTCCCGGGCGCCGGTGCGCCGGGCGACCACCAGGGTCCACGCGGCGTGGACCAGCGCGGCGACGGTGACTCCCCTTTCGCGGGCGATGGAGCGCAGGGTCCGGGACCGCTCGTCGGGCAGCCGCAGTGCGGGCTCGTGCCGACCGGCGCCGAGGTCGGCGGCCGTGGCTCGGGCGGGGGCGAGCAGGGCGGGGGCGGTGAGACCGGTGAGCTGCTTGCGCCAGAAGGCCTCGTCCTCGGCACGGTCACGGCTCGCGTTCCAGCGCACGAAGGCGCCGTAGTCAGGAGCGGGTGCGAGACCGGTGTCGGTGCCGGTGCGCAGGGCGGTGTAAAGCGCGAACGCGTCGCCGGCGACGACGGGCAGCGACCAGCCGTCGATGAGGATGTGGTGGTTGGTCCACACGAAGGTCCACGCGTCCGCGGCGGTGCGGAACAGCGCGAGGCGCACCAGAGGGCTGCCGCTCAGCTCGAAGCCCGCGCTCCGGTCGCGCGCCAGGAACTCCTCAATGCGCTCCGCCGTCGTCTCTTCGGCGTCGCCGTCCACGGCCGTCCAGTCCTCGTACACGGAGGGTACGTCGACGTCCCGTGGCACCACGAGCAGGGGCGTGTCGACCTCCTGCCAGGCGCAGTGCGCGCGCAGGGCGGAGTGCCGGTTCATGGCACGACGCCAGGCGTCGAGGAAGACCTGCGGGTCGAGTTCGCCGCTCAGGGTGCACACCAACTGCTCGGTGTAGGCGTCCGACCGCGGTTCGGCGAGGGCGTGGTAGAGCATGCCCTGCTGGAGGCCGGACATGGGCCACACCGCATGCAGTGGGCCGTGGTCGCGTTCCCAGGAGGCGATCAGGCCGGCGGGCAGCAGCCCGGCCATGCCGTCCGGCGACGTACCGACGCCGTCCTCGTCCCTATCTCCGCCGTCCGGGGCGAGCAGGAGCTCGGCCTGCAGGGCGAGAGCGGCGATCGTGGGGTGCTCGAAGATCTGGCGCGGGGTGATGCGGATACCGACCCCGCGGGCCTTGGCGACCACCTGGATCGACAGGATGGAGTCCCCGCCGAGCGCCAGGTAGTCGTCGTGCACGCCGACCCGCTCAAGGCCCAGAACCTGGCACCACACCTCGGCCAGACGGCGCTCCACCTCGCTGCGAGGCTCGACATAGCCCTCCCCGGCGACCTCCCATCGGGGTGCGGGCAGCGCGCGCCGGTCCACCTTGCCGTTCGGGGACAGCGGCAGTGCGTCGAGACCCATGACCGCGACGGGCACCATGTGCCCGGGCAGCCGCTCCCCCACCCATGCCCGCAGACCGGCTGCGTCCACGAGTGCGCCGCCCTGGGTCACCACGTAGGCGGCGAGGCGCAGCTCACCACCGCCCGGGGCGGCCACGGCGGCCACCACGGCGTCGGTGACGTCGGCGGCGGACCGGAGCACGGCCTCGATCTCGCCCAACTCCACCCGGAACCCGCGGATCTTGACCTGCTCGTCGACGCGGCCGCAGAACTCCAGGGCGCCGCCGGCGTCGAAGCGTACGAGATCACCGGTGCGGTACAGGCGCGCACCCGGCATCCCCGAAAAGGGATCCGGCACGAACCGCTCGGCGGTCAGCCCACCCCGCCCCGCGTATCCGCGCGCCACGCCCACACCACCCACATACAACTCACCCACACCGCCCGCAGCCACCGGCCGCATCAGCCCGTCGAGTACGAACACGGTGGTGCCGGCGATCGGGGTGCCGATGGGCACGTTGCCGGGGCTGTCGTCGACGCAGAAGTGGCCGGTGGCCCAGACAGTGGCCTCGCTCGGCCCGTACTCGTTCACCAGGGCGCAGTCCGGCAGCGCGGCCCGGTGTTCGGCTACCAGGTCGGCGGGGCAGGCCTCGCCCGCGACCACGACGGTGCGCAGGGAACGGCCGGGACCGCCCGGCCGGTTAAGGAGGGCGCGGTAGAACGAGGGCACGGTCAGGGTGTGGGTCAGCGCGTGCCGCTCCACCAGAGCGGCCAGCTGGTCGGCGTCCTTGACCTGCTCGGCGTCGGGCACGACCAGGGTGCCGCCGAACGTGAGGGTCCAGAAGATGCCCGCGTAGGAACTGTCGAAGGCGAAGGGCGAAAGCAGAAGGAAGCGCGGTGGCCGCGGCCCGTAGAAGGTGGCGCGTGCCGCAGTGGAGCGGGAGAGCGTGCGGTGGGTCACGGCCACGCCCTTGGGCCGGCCGGTGGAACCCGACGTGAAGACCAGGTAGGCGAGGTCGTCCTCATACGCCGCGTCCAGACCCACCCGGTCGACCTGCGCCGTCAGGTCAAGACCGTCGGTCTCCAGAACCGGAGTACCTGCCGGCAACGCACCATCAAGCAACTTCTCTTGCGCTGCACCACGAACGACGACGGCACAACCCGCCTCACCCACCATCAACCGCAACCGCTCAGCCGGATACGAAGGATCGAGGGCAAGCCACGCACCACCGGCCCGCTGCACACCCAACATCGCAACAGCCATCAGCGCGCCACGCGGCAAGCACAGACCCACCACGGAATCCGGCCCCACGCCCAGCTCCCGCAGGCGCACCGCCACTACAGCCGACGCCCGCTCCAACTCCGAATAAGTCCAACTACGTTCGCCATCCACGACGGCCACGTCATCAGGCGTCGAACCCGCATGCGCCACAATCGCCTCGAACACCGGCCGGCCGCCACTCGCCGCCTCAACCCCGACACCCGACCACACCGACACCGCCCCGGCATCACCGACACCGAGGTCGGCGACGGTCGCGGTCGGGTCGGCGACGGCCTCGTTCACCAAGGCCTCGAAGAGCCGGGCGTAGCCGGCGACGGTGTCTGCGTCGAGCCGGGCCGGGTCGTAATGGAGGACGCCACGCACTTCGCCGTCGATCTCGCCCGCCTGCATCCGCAGCGGGAACTGCGCCACCTGCTGGCGCACCGGCACAGGCTCGATGTCGTATCCGGCCAAGGGGACGGTGCCCAGGCCGCCGAGAATCGACCTGGTGCCGTAGGAGAGCCGGTCCGACTCGAACTGGAAGCTCACTTGGTAGAGCGACTGCCCGGAAAGCGCCGACCCCGGCGCCAAGCGCCCCAGGACCGTCGGCGTGGGCAGGGCCCGATGCCGTACGGCACCGACGTGTGTGGTGCGTGTGGCATTCAGGACGGAGTCGAAGGTGGCGTCGGCGGTGACCGGGGTCCGCAGCAGCAGGGAGTTGGTGAAGTGACCGACAGTCCGCTTGAAGGGCTTCTTGCGGCCCTCCACGGGGAACCCGACGACGATGTCCTCGCAGCCGGTGAGCTTGTGCAGCAGCACGTTGAAGGCGGCGAGCAGCACCGTGGCGGTGGTGCAGCGGTTGGATTCAGCCAGCTTACGTATTCGATCGGCGAGTTCGATGCCGAGACGGAACGGGACGTGGGCGGGGGCATCGACATCGGCCACAGGGCGGGGTGCGGTCATGCCGGGCAGGTCGAGGGCGAACCGGCAGTTCTCGAACTGTTGCGCCCAGTAGTCGCGTAACCCCTCCGAGCGGGGGCCGTCCAGAAATGCGCGCTCATCGGCCACGTGACGCGCGTAGGAGGTGTCGGGTTCAACAGTCGGACCTGACGTACCGTCCCCCTCGGACCGGTAGGCCGTGAGCAGGTCCTCCAGAGTGATGAAGAGGGAGCTCATGTCGCCTGCGACGTGATGCAGGACGAGGTGCAGGGTGGTGGCGTCGGTGTCCTGATAGACAAAGAGCCGGGCGGGCGCCTCGCGGTCCAGGGCGAAGGGGCGCTCGTAGTCGCGGGCGGCGAGCACCCGTAGCTCCTCGGCACTGATTCCCGGCGTCCGGCGGACGGCGAAGGGGGCGTCAGCCGCATGCCAACGCTGCACATAGCCTTCGGCCCTGGGTGCGATGACGCCGGTGAGCACCGGGTGACGAACACAGACGACGTCCCAGGCACGGCGCAGCAGCTCGGCATCGAGACTCTCGGCAACCCTCACGCATCCGGCCACGTGGTACGCAGGCGAGTCGGGCGCGAGTTCTTGAAGGAAGAAGAGGGAGGCCTGCCCCACAGAAAGTGCTACCTCTACCGCCTCGGGACTCCGCTCGGCGGCAGAGTTCCCCCCAGCACGCATGACATCCATTGTGCGACGCCTTCCCCCGTAAGCTGTCACATGTGTGACAGCACCCGTCACATGTGTCACGACTGTAGACAGTCACCTGTCACAGATCAAGCCAGATTTTGCACACAGATTGCCAGAAGCTCTTGACCTGCGACGCCTTCAGTTTTTCGCTCGCACCGCTCCGAGTCCTGGCCACGGTTCGACAGCCAGACCACACGAGCTCTACGCTGCCCCCGTAACAACGGGTGACGGTGCAGCAAATCCCATGCGGCACTTGACCAAGAGCGATGGCCACACGGCCGGGCGTTGTGGCCATCGCTTGCCACTCCCGGCAAGCCGAGGCGATCCCGGAGGACGATGATGATCGAGCAGCCCGCATTCGGACGCAGACTGAGACAACTGCGACTACAGCGCGGCCTTTCCCAGAGCGACATAGCGGGCGACGAGGTGTCGGCCAGCTATGTCTCGCGCGTGGAAAGCGGTCAGCGTTCGCCCAACGACTTGATCGCGGCCTTCTTCGCTCGCAGGCTCGACGTGCCCCTGGAGGCCCTGACGAGCCCCGGTTCCCAGGACGCGGGGGAACTCCGCAGTCGACGTCTCGACATGGCCGGCAGGCTGCTCGAGGCGCGCGCCCTGCGCAAGGACAACGAACTGGCTGATGCCGCTGAGCTGCTGCGCGGCATCGGTGCGGAGGCCGACGGGTGCGCCGAGGAGGATGTGCTGTGGGAGGCGGCCTGGGATCTCGCCGACATTCTGCGGGAGCTGGGCAACGCCGCCGAGGAACACACCGTCCTCTCCGGCCTGGCCGAGACCGCCCTGTCACAGGAGACACCCCGGCTGGCCGCTCGCGTCGCCACCGCGCTCTCCAAGAACCTGCTCCGTCAGGGACGACTGGGCGAAGCCGTCCGCGCCGCCGAGCACGCCGTGTCGGTCACCGTCGCACTGCCGCCCACCGCACACGAACGGGTGGGCGCGATGCTGGCGCTGGTCAACTCCTATGCCGACAGCGGAGAGCTGGAGAACGCTTCGAGCCTCGCCGATACTCTCCAGGAGATCGTCGAGGACATTCCGTCCCGGCAGCTGCGCGGCCAGGTGTACTGGGCGGTGGGCAGCGCCCGCTTTCTGTGCGAACGGCCGCGAGACGCGACGCGACTGCACGAGCAGGCGTTCACCTGCCTGCACCCGGAGGCGAACCTGGCGGCCTGGGCCCGGTTGTGTCGCGCCTCGGCGGCGCTCCGCCTGGAGTACGACCCCTCGGACGACGCCGCGCAGCAAGCGGCACGGCTGCTCGCACGCGCCCGCCAGGCCCTCGAACTCGTCGGCCGCGCCGGCGACATGGCCGACCTGATGCTGGCCGAGGCTCAGCTGGCGCTGCGCCTGGAGCAGCCTGAGCGCATCCTGGAACTGACGGCCAAGGTATGCGAAGGCGGCGCCGAGCTCCCGCTGGCAGGGCAAGGGAAGTGCCAGATGCTCGCGGCCCGGGCGCACGCGCTGGCCGGGGACATCGAGGCGGCCAAGGACTGCTACCGGAACGCGGCCGAGATCCTGGACCGGGCCGGTGCCTACCGAAAGTCCTCCGAAGCCTGGCGGCAGTTGAGCGAACTGCTCACGACCGGCCCCTGAGCGGGGCCGGTCGGAGCCAACCGGCTGACCGGACATGAGCGCGCGGGGGGAAAGTCGCGCCGAGTCCGGTCAGCCGGAGTTCCGTGGGCAGAGCGCCTGCCAGACGGAGTTCAGTGGCAGTGCGCCTGCTGGAAAGACGGATCGAACATCCAGGTGTGCAGGACGCTCACGGGCCCGGCGACCGCGACGGCCGCCACCGTGCCGCGCCCGCCAGGCAGGTCGCGTACCTGTACTTCGGCGACGCCGGCGCCGTCCGGCAGCGGCACCGCCACCGCACCCGCCCCGTCCTCGACGAGCACGTCCACCTCGTCCGGCGGCACGCGCAACCCGTAGCCGGCCGCGCGCAGTACCGCCTCTTTGCGGGTCCACAGACTGAGGAAGAACATCTGCCGAGCAGACGGCGACAGTCGCCGAAGCAACCGCTGCTCCCACTCCGTCAGGGACAGGTGCAGGTTCTCCCCGTAAGCCACGTCGCCGTCCTGGACGTCGACACCGACATCGCTGTCCAGCGACACGGCGACCAGCTGCTGTCCGCCTCCGTAAGCGGCGCTGAAGCACACCTCGCGGTCCACCAGAGCGGGCCGTCCATGCTCCGAGCGGCAGAACTCGATGTCGACCGGGCTGCGCCCGAGGATCCAGCCGAGCACTCTGCGGGTCAGGGCTCGAGTGCGTAAGAAGGCCAATCCGTCGCCGACACTGCCCAGAGCCTCCGCCATGTCCCGCTCCTCTTCGGTGACCAGGCCCAGCGCCTCCTCGACGTCCTCGCTCGACGGACCCAGAGGGGCCCTGAAGACGTGAAGTTCGCTCGACCTCACCACCAGACCGGAAGGAACCGCGGCCCACCCACCCATATCCCTAATCTCCTTGGTTCGCTGGCCGCCGGGTTGGGGGGAAGGTCCGGGGCAAGGGCCCGGGCCTTCCCCCTCGGACATCCGATCAGTCGTGGGAGAGAGCCGGCACCTTGCGCATCGACCGCGGCTCCTGCCATGCCCGTGAGCCCAGCAGTGTCAGCGCGGCAGGCAGCAACACACCGCGGATCACAGTGGCGTCGAGGAGGATGGCGACGGCCAGGCCCACACCCAGCTGCTTCATCTCGAGGGTCGACAGCGTCGCGAACACCGCGAACACCGCGACCATGATCACTGCAGCTGTGCTGACCACGCCGGCAGAGGTGAGAATGCCGTGTCTGACCGCCGCATGTGTGGAGCCCCCCAGCTTGACGCCCTCGCGAATCCGGCTCAGAACGAAGACGTGATAGTCCATCGACAGACCGTACAGAACAACAAACAGGATAAGCGGCAGCCAGGAAACGACCGCTCCATTTGAGTCAAAGCCCAGGAGACTTTCAGCCCACTCGTACTGGAAGACGAGAACAAGTACGCCGTAAGCAGCCGCGACCGAAAGGATGTTGAGCACGCCGGTCAGGAGTGCGAGCGCCACCGAGCGGAACGCGAGCAGCATGATCCCCAGGCAGAGCAGGGTGACGAACCCGATCACCATGGGCAGCCGGTCCTCCAGCGTCTGGGAGAAGTCCGCCGAGAAGGCCGTTTCCCCACCGACGGCCCACTTGCCGACATCGGCGTCCTCCAAGGCCTCCGGCGCCAGCTGCGAGCGCAGCAGCGTCAGCGTCTCCTTGGCTTCGGAGCCACCCGCGTCACCGCCCACGTGCAGTTCGAGCCGGGACACCGTTCCGTCCTCGGACACAGCGAGGTCCGGCTTCTCGGAATCCGCGAACCTGCCGGTCGCCATCGCCTTCTCGTGCAGTCCGGTCAGCACCCGGGCCACCTCGCCGGCGCTGGCCTTGTCGGCCTGGACGACCACGTCGTGGGACGTGCCCTCGCTCGGGAAGGCCTCGACCACCCGGTCGTACGTCTTCATGATCTCGTACGAGCGGGGCAGATCGTCGTCACCGGGCATCTTCAGCTTCATGCCGAGCGCGGGCGCGGCCAGCGCCAGCATCGCCACCAGGCCGATGACCAGGCTTACACCCGGCGCCTTCAGGACGGGACGCAGCACGGCGGCCCACAGCTTGCTCTCCTTGCCCACGTCGGTGGTGCGCCGCCACAGCAGCGGGATCCTCGGCCGGTCGATCTTGTCGCCGAGGCCCGCGAGCGCGGCCGGAAGTACCGTCAGGGAGCCGAGCACGGCCACCAGGACCACCAGGACGGTGCCCAGGGCCAGCGAGGAGAAGAGCATGCTGCCGGAGAGGAACATGCCGGCCATGGCAATCGCCACGGTCAGACCGGAGACCAGGACGGCCCGCCCCGAGGTGGCCGCCGCGATGCGCAACGCCGCGTCCGGGGATGCGCCGAGCGCCCGCTCCTCGCGCCGGCGCCGGATGTAGAAGAGTGAGTAGTCGACCCCGACCGCAAGACCCATCAGCAGGATCAGACTGGCCTGGTTCTCGTTCACCGGGACCAACAGCGAGGTGACTCCGGCCAGGCCGAACGCGAAGACCACCGAGGTGATGCCGAGCAGTACCGGAAGTCCCGCGGCGAGCAGTGCACCGAAGGCCACCAGGAGAATCACCAACGTCAGCGGCACACTGATGAATTCCGCCCGCTGGAAGTCGGCTCCCAGCTGCGTGCTCAACTCCTTGGTGACGGAGCCCTTTCCGAGCTGTTCGACGCGCAGGTCGGCACGGGCCGCCTGCTCGGCCGCGGTCGCCTCCAGCATGGGACCGACCACGCTCTTGGGCTTCTTCTTCTCGTCGCCGCTGCCCAGTTCGAGGGTGACCGGCAGCAGGACGCTCCGCCCGTCCTTCGAGGGGATGGGGTCGCCGACCCGGGTGACCTCGTCCACCGCGTCGTACCGCTCGCGCAGGGATGCGACCACGGTCTCGACCGTCCCTGCCGACAGCTTGCCACTGCGGGCCTGGATCAGCACCCTCTCGACGCCGTCGTCGGCGAAGTCGGCACCGTCCAGCATCCGCTCTGCGACCGCTGACTGCCCGGTGAGGTTGTCGGCGTCTTCCTGGGCCTGGACGCCTGTGACCAGGCTTGCCGCGTACGCCAGGATCACCGCCACGATCCACAGCAGGATGGTGCTCTTGCGGTGCTCCATGCTCCAAGCGGCCGTGCGCTCCACAAAGCCGCGTGGGGGCCGGGCCCCCGAGGTTCCGGGGCGCTTGTGCGCGGTGTCCTTCTCTTCGCTGACTGACATCGTCAAAGCTCCTCGTCAAGGGGTATGCCGTGACGCTACTCAGCGGCCCCTGCCGCTGTCGGGCGTGCAGCCACCCGTGGGCAGGTAGTGCTGCCACTACCTGAAAAGGACACGCCTGCACGCTCGGAGCGGCCCAGCTCCCGTGCCTAAGATCCAGTTAGTCGATCTGAACCGGAGGGCGCCATGCGGCTGAGGCCACCGCGGATTCGAGTCGCCCTGTACCGCCTGGCTCGGGGCCTGCTCTCGAAGGACACACGCAACGACCTGCTGCAGTTGCTGACCACGCTCGTGATGTCGCCGCTGTACGTGATCCCCATGGTGTTGTTCACACTCGGTGTGAGCCTGACCCCGCTGCTCCTGGTGGGGCTGCCGCTGGTGCCCCTGGCCATGAAGCTGGCGGCCTGGATCGCCCGGCTCGACCGCGAACGGCTCGACGTCCTGCGTGGTTTCGCCATCGACATGCCCGTCGCGAACCCCGGCAAGGGCTGGAAGGACCGCCTGGAGCGGCTCTTCGGCCGACGCGCCTGGCGCGAGCTGGGCTTCACCGCGATCATGACGCTGTGGGGGCTCGGCGCGGGCGGACTGGTGATGATGGTGCTCGCGGCGGGCCTGCTGCTCGCCCTGTTGCCCTTCATCGGCCCCTTCCTGCCGGACGGCTCCTCACTGCTGGGTCTGGACGTAGGAAGCATGGCCGGCGCGGTGGCCGGCGGCGTCGTCGGCCTGGCACTGCTCTCCGCCGGCCTGTGGCTCGGCGGCCCGCTGGCCCGTGCCGAGTCCGCCGTGGTCGCCCGGATGCTCGGCGCCAATCGCGTCGACCACCTCGTACGCCGGATGATGGACCTGGAGGACAGCCGCTCGCGGATGGTGGACGCCGCTGAGCTGGAACGACAGCGCATCGAGCGCGACCTGCACGACGGAGCACAGCAGCGGCTGCTCTCGGTCGCCATGAGTCTGGGCCGCGCCAAGTCTCGCTTCGCCCGGGATCCGGAGAGTGCGCAGGCGTTGGTGATCGCCGCGCACCAGGAGGCCAAGGCCGCCATGCAGGAGCTGCGGGACGTCACGCGCGGCCTGCACCCGGCCATCCTCACCGAGCAGGGCATCGAGCCGGCTCTGATCACGATCGCGGCCCGCTGCCCGATCCGCGTCGACCTGTCCGTGCAGCTTCCGCAGCGCCCCAGCCCACGGGCCGAAGCGGTCGCCTACTACGTTGTCTCCGAGCTGCTCACCAACATCGCCAAGCACGCCGCGGCCGACCGGGCCGCAGTCACCGTCCTGCGCGATGAGAACCTGTTGCGGCTCACTGTCACCGACGACGGTATCGGCGGCGCCGATCCTGCCCGAGGGTCGGGCATCAGCGGGCTGCGGGACCGGGTCCGGGCGGTCGACGGACATCTCACGCTCTCCAGCCCCGTCGGCGGTCCCACCGTCGTCGACGTCACACTGCCCTGGAGGGCTTAGCAGACATGTTGCGCGTCGTGATCGCCGAAGACTCCGTCCTGCTGCGGACCGGCCTCGTCAAGTTGCTCACGGACGAGGACATCGACGTCGTGGGGCAGGCCGGAGACGGCGACGAACTGCTCACGCTGGTCGCCGACCTCGCCCCCGACCTGTGCCTGGTGGATGTACGAATGCCTCCCACGCACACCGACGAAGGGCTGCGCGCCGCTCTGTCGATCCGTGCCACGGACCCGACCCAACCCGTCCTGGTCCTTTCCCAGTACGTGGAGGCCCGCTACGCCTCCAAGCTCCTCGCGCACGGCAGCCTGGGGCTCGGCTACCTGCTCAAGGACCGCGTCGCCGACGTGGACGAGTTCGTGGCTACTCTGCACCGCGTCGCGGAGGGTGGCACCGCCCTCGACGCCGAGGTGATCAGCCAGATCTTCGCGGGCAATCAGAAGAAGGACAGTCTCGCACCGCTCACCGCGCGTGAGCGGGAGGTGCTCGCTCTGATGGCCGAGGGTCTCAGCAACGGTGGCCTCGCGGAACGCCTGTTCATCACCGAACGCTCCGTCGAGAAGCACATCCGCTCCATCTTCACCAAGCTCGACCTGCTCCCCGGCGACGAGGGGAACCGCCGCGTCCGTGCCGTCCTGCAGTACCTCAGCTCCCCATCGACCGACCATCCCATCGAACCGCGCTGACCACCGGACACGGGAGTAGGAAATGCACCAGACCATCGGCTCGACCGATTCGGCACCGCGTCTTGGGGGCTCCCCCCGGCGCTCCGGCCTGCGGCGCGTCATCCGCCTCATCGCGATCCTGACCAGCATCGTGCTCGTCGGCGGGGGCGCGTGGTACCTGCTGCTCTTCTTGGTCACCCGAACCGATTCCGGATCCGCGGCGATCGACAAGTCGGTGCGGATCGTGGAGGTCACGATCGACAGCGGCGACGTCCGGATCGACGTGGCCGGGCAGGGCGAGAAGACGGAGCTGCACAAGAAACTGACAAAGTCACTGCGCTCTCCCGACGAGAAGATCGAGCACGACGGGGACACTCTGCGCATCACCACCACGTGCGGGGACGGCATGGGCCAGTGCGGGTCGGACTACTCCCTGACAGTGCAGGCAGGTACTCGGGTCAAGGTCAGCACGCGGCTCGGCGACGTGTCCGTGACGGGCGTGCGGGCCTCGGTGGAGGGACGCACGCGAATCGGCAGCGTCCACGTCGAGCACGTGACCGGCGACCGGATCGTCGCAGCCAGCGAGACCGGTGCCGTCACGCTCAAGGATGTCGACTTCGACACCGCCGAGGCCACGTCCAAGATGGGTGACATCCGGGTCGATGAGATCGAGCCGTTCAAGAAGCTGAAGGCCGTCACCAAGATGGGGGACGTGGAGCTGCGTCTCCCGTCGAGCGCGGGCCCGTTCGCGGTGAACGCCCTGACGGAGATCGGCGACCGGAACGTGGAGGTGGAGGTGGCCTCCTCCGGTACGGCGGTGGAGGCCCGCACGGAGATCGGCGATGTGACGGTACGCAACGACTGACACCGGTCAACACTGAGGCACCGCCCGGAGGGCCCTCCGGGCGGTGCCTCAGTGTTGTCTACGTGGGACGTTCAGGAAAGCCGGAAACCGAAGTCCGCGTCGATCTCCCGGACGTCCATCTGCGCGCGCTGCAGGGTACCCGCGTAATCCCAGTTCATCGACTGCCAGGAGGTGAACTGGTCGATGACCCAGATGCCCGACTGCCGGCTGCCGTTCCCGGAAAGGCCGTTGCCCCCGAACGGCAGATGCGCCTCCGCACCCACCGTCGAGTTGTTCACGCTGACCATGCCGGCCGAGCAGCGCTCACGGAAGGAGAACGCTGTCCGCGCCGAGCCGGTGTAGACCGCGGCCGACAGCCCGTACCCGTGCCCGTTGGCAAGCGTGACGGCCTCGTCGAAGGTGTCGTACGCCATGACCGACACGAGCGGGCCGAAGGTCTCGGTCCGGTACAGCTCGTCGTCCGACCGCACCCCGGCCACGATGGTCGGGTGCGCGAATACTCCGGCATCCGGGTCGCCCACGAAGCCCTTGCGAGGGCTGTCGGAGGTGATCTGGCCGGTGGCGCCGGAACCGGAGAGCGTGTGGTGCGGTCGTACGAGCTTCAGGGAGCCGAGAAAGTTCTCCAGGTATCGCTCGCCGATGAGCGGTCCGTAGAAGACGTCTTCCCGTTGGGGATCCCCGACGGCCAGGTCCTCCACGGCCGCGCTGAAGCGGGCGAGGAACTCGTCGTGCACATCGCGGTGGGCGATCACGGTGCCCAGCGATGTACAGCGCTGCCCAGCGGTGGCGAATCCACTGAACACCGCTCCCTGGACGGCGAGTTCGAGGTCGGCGTCATCCGCGACCACGAGGGGGTTCTTGCCGCCGAGTTCCAGGCACGGGGACTGCAAGTGCCGCCCCGCCAGCTCGCTCACCCGACGCCCGGCCGCCGTGGACCCGGTGAAGCCGATCTTCTGTACGAGCCCCTCGGCCAGCGCCCGTTCGAGCCCGGCGTACGTGGTCTCGCCATCGGCGTGCACCAGGCGCAGCACATCCTCCGGCACCCCACCGGCCCGGAACAGCGCGGCGAGCGCCTCCGCGACGGCGACCGCGGACTCCGACGGCTTCCACACCACCGCATTGCCGCAGAGCAGCGCCGGTACGAGATACCAGGCGGGTACCGCGGCGGGGAAGTTCGCCGCAGTGATCACGGCGGCGGTGCCCAGCGGTCTGCGGTAGGTGAACAGCTGCTTGTCCGGCATCTCACTGGGCACGGTCTGGCCGTACAGCCGCCGTCCCTCACCCAGGAAGAAGTCGCAGGTGTCGATGACCTCCTGCACCTCCCCCAGGGACTCGCGGTACGGCTTGCCGACCTCCCGGGTGATCAGCGCGGCCAGCGCCTCCTTGTTCTCCGCAACGAGTCGGCCCACGTTCTGCGCCACCCGCCCCCGGAGCGGCGCCGGCCACGACGCCCACGCGCTCTGCGCTTCGTGGGCGGCACGTGCTGCCTCGACCAGGCCGTCCGCGTCGCTCAGCATCCGCTCCGCGACGACGTCCTTCAGGTCAGCCGGATTACGCGACACGGTCAGCCGTTCGACGGCCACGTTCTTCCGCTCGGCCACGTTGGAAAGCCCTCCCCCTCAGGTATGAAAAACAACACTCGGCCGCGCGAGCACCCGACCTCTTGTCAAAGCTGCTGTCATTTCCGATGAATGTGCTGTCATAGATGCTGTGCCATCAGGCCCTTCTCGCCTGCTCCTCGCGCTCCGCCATCAGGAATTTGGCGAGTTGGGCGATCGTCGGGTGGTCCCACACGGCCGTGGGTTCCACCCGGATCCCAAGCCAGTCCTCCACGTCGGCGGTGAAGGCCACGACCGCGATGGAGTCCAGGCCGTACTCGCCGAGTTCCTGGTGCGGGTCAACCGCGTCGTCCAGGTCGGGCACGTACTCACCGACACGAGCGACGAGCCAGCTCTCCAGTTCGTCGAGGGTGATCGGGTCAGTTCCGGGGTTGGGCATCTGATTGCTCCTCAAGAGTGGAATGCTGCTGATCTGGGATGACTGTTCTGCTCTGTCTCGGGTGGTCACCGGTACCCGCGTGCGGAGAGGCCGAAGCTCACCGTGCGGTCGTCGCGGTCCAACAGCTCTTCGACGAGTGCGCCCTCCACCTCGGTCGGCACGTCGTCGGGCCGTCCGGCGTCGATACCCGTGAGCCGGGTCAGCGCGGCGACGAGCCACTCCGGGCGCGCCAGGAAGTCGCCGGTCGGGGCGTGCCGCCAGACGCCGATGCACGCGGCGGCGGCGAGCACCGTGGTGTACCGGGCCGCGAGATCGCGTACCTCGACCGATGCCGCGATCGACAGATCTCGGGGTCTGAGGCCGGCACACGCCTCCGTGAGCGATTCGAGGCGTCGCACATGGGTCTCGATCAGCGGCCGCAGCGGCTCCGGGACATCAGCATCCAGCGCGGCGTTGAGGGCCTGGGCGAGCCCGTCCTGTCCGCCCGCGTAAACCCGCAGCCCGGCCAGGTCGAGCGGCGGAAGCTCGGCGTCCGGGACGAACAGGGCGGCCGGGGCGGGTGCGGCACCGGACCACGAACGGCGTGCGAGCACCGGAAGCTGCGGCAGTATCGCGGACAGACAGGCCGCGCGGGCGATGTGTCCGAAGCCGACCGGCTTGATGTCCCTTGCCATCTTCTGGAACACCGCGTGTTCACCGTCGCGGCGGTAGAACTCGGACCCCATCACCAGCGAGAGCTGCTCCAGCGCGTCGAGCAACACTCCAGCCAGGAGATACTTCACGGCGGGTGCGTACACGCTGCCGGACTCCGGCAGCACGTGCAGCGACCGGGCGGCAACCGCCGCGAACGCCTCGCACAGCAACTGGTCGGCGAACGCATTGGCCAGTGTGGTGCGCACCATCGGAATGGCGGCGACGTCCCGGCCGTAGAGCCGACGCCTGCGTACGTGGTGCAGCGTGACGCGCAGTGAGGTGTCCAGCAACGCGGTACTCATACCAGGCATGGCGATGCGGGTCAGCTGGAAGGCACGGGCCACCGTCTCGATTCCGGTGCCCGGGGTGCCGAGAACCGCGTCCGCGTCCACCGGGCAGTCCTGCATCTCGATCCCGCCCAGGCGCACGCCGCGCATCCCGACCGAGCGGAATCGCGGGAGGAACCGGAAGCGCTCGGGATCGAGCTCCGCCACCGGAACGAACAGCTGCGAGCAGGCGCGCGGCCCGCCGGTGGGATCGGAGCGGACAAGGAACACCACCCCGTGGGCCCGGTCCAGGTTGGTGATCGACTCCTTGCGGCCGGTCAGCGACAGGCCGCCGTCCGTGGGCGTGGCCGCGAACTCGACGGAGCCGATGTCGTTGCCGTGCGCGAGCTCGTGGAACGCACAGGAGATCTTCTTGCCCGCCAGCAGCAGCTCGGCCGCGTCGCGACGCTGGCCGGGCGATCCCGAGGTCCATATGTTGACTGCGCCGAGCAGTGAGCTGGAACAGTGGCCGAGGCCGAGGCTCGGGTCGCGCCGGTAGACCGAACGCATCAGCTCGACGAGGTGATCGACCCGTTCGAGCCGACCGCCGAGCGAGCCGGGCACGAACTCGGCGAGGATCCCGAACTCGTCCAGCGCACCGGCACCGCCTTCCGGAACATCCTCGCGTTCGTCCGCGGCGACTACGGCTGCGAACCCTGCCGGGTTGGCCGGGTCGAAGGGGTCACCGAGGCGCTCCTCCAGCGCTTCCATCCGCGTATGGATGTCGCTCATGCGGACACCTCCACAGGCGTGCCAAGCAGGGAGACGCGGTCACCCGCGTCACCGAGCAGAAGGCTGCCGAGCTCGTCGAACGTGGCGGTCGCCTCGGAGGGCGGCGCGCCGAGGCCTTCCAGGACCAGGGCGAGGCAGCCGCGCAGCCAGAGGCCGTCGCGCCACCAGTCACGGTCGTGGTGCTGCGGGTTCGCGACCCACAGCGCCAAGGCCGCGGCGCCGGCGTGGCACCACTCGTAGCGCTCTGCCAGGCGCATCGCCGCCGTGAGCGGAGGCCCGGCGGCGACCGGCCGAAGGTCTGAGATGCGTCCGCTCAACTCGCCGTACGCGTCGAGCAGTCGGGCTGCCATACGGTCGGCGCCGTCCGGCGGATCGACCGCGAGCCGGGTGACGAGGTCTCCGAGACTGCTCAGCACCGTGTTGTCGCGCGCCATCACCCCCAGCCGGAGCGGATCGAGGGCGGCGGGTTCATGGTCCTCTCGCAGCCACTCGTGCACGGGAGCGCCGGTCGACGCGGCCGGGCGGCGGCGGCCGGGCCGGAGCACTGGGAGGCTCGAGGCGAGTGCGCTGCGGTTGACCCAGGTGCTGCCGTCGAAGATGCCCACGATCTGGTGGTCCCGTTCGATCTTCGCGAAGCCGCCGTAGCCTTCCACGCCGGTCAGGAAGCCGCGTGCGCCGAGCAGTTCGCCGACAAGGCGGAGCTGGCCCTGGATGAGTGTCGGTACGAGCGCTTTGGTGATCGCGGACACGGCGCTCAACTCCTCCGGCACCTCGTGTGCCGACCGCGCCGCCGTGTACGCGACGGTCTCGGCGAGCAGCAGACGCGCCACCGACCGGCCGGCGACGGTGCGCGCGTGCGGCAGTTCGGAGAAGCGTCGGCCGTGCAGGCGGCGCTCGCCCAGGAATCGGCGGGCGATCCTCAGAGCGTGGTCGCCCGCGCCGAGTGAAAGCGCCACACAGCCGACGCGGGTCAGTTGGAGCGACTTGAGGACGAGTTCCAGGCCCCCTCCGACCGTGCCGATGAGCGCGTGGTCTGGCACCTGGGTGTCAAGGAATTCCACTCCGCTGATGTCGGCGCCCCGGATGCCGTGCGTCGGCATCTTCGGCAGGTACCGCACGGTTCCGGGCGCCGTGGCCCGCTTGTCCACCAGGAAGACGCTGAATCCGCGCGGACCGCCGCCGGGATCGGTGCGCGCGAGCACACAGACGAAGCGCCCGCGCGTCGCGTTGTTCACCGGCCACTTACGGCCGGACAGGCGCCAGCCGGACCCCTGCCGGGTCGCCGTGAGTTCACCGGCGAGCAGGTCGCTGCCGCCGCCCGGCTCGGTGAGCCCCCAGGCCACGGCCTCGCCCGCCATGACGTGCCGGGCCAGGGAGGTGGCCGGTTCTCCCTCGCCCGCGGCCCACACCGAAACCGAGCCGAGGAACGTCTTGCCGTGCGCGACCGCAACGGTCACGTCCCGCGACGCCACCGTGCGCAGCAGGGCGTGCACCTCGTCGAGGCGCGCGAGGCGGCCACCGAAGCGGCTCGGCACGTAGTAGTCGGGCAGCCCCCACCGATCGAGCGCCGCGCACGCCTCGGTCGGGAAGGTCTCGGCTTCGTCGTGTGCGGTCAGCAGCACCGGATCGAAGGGGCCGCCGGACTGCGACCAACCATCGACTTCCCCGGCGAACTCATCGGCTCTCAACTCGCCTCTCCCGTCCCCGCCGTGGCGGAGCTCACCCGCGGCCGGTAGCCGTCCGCCCACAACGGCTGCAACTCACCACTGACGTACAGTGAGCGCATGGAGGACCTCTGGACCTTCCCGCTCGTGGTGCGCCGCACCTCGCCGCGTCGCATGATCAGCACGGAGTGGGCCCGCAGGCCGAACTCGCGGGACACGGTCTTCCTCATCTGCGCGGCTAGTTTGGCCAGTTCCTGCTCCGGGGACCTGCGGCGTACCTCGTGGATCACCACGAGGTGTCCGTCGTCGCCGTCGTCGCTGGGCACCGTTACGACCGAGCCGAAGGTGTCGCGCAGCGGTTCGTGGTGAAGGCGGAGTTCGTGCTCGATGTCGTGCGGATAGACGTTCCGGCCGCGGATGATCAGCATGTCCTTGATGCGACCGGTCACGTACAGCTCTCCATCGACAAGTGCGCCGAGGTCCCCGGTGCGCAGGAAGCCGTCCTCGTCGCCGAGCCGCCGGTCGAATGTCGCAGCGGTGGCCTCCTCGTTGCGCCAGTAGCCGCGTACGACCGAGCCGCCGCGCAGCCAGATCTCGCCGACCTGGCCGAGCGGGAGCTCCTGAAGCGTCTGCGGGTGGACGATCCGTGCGTCCATGTCGAGCAGCCCACCACAGCTGACCAGGGTGCGGCCCGCGCCGTCGACAGCCGGCTCCACCCGGCCCTGCTCCAGGGCGTCGGGGTCACAGCGCAGAACAACGGGCTTACGTCGCGGGGTGCTCGAGACGAGCAGCGTCGCCTCCGCCATGCCGAAGCACGGTGCGAAGGTCTCCGGCCTGAACCCGGCCGACGCGAACCGCGCGGCGAAGTCGTCGAGCACACTCGCCTTGACCGGTTCCGAGCCACTGACGGCGTACTTCCAGCGCGACAGGTCAAGGCCGCGGACGTCGTCCTCGGTCACCCGCGTGACGCAGAGTTCGTACGCGAAGTTCGGCGCGGCGGTGGCGGCGATGTCGAAGTGGTCGATCAACTGGAGCCAGGTCCGGGGCCGGCGCAGGAAGGCGGCGGGGCTCATCAGCACCGTGCCGAAGCCGGTAAGGAGCGGCGACAGGATCAGTCCCATGAGGCCCATGTCGTGGTAGTTCGGCAGCCAGCCGCCGAACTTCTCGCCCTCCGCCAACGGGAACGTCGCGGCTGTCGTCGCCGCGTTCGCCAGCAGGTTTCCGTGCGTGACCACGCTGCCCTTGGGGTCGTTCGTGGAGCCGGACGTGTACTGCAGCACCGCGATGGTCTCGTGGTAGGAGCCGTGCACCTGGAAGTCATCGGCACGGAGCGCGAGATCGACCCTCGGAGAGAGCACCGGCACGGTGAATCCCTGTTGCTCGGCCCAGTCGACGACCCCTTCTCGCTCGTCCGGTGTGGTCAGTACACAGCCGACGTCGGCATCGCGAGCGATGCTGAGCACCCGCCGCTGGTCCTGCTTGTAGCGTCCGGGCATCGAGGAGGGCACCGCGATCAGGCCGGCGTAGAGGCAGCCGAGCACGGACGCGACGAACTCGACGGATGTCGGCTGGAGCAGCAGCACACGGGAGCCGACGGGGCACACCTGAAGTAATTGCTGTGCGAACACGCGTGCCACCTGGTCCAGTTGGGCATAGCTGAGCAACTGGGCCGACGCCGGATCCGAGGGGTCACTGACGATGGTGACCGCCGGCTGTTGGCCTCGGTCGCGCGCGTGCAGTTCAAGAATCTCGGACACGCTTCTCGCGCCGAGGAGATCCATCATGCTCGTCTACTCCTGGTATGGAAGGGATCGAGGACTTTGTCGGCGGGCTCACGAGTCCTGCGAGATGACGGGTTGGCCGGATGACACCGGGAAGCCACCGGGCGAATACGGAGGGAACGGCTTCGCCGTCCCTGAGGCAGGGAGAGAAGCCGGGAAGGGTGCACATGCCGATCGTGTGCTGACGCAGCTCTACAGTCCGCTGGTTCGGTGGCGTTCTCCGCCGTGCACGACAGCCATTCCGACTCCCCCCTGAGTCGTCACAGAAATTGACTTCATTTCGTCACGTGAGTCACAACCTTAGACAGGGAGTGGGTCAAACCTCAAGAGAATACTGGCAGACACCTTGCATCCCGACGTGACCTGCGGCGACGTGAAGGATCCCGCCTCCCGGCGGGCTTGACGTCACGCCGTCAGCCCGCAAGTCCGGCAGCAGGCAGGCATGTTCTCGTACGTACTGGACTACCGCGAGGCGACCGACGCTATGGTTGCGTCATGTCCTCCGTGCCAGAAAACTTGCCGCCGCGGGTATCCGAGGTTGACCGCGACATGACTGTCGAGCGTCTCCAAGAGGCATACTCCGAGGGGCACATCCCTCAGGAGGAAATGGACGCACGTCTGCACGTCGCGCTCACCGCTGAGACACCCGGCGAGCTGGCGTCCGCCCTGGCCTCACTGCCCGCCAGGGACGAGGGTCCAACCGTCATCGTGGACTCCGTCGGCGGGCTGATCCAGCGGCGCGGCGGATGGCAGGTACCGCAGGTCTTCAAGGTCACCTCGAAGATGGGCAAGGTGTACCTGGACCTGTCACGCGCCGTCATCAAGCACCCGGTGGTCAACATCGAGCTGCATCTGGAATACGGGTGGGCCTGGATCGTTGTGCCCCGCGATGCCACGGTCGACTACGGTGGCCTGAACGCCAGTTGGAAGCAACCGGCCTATAAGGCCCCGCTGCGCGGCGGATCGAGCGGGCCGCGCATCCGGATCTCCGGGACCATGGGGCACGGCCGGCTGCGGATCAGACACCGCCGTAGTTGATCGTGCCGGCGGTCAACCGCGCAGGACACGGCCCTCGGCATCGGTCTTGCCCCTGACGGTGAGCAGGATGATGCCGTCGATCAGCGTCCAAACGCCGAGTCCGCCCAGGGTGAAGAGCTGACAAAGCGCCATGCCGTTGTGGCCTGTGTAGAAGCGGCCGAAGCCCAGGGGTCCCAGGAAGATGGAGAGCACTCCCGCGACGTTCCTGGACTTGTCGGAGTACGGCCGTCCAAACGGGTCGTAGCCGTAGGGGGCTCTGGTGTCGGACGCGTAACCGGGGGCACCGGGGACCGGCGCCGCGGCGGGCCGGGCCTCACCGAGGTAGCCGTCACCGGAGTGACCGTATTCGGGATCGGCCTGGCCGGGGGGCAGCGACCCTTGACCGTACGGGTTGTTCGGGACCTGGCTCACGGGTGGGTTCCTCCGGGCGGACGTGGTGCGGGAACTGGGGCGATTGCCGTTGCCGGCCCCGCCGAATGAACGCAGCGCGGGGACAAGGTGGTCCGCCGTGCCACCGGACTCAGTACGCCGGACGGGCTCAGCGCGGATCTGTCCGGAGGGGCGGACTCGACCACGCTCTTCCGGTGAGCGTGAGTCACCGTGCTCCATGGACTCAGGCATCGGACTCAGTCATCGGTGGGACACTTCAAGAGGGATTGACGGAGATGTCTCCGTTGCCACTGGTCACTTCGATCCGGTGGTCGCCGGACGGCTCGTTGCGGACGTTGATGTCCTTGTTGCCGTTACCGGTCTGTACCAAGAGCCTGTAACTACTGTCGGGCAGAGTGAGTTTCACCCCTCCATTTGTGGTTTTGGCACGGATGTCTTGTGCCTTTCCGGGCGTCAAGTCGATCTCACCGTTGGAGGTCTCTGCATCGATCCGGCTGCCGTGCAGGTCCTTCCCGTTGATATTTCCGTTGGAGGTCCGGACCTTCACCCCTTCCGCTACTCCTTCTAACGTGACGTCGCCTGAGCCGGTCTTCAGGTCTACCAGTCCCACATCAGACAGACTGATATCGCCGTTGGAGGTTCCTCCGTCGACTGCTACCCCGACGGGCACTTCCACCGTGTAGTCCACCTTGCAGTCGTCGCCGCAACCCTCGAGGATCAACCGCCCTTGATCGACCCGGTGGGTTGATCCATCGGGTTTGTCCCCGTGATAGGTGATCTCGCGGTGCACGGAGATCTTGTCGAGGCCCTTTCGGCCGCGGAGCGTGACGCTGCCGGAACCCGTGTCCAGCCGCACAGACGTGATCTGCTCCTGCAGCGATGCGTCGTCTTCGAAGGTCTCCCCTGGCCCGCAACCACTAAGCCCTGCCGCAGCCAAACCACCTGCGAGAACAGCCCAAAGCACGCGTAGGCGCATCGTCATGTCGGTGACTCCAAGTCTTTGAGCGATGGCGGTCAGCCACGAAGCTATCGGCGTCCGACAGCTCGAGGCGACCGTGCTACCCCCACCTTTCGACCACCGGCTACCCCGTATACGGCCCGGTGTCTACGTGACCGCCATCGGCGGCCCGGCCCCGACCTGCCCGGACACCCCTTTCTGCACCACGCTTCAGGGGTTCTCGTAGCTCGCGTTCAGGAGTGGTTCCGCATGCGGAAGGCCGCGCTCCGCGCGAAGCCGGAGCTCAACGTTCCCAGTGCCGTGGTGCCCGAGCCGACTCACATCCCGCGTGAATCCCGGGACGAGGTCGATGTCCTTCACCGAAGGGCCACCACGACCTCCTGCTTACGGGCGTGGCTGACGCACGCGAAGTCCCGCAAGCGCCGGTAGGCACGGTACTGCTTACGGTCGGCGCTACCGACGTCGTCGCCGAGGCCGCGAAGCAGCTCGTCGGGTGCAGCACGCAGCGCTGCCGTCGCCTCGTTCCCATGCCCCGGAGAAGTCCGCGCTGCCTGCTGCCGGCGCTCGGTCCGCCACCCTCGCGCGGGCGCCGTCGTCTTCGCTACCGGGTCGAGCCCCAGCGGCCGTGTGCCGAAGTACCTGTACCGGTGCCCCGGTGGGCGCAGGGGCACCCATCGGAACCGGTCTGTCGCAGATGTCGGAGTTCAACGCTGCGTAGTCAGCACCAAGTCAGCACGGGAGTCAGCACCGCACCACCAAAACGTGCCCGATCAGTGCAACCCGGACAGCCCCTCTCTCGGTCCCTCTCGGGCCTTCGGTAGGGTCGCAATAGCAGGCCATGGAGGCCGGGCGCACACGGCAGACCCGAACTATGGTGTCCCACCACATACGCCCCTGACCTGCCCCTTCCTACGGTATGGCGACACCGAAACGTCCCCGCACATGCCTGGAAGTGGTGCACATGGCCGCCGCAACACCCTCCCCTACGCCACCCAACTCCCTCAAGAAGATCGTCGCCGCCAGCCTCATCGGCACCACCATCGAGTGGTACGACTTCTTCCTGTACGGGTCCGCCGCGGCGCTCGTGTTCAACAAGTTGTTCTTTCCCGAGTCCGATCCGCTGGTCGGGACGCTGCTGTCCTTCCTGACGTACGCGGTCGGGTTCGCCGCGCGGCCCCTCGGGGCGCTGGTGTTCGGGCACTACGGGGACCGGCTCGGGCGGAAGAAGCTGCTGGTGCTGAGCCTGCTGCTGATGGGTGGGGCGACGTTCGCCATCGGACTCTTGCCGACGCACGCGACGATCGGCTCCGCCGCTCCGGTGCTGCTGACCGTGTTGCGGCTCGTGCAGGGCTTCGCGCTCGGTGGGGAGTGGGGCGGGGCGGTGCTGCTCGTGTCCGAGCACGGGGACGCCAAGCGGCGCGGGTTCTGGGCCTCGTGGCCGCAGACCGGTGCGCCGGCCGGGCAGTTGCTCGCGACCGGTGTGCTCTCCGCACTGACCGCGCTGCTCTCGGACGCCGCCTTCACGTCCTGGGGCTGGCGCGTTCCCTTCCTGCTCTCGGGTGTCCTCGTGATCGTCGGCCTCTGGATCCGGCTGTCGGTCGACGAGTCGCCCGTCTTCAAGGCGGCCCTCGCCGCCGCCGAGGAGCGCAAGGCCGTCGCCGGACAGGTCGAGAAGATGCCGCTGGTCGCCGTGTTGAGGCACCACTGGCGGGACGTGCTGATCGCGATGGGCGCCCGCATGGCGGAGAACATCTCGTACTACGTGATCACGGCGTTCATCCTCGTGTACGCCACCACCGAGGTCGACCTCTCCAAGCAGACCGCCCTGAACGCGGTCCTCATCGGTTCCGCCGTCCACTTCGCCGTCATCCCCGCCTGGGGCGCGCTCTCCGACCGGATCGGCCGCCGGCCGGTCTATCTGATCGGCGCGATCGGCGTGGGGGCGTGGATGTTCCCGTTCTTCTCCCTCATCGACCGGGGCTCCTTCGGCAGCCTGCTGCTCGCGGTCACCGTCGGCCTGATCCTGCACGGGGCGATGTACGCGCCTCAGGCGGCCTTCTTCTCCGAGATGTTCGCGACCCGGGTGCGCTACTCCGGCGCCTCCATCGGCGCCCAGTTCGCCTCCGTGGCCGCCGGAGCGCCCGCCCCGCTCATCGCGACCGCGCTCCTCGCCGACTACGGGAACTCGACCCCGATCGCCCTGTACGTGATCGCCGCCGCGCTGCTCACGATCGTCGCCATCGCCTGCGCCCGGGAGACCCGCGACCGTGACCTCGGGGAGATCGAGGAGCGGACCTCCACGGCATCCCGCGTCCGCGCCGAGGTCTGATCCGCGGACCGGCGCCACGGGCGCGCCCCGTGCCCCGCCTTCACCGGCGGGGCACGGGGCTTTCGCCGTGCGCTACGTGCCGGTGACCGCGTCCGCGAGGGCGTGCAGGCGCAGCGCCAGCTGGATCTCCAGCGCGCGCGACGGGGACTGCCAGTCGGGGCCGAGGAGCCGGCCGACCCGTTCCAGGCGCTGGGCCACCGTGTTGACGTGGACGTGGAGTTCGTCCTTGGTACGGGCCGGGCTCATGCCGCTCGCGAAGTAGGCGTCCAGGGTGCGGACCAGGTCGGTGCCCCGGCGCCGGTCGTACGCGACGACCTGGCCGATGGTCCGGTCGACGAAGCCGTCGACGTCCCGGCCGTCGGCGAGCAGGAGGCCCAGGAAGCCGAGGTCCTCGGCGGCGGCGCCCTGGCCCGCGCGGTGCAGCAGGACGAGCGCGTCGAGGCAGCGGCGGGCCTCCCCGTACGCGACGGCCACCTCGCCCGGCCGGTCCAGGGGGGCCCGCACGGGCGCGGAGGCGCCGACGGTGACCGGTTCGCGCAGGGTGCCGCCGAGGCTCCGCGCGGTCCCCCGGGCGAGGTCGGCGGCGCTCTCGCCCGGGCCGAGCGGCAGCAGCAGGACCGTACCGCCGTCGCGTGCCGAGGCGAGTCCGTGGCGGGTCGCGGCGAGGTGGGTGGCCGCCGACCACAGGCGCTGGCGGTCGGCGCCCTCGCGGCCGCCGGCGTCGGGGGCGGCCGCGCCGCCCTCCCGGTCGATCCGGGCGGCGAGCACGACGTGCGGGGCCTCGCTGTCGGTACGGAGCCGGGCCGCGCGCTCCCTGAGCAGGCGGCGGTCCCGGTCGGGGGCGTCGAGGAGGTCGTCGAGGAGTTCGCCCCGTACCCGCTGTTCGGCCTCGCCCGCGGAACGGCGGGCGAGCAGCAGCAGGGACGTGACGAGGGCGGCGCGCTCCAGGGTGCGCTGGTCGACCGGGTCGAGGTCGGGCCGGCCGCGGAGGACGAGGGCGCCCAGGGTCTCGCCGCCCGCGGAGACGGCGGCGACCCAGTCGTCGCCCTCGCGGACCGCGTGGCCCCCGGCGCGGCGGACGGCTCCGGCGCCTTCCTCGGTGAACTCGACGGTGCCGCCGAGGACTTCGGAGACGGCGTCGGCCACGTCGTGGACGCCCCCGCCGTGCAGGACGAGTTCGGAGAGCCGGTCGTGGACCTCCGAGGCCCGCTCGATGACTCCGCTGTGTTCGCGGATGATGTCGTTGGCGCGCTCCAGCTCCGCGAGGGCGGAGCGGGTCTCGGCGAGGAGGTTGGCCGTGTCGATGGCCACGGCGGCGTGCGCGGCCAAGGAGCCGAGCAGGGCGACCTGTTCGCGCTCGAAGACCCTGGCCCTGCGGTCGGCGGCGAAGAGGACGCCGATGACCTGGCTGCCGAGGCTGAGCGGGACGCCGAGGATGGCGACGAGGCCCTCGTCCCGTACGGCCGCGTCGATGCTCCGGGTGTGCTGGAAGCGCGGGTCCTCGAAGTAGTCGTCGGTGACGTACGGGCGGGCCGTCTGGGCGACGAGGCCGCCGAGCCCCTCCCCCATTCCCAGCCTGACCTGCTGGAAGCGCGCGGAGACCGAGCCCTCGGTGACCCGCATGTACGTGTCTCCCGCGGCCGGGTCGTTGAGGCTCAGATAGGCGACCTCGGTGCCGAGGAGGGAGCGGGCGCGCTGGACGATGGCCCGCAGTACCGCGTCGAGGTCGCGGAGTCCCGCGAGGTCGTGGGCGGTGGCGAAGAGCGCGGACAGCTCCGCCTCGCGCCGCCGCCGTCCCTCCAGCTCGGCCCGGACCCGCAGGGCGAGCTGCTTGGCCTCTTCGAGCCCGGCCAGCGCCTCGGGGCCCGCGCCGCTCGCACGGGCGAGGAGCACGGGCCGGTCGTAGGCCTCCGTGGCCGCTCCCCGGGCGAGGAGTTCCAGGTAGGAGACGTGTTCGTGGGACATGGACACAGGGATACCTGCCGTAGGTGTGGTCGCACCACCCCTGTGGACAGCCTTCTGGACCGTGTTCGGCCGACCGTTCAGTGCGCGGTCCAGCCGCCGTCGAGGGTGAGGGAGGTGCCGGTGATGAACGAGGCCTGGGGGGTGCAGAGATAGAGGACGGCCTCGGCGACCTCCTCCGGTTCGATGAGCCGCTTGAGCGCCGAGTCCTTCAGCAGGACCTCGGAGAGGACCCGCTCCGGGGGGATGCCGTGGGCCGCGGCCTGGTCCGCGATCTGCCGTTCGACGAGTGGGGTGCGTACGTAGCCCGGGTTGACGCAGTTGGAGGTGACCCCGTGGGGGGCGGCTTCGAGGGCGGCGGTCTTGGAGAGGCCCTCCAGGCCGTGCTTGGCGGCCACGTACGCGGATTTGAAGGGGGAGGCGCGCAGCCCGTGGACGGAGGAGAGGTTGACGATCCGGCCCCAGCCCTGGGCGTACATGTGCGGCAGGGCGCCCCTGATGAGCCGGAAGGGCGCTTCCAGCATCACGGTGAGGACGGTGTGGAAGACGTCCGGCGGGAATTCCTCGATGGGGCGGACGAGCTGGAGTCCGGCGTTGTTGACGAGGATGTCGGTGCCCGCGGCGGCGGCCTCGGCGGCGTCCAGGTCGGTGAGGTCGAGGAGCCGGGGTTCGAGGCTTCCGGGGAGCGCGGCGGCCTCTTCTGCCAGGGTCTCCAGGCCCTCGGGCACGCGGTCGACGGCTCTGACCCCGGCCCCTGCGGCGGCGAGCCGCAGCGCGCAGGCGCGCCCGATGCCGCCGGCCGCGCCGGTGACGAGCGCGGTGCGGCCGGTGAGGTCGAGGGTGACGGCGCGGGGCTGGGCCGGGGGCAGGGGCGCCGGTGCGGGTGCGGGGCTCATGCTCCGCACCCTACGAAGGGCTCTCTCCCCCACCGATGTGCGCCGAGCCCATAGTTCAGCTGGTTGCTGTGGTGCGGAACCATGTGGGTTCGTCGGCCAGCGCCTTCTCTATCCGCAGATGGGAGAAGCGCGCCATCTCGGGCAGGTCGTCCACGTCGAACCAGCCGACGTCGGTGGACTCGTCGTCGTTGACCCGGGCCTCGCCGCCCACCGCGCGGCAGCGGAAGGACACGTCCATGAACTGGCACGCGTCGCCGTTGGGATAGACGATCGGCCTGTCGAGGGTCTCGACGAGCACGATCCGCTCGACCTCGCAGCGCACGGCCGTCTCCTCGTACACCTCGCGCACCGCGCAGTCGGCGGGCTGCTCGCCCGGGTCGACGATGCCGCCGATGATCCCCCACTGTCCGTTGTCGGAACGCCGGCCGAGCAGCACCCGGCCGCGGTCGTCGAAGACGACGGCGCTCACGCCGGGAAGGAAGAGGAGCTGCTGTCCCGCTTTCTCGCGCAGGGACCGGATGAAGTCGGGGGTAGCCATGCGTCCGACCCTAGATCATGGGCGTACGGAGGTTCCTGCCCCTGCCAGGGCGCGCGATCCGGCATGATCCGCCCGGAACCGGGGCGCTCCGTCTGGAACCGGATCATTCCGCCCGCGAACGCCGGGCCCGTGCGGAGCGGAACACCGACCAGCCGAGGCCGGCGGCCCCGAGCGCCACGAGCAGGGCCTCCGGCAGGGTGCCCATCCGGGTCGCCGGGGTCAGCGAGGAGCGCAGCGGCACCTTCTCGACCAGGACGTCCGGGGTGAACATCCTCGTCTCCGCGACGATCTCGCCGTCGGGAAGGATGACGGCGCTGACCCCGCTGGTGACGGGCACGACCACCGACCGGCTGTGCTCGACGGCCCGCACGCGGGACATCGCGAGCTGCTGGTAGGTCATCTCGCTGCGGCCGAAGGTGGCGTTGTTGCTGGGGACGGAGATGAGCTGCGCGCCGGCGGTGACGGTGTCCCGCACGGCCCAGTCGAAGGCCGCCTCGTAGCAGGTGGCGAGGCCCACCCGGGTCCCCGCGAGGTCGAAGACGCCGACCTTCGTACCGGCGCCGAAGTCGCGGCTCACGCGGTCGACGTTGCTGTTGAAGACGCGGACGAGTGACCTCATCGGGATGTACTCGCCGAACGGCTGGACGTGCCGCTTGTCGTAGCTGGCGACCGGGCCCCGCTCCGGGTCCCACTCGATGAGGGTGTTGCGGAGCTTGCCGGTCTCGGGGGCGACGACCGCGCCGATCACGGTCGGCACGCCGATCGCCCGGACCGCTCCGTCGATGACGTCGGCGGCGTCGGCGTTCGCGTAGGGGTCGATGTCCGAGGAGTTCTCGGGCCACAGGACGAAGTCGGGCTGAGGGGCACGGCCGGCCTTGACGTCCGCGGCGAGTTCGCGGGTGCGGGCGACGTGGTTGTCGAGCACGGCCCGGCGCTGGGAGTTGAAGTCGAGGCCGAGACGCGGCACGTTGCCCTGGACGGCGGCGACGGTCGCTGTGCCGTCCTCGGCCGTGTCGTCGACGAGGGGCAGGGCCGCGAGGGCGCCGCCGACCGGGACGACGACGGACAGCACGGCGACGGCGAGCGGGCCGCGGGGGACGGCGCCGGCGGCGCGGCGCCCCCGGATCCGGCGGTACGTCTCGTACAGGCCGAAACCGCAGAGGGCGACGGCGAAGCCGAGTGCCGGCGTACCGCCGACGGCGGCGAGCGGCAGGAAGACTCCGTCAGCCTGTCCGAAGGCGATCTTGCCCCAGGGGAATCCACCGAAGGGCACGCGCGCGCGTGCCCCTTCCGCGATGATCCACACCGCGGCGGCGAAGACCGGCCACCCCGGGAGCCGGGAGACGGCCGCGACGCCGAGTCCGGCGGCGGCGACGAAGAGCGCCTCGACGGCGGCCAGGGCGACCCAGGGGCCGGCGCCGACCTCCTCGCCGGTCCAGACGAGGAGCGGCAGCAGGAAGCCGAGCCCGGCGAGGTATCCGAGGCCGAAGCCGGCGCGGAGGCGGCGGCCCCTCAGGGTCCATCCGAGCAGGGCGAAGGCGGGCAGCGCCAGCCACCACAGAGGCCGTGGCGGGAAGCTCAGGTAGAGCAGGAACCCGGACAGCAGGGCCGCCCCGGGCCGCACGAACCGCCGCAGCCGGGAGGCCGGCGTGGGTGCGGTGTCGGTTCCGGACGGGTCGACGGGGGTGATGGTGGCGCTCACCTTGCGGAGTCTACGGGTCGTTCCTGTCGGCGAGGCGGTCGGCAGGGGCCGGGGACGACCCCGGTGACCTGCCCGTACGTCCGCCGCCTGGGCACGGCGCCGGGCGCGTGCACGCCGAAGGGGCGTGGTGCGGACGGGTTCAGACGCCCGTCGCCGCCGGCGGTCCCGGTGGGGCCGGGTGGCGGAGCCGGTCGCGGATGACACGTACGGCGGACTCGGCGTCGTCGACGGTCACCGTGAACGTACGCCCGTCGCCGAGGCGCAGGACCAGGCCCTCGCCGCGACGGACGACCACGGCCGTCCCCATCTCGGGGCGCCAGCGATAGCCCCAGCCGCCCCAGTGGCGGGGGGTGACGCTCGGTGCGAAGTCGGCGCCGACGATGTGGGAGAGGAGGATGCGGCGGCGCGGAAGGCCGATGTGGCCGCAGCGGACCTCCATGGCGAGGTCGTCGACCTTGACGGCCACATGGACGAAGGCGAGCGTGCCGAAGAGGACGAGCAGTCCACCGACGACGCAGCCGATCACGGCCATCAGGAGGGCCGCGATGCCGGAGGTCCAGGGCGATTCCACGGCGATGGTGATGCCGAGGGCCATGCAGGCGGCGCCCGCGATCGCGGCCACCCACTGGAAGCGGTTGGTGGCGCGGCCGGTCCAGACGACGGTTCTCCGCTCGTCGGCGTGCTGGTTCCGGGCGTGCTCCCTCATAAGGGAAGCGTACTCGGGGCCGGCCGGAACAGCGCGTCGGAACGAGGTCGTCCGCGCACGTTCAGTGAGCGGGCGCGGTCACCCCGAGGAGGCGGCCTTCGGCGTAGCCGAACGCGGTGGCGGGGAGGGGCCCGGGGCGTCCGCTGAGCAGGACGGAGAGGCTGCCGGTGGGGTCGGCGTCGGGGGCCGGTTCGGCGCCGACGCGGCGCAGTGCCTGGGCGGCTACGGCGTCCGCCGAGCCGTGGAAGACGAGGGCGGGCAGCCCGGGCGCGCGACGGGCTTCGAGCGCGGAGACGATGCGCTCCTCGACCAGTTCGTAGTGGGTGCAGCCGAGGACGACGGCGCGGACGTCCCGGGGGGTGAGCGCGGCGGCAGCGGCGACGGCCCGGTCCACGGCCTGCGGGTCGGCGTGCTCCACGGCGTCCGCGAGCCCCGGGCAGGGCACCTCGGTGACCTCGGCGCCGTCGGCGAAGTCGCGGATGAGCCCGCGCTGGTAGGCGCTGCCGGTGGTGGCCGGGGTGGCCCAGATGGCGACCTTGCCGCCGCCCGCCGCCGCGGGCTTGATCGCGGGCACGGTGCCGATGACGGGGATGGCCGGTTCGAGGGCGGCGCGCAGGGCGGGCAGCGCGTGCACGGTGGCGGTGTTGCACGCGACGATCAGCGCCTGCGGGCGGTGCTCGGCGGCGGCGAGCGCGACGGCCAGGGCGCGCCCCGTGAGGTCCTCCGGTGTGCGCGGGCCCCACGGCATGCCGTCGGGGTCGTTGGACAGGAGCAGATCGGCGTCCGGCCGGAGGCGCCGCACCGCGGCCGCCGCCGGGAGGAGGCCGATTCCGGAGTCCATGAGCGCGATCTTCACCCGGTCACCCTAGCGGATGAGCCTTACATCCCCCTCGATCTGGGGCATGCTCCGCGCATGAGCACCCTCGCCTGGTTCGCGCTCGGCTCGTCGGTCGTGTGGGGTTGGCTGCTGCTGGGCCAGGGGTTCTTCTGGCGCACGGACCAGCGGCTACCGCCGATCGCCCGGCGCCACGCGCGCGGGGAGACCACGACTGCCGCGGGAGCCGAGGACCGGTGGCCGCAGGTGGCCGTCGTGGTGCCGGCGCGGGACGAGGCCGGGGTGCTGCCGCTGAGCCTGCCGTCGCTGCTCGCGCAGGACTATCCGGGTCTCGCGGAGGTGATCCTCGTGGACGACGGGAGTACGGACGGCACGGGGAGGCTCGCCGCCGAGCTGGCCGAGGGGTACAAGGGGCTGCCGTTGACCGTGGTGTCCCCGGGCGAGCCGGAGCGGGGCTGGACGGGCAAGCTGTGGGCGCTGCGGCACGGCATGGCGCTGGCACGCGCGCGGGGACCGGAGTTCCTGCTTCTGACCGACGCGGACATCGCCCATGAACCGGACAGTCTGCGGCTGCTCGTGTCGGCGGCGGTGGAGAACGATCTGGATCTGGTGTCGCAGATGGCCCGCCTCCGGGTGACGAGTCCCTGGGAGCGCCTGGTCGTGCCGGCGTTCGTCTACTTCTTCGCGCAGCTCTACCCGTTCCGGTGGATCAACCGGGCGCGGCCTCTGGCGACGGCGGCCGCGGGGGGCTGTGTGCTGCTGCGGACGGCGGCGGCGGACGCGGCGGACGTCCCGGAGGCGATCCGGCAGGCGGTGATCGACGACGTGTCGTTGGCGCGGGCGGTACGGCGGGCCGGCGGCCGGATCTGGCTGGGGCTCGCGGAGCGGGTCGACAGCGTCCGCCCGTACCCGGGTCTCAACGAGCTGTGGCGGATGGTCGCGCGGAGCGCGTACGCGCAGTTGCGGCACAGCCCGCTGCTGCTCGCGGGGACGGTGGCGGGTCTCGTTCTCGTCTACCTGGTGCCGCCGGTGGCCCTGGTGGCGGGCGTGCTGGGCGGGGACCCGGTGGCGGCCTGGGCGGGTGGTGCGGCCTGGATGGTGATGGCGGGGACGTACGCGCCGATGCTCCGCTACTACCGGCAGCAGCTGTGGCTCGCTCCGCTGCTGCCGTTCACCGCGTTCCTCTATCTCCTGATGACGGTGGACTCGGCGCTGCGGCACCACCGGGGCGTCGGGGCGGCCTGGAAGGGGCGGACGTACCCGCGCCCGGAGACGGCCCCGGACAGGTGACCGGCCGGCCGCCGGTCGCGTCCGAGGAGGGCTCAGCCCGGAAAGGGTTTTCCGACACGGGGAGTAGCGCCGTCAATTCGGCGCGTGCGCGTGAGCCCGGAGAGGCTGCGGATTGACGTCTAAGCATGCCCATGATCACTTCCCGCTCGCCTTCTCCGCACTTTTTCTTTATCTCTTCTTCATGCCAGGGCCGCCGCACCGGAACGGGACGGTCCGACCCGCCGGTAACCCCCTCCGAACTCGGCTTTTACACGATCTTGGCTCCCAGCGCCGCCCGTTTTTGGCACGTTCGCTCTGATTGGGGATCCACTTCCGCACGAAGCCCGTCAAACAACCCGCTAATCGGGCTCCCCAACCAGCACATCGTGGGCTTAACTTATGTGCCATGACCTCCCCCCGCTCCACCTATGGAGGCGGTTACCACACCGCGCCGTCCTTCCCGGACACCCCGATCTACGACTCCCTGGTCGCGGAGCGGGGCACGCCTCAGATCGCCCCGATCCGAGTGCCCGCCGCCTACGACACCGGCAGCAGCTTTTCCGTGAGCGGCTCCTACCTGCCGGCGCTTCCCTCCGCCCTGCCCGCCCTTCCGGCGGCGCCCACCCCGCAGCCCTCCTACGGCAGCGGTTACGGCTACCCGCAGCCCTCTCCGCAGATGGCCCCCGTGCCCCTGCAGCACGCGCCCGCCCCGTACATCCCGCAGCAGCAGGTGGCCCCGCGCGGCTACCAGGGCCAGCAGTACCCGCAGCAGCCCCGTCCGGCGCCCGCCGGGTACGAGTCGATGCGCCCGGCGGCGCCCCGGCCCGCCCCGGCGCCGGTACCCGCCCCCTTCCCGTACGACGACCCGTACAACCGTCCCTACCAGGGCGGGGGTTACTGACCGGCGCCCCGCACCGGACCGCGGGAGGTCCGGAGCTGCTGGCAGGATGACGGTATGCCGACTCCTGCGCTCCGCTCCATCCACGTCCATCCGGTGAAGGCCATGCGCGCGCTGGCTCCCGCGGAGGCCGAGGTCCAGCCCTGGGGGCTGGCCGGGGACCGCCGCTGGGCCGTCGTCGACGCCGCGGGCAAGGTGGTCACCCAACGCCGTCACCCCCGGATGGCGTTGGCCACGGCGGAGCCGCTGCCGGGCGGCGGAGTCACCTTGTCCGCGCCCGGCCACCCGCCCCTGACGGTCGAGGTGCCGCACCCCTCGGCCACCCTCACGGTGGACGTCTTCGACAAGCCCGTGGAGGCCGTCCCGGCCCACGCGGCGGCGGGAGGCTGGCTCTCGGCGTTCCTGGAGGGCGAGTTCCGGCTCGTCCACATGGACGCCCCCGAGCACCGACGTCCCGTCGACCCGGCGTACGCCCTGCCCGGCGAGACGGTGAGCTTCGCGGACGGCTATCCGCTGCTCGTCGTCACCACGTCCTCGCTCGCCGCCCTCAACTCCCTCGTCGCGCAGGGGGACCACGCCCACGAGGGCCCCCTCCCGATGAACCGGTTCCGGCCGAACCTGGTGATCGGGGGGACCTCCCCCTGGGAGGAGGACGGCTGGACGCGGCTCGGCGTCGGAGAGGTCACCTTCCGGGTCGCGAGGCCCTGCGGGCGGTGTGTCGTCACCACGACGGACCAGTCCACCGCCGAGCGGGGCAAGGAACCCCTGCGGGCCCTCGCCCTGCACCGCAGGAACGACGGCCGGGTCATCTTCGGCCAGAACCTCGTCCCCGAGCACACCGGCACGGTCCGGGTCGGCGACGAGGTCAAGATCCTGGACTGAGATGCGGACCCGGCGCGGCCCCCGGAGCGCGTCGGACGTCCGGCCGGGACGCGGGACCCCGACCTGGGAGCACTGCTCACGGGTCTCCTGGTGGAGACCGTCCGCCGCCTCGCCGTACGCCGGCTGGTGCCGCTGCGGTACGCGCGTCCCGACCGGACGTGGGCGGCGACCGGGCCGGACCGGGGCCGCGCGGGAACGGGCAGCTGAGCGCGGAGGGGTGCTCGTCGGTGACCCGTCAACCCGGCCGCCCCGCGCGCGCTACGGTGGGGCATCCGATCAGCGGCGAGGCATGAGGCGGGGGCAGGACACACCCATGGCACAGGGCACGGTCCAGGTGACGCACACCGGCACATCGCGGTGGCGGCGCCGCACGGGTGAGTACCCCTCGCTGGCCGCGGCGCTCGAGGCCGCCGGGGACGGGGACGTGCTCACCGTCGCGCCGGGCACCTACCGGGAGAACCTCGTGGTGCACCGGGCCGTCACCCTGCGCGGCCCCGAGGGCGGGGTCGGCTCGGTGCGGATCGCGCCGCCGGACGGGGTGGCGCTGACGCTCCGCGCCTCCGTCACCGTGCAGGACCTCCACATCGAGGGGCAGGACGTCGCC
Source organism: Streptomyces sp. NPDC016459 (assembly GCF_040632845.1). NCBI lineage: Bacteria > Bacillati > Actinomycetota > Actinomycetes > Kitasatosporales > Streptomycetaceae > Streptomyces > Streptomyces sp. NPDC016459. The sequence goes on from NZ_JBEYCR010000007.1 coordinate 94,368, forward strand.
GCTCCGGCCCTGCTCGTCGAGGACGGCACGCCCGAGCTGCTCGATTTGCGGATCATGACCCGCTCGGCCGCCGGGATCGAGGTGCGGGGCGCGGCCCGGCCGACGGTTCGCCGCTGCACGGTCGACAACCCCGCCGGGGTCGGCATCGCCGTACTCGACGGGGCCGGCGGGGTGTTCGAGGAGTGCGAGGTCGTCTCCGCCGGACAGGCGGGCATCTCGGTGCGCGGCGGGGCGCATCCGCGGTTCGAACGCTGCCGGGTGCACCACGCCTCCGGCGCCGGGATCGCCGTCACCGGCGAGGGCAGCGCCCTGGAGGGCATCGGCTGCGAGGTGTACGAGATCAAGGGCGCCGGCCTCCAGATCGCGGCCCGCGCGACCGCGCACCTCACGGACTCCTCCGTGCACCGCACGTCGGCGGACGGCATCACCCTCGACACGGACGCGGTGCTCACGCTCTCGGACTGCGACATCCACGACATCCCCGAGAACGCCGTCGACCTGCGTTCCCGCTCGGTGCTCACCCTGACCCGGTCGACGGTCCGCCGTTTCGGCCGCAACGGCCTCTCGGTGTGGGACCCGGGGACCCGGGTGGACGCCAACCAGTGCGAGATCCACGACAGTACGGGCGACTACCCGGCGGTGTGGGTGAGCGACGGGGCGACCGCCGTCCTCGACGCCTGCCGGGTGCACGACGTACCGGACGCGCTGTTCGTCCTCGACCGGGGCTCCCGGGTCGACGTCGTCGACAGCGACCTGTCACAGGTGCGGAACACGGCGGTGTCGGTGAGCGACGGGGCGACGGCGCAGCTCGACGACTGCCGGATCCGGGAGGCGTCGACGGGCGCCTGGTTCCGGGACCACGGCAGCGGCGGCACCCTCGGCGGCTGCACCATCGACTCCGTGCAGACGGGCGTCATCGTCACCAAGGGCGCCGACCCCACCATCGAGCGGTGCACGGTCACCTCGCCCGCCGAGGCCGGGTTCTACGTGTCGGCCGAGGGACGCGGCTCCTTCCACGGCTGCCGGGTCACCGGCAGCGGCGGATACGGGTTCCACGTCACCGAGGGCTGCAGGACCACGCTGCGCAAGTGCCGTACGGAGCGGTGCGCGCGCGGCGGGTACGAGTTCCCCGAGGAGGGGACGAGCGCGGAGGACTGCACCAGTGACGAGAGCGCGGTCCGCTCCTCCGTACCCGACGGGGGGACGGTCCTGACGGCCACCCAGCCGGCCGGGCTGCTCGGGACGGTGCCCGCGCCGCGCCCCACGGCAGCGGCGGCGCCGGTGGTCCCGGAGCCGGTGCCCGCTTCCCGTTCGTCACAGGACGTGCTGGGCGAGTTGGACGCCCTGGTGGGTCTGGAGAGCGTCAAGCTGGAGGTACGCACCCTCACGAACATGATCGAGGTGGGGCGCAGACGTCAGGAGGCCGGTCTCAAGGCGGCCTCGGTCCGCCGCCATCTGGTCTTCACGGGCAACCCCGGCACGGGCAAGACGACGGTGGCCCGGCTGTACGGCGAGATCCTGGCCTCCCTCGGCGTGCTGGAGCGGGGGCACCTGGTGGAGGTGTCCCGGGTGGACCTGGTCGGTGAGCACATCGGGTCGACGGCGATCCGTACCCAGGAGGCCTTCGACCGGGCGCGGGGCGGGGTGCTGTTCGTCGACGAGGCGTACGCCCTGTCGCCGGAGGACTCGGGGCGTGACTTCGGCCGGGAGGCGATCGACACGCTGGTGAAGCTGATGGAGGACCACCGGGACGCGGTCGTCGTCATCGTCGCGGGCTACACGGCGGAGATGGAGCGCTTCCTCACCGTCAACCCCGGCGTGGCGTCCCGTTTCTCACGGACGATCAGCTTCGGTGACTACGCTCCGGACGAGCTGCTGCGGATCGTGGGGCAGCAGGCGGACGAGCACGAGTACCGGCTCGCCCCGGGGACGGACGAGGCGCTGCTCGTGTACTTCACGAAGCTGCCGAAGGGTCCGGCCTTCGGCAACGGCCGTACGGCGCGGCAGACGTTCGAGTCGATGGTGGAGCGGCACGCGGGGCGGGTGTCCGCGCTCGCCGAGGTGAGCACGGACGACCTGACCCTGCTCTATCCGGAGGACCTTCCGGAACTCCCCTGATCGGCCGTCTCGTTGGGATCGCGCTGCCGGGGCATGGCGGGGAGCAGCTGGTCGAGGAGGGCCGTGCGCCGCAGGGCGAACGTCGGGTCGGCCTGGTAGTCGGAGTGGCCGAGGATCGGTTCGGGCAGCGGGTGCCTGCGAGTGCGGCCGTAGGCGACGGGGTCGAGCAGGACGGCCGCGTCCACGGCCGGCCGGCCGTCCTCCGCGGGGACCCGGACGGGCCCGCCGATGGGGTCGGTGGCTCGGTACAGGTTGTTCCAGCAGTGCACCGTACGGTTCAGGGAGCGCAGCGCCTGGGGTCCGAAGTAGGCGGGGAACCAGCGGCCGTAGAGCCGCTCCAGGGGTGAGCCGTAGGTGAGGAGCGCGACCCGGCGCCGGGTGGCGGGCGGCAGCTGCCAGACGGCGGCCGCGGCGAGGACGCTGCCCTGGGAGTGCCCGGAGATGACGAGCCGTCCGCCGGTGCTCCGGGTCCAGGAGTTCATCCGCCAGATCAGGTCGGGGACCGCGCGTTCGGCGTAGCAGGGCGGAGCGAAGGGGTGGGCGGCGCGGGGCCAGAAGGTGCCGACGTCCCAGAGGATGCCGATGGTCCGGCGGGCGGAGGCGTCCCGGTAGGCGCGGCGGCCCCAGGTGACGAAGAGCAGGAAGCCGAAGCCGATCATCCAGGAACCGAGGGCCTGGGCGGCGGAGGCCAGGGACGCGACGGCCGGATGGGCACCGTCGAAGGCCCGCCCGGGGACGTTTCCGCTGGTCCAGGCACCGGCGACGGAAGCGGCTCCGAGGAGCAGGGTGGCGCCGGAGACGACGCCGACGAGGACGGGCGCGGAGTCGGTCAGCGCGGCCCGGGCCCGGCCGGACGCGATCTGTCCCGTACGGACCGGGTCGCGTTCGTCCGCGGTGTCGTAGTCGGCCTCGACGGTGGTGCGCAGCCGCCGGGCGGCGAGCGCGGTCCGTACGGCGAGGAGGGCGGCCGGAGCGAGCAGCAGCAGGAGCAGCACGGGGATGACGGACGCCTGCCAGCTGAGCAGCACGGGCGGGGCGATCCGGGGGCCGCCGTGGGCGACGCCGGGGCCGTCGAGCCAGTCGGCGACGCGCTGGGCCACTCCCCCGGTCATGACTCCGGCGAGGGCGCAGGCGAGCATGGCGACGGCGGGGCCGCCGAGTCCGCGCAGCGCCGTACGCGGGTTCCTCCCGGGTCGCTGGAGCAGCAGGGCGACCACGCCGAGGGCGACGACGAGGCCGCCCTGGGCGAGGGTGAGGGCGCCGAAGAAGGCGTCGCCCGGGAGGGTGCCGGTGGACGCCCAGCCGCGGCGGGACCAGCCGGCGTGCAGGGCGGTGAGCACCAGGAGGGCGAGTGAGGCGCCGGGCAGCCAGGTGACGAGGGCGCGTTCGACACACAGGTCGAGCCGGCGTTCGCTGCGGCCGCGACGGCAGACGACCCAGACGACGAGTACGGACAGGGCGATGACGGCGGCCTGGAGGGCCGGTCCTGCGGCGGCGCCGGAACCGGTACCTGGGGTGGTGGCGTCGTGCCGTGCGGTCGCGGTGGCGAGGGCGGCGGAGATGGTGAGGAAGCCGGCGGCGGTGTGGGCGGCTCTGAGACGGGCGACGAGCCTGCGCCCGTACCAGAAACCGGGGCGGCCGAGGGCGGGCCGCCGCTCGCCGGGGTCCTGACCGCCTTCCGGCGCCGGGATCCCGGTCGTCGCCGGGTCGGAGGCGGTGGTGGCCGTCGCGGTGGCGGCCGTCCCGGTGGCGGCGGCGCCGGGCGTCTCCGTACGGGGCGTCTCCGTGCCGGGCGTCTCCGTGCCGGTCGTCTCCGTGCCGGTCGGCGGTTCCGCCGTGGGGGCGTCGTAGCCGGTGGGCGGGCGCTGGGCCTCGTACGCGCTCCAGGTGCGGTTCGACAGGTACCAGAGGAGGCCGACGAGGGCGGCCGGCACCAGGGCGGCGAGGGCGAGACGACGGCCCGGGGCGGACCACCAGCCGCCGCGGTCCGCCGAGAGGAAACCGAGCCAGGGGTACGTGTCGGCGCAGGCGGCGGTCCCGGCGCACTGCCAGGCCGTCAGGTCGAGCGCGACCTCGCAGGCGGCGGCTGTGAGGAGCACGGTGAGGGTGAGGGCGACGAGCCGGACGAGGACCCCGTACAGCCGGACCGCCCCGCGGCGGCCCCGGGCGGGCGGGCGCATCCAGTGCGCCAGGTTGACCACCATGAACGGCAGGAGCAGCAGCCATAAGGCTCGGGCGCCGTCGCCCGAGGTCAGATTGGACCAGCAGTACGCCTCCGGGATGGGGCGTGCCGCGTACCGCCGGGGGTGGATCTCGGCGTCGAGGTCCTCCGCCCGCCGGTACACGGCGGCGGTCCGGTCGCCGGTGATCCGTACGGTCCTGGGGTCGTCGAGCATGTCCTGGGGGGTGGCTCCGCCGACTCCGTGGACGAGGAGTTCGAGCGCCGCGCCCCCGCTCTCCGGGGCGGGTGTGGCAGGGGACACTGAGGGGACTTCCTCTCAGGGTGGGAAGATGCGACGTCGGCACCAGGATCGCGGACGATGTGCGTCCGCGCACCGTTCCTCACCGAATCCGACACCCATCCCCCTGTCTCCTGCGGAAGGACCGGCCCCGGCGGTGACTGACAACCAGAACCTCCTCGCGGAGCAGCGGCGCGCCCTGATCCTCGACGAGGTCCGGCGGCGCGGCGGTGTCCGGGTCAACGAACTGACCCGTCGCCTCGGCGTCTCGGACATGACGATCCGCCGCGACCTCGACGCGCTGGCCCGGCAGGGCATGCTGGAGAAGGTGCACGGCGGGGCCGTCCCGGTGGTCGAGGCGAGTACCCACGAGCCTGGCTTCGAGGCCAAGTCGGTGCTCGAACCGAGTGCCAAGGACGAGATCGCCCGGGTCGCGGCGGCCCTGGTCGCGCCGGGCACGGCGATCGCCCTGTCCGGCGGGACGACGACCTTCGCCCTGGCCCGACATCTGCTCGACGTCCCGGACCTGACGGTGGTGACGAACTCGGTCCGGGTCGCGGACGTCTTCCACGAGGCCCAGCTCGCGAACAGCGGGGGCGAGTCCCGGCGCGGGGCGGCGACGGTGGTCCTGACGGGCGGGATGCGCACGCCGTCCGACGCCCTGGTGGGGCCGGTGGCTGACCGGGCGGTCCGCTCGCTCCACTTCGACCTGCTGTTCCTCGGGGTGCACGGCATCTCGGTGGAGGCCGGCCTCTCGACGCCGAACCTGGCGGAGGCGGAGACCAACCGGTGCCTGGTGCGGTCGACGCGCCGGGTGGTGGTGGTCGCCGACCACACCAAGTGGGGGACGGTGGGCCTGAGTTCCTTCGCCGCGCTCGAGGACGTGGACACGTGGGTGACGGACCGCGGTCTACCCGAAGGCGTACGGGCCGAGGTGGCCGAGCAGTTGCCCGGCCTCGTGGTGGCGGGCGAGGACCAGGCGTGAGCCGCTTCCGGGTCGAGCGGACGGTGCCGCTGGCGCCGGGGGAGGTGTGGCGGCGGCTGACGGACTGGCCTGCGCACGGGCGTCTGGTGCCGCTGACGCGGACGAGGGTGCTGACGCCGGGGCCGAACCGGGCCGGTACCCGGTTCACCGCCCGTACCGGGATCGGTCGCCTCGCCTTCGACGACCCGATGGAGGTCGTGCGCTGGGAACCCCCGGGGGCCGGTCGGCCGGGTGCGTGCCGGCTGGAGAAGTCCGGCCGCGTGGTACGGGGGTGGGCCCTGGTCGAGGTGACGGAGCTGCCCGGCGGCAGCCGGGTGGTGTGGACGGAGGAGCTGTCCGTACGGGGGGTGCCGAAGGTCTTCGATCCGGTGGTTGCGCGGGCGGGACGGGTCCTGTTCGGCAGAGCGGTGGACGGGTTGCTGGGGAGGGACTGAGTCCGCTCCGGGCGGCGGTCGGCGGTCGGCGGCCGGCGCACGACTTGCGACGCCCGGCGGGCGCCGGGCGCGCCGGGCTCCGGGCGTCAGGTGCGGAGCGTGCAGTGCCGGGCGCCGGGTGTCAGGCGCCGGGCTGCTTGCGACGGCCGCCGGGCCCCGCGCTCGGCCTGACAGGCACCGGATGACGCGGTCGCCCCCTGTGCTGTTGACAGTTCGTCAGCTACGGTGCTCTTTCGCTTCCGTCCTGGGGAGGTTCGGTCCATGGCACGCCGACTGAGGCCGGTGGAGCTCGACTTCACCGCATCCGCGCCCGTCCGCCTGGTCTTCACCGCGACGCTGGCGGCACCGCCCTCGGCCGTCTACCGGTCGCTCGCCGTGGAGGTGGGGAGCATGCCCGCCTGGTTCACGGCGGTCGTCTCCGCCGTCCCCACCGGCGACGGGGCCGGCAGGACCGTCCGGCTGCGGGGCGGGATCGCGTTCGAGGAGACGGTCCTGGCCACCGAGCCGGACGTCCGGTACGCCTATCGGGTGGACGCCACCAACGCCCCGGGCGTCACGGCCCTCGCGGAGGAGTGGGTCCTCTCCCCCTCGGGCCGGGGCACCCGGCTTCGGTGGACCATGGCGGCGGACGGCGCGGCCCCGTTCCGGCTGGGGCTGCGGCTCGCGGGGCCCGGCGTCGGGCTGTCGTTCCGGGACGCGGCGCGCCGGCTGGACCGACGGCTCATTCCGGCCAGGACCCGGACACCAGGAACCGTTCGATAGCGGCGCTGTACGGGGCGATGTCGAGGCCCTGGGCGGCAAGCCAGTCGTCGGAGTAGTACTTGTCGAGATACCGCTCGCCGGGGTCGCAGATCAGGGTGACGACACTGCCGGTCCGGTCGTGCGCGACCATCTCGGCGATGATCTTGAAGGCGCTCCACAGGCCGGTGCCGGTGGAGCCGCCCGCCTTGCGGCCGATGGCGGTCTCCAGGGCGCGGACCGCGGCGACGCTCGCCGCGTCGGGGACCTTCATCATGCGGTCGACGGCCCCGGGCACGAAGCTGGGCTCCATCCGGGGGCGGCCGATGCCCTCGATGCGGGAGCCGCAGTCCGCGGTGGCGGCTGGGTCGTGGTGCGTCCAGCCGTCGAAGAAGCAGGAGTTCTCGGGGTCGGCGACACAGATGCGGGTGTCGTGCTGCATGTAGTGGACGTAGCGGGCGATGGTCGCCGAGGTGCCACCGGTGCCCGCGGTGGCCACGATCCAGGCGGGCTCCGGATAGCGCTCCAGCCTCAGCTGCTGGTACATGGACTCGGCGATGTTGTTGTTGCCGCGCCAGTCGGTGGCCCGCTCCGCGTAGGTGAACTGGTCCATGTAGTGGCCGCCGGTGCGCTCGGCGAGGGCGGCGGCCTCCTCGTACATCGTGCGCGAGTCGTCGACGAAGTGGCACCGCCCGCCGTGGAACTCGATGAGCCGGCACTTCTCGGGGCTGGTGGTGCGGGGCATGACGGCGATGAAGGGCACGCCGATGAGCTTCGCGAAGTACGCCTCGGAGACGGCGGTCGAGCCGCTGGAGGCCTCGATGACGGGCTTCCCCGGCCGCACCCAGCCGTTGCAGAGGCCGTACAGGAAGAGGGAGCGGGCGAGGCGGTGCTTGAGGCTGCCGGTGGGGTGGGTGGACTCGTCCTTGAGGTAGAGGTCGATGCCCCACTTCTCGGGGAGCGGGAAGCGCAGCAGATGGGTGTCGGCGGAGCGGTTGGCGTCGGCCTGGACCTTGCGGACGGCCTCCTTGAGCCAGGACCGGTACGCCGGGTCGCTGCGGTCGACGTCGACGGTCACCGCGGCGACGCCCGCGCGGTTCCCCACGTTGTTCTCCGTGGTGCTCATGCGCGCCTCTCCTCGGTCTTTCCACTGGGTGTCCAGTGCCGACGATACCCCTCTCACCTGGGCAAACGTTTCCTTTGACTGTCCATAGGGATGACTTGCGGAAGGGCCTCTGGTGCGGGCACGGGCGGCCGGGCACACTGGGAACGACAACCGGGTGAAAGGGGCGGATCGGTATGGCGGAGGCTGAGTTCAGCGCGAGGGGCGTACGGATCGACCGCTGGCCGCGGTCGTTGACGCGCGCCGGGGAGGTCCGGATCGAGGACGGCAGGCTCGCCCTGCTCACGAGTTACGGCAGCGAGATCGACAGCGCACCCGTCAGCAGGGTCAGGGCCGGCCGCCCGTGGTTCGCGAGGGCCGACGAGGCGGTGGCGACGGTGAACGGCACCCGCTACCGGCTGACGCTGGGCGACGATCACGAGGGCGGCGGCGAGGGCGACCCGGAGGAGTCGGGCCGGTTCCTCGCGGCGCTGAAGCGGGCCACCGGGCGGCGCTGACGCACTCGTCGGCCGCCGACGGGGAGGGGCGGCGCGGGCACGGTCGGCGCGGGCCCCGGTTCGCCGTGAGTTGCGAGACCGTCACGACTGGTTCACGCTGGAATCACCTCACAGTGGGTTCACCGGTGGTGACAGTACGTTGCGGGTCGCCGCCCCCGTCCTGAGCTCCCTGTGCCGCAGGAGAGATCCGTATCTTCGTCTTCTTCCGGACTACTTCGGGGAGTCGCAGCCGTGATCAGCGAGCCCAGCAGGTACTACGCGGTGGAGCTTCAGGCCCTGCCGTCGCGGATCGGACAGGTCCGCAGGATTGTCTCCGCGCATCTGCGTCACTGGCACCTCGACGCTCTGGTCGATCAGGCCGTGCTCGGAGTCACCGAACTTCTGACGAACGTCCACCGGCACGCCAGGCCGGACAAGCGGTGCACCGTCGAGATCGAGCTGCTGCTCGATCGGCTGACGGTCTCCGTCCGGGACCACGACCCCCGCATACCGGAGGCCGGCTGCCCGGACGCGCTCCACGCCTCCGACGAACTGGCCACCTCCGGCCGCGGCCTCGCCATCGTCCGCGCGGTCAGCGAGAGCTGGGGTGTCCGTCCCTGCGGCGCGGACGGGAAGGTGGTGTGGTTCACCCTCTCGGCGCCGCCACGCCCCGTCCCGGTCATGGCCCGCTCGGGCGCCGTGTACGACTCCGCGGCCGAGGTCCCCTTCCGGGGGTACGGACGGTTCTCCGGCCTCCCGCTCAGCGCCCCGGCCGACCCGGCCCCCGCCCTCGAACCGGCCCTCGCGCCCGAACCGCTCCTCACACCGGAGCCGGCGCTGGTGGGCGGAGCGGTCTGAACGGCCCACGGGCCCGGCCACGGAGGGAAGCGCCCGCGAGGAGCACGAGCGCTTCCCTCCGTGGTCGTGGTTTCAGGCCACGGCGATGAGCGTGAGGTACGCCATGTTGAGGACCCGCCGGTAGCCGCTCAGCCAGGTGGAACGCTGCCGGTCGACGCGCTCGCGGGTCTCGGCGGCGAGCGGGTGGTCGGGGTGGGCGGCGAGCCAGACCTCGGTGTCGTACCGGTAGCCCGACTCGAACTCCTCCCACTCCTCCGCGCTCCCCGTCTCGATCCACGCGGGGCGGAATCCCGCCTCGATCGCGAGGTCGACGAGGGCGCCGAGGGACAGGTGGTCGCCGGCGTTCGCGCCGGGCCACATGCCGGCCAGCTCCTCCTCGGTGGGAGTGCGCTCCCAGAAGCCCTCCCCGAGCACGACCCGGCCGCCCGGCCGGACCAGCCGGCGCAGCTCGCGCAGAGCGGCCGCGGGGTCGTGCGGCTGCTCGGGGTCGCAGAGCGCCTGGCTCGACCCGAGACAGAGGATCGCGTCGACGGGCCCGCGGTCGGTGCCGAGGGCCGACTCCTCGACGAACTCGCCGCGGTCGGCGAGCCCCCGGGCCTCGGCGAGGGCCCGGCCGCGGGCCAGGTCCTCCGCGTTGATGTCGATGCCGGCGCCCTTGGCGGCCGGGGCCGCCTCCAGGACACGTAGCAGCAACTCGCCCCAGCCGCAGCCGATGTCGAGCACGTCGGCGGGCTCGGTGGCGGCGAGCCGCTCGATCATGCGGGTGGCGCGGGCCTCGGAGAGCGGACCGTGGAAGGTGAGGTTGCCGAGGCGCGGAGGAAGATCGTTTTCAGAAGAGGTCATGAGGCGGAACAGTACGTCGTCCGGCATGTCACCGACCAGGGATTTCCGCTGAGGGAAGGCGATTTGGGGCGGTCCGGCCCGAGGGGCGGTTTCGCCGGAGGTCGGTACCGCCGGGGGTCGGTACCGCCGGAGGGGCGGTCCGGTCCGAGGGCCGGCGCCGCTGGAGGGACCGCACCGTCGGAGGGGCGGGGTCGGCGGAGGGGCGGGGTCGGCGGACACGCTCTAGCCTTGCAGTCGTGTACACGACGCGTGTGTCCCGCCATGTCGACGCCCCGCCCTCGGCCGTCTACCGAGCCCTGCTCGACCCGGGCGCCGTCGGGCGCTGGCGGGTGCCGTACGGAATGACCTGCGAGGTGCACGAATTCGACGCGCGCGAAGGCGGTACCTTCCGGGTCTCGTTGCACTACGGGACCGCGGACGGCGTGGGCAAGTCGGCGGCGCGCACCGACACGTACCACGGGCGCTTCGTGAAGCTGCTCGCGGACGAACGGGTGGTCGAGGTCGTCGAGTTCGAGGCCCCGGACCCCCGGCTGCACGGCGCGATGACCCTCACGACGACCCTGGTCGCGATCGGCGGCGGCACGGATGTGCTCGTCGTCCACGAGGGGGTGCCGGACGCGGTGCCCGCCGCCGACAACGAGACGGGGACGCGCATGGCCCTGGACCGGCTCGCCGCCCTGGTCGAGGGCCGCTCCGAGAAGTAGGCATCAGACCGTGGGGCCTGCCCGGTCTCCCGTACGGGGGGCGGAGGCGGGGCCGCGGTCCGAGCCGCCTCAGACCGGTTCGCGGCCCAGGGCGGCCAGGGGGTCGTCCAGGACCGGCTGCCAGGCCAGTTCGGCGGCGCCGACGAGGCTGTTGTGGTCCAGGGTGCAGGGCAGGATCGGCACTCCACCGCTGCGGCCCCACAGGCTGCGGTCGGCGACGACCGCGCGGAGCCGCTCGGGGTCGGCGTCGAGGAGCTCGCGGTGCAGGCCGCCGAGGATGATCCGGTCGGGGTTGAGGATGTTCACCAGACCGGCGAGGCCCAGCCCCAGACGGTCGATCAGCTCCCCGACGGCGACCCGGACCCCCGGGTCGCCGGGGCTGGTGCGCAGCAGGTCGCGGGACTGCTGGAGCAGGGACACCTCGGGGCCAGGAGTGCGGCCCGCGACCGTGAGGAAGGCGAGCGGGTCGGTCTCGACGTCAAGGCAGCCGCGGCTGCCGCAGTGGCAGGGGCGGCCCTCGGGGTTCACGGTGAGGTGACCGACCTCGAGGGCGAGACCCGCGCTGCCGGTGTGGAGGCGCCCGTCGAGGACGAGCGCGCCGCCGACGCCCCGGTGGCCGGTGGCCACGCAGAGCAGGTCCCGCGCCCCGCGCCCCGCGCCGTGGCGGTGCTCGGCGAGGGCGGCGAGGTTCACGTCGTTGCCGGTGAAGGCGGGGCCTTCGATGCCGGCGGCCCGTACCCGTTCGGCGAAGATCTCCCGGACCGGCGCCCCGGCGGGCCAGGCGAGGTGGAGCGGGTTGAGCGCGGTGCCCTCGGGCTCGGCCACGGCGGAGGGGGCGGCGAGCCCGGCGCCCACGCACCGACGGCCGGTCTCCCGGAGCAGCGCGGCCCCGGCTTCGACGACGGCACCGAGGACCTGGGCGGGGTCGGCGGAGACCGTGACGCAGCCGGGGGCGGTGGCGACGATGGTCCCGCCGAGACCGACGAGGGCGGCGCGGAAGCCGTCGGCGTGGACCTGGGCGGCGAGGGCCACGGGGCCCTTCTCGTCGACGGCGAGGCGGTGCGAGGGGCGCCCCTGGGAACCTGCGGCGGCGCCGGGGTTCGAGTCGACACGGATGAGGCCGAGGGCCTCAAGTTCGGCGGCGACCGCGCCTGCGGTGGCCCGGGTGACTCCCAGTTCGGCGGTGAGGACGGCCCGGGTCGGCGCCCTGCCGGTGTGCACCAGCTCCAGTGCGGGGCCGAGCGCGTTGCGCCCCCTGTCCAGCCGTGTCCGGGTCGTCGTCGCCTTGCCGTTCATGGGTGGGAGTCTCCCATGATCGGACGGCGGGAGGTCCCGTACCCCTGTGGTCCGAAGGCGCGGAGGCTTGCCGACCGCTTGCCCGCCGGCGCCGGCTCCCCCTATCCTGAGTTTGTGCCGCTACTAAACAAAGTACGGACGGCCGCCTCGGGGGGCTCCGGCGGAGACACCGCCACCCGCTCCCTGTCCCGCCTCCGCCTCGCCCTGACCCTCTTCTTCGCGCTCGACGGCTTCCTGTTCGCCGGCTGGGTCGTCCGCATCCCCGCCGTCAAGCAGCAGACCGGCGCTTCGGCCGGCGACCTCGGCCTGGCCCTCCTCGGCGTGTCCGCCGGCGCCGTGATCACCATGACGCTGACCGGCCGGCTCTGCCGCCGTTACGGGTCCCACGCGGTCACCGTCGCCACCGGCGTCCTCCTCTCCCTCTCGGTCGCCCTGCCCCCGCTCACGCGCTCCCCGCTCGCCCTCGGACTCGTCCTGCTCGTCTTCGGCGCCGCGTACGGCGGGATCAACGTCGCCATGAACAGCGCCGCCGTGGATCTCGTGGCCGCGCTCCGGCGCCCCGTCATGCCGAGCTTCCACGCCGCCTTCAGCCTCGGCGGCATGATCGGCGCGGGCCTCGGCGGACTGCTCGCGGGGAGCCTCTCCCCGACCTCCCACCTCCTCGGCCTCACCGGCGCCGGTCTGCTCCTGACGGCCCTCGCCGGTCCCGTACTCCTGCGCCACCCCTCCCCCGCTCCGCCGCCCGAGTCCCTCGCACCCGCCGCCCACGCCTCCGACGGCTCCTCTCGGAGCGGGACGCGCCGTACCGTGCTCGTCTTCGGGGTGATCGCCCTCTGCACGGCGTACGGCGAGGGGGCACTCGCCGACTGGGGCGCCCTCCACCTGGAGCAGGACCTGGGCGCGCACCCCGGGGTGGCCGCCGCCGGGTACTCCGTCTTCGCGCTGACGATGACCGTCGGACGCCTGACCGGCACCGCCCTGCTCGAACGCCTCGGCCAGACCCGCACCCTGGTCGCGGGGGGTGCGACGGCCGCCGTCGGCATGCTGCTCGGCGCGCTCGCACCGACCGTCTGGGCCACCCTCCTCGGCTTCGCGGTCACCGGCCTCGGACTCGCCAACATCTTCCCCGTCGCCGTGGCCCGCGCGGGCGCCGTCGCAGGACCCGCCGGGGTGGCGACGGCGTCCACGCTCGGCTACGGCGGGATGCTGCTCGGCCCGCCGTCGATCGGGTTCCTCGCCGACTGGTTCTCCCTGCCGCTGGCCCTCACCACGGTCGCCGTACTCGCCGCGGGCGCGGCGGCGATGGGCTACTGGGTACGTAACGCGGGCGCGGACTCGGTGAGTTGAGCCGCCCCGGAACGCCGCCCCGCCCCGGCGGACTCCCCTCAGCCGTTGACCGGACCGGGATCCCCTCCGCAGCGCGCCCGTGGTTGCGAGAATCCCGCGCATGGACGCGATCACCGGAGGGACCATGATGATCACGGAACACATCGACGTGCTGGAGACCGCCGGCCGGCGCCTCGCCGGGGCAGCGGCGGCCGCCGGGCCGGACGCGGAGGTGCCGAACTGCCCGGGGTGGCGGATCCGGGACGTCCTGCGGCACACGACGATGGTGCACCGCTGGGCCGCGTCCTACGTGGCCGAGGGGCACACCACGTACCATCGGGGCGCCGTCGAGCCGACGCTCGACGGTGACGCACTGCTCGCCCACTGCCGCGAGGGGCACGAGGGCCTCGTCGCCACCCTGCGCGCGGCACCGGAGACGCTGGAGTGCCTGATGCTCTTCCCCGCGCCCTCGCCGCTCGCCTTCTGGACGCGACGGCAGGCGCACGAGACGACCGTCCACCGGGCGGACGCCGAGTCGGCGCTCGCGACCGGCCCAGGGCCGGTGGACCCGACGGTCGCCGCCGACGGCATCGACGAGCTGCTGCGCGGCTTCCGCGGCCGGGACCGCAGCCGGGTGCGGACGCCCGGCCCACGGACGATGCGGGTGCGCACGACGGACACGGGCGACGTCTGGACCGTACGCCTGTCGCCGACGGAGCCCCGGGCGGAACGGGAGGGGCGGTCGGTCGTGGGGGCGGGTGCCGCTGGGGGTGTCGCCGCAGAGGCTGTCATCGCTACGGGTTCGGGTTCGGTAGCCGCTTCGGCTGCGGGTTCGGATTCGGGTTCGGGTTCGGGTTCGGGTTCGGCGGACGTCGAACTGAGCGGGCCCGCCGACCGTCTGTACCTGACCCTGTGGAACCGGCTGCCGACCGCCGCCGTGACGGTCACCGGGGACGCGGAGCTCGCCCGGCTGTGGCGGGAGACCTCGGGGATCACCTGGTCCTGAGCGGAGGACCTGCGGGGCGGCAGGCGTTCAGCCACGCGACAACAGGCCCAGTCGGCGGGCGGCCGCGGCGGAGAAGGTGTCGCGTTCCCCGACGACACGGTGGAACTGACCCAGCACCTCGAAGGACACGAGGCCGAAGAGCTGCGACCAGGCGGCGACGAGTGCGACGGCCGGGGCCGGGGGAAGGTCCGGAGCGATGTCGGCGGCGATGCGGACGGCCTCCGGGAGCGGGGCCTCCGGGAACGGGGCCTCCGGGCGCAGGGCCTCCGGGCACAGGGCCTACGGAAGCGGGGCCTACGGAAGCGGGGGAAGCGCCACGCGCTCGCCGGTGTGCGCACGGCGGGCGATGTCGATGGCCCCCGGTCTTCCGCCTCACGACGACGGGCCCCACCACCCCGGCCCCGTGAACCGGCCGGAGCGGCGGAGCCCGTCCGCTGACTCACCCTCGCGTCGGGGCGTCAGGACGCCTCCGGTGCGTCGGACGCCTCCGTGCCCGTGGAGGACTCCGCACCCTGGGGAGACTCCGAAGCCGTGGCAGGCTCCGTCGTCTTGGGAAGCGCAGAGCCCTCACGTGAATCCGCATCCCCGGCAGACTCCTCCGACAACGACAACGACAACGACAACGACAACGACGACTCCGCCGCCGACCGCTCCCGCTGGCCGACCCCGCGTCCCACCGGGCCGACACCGGACGCTGTGTCCATCCGCCGGTCCAGGACCTCGAGCGCCCGCCGGGCCATGCCGTTCGAGCGGACCATGCCGCCGAGCGTCGCCGAACCCCGGGTGATGTCGGCGAACGCGTTCCACGCCGGGCGCAGCCCCGTGATCGTCGCGTGCAGCAGCCCCGGCCGCCGTTCGAACAGCGCGAGCATCCGCCGCCCGACCGCCATCTCGACGCCCAGCCCCGCCTTGATGGCGAAGGCGTAGTTGAGGGCCTGACGCCGGGCGTCGACCGCGTCGCCGGCCTCGGCGACCCGGACGGCCCACTCCCCCGCGAGTCGGCCCGAGCGGAGCGCGTACGAGATGCCCTCACGCGTCCACGGTTCCAGGAGTCCGGCGGCGTCACCGCAGACCAGGACCCGGCCCCGGGAGAGCGGCGAGTCGTCGGTGCGGCAGCGCGTCAGATGGCCGGAGGAGATCGTGGGCTCGAAGCCGGACAGGCCGAGCCGGGCGACGAAGTCCTCCAGGTACCGCTTGGTGGCGGCGCCCTCGCCGCGCGCCGAGATGACGCCGACGGTCAGGGTGTCCCCCTTGGGGAAGACCCACCCGTAACTGCCGGGCATCGGGCCCCAGTCGATGAGGACGCGCCCCTTCCAGTCCTCGGCGACCGACGGAGGTACGGGGATCTCCGCCTCCAGACCGAGGTCGACCTGACCGAGCTTCACCCCTACATGCGCCCCTATGCGGCTCGCGCTGCCGTCGGCGCCGATGACCGCGCGCGCGAGCACCGTCTCGCCGTCGGCGAGGACGACGGCGACGGTTCGCCGGTCCGGGACGGCCGGGCCGTGCTGCTCCACCCTGGTGACCGTGACACCGGTCCGCAGCTCGGCACCCGCCTTCTGCGCGTGCTCGACGAGCTGGGCGTCGAATTCCGGGCGGTTGATGAGCCCGAAGAGCATGCGGCGGGAGCGGCGGGTACGGGCGAAGCGTCCCTGCAGGGAGAAGGTGACGGCGTGCACCCGGTCCTGGAGGGGGAGTTCGAAGCCGGGCGGCAGCGAGTCGCGGGAGGGGCCGATGATGCCGCCGCCGCACGTCTTGTAGCGGGGCAGCTCGGACTTCTCCAGGAGCAGCACCCGACG
Source organism: Streptomyces sp. NPDC016459 (assembly GCF_040632845.1). Classification (NCBI taxonomy): domain Bacteria; kingdom Bacillati; phylum Actinomycetota; class Actinomycetes; order Kitasatosporales; family Streptomycetaceae; genus Streptomyces; species Streptomyces sp. NPDC016459. Next base: position 110,533 of record NZ_JBEYCR010000007.1, read on the forward strand.
CCCGGCCACGGCCGCCGCGTAGGCCGCGGTCGCCCCGGCCGGACCGGCGCCGACGACCACGACGTCCCAGACGTCGCCCTCCCCGCCGCCTTCCCCGGCGGCCGACTGGGCCACGTCCGCCGTGGCGTCCACGTCCGTCGTGACGTCCCCGTCCGTCGGATGGACGTCCTTCGCCTCCCCGTCCGCCGGATCCGCTTCCGCCTCCCGGTCCGCTTGCGCCCCCAGGTCCGCTTCCGCCGCCTCGTCCACGTCCGCCGCCCCGTCCACACCGATGCCCTCAGGAGCCGCGCCCTCGGGCGAGGTGTTCTCCGGACCGGCGTTCTCTGCGTGCTCGCTGCTCACGATGTGCTTCTGCTCCTGATCCGACCGGTGGTCTGCTCCTGACGCATCCTACGGCGCGGGTCGCCGACGACCCGCGCCGTAGGATCTCCGGTGCGTTCGTCGTACCACGACATACGCCAATCGCCGTCCTTACGTCGTAACGTCGCACCCACCAGGAGCGTGCCCATGACCTCGAATCCGATCGCCGAGACCGTACGGTCCCTGATGCCCAGGGCCAAGGCCGAGCTCACTGAGCTGGTGGCCTTCGAGTCGGTGGCGGACGAGGCCGTGGCGCCGCGCAGCGAGTGCGAGGCGGCGGCGAACTGGGTCGCCGACGCCCTGCGCGCCGAGGACTTCGAGGATGTGGCGCTGCTCGACACCCCGGACGGTTCGCAGGCGGTGTACGGCATCCTGCCCGGTCCGGCCGGAGCGCCGACCGTCCTCCTCTACGCGCACTACGACGTGCAGCCGAAGCTGGACGAGTCCGCCTGGCTCACGCCGCCGTTCGAGCTGACCGAGCGCGACGGACGCTGGTACGGGCGGGGAACCGCCGACTGCAAGGGCGGCTTCGTCCTGCACCTGCTCGCGCTGCGCGCCCTGAAGGCGAACGGCGGTGTCCCGGTGACGGTCAAGGTGATCGTCGAGGGGTCGGAGGAGCAGGGCACCGGCGGCCTGGAGCGGTACGCCGAACAGCACCCCGAACTCCTCGCGTCCGACGCGATCGTGATCGGCGACGCGGGGAACTTCCGGGTGGGACTCCCGACGGTGACGGCCACCCTGCGGGGGATGACGATGATCCGGGTGCGGATCGACACCCTGGAGGGCAACCTGCACTCCGGCCAGTTCGGCGGCGCCGCGCCGGACGCGCTGGCCGCGCTGATCCGTGTACTGGACTCGCTGCGCGGCCCGGACGGTTCGACCGTCATCGACGGCCTGCCGTGCGACAGGGTGTGGGAGGGCCTGCAGTACCCGGAGGACGCCTTCCGCCAGGACGCCAAGGTCCTCTCGGGCGTGGCCCTGCCGGGCGCCGGTACGGTCGCCGACCGGATCTGGGCGCGCCCCGCCGTCACCGTCATCGGCATCGACTGCCACCCGGTGGCCGGGGCGACCCCCTCCATCCCGTCGTCGGCGCGTGCCCAGATCAGCCTGCGGGTGCCGCCGGGCCAGGACGCGGCGGAGGCGACGAAGCTGCTGTTCGCGCACATCGAGAAGCACACGCCGTGGAACGCGCGGGTCTCGCTCGAACAGGTGGGTCAGGGCCAGCCGTTCCAGGCGGACACGTCGAGCCCGGCGTACGCGTCGATGGCCGAGGCGATGCGGATCGCGTACCCGGGTCAGGAGATGCAGGCGGTGGGCATGGGCGGTTCGATCCCGCTGTGCAACACGCTGGCCGAGCTGTATCCGGAGGCCGAGATCCTGCTGATCGGTCTGAGTGAACCGGAGGCGCAGATCCACGCGCCCAACGAGTCGGTCTCGCCCGAGGAGCTGGAGCGGCTCTCGGTGGCGGAGGCGCACTTCCTGCTCGGGTACGCCCGCTCGAAGCGGGTCTGACCGGACGTCGGGTTCAGCGCTCGGCGAAGCTCGCCGAGAGCGTAGAAGCACGCGGCGGGCCTGCGCGGATGCGTAGGTTCGCCGTATGGAACCCACCCGGATCACCCCGCGGCTGCACCTCCTCGACTTCTCCATCGGACAGGCCTACCTCTGGCGGGACGAGGAGGAGCTGACCCTGATCGACGCCGGCTGGGCCGGCACGGCGACCGGGACGGCGACGGCGATACGGGCGGTCGGCCTGGACCCGGACCGGCTGCGCCGCATCGTGCTGACCCACTGCCACCGGGACCACGTGGGCTCGGCGCAGGAGCTCGCGGACCGGCACGGCGCGGAGATCCTCGCGAACCGGCTCGACGCTCCGGTGGTCCGGGGCGAGGCGCCGGTACCGGAACCGGACCTCCTCGACTGGGAGGTCCCGCTGTTCGCGCACGGTCTGACCGTGCCGGAGGCGCCGCCGACACGGGTGGACCGGGAGGTCGAGGACGGTGAGGAGCTGGGCTTCGGCGACGGCGCGGTGGTGGTCCACACGCCGGGGCACACGCCCGGCTCGATCGCCGTGCATCTGCCGCGTCACGGCGTGCTGTTCACCGGGGACACGGTGGCGTCCGTCGAGGGCGTGACCTTCGGTGTGTTCCATGTGGACCGCGCGGCGGCGCTCGACTCGATGCGGCGCCTCGCGAAGCTCGCCCCCTCGGTGCTGTGCTGCGGCCACGGCGCTCCGGTGACCGAGGACACGGCGTCCCTCCTCGCCGCCGCGACCGGATAGGGCCGACGGCCGTCAGCCCACCGGGACCCCGGCCTCCAGGTTGAGCACCGTGCCGCGTTCCCGGGCGCGCAGGGCCCAGCGCAGGCGGCGGTAGCGGACGGGTGGGAGGAGTTCGGCGGCCTCGTCCTCGGTGACGAAGCGCCAGTCGCGCAGTTCGGCGCCGGGGAGGCGGAGGCGCGCGGTGTCCTCGGGGCCGAGCCTGCCGCCGTCGAAGAGGAGGCGCAGTCCTCCGTAGCCGGGCGGCTTGGGGCGTTCCCAGTCGACGAGGAGGAGGCGGGGCACGGCGTCGAGTTCGAGGCCTATCTCCTCGGCCACCTCGCGCATCCCGGCGCGGGCCGGGGGTTCGCCGGGTTCGACGACGCCGCCGGGGAACTCCCAGCCCGGCTTGTAGGTGGGGTCGACCAGGAGGAAGCGGTCCTGGTCGTCGAAGAGCAGGACGCCGGCGGCGAGGGTCTCGCCTGTCGGGTCGGGGGTCTGGACGATGCCGCACGAGGAGACGCGTCCGGTGCGGACCGCGTCGGCGATCGACCGGGCGGCCTCGGCGGCGGTGAGCGCCGAGGTGTCGACGGTGTACGCGTCGGCGGTCAGCCAGTCGTGGGCGGCTCGGTAGGGCCCGAGGTGCGCGTGGCACCACTCCCTCGCACGGGCGTCGACCTCGGGGTCGCCGTACTCCGACCGGCCGTCGATCCGCTCTCGCAGGATCGTTTCCTCCGGGTCGAGCAGCACATGGCGCACCTCGATGCGGCGGGCGGCGAGCCCTCCGAAGATCTCGTCCCGGTACTCCTGCCGGAGCAGGGTCATGGGGACGACGAGGACGCCTCCCACCTCGGCGAGCAGGGCGGCGGCGGTGTCGACGACCAGGCGCCGCCAGATCGGCAGGTCCTGGTAGTCCTCGACCTCGGCGAGCCGTTTGGCCGGGAGGAGCCCGCGCAGTCCCCCGCCGGTGAGCTCGGGGTCGTACAACGTGCTGTTCGGGATCAGCTCGACCAGCTCGCGCGCGGTGCTGGACTTTCCCGCGCCGAACGCACCGTTGATCCAGACGATCACGATTCCCCCTCATCGGTAGCCCCCAGTGGCTTGCCCGCAACACCCTGCCACGGAAACCCACGAATCGCGGGTCTCGGCATGTGCGTGACACTTCCGCACGGTCGTCGTTGAGATCGGCAAGCACGAGGGGGTGCGCAGATGAGTCGTAGGGTTCTCGAACGTTTTCCGGCCGGCGGCCCGCGGGGCAGTTGGCCGGCGGAGGAGTTCGCCGGCGCGCGGCGCGACGAGGGGGTGCCGGCCCGGGTCGTGATGGACCTGGAGTCCGACACCTTCCTGGTGGTCGTGGAACAGCGCACGCCGGAGCGGGTGCGAAGGGAGTGACGGCGGGCGGATCCCCCGGGTCCTACGCCTTCGGCGTCCGGGTGTCGAGGACGCCCCCCGCGCTCGCGGCGGCCGCCGCGCCCAGCAGGCCCGCGTCGGTTCCCGTGACGGCGGGGACGACGCGCAGGTCGCGGACGAAGGAGAGCGTGGCGTACGAGGCGAGGCCGCGGCGGAGCGGGGCGAAGAGGATCTCCCCGGCGCCCGCGACTCCGCCGCCGACGACGGCGATGTCGATCTCGACGAGGGCCGCCGTCGCGGCGATGCCCGCCGCGAGCGCCCGGGCCGCCCGCTCGTAGGAGGCGATGGCGACCGGGTCGCCCGCGCGTGCGGCGGCGGCCACGGCGGCGGCGGAGACATCGCCGTCGGGTCCCGGCCGCCAGCCGTTCTCCAGGGCGCGGCGGGCGAGGTGGGGGCCGCTGGCGACGCGCTCGACGCAGCCGCGGCCGCCGCAGGCGCACGGCTCGCCGTCCATGTCCACCACCATGTGGCCGATGTGACCGGCGTTGCCGGTGGGGCCGGGGTGGACCCGGCCGCCCAGGACGAGGCCACCGCCGACGCCCGTGGAGACGACGAGGCAGAGGGCGTTGTCGTGGCCCCGGGCGGCGCCGAGCCAGTGCTCGGCGGCCGTCATGGCGACGCCGTCGCCGACCAGGGTGACGGGTCGTCCGCCCGTGGCCCGGTGGACCCGTTCGACGAGGGGGAAGTCGCGCCAGCCGGGCACGTTGACCGGGCTCACCGTCCCCCGGTACGCGTCGACGGGGCCCGCGCTGCCGATGCCCACGGCCCCTGCGCCCTCCCACAGCGGCGAGGCCGCGAGGTCGGCGAGCACGTCCTCGACCGCGCCCATCACCGTCTCGCCGTCCTCACGCGCGGGCGTGGGGCGCTGGGAGCGGAGCCGGATGCGGCCCTCAGCGTCGACCAGGGCGCCGGCGATCTTGGTACCCCCGATGTCCAGGGCGACGACGAGACCGTCGGCGCGGCCCGTGGCGGGATCGGTCTGCATGGCGCGGGGTCTCCAGTCGGCGACGCGGGCGGAACGGTGTCGCGTACAGTCTCCCGCGTCGTGACAACGTTGTCCAGGCTCTATGCTTCCCGGAGAGGCAGCACCACCGATCTTCGACGGAGGAACCGCACACCGTGGCCGACACCGCCCGCCGACCCGAACACCGCTACGGCAACCGGCCCACGATGAAGGACGTCGCCGCGCGCGCGGGCGTCGGCCTGAAGACGGTGTCCCGGGTCGTGAACGGGGAACCGGGTGTCACCCCCGACACCGAGCGCCGGGTCCAGGAGGCCATCGAGGTCCTCGGCTTCCGCCGCAACGACAGCGCGCGCGTGCTGCGCAAGGGCAGGACCGCGACCGTCGGCCTCGTCCTCGAGGATCTCGCCGACCCGTTCTACGGGCCGCTCAGCCGGGCGGTCGAGGAGGTCGCGCGGGCGCACGGCGCCCTGCTCATCAACGGTTCGAGCGCCGAGGACCCGGACCGGGAGCAGGAGTTGGCGCTCGCCCTGTGCGCGCGCCGGGTCGACGGCCTGATCGTGATCCCCGCGGGTGACGACCACCGGTATCTGGAGCCGGAGATGAGGGCGGGGGTCGCTACCGTCTTCGTCGACCGCCCGGCGGGGCTGATCGAGGCCGACGCCGTCCTCTCGGACAGCTTCGGCGGCGCCCGCGACGGGGTGGCCCATCTGATCGCCCACGGGCACCGCCGCATCGGCTTCATCGGTGACCGTCCCCGAATCCACACGTCGGCCGAGCGGCTGCGGGGCTACCGCGCGGCCATGGAGGACGCGGGTCTGCCGGTCCGGGACGCCTGGGTCTCCGCCGGGTCCACGGACCCCGAGCGGGTGACCTCGGCCGTACGGGAGCTCCTCGCCGGGCCGGAGCCGGTGACGGCGCTGTTCGCGGGGAACAACCGGGTGACGGTCACGGCGGTCCGGGCCCTCGCCGGGCGTGCGCGGCCGGTCGCTCTGGTCGGCTTCGACGACATCGAGCTGGCCGACCTGCTCGGCGTCACGGTCATCGCGCAGGACGCGGCCGCGCTCGGCCGGACGGCGGCGGAGCGCCTGTTCCGGCGCCTCGACGGGGCGGCCGAGGCGCCGCAACGGGTGGTGCTCGGCACCACGCTCATCCCCCGTGGCTCGGGGGAGATCCCGCCGCCGACCGGCTGAGAGCGGCATGACGATCAGCACGTACGGGCTGATCGGAACCAAGGATCAGAAGGACTCACGCCCGCAGGATTGCGCAACCGGGTGGCAGTGCTCCCAGTCCCCGCGGTGCGTCCCGGCTGCCCGACGGGCCGCCGGTCGGTCCGGCCGGCCGGCGTCAGGGGCTTGCGGCCGGCTACTCGGCGGAGGCCGTGAGGTCGCCGCGGCGCGGGGCGGCGAAGCGGTCGAGGGCGGCGCGGTCCATGCCGGTGAGGGCGTCGACCTCGGCGGTGTCGAGGGCACCGCAGTCGATGCCGCGCAGCAGGTAGGAGCTGAGGGCCTTGGCGGTGGCGGGCTCGTCCATGACGTCGCCGCCCGCGTGGTTGGCGTAGGCGGAGAGGCGCTTGGCCGCCGCCTCGAAGCCCTCGCGGTAGAAGGCGAAGACAGCGGCGTAGCGGGTGGGGATGTGGCCCGGGTGCATGTCCCAGCCCTGGTAGTAGGCGCGGGCGAGGGCGCGGCGGGTGAGGCCGTAGTGGAGCCGCCAGGCCTCGTGGACGTGCTCCTTCGAGCCGACCGGGAGGACGTTGGTGGAACCGTCGGAGACGCGGACGCCGGTGCCGGCGGCGGCGACCTGCATGATCGCCTTGGCGTGGTCGGCGGCCGGGTGGTCGCTCGCCTGGTAGGCGGCGGAGACGCCGAGGCAGGCGCTGTAGTCGAAGGTGCCGTAGTGCAGTCCGGTGGCGCGGCCCTCGGCGGCGCCGATCATGCGGGCGACGGCGGCGGTGCCGTCGGTGGCGAGGATGGACTGGCTGGTCTCGATCTGGATCTCGAAGCCGAGGCGGCCGGCGTCGAGGCCGTGGGCCTTCTCGAAGGCCTCCAGGAGACGGACGAAGGCGGTGACCTGCTCGGGGTAGGTGACCTTGGGAAGGGTGAGGACGAGGCCGTCGGGGAGGCCGCCGTTCTCCAGGAGGCCGGTGAGGAAGACGTCGGTGGTGCGGATGCCCCGGTCGCGTACGGCGGCCTCCATGCACTTCATCCGGATGCCCATGTAGGGGGCGGCGGTGCCGTTCCCGTACGCCTCGGAGATCAGCCGGGCGGCGCGGGCGGCGTCCTGGTCCTCGTCGGAGCCGCCGTACCCGTCCTCGAAGTCGACCCGGAGGTCCTCGACGGGCTCGCGCTCCAGCTTGGCGCGTACGCGGCCGTAGACGTCCTCGGCGAGGTCGTCGGAGAGGCCGAGGACGGCGGCGAGGGAGGCGGCGTCGGGGGCGTGCTCGTCGAGCGCGGCGAGGGCCTGGTCGCCCCAGGAGCGGATGGTGCCGGCGTCGAAGACGTTCCCGGGGACGTAGACGGTGTGGACGGGCTGGCGGGTGCCGGGGTCTCCCGGGTAGCGGCGGTCCAGCTCGGCGTCCACCGTGGCGAGGGAGGCGCTGATGCCCTCGCTGACCGCGCCCGCGAGGCTTGTCGACACCTTCTCCTGCTGGCCCATCCCTCATCCTCCTGTTTTCCGCTGAACGGAATCAACAATCCGTATGGCGAAGTTAGTAGTCCGTCGGGACCTGAGTCAATGGTTGTCCGAAACGGCCCGGGGCCGCACGGTGAGGGATCACCGTGCGGCCCCGGGCCACGAGAGAACCGCAGGTCAGCCCTTGCGGGTCTTGACCTCGTCGGTCAGCTGCGGGACGACGTCGAAGAGGTCGCCCACCACGCCGTAGTCGACGAGGTCGAAGATCGGCGCCTCGGCGTCCTTGTTGATCGCGACGATCGTCTTCGAGGTCTGCATGCCCGCGCGGTGCTGGATCGCGCCGGAGATGCCGGAGGCGATGTACAGCTGCGGGGAGACCGACTTGCCGGTCTGGCCGACCTGGTTGGCGTGCGGGTACCAGCCGGCGTCCACGGCGGCGCGGGAGGCGCCGACGGCCGCACCGAGGGAGTCGGCGAGCGCCTCGATGATGCCGAAGTTCTCGGCGCCGTTGACACCGCGGCCGCCGGAGACCACGATCGCGGCCTCGGTCAGCTCCGGGCGGCCGGTCGACTCGCGCGGGGTGCGCGCGGTCACCTTGGTGCCGGTGGCCAGCGCGCCGAAGGAGACCGTGAGGGCCTCGACGGTACCGGCGGCCGGGGCGGCCTCCACGGGGGCCGAGTTCGGCTTGACCGTGATGACCGGGGTGCCCTTGGAGACACGGGACTTGGTGGTGAAGGAGGCCGCGAAGGCGGACTGCGTCGCGACCGGGCCCTCGTCACCGGCCTCCAGGTCGATGGCGTCGGTGATGATGCCGGAGCCGATGCGGACCGCGAGGCGGGCCGCGATCTCCTTGCCCTCGGCGGAGGACGGCACCAGGACGGCGGCCGGGGACACGGCCTCGTACGCGGCCTGGAGGGCGTCGACCTTCGGGACGACCAGGTAGTCCGCGAACTCGGGGGCGTCGGCGGTCAGGACCTTCACCGCGCCGTGCTCGGCGAGCGCGGCGGCGGTGTCGGCGGCGCCGTTGCCCAGCGCGACGGCGACGGGCTCGCCGAGGCGGCGGGCCAGGGTCAGCAGCTCCAGGGTGGGCTTGCGGACGGCTCCGTCGACGTGGTCGACGTAGACGAGAATCTCAGCCATGGGACTTCAATCTCCTGCGAACGGAAAGGGGCGGGTCTGAGGGGCTCGCGCGGGCCGGACGGACCTCCGGCTCACGGGCTGAGTCTTAGATGAACTTCTGCTCCGCAAGGAAGGCGGCCAGCTGCTTGCCGCCCTCGCCCTCGTCCTTGACGATCGTGCCCGCGGTGCGCGCCGGGCGCTCGGCGGCCGAGTCGACCGCGGTCCAGGCGCCGGCGAGGCCGACCTCGTCCGCGTCGATGTCCAGGTCGTCCAGCTCCAGGGACTCCACCGGCTTCTTCTTGGCGGCCATGATGCCCTTGAAGGAGGGGTAGCGCGCCTCGCCCGACTGGTCCGTCACGGACACGACGGCCGGGAGGGAGGCCTCCAGCTGCTCGGAGGCGGTGTCGCCGTCACGGCGGCCCTTGACGACGCCGTCCTCGATGGTGACCTCGGAGAGCAGCGTGACCTGCGGGACGCCCAGACGCTCGGCGAGGATCGCCGGGAGGACACCCATGGTGCCGTCGGTGGAGGCCATGCCGGTGATGACGACGTCGTATCCGGTCTTCTCGATCGCCTTGGCGAGCACCAGCGAGGTACCCATGACGTCGGTGCCGTGCAGGTCGTCGTCCTCGACGTGGACGGCCTTGTCGGCGCCCATCGAGAGCGCCTTGCGCAGCGCGTCCTTGGCGTCCTCGGGGCCGACCGTGAGCACGGTGACCTCGGCGTCGTCGGCCTCTTCGGCGATCTGCAGGGCCTGCTCGACCGCGTACTCGTCGAGCTCCGACAGCAGGCCGTCGACGTCGTCGCGGTCGACCGTGAGGTCGTCCGCGAACTTGCGGTCTCCGGTCGCGTCGGGCACGTACTTCACACAGACAACGATCCTCAAGCTCACGCCGGCTCTCCTACTGCATCGTCATAACTGGGCTGCCTTGTTGCTCGCAGCATAGGCGTCCGAAGGGCGGGTCTCCGGTCGGGGCGCCGGACGCCCCCACCGAAATATTACTCGCCAGTACACCCAGTTCGTTACGAGTAAGCAAGCGCTCAGCCATGTGATCTGGCCAACGCGCGGAAAGCGGCGGGCACGGGAACTCTCAGTCGCGCAGCGCGTTGAAGCGCCCGTGGTGGTAGAGGAGCGGCCGGCCCACGCCGTCGGGGTCTCCCGCGACCGCCTGCGCGATCACGATGCGGTGGTCCCCCGCGGGCACCCGGGCCACCACCCGGCAGATCATCCAGGCCAGGACGCCGTCGAGAACGGGCACGCCCTCGGGTCCGACGCTCCAGCGCGTACCGTCGCCGAAGCGGTCGGCGCCGCTGCGCGCGAAGGTGGCGGCGAGCTCCTGCTGGTGCTCTCCGAGTATGTGCACGCCGATGTGCCCGGCCTCGGCGAGCACGGGCCAGCTGGAGGAGGAGGTGCCGATCCCGAAGGAGATCAAGGGAGGGTCTGCGGCGACGGAGTTGAGGGAGGTCGCGGTGAAACCGACCGGGCGTTCGCCGTGCGCGGTGACGACCGCGACACCGGCCGCGTGCCGGCGGAAGACGGAGCGGAGCAGATCGGGAGAGGCCTGCCGGGGGGCGCCGATGGTGGGGACGGCACGGAGCTCGGGCGAAACCGTCATGGAGTTGTCCTTCTGCGAGGGCGGCATGGATGAGGTCCCGGGGTCGTCAGAGACCCGGACAGCGCGCGCTCGCGTCGCGGGCCAGGTCCCCATGGGGCCGGCCGTGGAGAAGGAGTTCTGGGGGCACTCCGCCAGGGTGACGATCGTTGCCGCGTGCAGTCAAGTGGGCACCGGGATGTGCGAGAAGTGTCACCGCGTCAGACCGCGCGCCCCAGGGCGGCGATGACGTCCGCTTTGCGCGGCTGCCCCGCGGCCCGCCGGACGACGCGGCCCGCCCGGTCGAGGACGAGGACGGTGGGGGTCCGCGCGATGCCGAGTTCGCGTACCAGATCGAGCCGTTCCTCGGCGTCGATCTCCACGTGCCCCACGCCCGGCACCATCACGGCGACCTCGGCGAGGATGCGGCGCGTGGCCCGGCAGGGCTGGCAGAAGGCCGTGGAGAACTGGACGAGGGTGGCCCGCTCCCCCAGTTCGGCGCCGAGCGCCTCGGGTCCGAGCACCTCGGTCATCCCACTTCCCTTCCTGTGGACACGTCGTCCGGTGCAGCGTCGCACGGGCGCGTACGATTCCCGCCACGGCCACCGCGAGTGACGGAAATCTCCCCGTACGAGGCCACATGGACTGGTCACGGCGCCCCGCATGGGGCACGATCTGCCCGAAGCCGAAAACCTACGGCCGCGTAACTTCGCGGGGAGACCTTCCCCGGGCACACGAAGAAGAGGTTCCTCTCCGATGGCAGAACTCGTCTATCGACCGGTCGTCGGTGCCGCGCTCACCCTGTTCAAGGCACTCGACCTGAAGATCGACACCCAGGGTTCCGAGCACATCCCGCGGACGGGAGGGGCGGTGCTCGTGAGCAACCACATCAGCTACCTCGACTTCATCTTCACCGGTCTCGCGACCCTGCCGCAGAAGCGCCTGGTGCGCTTCATGGCGAAGGAGTCGGTCTTCCGGCACAAGATCGGGGGCCCGCTCATGCGCGGCATGAAGCACATCCCGGTGGACCGGGCGCAGGGCGAGCACGCTTACAAGCACGCGCTGGAGTCGCTGCGGGCCGGCGAGATCATCGGAGTCTTCCCCGAGGCGACCATCTCGCAGTCGTTCACGCTCAAGGGCTTCAAGACGGGTGCGGCGCGCCTGGCGCAGGAGGCGGGCGTTCCGCTGATCCCGATGGCGCTCTGGGGCACCCAGCGACTGTGGACGAAGGGCCGCCCCCGGAACTTCAAGCGGAGCCACATCCCGGTGACGATCCGCGTCGGCGAGCCCGTCGAGGCCCCCGCCGACCAGTACGCGGGTGCCATCACCCGACGGCTGCGCGAGCACGTCCAGGAGCTGCTCGAGGCCGCCCAGCGCGCCTATCCGGTGCGCCCCAAGGACGCGAGTGACACCTGGTGGGTGCCCGCGCACCTCGGGGGCACGGCTCCGACGGCGGCCCAGGTCAAGGACGCGGGCTGACGCTCGTACGGGAGCGGGGCCGGGTTCCGCGGCAGGCGCGGGGCGGCCCCGCCGTTCCGATGCGCCCCGGTGCCGTGAGGTCCCGACGAGGAACCGCTACTCCGGGTCCCTGACGGTGATCCGGGCTCCGGGGCTGAGCTTCTCCAGTGACTCCGCGAGCTCGGCGCCCGCCGCGAGGAGCTCGTCCCGGGTCATGGGGGCGAGCGATTCGAGCAGGAAGACCGCGTCGACCGTGTCGTCGTCGATCCGCGTGCGGGGACCCTGCCGCCAGTTCCAGCGCCGGCAGGTGACCCCCGCCTCGTCGCACCAGACGATCTCCCCGGGCTCGGGGTGCTCGACCGTCTCCGTACCGCCCGCCGTGGTGACGAAGGGCTCGTCGCCGGTGGCCCGGACCAGGCGCATGGCGCCCTGGATCCTGCCCAGGTCCTCGCCGCCGACCGGGATGAGGTGGGCGACGCTGATCGCGTTGTAGGCGTCGACGAGCCGGTTGATCCGGGGAAGCCCGCCGTCCGCGAGGGCCCTGCGGGCCAGCGCCTCGGCCGAGTTGCGGGTACGGGAGGGCTTGGCGCCGAACGCGGTGTACGCGGCGCGCCAGGCGGCTACGTGCGGGTCCTGGTCCGGAGTCCGGCCGTCGAGGCGCTCGGCGAGCCGGCGCGCGGCCTCGTCGAGGAGGGCCGCGCTGGTCTCGTCGCTGGGCCCGTTGACCAGACCGTGGGCCTCGATCACGAGGGCGGTGAAACCGGGGACGAGGGTGCGCACCTCGTCGGAGACGGTGAGCGTGAGGGTCATGGTCCGCCGTTCGCTGGTGTACGGGGGTCAGAGTTCCGTGGGGAGCGTCCGCCAGAGGAGGGGCGGCCGGTCGGGCGCGGCGCGCAGCGCGTCCAGAACAGCCGGGTGAGGTTCAGTGTAGAGCACTGGATAATCCACTTCATTGGACTCCGGGCGTACGGTCCAGGCCAGCCGCTCCTCCCTCAGGGAGAACTGGGCGTCGACTCCGGGCTTGTTGCCCCGCACGTCCTGCCGGGCCCAGTTCCGCTCGCCGGGCAGCAGGAGCGCGACGAGACCGTGGATCACGGGGTTCATGCCGTCGTCGTCGGCGAGCCGCTGATAGCAGAGGGCCGCCGGAATGCCCCGGGCGCGCAACAGCGCGGCGTACGCGATGGACTTGGCGTAGCAGATGCCGGTCCGCTGCTCAAGGACGTCGGAGGCGCGCCAGGTGACGCGGAGGTCGCCCGTGTCCATGGAGTGCGGGACCGTGTCTCGTACGCGGGCATAAGCCGCTGCCGCGTATGCGTATGCGTCGGGATGCCGGTCGGAGAGATCGTCCGCCACGGCGCGGACCACCGGGTGCTCATGGTCGACGGCCTCGCTCGCGGCCAGATAGGCGGCGATGTCGGGGTTCTGCTGAACGAGTTCCATGCGGGGCGAGCGTAGGGAAACGGCCGGACGGAAGTCAATGACTTTCCATCCGGCCGTATATCCATGCAGCCCTGAGGTCAGCGGGCGAGTTCTTCCTTGAGGGCCTGGAGGAAGGCGTCCACGTCGTCCTCCGTGGTGTCGAAGGCGCACATCCAGCGCACGTCCCCGGCGGTCTCGTCCCAGAAGTAGAAGCGGAAGCGCTCCTGGAGCCGCCTGCTCACCTCGTGCGGCAGACGGGCGAAGACCGCGTTGGCCTGGACCGGATAGAGGATCTCGACGCCGTCCACCTCGCGCACCCCCGCCGCGAGGCGCTGCGCCATCGCGTTGGCGTGCCGGGCGTTGCGCAGCCACAGGTCCTTCGCGAGGAGAGCCTCCAGCTGCACCGACACGAAGCGCATCTTCGACGCGAGCTGCATGGACAGCTTGCGCAGGTGCTTCATGTGGCTGACCGCGTCCGGGTTGAGGACGACCACGGCCTCGCCGAAGAGCATGCCGTTCTTCGTCCCCCCGTACGAGAGGACGTCGACGCCCACCGCGTTGGTGAACGCCCGCATCGGCACGTCGAGCGAGGCGGCCGCGTTGGCTATCCGGGCCCCGTCGAGGTGGACCTTCATGCCCTTGGCGTGGGCGTGCTCGACGATCGCGCGGATCTCGTCGACGGTGTAGACGGTGCCCAGCTCGGTGTTCTGGGTGATCGAGACGACCTGGGGCATCGCCCGGTGCTCGTCCTCCCAGCCCCAGGCCTGCCGGTCGATCAGCTCGGGGGTGAGCTTGCCGTCCGGGGTCGGCACGGTGAGCAGCTTGAGGCCGCCCATCCGCTCCGGCGCCCCGCCCTCGTCGACGTTGATATGCGCGGACTCGGCGCAGATGACGGCGCCCCAGCGGTCCGTGAGCGCCTGGAGCGCGGTCACGTTCGCCCCGGTCCCGTTGAAGACCGGGAAGGCCTCGGCGCGGGAGCCGAAGTGGCTGTGCATGACGCGCTGGAGGTGCTCGGTGTACTGGTCCTCGCCGTAGGCGACCTGGTGGCCGTCGTTGGCGAGGGCGAGAGCCGCGAGCACTTCGGGGTGGGCGCCGGCGTAGTTGTCGCTGGCGAAGCCCCGGACCGACGGGTCGTGATGCCGACGCGCGTCGGTCCTGGGGCCGAGGGCCGCGGTCACGGCTTGGGGGTCAGCCACAGACGCTGTCCATTCACTTCCTGGGCGGGCCTGTCCCACAGACCGGCGATCTCGTCGGCGAGATCGCCGACGTCGGTGAAGCCCGCGAACTTCGCGTTGGGGCGTTCGGCGCGCATGGCGTCGTGCACCAATGCCTTGATCACCAGGATCGCAGCCGCCGCCTGCGGGCCGTCGTCGCCCCCCAGCTTGCGGAACGAGTCCGCCATGGCGAGGGTCCAGGCCTCCGCGGCGGCCTTGCCGGCGTTGTAGGCGGCGTTGTTGGCCAGCGGCTTGTGCGCGCCGACCTGGCTGATCAGGGCGTACCGGCCGCGTCCGCCGGCGCGCAGCAGTCCGTCGTGGAAGGCGAGCGAGGTGTGCTGGACCGTACGGATCAGGAGCTTCTCCAGGAAGTCCCAGTCCTTGAGGTCGGTGTCCGTGAAGGAACCGCTGCCGCGCCAGCCGCCGACCAGGTGGACCAGGCCGTCGATCCGGCCGAACTCCTTCTCGGTCTTCGCGGCCCAGTCGCGCGTGGCGTCCAGGTCGAGCAGATCGACCGTGTCGCCGATGACGGTGGCCCCGCCGTGCGCGTAGCGGGCGGCGTCGACGGCCTCCGCGAGCCTCGTCGGGTCCGCGTCGGAGCCGACGACGGTCGCGCCGGCCTCGGCGAGCCGCAGCAGGGCGGCCCGGCCCGCGGGGCCCGCCGCGCCCGCGACCGCGATGACGGCGCCTTCCAGCGACCCGCCGTTTCCGTTGGCGTTCATGGGCGACGCCTCCTCCGTGTCCTCGGTACGAGCGCTCACGCGGCGGCCCGCTCGGTCCGCGGGACGTCGGCGGCGGTGATGCCCTTGGTGTCGGCGATCACGCCCTTCAGCTTCTTGGCGAGGGCCTCGAAGAACATGCTGAGCGGAAACTCGTCCGGAAGCACGTCGTCGACGAGCTTGCGCGGCGGCAGCGACAGGTCGAGGGCGTCGGGACCCTTGGCCCACTTCGATCCCGGGTGCGGGGCGAGGTAGGTGGAGACGAGCTCGTACGCCTTGAACCAGTGGACGAGCTTGGGGCGGTCGATGCCGTCGCGGTAGAGGGTCTCGATCTCGGCGCAGAGCTGGTTGGTGACCTCGGGGGCCCGCTGCCAGTCGATCTTCAGGGTGTTGTCCGTCCAGCGCACCACGTCGTGCTTGTGCAGGTACGCGAAGAGGAGCTGACCGCCGAGACCGTCGTAGTTGCGGTTGCGGTCGCCGGAGAGCGGGAAGCGGAACATGCGGTCGAAGAGGACCGCGTACTGCACGTCCCGGCCGTGCGCGTTGCCCTCGGCCTCCAGCTTCACGGCCTCCTTGAAGGCGGTGAGGTCGCAGCGGAGCTCTTCCAGGCCGTACATCCAGAAGGGCTGGCGCTGCTTGATCATGAAGGGGTCGAAGGGCAGGTCGCCGTGGCTGTGGGTGCGGTCGTGGACCATGTCCCAGAGCACGAAGGCCTTCTCGCAGCGCTCCTGGTCGTCGATCATCGCGGCGATGTCGGCGGGCAGCTGGAGGCCCAGCGTGTCGACGGCGGCCTCGGTGACCTTGCGGAAGCGCGCGGCCTCGCGGTCGCAGAAGATGCCGCCCCAGGTGAAGCGCTCGGGGGCCTCGCGGACGGCGATGGTCTCCGGGAAGAGGACGGCCGAGTGGGTGTCGTACCCGGCGGTGAAGTCCTCGAAGGTGATGCCGCAGAAGAGCGGGTTGTCGTAGCGGGTCGCTTCGAGCTCGGCGAGCCACTCCGGCCACACCATGCGGAGCACGACGGCTTCGAGGTTGCGGTGCGGGTTGCCGTTCTGCGTGTACATCGGGAACAGCACGAGGTGCTGGAGCCCGTCGACGCGGTCGGCGGCCGGCTGGAAGGCGAGCAGCGAGTCCAGGAAGTCCGGGACGGCGAAGCCGCTCTCGGACCACTTGCGCAGGTCGGCGACGAGGGCGCGGTGGTAGGCGCCGTCGTGCGGGACGAGCGGGGAGAGCTGCTCGACCGCCGCCGTGACGCGGTCGAGCGTCAGCTCGACGAGGGAGCGGGCGGGAGCGCCCTCGGCCTCGAAGTCGATGGAGCCGTCCGTGCTCTGCCAGGCGCGGATCTCCTCCACGGCATCCTTGAGTTCGGGCCAGGCGGGGTGGTCGATCACCCGGGCCTCGAGGGATATCCCCTCGCTGGTCACGTCCTGCACAAGAATTTCCGTCATTCCTCTTCCTCCACAGGAGAACCTGGCGTCAAGACACCGTAACCATCGACGGATCTCCACCACAAGGGGAGCAAGAGAAATTATCCTGTGCGACCCCCCTGTCGACGGAAATTTTTCCTGTCCGACAGGGCCGAGGCCACCCTTCCGCCGCCCGGTCAGGTCAACGGCTTCACCAGCAGCTCGAACTCCAGGTCGTCGCGCTGGGGCACACCGAAGCGCTCGTCGCCGTACGGGAAGGGCGACATCCGGCCGGTACGCCGGTAGCCGCGCCGCTCGTACCAGGCGATGAGCTCCTCCCGTACGGAGATCACCGTCATGTGCATCTCACGCGCGCCCCAGAGCTCACGCACCCGGCGCTCGGCCTCCGCGATGATCTGCCTGCCCAGGCCCGCGCCCTGCAGATCGGGACGGACCGCGAACATCCCGAAGTAGGCCGCCTCCCCCCGGTGCTCCAGCTGGCAGCAGGCGACGATCTCGCCGTCGCGCTCGACGACCATCAGCCGGCTGTCGGGGGCGGTGATCACGGCCGCCACGCCGTCGGAGTCGGTGCGCTGCCCCTGGAGGATGTCCGCCTCGGTGGTCCAGCCGCCCCGGCTGGCGTCGCCGCGGTAGGCCGACTCGACGAGCGGGACGAGCGCCGGGACGTCGTCCCGGACCGCCTCGCGGTAGCTGATCCCGCCTTTCCCGTGCGGCGTGGCGGTGTCCGGGCGGGACGTGGCGGTGTCCATGTGAGCGGGGCTCCCCTCGGGCGCTGACGATCGCCGTACGCGATCGGCCCGAGCCTAACGCGCGCGCCGTTCGCTCCCCTCCGTACGCCTGTGCGCGTCCGTGCGCCCGCGTGGGTCCGGGTGGCGGCGGGAAAGGCTCCGGGGAGGGGACGGCGTCGAGGGGGAGGTGTGCCGTGCACGGACCGGCCCTGTCCGGGTGGCTGATGGTCGCGCTGTGCGCCGCGACAGGCGTGTACTGCCTGATCCGGATGCGCGTCTGCGCCGGGGAGGAACGGCGGGCGGCGGGCGGCGAGGCGCTGATGGGATTCGGGATGGCGTCCATGGCACTGCCCGCGACGGTGCTCACACCGCCGGGATGGAGTTGGGCGGTGTACGCCGCGGTGTTCGGCGGCGCGACCCTGCACGGCCTGCTCACGCTCCGGCGCGGCGGTCACCATCTGCACCATCTGGTCGGCTCGCTCGCCATGGTGTACATGGCGGTCGCGATGGCGGCGCCCACCACGGGGGCGCACACGGGGCACACGATCGGCACCACGGGCGGCATACCCGCCCTCACGGGCGGGCTGCTCCTCTATTACATGGCGTACGTGCTCCACACGGGCGCGGGACTGGTGCCGGCGACCGCGGCCATCGCGGGTGGCGGCGCCGGACAGGCATGGACGACCCGGCCGGAGCTGGCACTCGTCTGCCGACTGACGATGGCGCTCGCCATGCTGGCCATGCTCGTGGCCCTGTGAGGCCCGTGTGCCTGGTGCGGGTGGGTGACCCCGTAGGGCGGGCGTGACCCCATGGGATCCGTGTGACCCTGCGAGGCGGCCGGTCAACCACACCGTGGCGTACGTCACTTGCCGTCCCGGGCCATACCCCCGACCCGTACCGCACTCATAGGCTGACGCCCATGTGGGTCTCCCTCGCGCTGCTCCTGCTCGGCGTCCTGACCGCGCTCGCGGCCCCCCGGCTGCTGGCGCGGGCGGACTGGGTGGAGCGAGAACCCGTGGTGGCCCTCTGGGTGTGGCAGTGCGCGGTCGCCGCCGTGCTGCTGAGCTTCGCGCTGTCCATGACGTTCAGCGCCTCGACCGCCTGGCAAGCCGTACGGGGGCACCTCTTCGCGCCCGCACCGCGCGCGGTGGTCGACGCGTACGAGTTCGGGACGACCGGGCCCTGGTCCGCGGTCCTCGCGGTGGTCCTCGCGGCCGGCGGGGTCTGGTCCGGGGCGATGCTGGGCCGGGAGATCGGCCAGGCCGGCGCCCGGCGGCGCCGGCGGCGCCGCGAGCTGCTCGTCCGCTCCCCCCTGCTGCCGGGGGAACCGCCAGGCAGCGAGCGTCTCGTGGTCCTGGAGGGCGAGCGGGCGCACGCCTGGTGGCTCGCGGGGACCACGCCCCAGCTGGTCATCACCACGGCGGCGCTGCGCCGCCTGAAGGGCCCCCAGCTCGACGCGGTCCTGGCGCACGAGCAGGGTCACGCGCGCGCCCGGCACGACTGGCTGCTGCACTGCTCGGCTGCGCTGGCCGCCGGGTTCCCGGGCATCCCGGTCTTCGCGGGCTTCCGCGAGGAGATGCACCGACTCGTGGAGCTGGCCGCCGACGACGTCGCCTCGCGCCGGTTCGGACGTCTGACGATCGCCCTCGCGCTGGTCGAACTGAACGAGGACCGGGGCGTCTTCGGCCCCGGCTCCGCCCCGTACGCGGACCTTCCCCGGCGGGTGAACCGTCTGCTGACCGCCGCACCCCGGCTCACGGCGGGGCGCCGCCTCCGGCTCACCGCCGCCGCGGCCCTGGTGCCGGTGGTCCCCGTACTCGTCGCATTCGTCCCGGCCCTCAGCGCGCTGGAGTAGGAGCCCTTGCCGAGCACACCGGCAGGACGCGTGGCGCGGGGAGGATCATGCGAAGCCGTTCGTCGGGCAGGATCGGGATATGCGCTCCTCCGCCATGATCTCCGGTGTCCTGGCCCTTCTGCTGCTCGTCCTCGTCGCGGTGGGGTGGACGCCACTGCTCTCCTTCGACCGGTCCGTCGCCGAGTCGCTCCACCGCGAAGCCCTCGCCCATCCCGGACTCACCAGAGTCCACCGCGTCCTCAGCGACTGGGTCTGGGACCCGGTGACGATGCGCGCCCTCGCCGCGGCGACCGTCGTCCTGCTGTGGTGGTGGGGCGAGCGGCGCACGGCGCTGTGGGTGGCGGCGACCAGCCTGCTGGCCCTGGCGCTCCAGCAGGGCCTGAAGGCGCTGGTGGGCCGGGAGCGGCCGCAGTGGGTGGATCCGGTGGACTCGGCGCGGTTCGCCGCCTTCCCCTCCGGGCACGCGATGGCGGCCACGGTCACCTGCGGACTGCTGCTCTGGGTGCTCGCGCTGCGCTGGAGGCCCGAGTGGCGCGGCTGGGGCACGCTCGCGGGGGTCGCCCTCGTGTCGGTGCTCGGCGTGGGCTGGACGCGGGTCTACCTGGGCGTGCACTGGTTCTCGGACGTTCTCGCCGGCTGGCTCCTCGGCTGGTGCTGTGTGGCCGTCGCGGTCCTGACGTACCGCCGGAGCGAACGGCGCGGGGCCGCCGCCGACCCCTGCCCCGGGGAGAACGGCGGGAGCAGAATGGGAGACACACGATGAAGCCGCCTGTTCTGGACGATCCCCCGTGTCGCCCAGAACAGACGGCATCCCCGGCGGTATGCCACACGGGCAGGCCGACGGGATGCGCCGAGTATATTGGCCGGCAGCCAGTCAACGCAGGAGTCCAGCATGTCCCCGCGTAGCCCATCGGTCAATGAAGAGCTTCGACGCAGATCGCGCGAGCGCATTCTGCAGGCCACGGTGGAGCTGGTCGACACGCGCGGCTACGAGGCGACCACGCTCGGCGACATCGCGAAGCGTGCGGGTACGGCGCGGGGGCTGATCTCGTACTACTTCCCGGGCAAGCGGCAGCTCCTGCAGGCGGCGGTGCACCGTCTGATGCACCTCACCCTGGAGGAGGCGCTGGAGCGCGAGCCGCGCACGGAGGACGGCCGCGAGCGGCTGGCCCGCGCGATCGACGCGGTCCTGGGCCTCGCGGCGGAGCGGCCCACCCTGATGCGGACCCATATGGCGGGCATCCTGCAGGCCGAGGGGTTCGTGCAGTGCGAGGAGCAGCAGCGGCTGGCGTTCCTGCTGCGGGACACGGTCACCCGGTACGGCTCCGCCGACGTGGACACGGATTATCCGCTGCTCCGCGCCCTGCTGATGGGCGCGGTGGTGGCGGTGCTGCTGCCGGGCGCCAGGATGCCGCTGGCGCGGCTGCGGTCGGAGCTGTTCCACCGGTACGGCCTCGACTGGGAGGCGGGCGTGCCGCCGGACGGGGGTCCGCCCGACGGCACGCCGACGTTCAGGCCGTCAGCCGGCCCTCAGGGTGCCGATCAGTCGTCGAAGTCGAAGTAGTCCGGCTGGGTCTGGACGTTGAGCTCGTCCATCCGGATGCGCTTCGCGGGGTCGGTACGACGGTCGGAGAGCTTCAGGACGTCGAAGCCCTTGGCGATGTCGTTCGAGTAGATGTAGCCGTTGTAGTAGTACGCGGACCAGGAGCCACCGGTGGAGATGGTGGTGGCGGACACGGGGCCGCGCTCGAAGTAGGCGATCTCCTTGGGCTTGGCCGAGTCGGTGAAGTCCCAGACGGAGACGCCGCCCTGGTACCAGGCCTGGACCATGAGGTCCTTGCCCTTGACCGGGATCAGCGAGCCGTTGTGGGCGACACAGTTCTCGGTGTCGGCCTGGTGCCGGGGGATCTTGAAGTAGCTGCGGAAGACGAGTTCGCGGTGCTTGCCCTTGCCGACGATGTCGTAGATGCCGTTGGCACCCCGGTTCGGGCCGACCGCCGCGTTGCAGGTGGCCGCGCCGCCGCCGCCGAGCTCGTCGGTGAAGACGACCTTGTTCGTCTTCTGGTTGAAGGTCGCGGAGTGCCAGAACGCGAAGTTGACGTTGTCCTGGACCTGGTCGATCACCCGGGGGTGCTCGGGGTCCTCGATGTCGAAGAGGATGCCGTCACCCATGCAGGCGCCGGCCGCGAGGTCCTTCTCGGGCAGCACGGTGATGTCGTGGCAGCCGGTGGTCTTGGAGACGCCCGGGTTGGTGGGTCCGCCGGGGTTGCCGCCGCCGTCCGGGCCCTCGCCCGGGAAGAGGACGGGGAAGCTGACGATCGCGGCCTTCTCGGGCGCCTTGCGGGGCACCTTGATGACCGAGATGCCGTCGTGCGGGGGCTGGCAGTCCGGGAACGCGGCGTTGGGCGAGTACGAGGAGACGTAGACGTAGACGTCCTTGCGCTCCGGCACCAGCGTGTGGGTGTGCGAGCCGCAGGCGGTCTCGACGGAGGCGACGTACTTCGGGTCGGCGACGTCGCTGATGTCGAAGATCTTCATGCCCTCCCAGGATTCCTTGACCGTGGCGGGCTGCGAGGTGCTGGCGCAGCTGTCGTCGCTCCGGGAGGAGTCCGTCGAGAGGAACAGCAGGTCCCCGGAGACGGAGATGTCGTTCTGGGAGCCGGGGCAGAGGACCTGGGCGACGGTCTTCGGGGCCTTCGGGTCGCTGATGTCGAAGATCCGGAAGCCGTCGTAGTTGCCGGCGAAGGCGTACCTGCCCTGGAAGGCCAGGTCCGAGTTGGTGCCCTTGAGGGCGTCCTTGGGGATGTTCGCGAGGTGCTCGATGTTGGAGCTGTGGACGATCTCGTCCACGCCGGGTATCTCACCGCTCTGGATGGCGGAGCGCGCGTCCGCCGCCTGCTCCGCGGAGACCTTGCCCTGTACGGGGGCGTCTCCGGGGTCGGGTGTGGCGGCCGCGGGGCCGGTCGCGAGCAGTGTGGCGAGCAGTCCGGCCGCGGCGGATGCCACGCCCAGGCGTCTGAGCCGTGCACGCGGGTCGCGCGTGATGGACGTGGTACGCGGGGTACGCAACGAAGTCACTCCGTCCTCCCTGGTATCCGTTCGGCGTTGAACGGGTGTTGGACCTCGGCAGTATCTTCCTTGCCGTGCACATCTCAACAGATGGCAACACAGATGTAATCAAGGTTTTTGGTCGAAGGCCCCGCGAAAAGTGCTAGGAACGGTCACTGTCCCCGCAAGAACATCTGGAGGTCGCGTTGTTGATCCGCCGTCAGCGTGCCGTCGTCGCCGTGACCCTGTCCGCCGTCGCCGTACTCGCCCTGACCGCCTGCGAGTCGGGGTCGGACAAGGGCGCGCCGGAGGCCGGGGCCTCGGCCGGGAAATCGGTGGTGGCGCCGGGGAAGCCCGGTGAGCCGGCCCGGCGGATATCCCCGGAGGAGGCCGCCCGGCTCCTCCCGGACGAGAGCCCGAACAGCGCGGACTTCCGCTACGCGCAGATGATGATCGTGCACCACAGGCAGGCCCTGACCATGACGGCGCTGGCCCCGCAGCGGGCGGGATCGACCCAGGTCAGGAAGGTGGCCGAGCGGATCGCGGCGGCACAGCAACCGGAGATCGGCGCGATGGAGGGCTGGCTGAAGAACAACGGCGGACCGCGCGAGCAGGCCGGTCACGACCATCACTCGATGCCGGGCATGGCGACCGGGGAGCAGCTGGAGGAGCTGGGGAAGGCGAAGGGCAAGGCCTTCGACGCGCTGTTCCTGAAGCTGATGATCACGCACCACGAGGGGGCGGTGACGATGGCCGCCGAGGTGCTGAGCGAGGGCAACAACGTCCTCGTGGAGGAGATGGCGAACGACGTGATCGCCCAGCAGACCTCGGAGATCAACAGGATGCGGTCGCTGTAGGTCCCCGAGGCCGCGTGGGGCGACGCCCCTCAGGCGTCCGCGGGCAGCGTCCCGCCCGCGCGGGCGGCCTGGGCGGCGGCGGCCGAGAGGACGGTGCCGAGGAGGCCGGGGAAGAGGGCGTCGAGGTCGTCCCCGCGCAGTGCGTTGAGCTTCGCCGTGCCGCGGTACACCTGCTGGATGACGCCGCTCTCGCGCAGCACCCGGAAGTGGTGCGTCGTCGTGGACTTGGTCACCGGGAGGTCGAAGTACGAGCAGCTCAGCTCGGCGCCCTCGCGCGCCATGTCCCGCACGATGCGCAGCCGCACCGGGTCCGAGAGGGCGTGCAGCACCGCCTCCAGACGGATCTGGTCACGCGCGGGGTGGTCGAGGGCGCGAGGGCTGGGGGCGGTCGTCATGACGGCGGCTCCACTTCATCCGGGATACGGCCCAGTGTACGAGTAGTACGAGGATCCTCGTAGTTTGACAGATGCCGTACTACGAGGGTTACCGTACTAGCGTCCCTTCGAGGCACCCCGAAACGGAGTCCGTCATGAGCGTCGCCCTGTTCGAGCCCTACACCCTGCGGTCCGTCACCGTTCCCAACCGGGTCTGGATGGCGCCCATGTGCCAGTACTCGGCCGAGATGACCGGACCGAACGCGGGTGTCGCCAACGACTGGCACTTCGCCCACTACGCCTCCCGTGCCACCGGCGGCACCGGACTCATCCTCGTCGAGGCGACCGCCGTCGCCCCCGAGGGCCGGATCAGCCCGGCGGACCTCGGCCTCTGGAACGACACCCAGACCGAGAGCCTGCGCCGCATCGCCGCCTTCCTCAAGGAGCACGGCACGGTGCCCGGCATCCAGATCGGCCACGCCGGCCGGAAGGCCTCGACCCAGCCTCCGTGGGAGGGCCGCGGCCCCGTCCCCCAGGGCGGCCCCGGCTGGCAGCCCGTCGCGCCCAGCCCCGTCGAGTTCGCCGAGGGGTACCCGGTGCCGACCGAGCTGACCGTCGAGCGGATCCGGGAGATCACCGGCCAGTTCGCCGCCGCGGCCGGCCGCGCGCTCGACGCCGGCTTCCAGGTCGTCGAGATCCACGGCGCCCACGGCTACCTCATCGGCGAGTTCCTCTCCCCGCACAGCAACCACCGCACGGACGCGTACGGCGGCTCCTTCGAGAACCGCACCCGCCTCGCCCTGGAGGTCGTCGACGCGGTGCGGTCCGTGTGGCCCGAGGAACTTCCCGTCTTCTTCCGCATCTCGGCCACCGACTGGCTGGAGGAGCAGGGCTGGACGGTCGACGAGACCGTACGGTTCGCCGCGCTCCTCCGCGAGCACGGGGTCGACCTCCTCGACGTCTCCAGCGGCGGCAACGGTGGGCCGGCCGAGATCCCGGTGGGTCCCGGCTACCAGGTGCCCTTCGCGGCCCGGGTCAAGGCGGAGACCGGACTGCCGGTGGCGGCCGTCGGTCTGATCACCGAGAGCGGACAGGCCGAGAAGATCATCGCCAACGGTGAGGCCGACGCGGTCCTCCTCGGCCGCGAGCTGCTGCGCGACGCCTCCTGGGCCCGCCGCGCCGCCCGCGACCTCGGCGCCTCGAAACCCGAGGCCCCGGCTCCGTACGCCTGGGCGATCTGACGCTCGCGCTCGGGACGCCGCGCTCCGGACGCCGGGGGCGGCCCCGGTTGCCGCGCTCCGGGCGCCGGGGCCGTCGCGCTCCGGGCGCCGGGCGTCATCCCGGCCGTCGCGCTCCGGGCGCCGGGTGCGGGAGTGTCCGGGGGCCGTTGTCAGTGGGCGGGTGCAGACTGGCCCGTATCCGCGACAACGGCGTCCTGGAGGTGGCATCCATGCCCGACGTACTCCTCACCGTAGGCACCCGCAAGGGACTCTTCATCGGCCGCAGGCACGACGGCCGCTGGGAGTTCGACGATCCGGCCTTCCCCGCGCAGGCCGTCTACTCGGTGGCCATCGACAAGCGGGGAGCGAGCCCACGGCTGCTCGTGGGCGGCGACAGCGCCCACTGGGGGCCGTCGGTCTTCCACTCCGACGACCTCGGGAGGAGCTGGACCGAGCCGGCGCGGCCCGCCGTGAAGTTCCCCGAGGACACCGGCGCCTCCCTGGAGCGCGTCTGGCAGCTGCACCCGGCGCCGGAGCACTCCCCCGGCGTCGTGTACGCCGGGACGGAGCCGGCGGCGCTCTTCAGGTCGGCGGACGGCGGGGAGTCCTTCGAGCTCGTCCGTCCCCTCTGGGAGCACCCGACCCGCTCCCAGTGGGTGCCCGGCGGGGGCGGCGAGGCCGTGCACACCGTGGTGACCGACCGGCGCGACCCGGAGGCCCTGACGGTCGCGGTGTCCACCGCCGGGGTGTTCCGCTCGCGGGACGGCGGGGCCGCCTGGGAACCCTCCAACCACGGGGTGTCGGCGGTGTTCCTGCCTGACCCCGATCCCGAGTTCGGGCAGTGCGTCCACAAGATCGCCCAGGACGCGGGCAACCTGGACCGGCTCTACCTGCAGAACCACTGGGGCGTGTTCCGCAGCGACGACGCGGGCACCAGCTGGTCCGACATCGGCACCGGACTGCCCTCGGACTTCGGCTTCGCGGTCGCCGCGCACCCCCACCGGCCGGACACCGCCTACGTCTTCCCCATCACCGCGGACTCCGACCGGGTCCCGGCCGGCCGCCGGTGCCGGGTCTACCGCACGAGCGACGCCGGAGCCACCTGGGAGCCCTTGTCGAAGGGGCTGCCCGAGAGCGACCACTACGGCACGGTGCTCCGGGACGCCCTGTGCACGGACGACGCGGACCCGGCGGGCGTGTACTTCGGCAACCGCAACGGCGAGGTGTACGCGAGCGCGGACGACGGGGACAGCTGGCAGCTCCTCGCGGGACACCTGCCGGACGTGCTGTGCGTCCGGGCGGCGGTGATCTGACAGCGGCGCGGATGCCCGGACGCTCGGCGCCTGTCCCCCTCGTCAGGGCAGGCGCCAGTCCACCGGCTGGGCGCCCTGCTCCAGAAGCAGCTCGTTGGCGCGGCTGAAGGGGCGGGAGCCGAAGAAGCCGCGATCGGCCGACATCGGGGAGGGGTGCGCGGACTCGACCGCCGGCAGGTCGCCGAGAAGCGGGCGGGCGTTGCGGGCGTCGCGGCCCCAGAGGATCGACACCAGCGGCTTGCCCCGGGCGGCCAGGGCGCGGATGGCCTGCTCGGTCACCTCTTCCCAGCCCTTGCCGCGGTGGGCGGCAGGCTTGCGCGGGGCCGTGGTGAGCGCCCTGTTGAGCAGCAGGACGCCCTGGCGGGTCCACGGGGTCAGGTCGCCGTTGGAGGGCCTCGGCATCCCGAGATCGGTGTGCAGCTCCCGGAAGATGTTCTCCAGGCTCCCCGGCAGCGAACGGACCTCCGGCGCCACCGCGAAACTCAGCCCGATCGCCATTCCCGGGGTGGGGTAGGGGTCCTGACCCACGATCAGGACCCGCACCTCGTCGAACGGTTGCTGGAAGGCCCGCAGCACGTGCTGCCCGGCCGGCAGGTACGTCCTGCCCGCGGCGATCTCCGCACGCAGGAAGTCGCCCATCTCGGCCACCCGCCCGGCGACGGGGCTGAGGGCCTCCGCCCAGCCGGGCTCCACCAGTTCCTTCAACGGTCGCGCTGTCACGGTCCGTCACTCTACCGGCCTACAGTGACACCCCGACCCGACCGGCTCCCCGGCCGGTCTCCTAGACTCCGCCCACTCCCCCGCCCCACCCCGCGAGGACGGTGCACCGTGGTTTCCGTGAACGAGTCCCCCGGCTCCTGCGACGGCCTGGTCGTCGGCGTCGACTCCGGGGGATCGGGGCTCAGGGTGCACCTGGCCGAGGCGGGGAGCGGTGTCGTCCTCGGCCGTCATGTCTCCCAGGAGCCGGTGCGGACCGGTCCCGGCGGGATCTCCGCCCGGCATCTCCTCACCCAGGTCCTGCCCGCCGTCCGGGCTCTGACGGCGCCCCACGGTGGACGGCCGGTCGTCGCCGTGGCCGTCGGGGCGGCGGGGATGGCGACCCTCGGGGACGAGCTGCGGGCCGAACTGCCGGGCGCCTTCGCCGACGCGTGGGGGGCGGGGCGGCTCGCGCTCGCGGCCGACGCCGTCACCGCGTACGCCGGGGCGCTCGGACAGCGGCCGGGCGCGGTCGTCGCGGGCGGGACGGGCATGATCGCGCTCGGCACGGACCTCACGTCCTGGCGGCGGGCCGACGGCTGGGGGCATCTCCTCGGCGACTGCGGCAGCGGCGCGTGGATCGGACGGGCCGGCCTGGAAGCGGCGATGCGCGCGTACGACGGGCGGCGCGGCGGCTCCCCGGCGCTCCTGGCCCGCGCCGAGGAGCTGTTCGGGCCGGCGGCCGGGCTGCCCGGCGCGCTGTACCCGCGTACGGACCGGCCCGCGGTGCTCGCCTCGTTCGCCCCCGAGGTGGGGCGGTGTGCCGCGGAGGACCCGGTGGCGGCGGACATCCTGGCGCGTGCGGCGGGCCACATCGCCGACGCCGCCGAGGCGGCCTGCCCCACCGGCCCCGGGACCTTCGTGGCCCTGACCGGAGGCCTGTTCAAGATGGGCGACGGGCTGCTCGTACCGCTGCGCGCCGCGCTCGCGGAGCGGATCCCGCGCGCCCGGACCGTGGACCCGGCGGGGGATCCGACGGCCGGGGCGGTCGCGCTCGCCGCGGCACTCGCCATCGGCACGCTGCGGCTGCCGGAGGATCCCTCGTTGCTGCGACTGTTCGGAGCCTCGTCGGCATAGGCGCGGAGGCATCCGCCCAGGTGGGAGGCGGTGGCGGGGGCCGGACCTCGACCAAGGCGGACATAGGGGGGCACAAGGTGCATGATCGCACCTCAACCGACGGCGGTCCGGGCGAAACCAGTAGCATGCGGCGCCATGAGCTCCCCCACTGGGCCTGCTTCCGGCCTGCCTGTACGAATGCCTCGACCCCGTCAGTCCGGGCGGCACCGTCGCCCCGAACCCGCGGCGGCGCCCGAGGGCGCTCCCGCACTGGTTCTCGCTGTGCCCGGCGTGCCGTCCGCCGCCATACGATCGCTCGCCGAAGAGGTCGTGAGCATCGCCCGCTCCGAGCTGCCCGGCCTGGAGGCCCTGATCGGCTTCCTGGACGGCGACGACACCGAGTACCCCTCGCTCACGACGATGCTCACGGCCGCCGCCTCGCTGCGCACCCAGCGGTACGAGCTGGCCGTGGCCGCCGGCCGCGAGGTCAGCGCCCCGACGGGCCCCGCCGCGGTCGTCGTGCCGCTGCTCGCGGGCCCCGACAGCGCCCAGACGCGCCACGTGCGCCAGGCCGTGATGGACGCGGGCAACACCGCCGAGCTGACCGACGTCCTCGGCCCGCACCCGCTGCTCGCCGAGGCCCTGCACGTGCGTCTCTCGGAGGCGGGCCTGGCCCGTGCCGACCGCGCCCGGCTCTTCACGGTCGCCACGGCCGCCGACGGCATCATCCTGGCCACGGTCGGCGGCGAGGAGGCCGTGCAGGCCGCGGGGATCACCGGCATGCTGCTCGCCGCGCGCCTCGCCGTCCCGGTCATGGCCGCCGCGCTCGACCAGGAGGGGTCGATCGCCTCGATCGCCCAGCAGCTGCGCGCCGCCGGCTCGGAGCAGCTGGCCCTCGCCCCGTACCTGATCGGCCCGGAACTGGCCGAGGGCCTGCTCGACGAGGCCTCGAAGGAGGCCGGATGCGCCGCGGCCGAGCCCCTGGGGGCCTACCCGGCGATCGGCAAGCTGGTGCTCTCGCAGTACACGGCCGCTCTGGGCATTCCTCAGCAGCCGCAGGGCGCGCCCTCGTTCTGAGGCCTTCGCGGCCGCGCCACCCCGCCCGTACGCCGAAGGGCCCGCACCGGACGTCCGGTGCGGGCCCTTCGGCGTATCCCAGGGGCTCCGGGAGCCGGTGCCTCAGCCGAAGACCACGCAGGAGGCGGCCGGGGCCTCGATCGCGCCCGCGCGCGCGGGGATCCCGGTCTCCGGGTCGACGGCGAACCACGTGACGTCGCCGGAGCGCTCGTTGGCCGCGTACAGATACCGGCCGGTGGGGCCGAGGGTCAGGTCGCGCGGCCAGGTGCCGCCGCAGGGCACGGTGGCGACCAGGGCCGCCTTGGCTCCGTCGGGGTCGACGGCGAGCACGGCGAGGGTGTCGTCGCCCCGGACGGCGGCCCAGAGAAAGCGTCCGTCGGGGGCGACGACGATCTCGGAGGGGTAGCTGGGTCCGGTGGTGCCCTCGGGGACGACGGGGGTCTCACCGAGCGGTTCGAGGACGCCCGCGACCGCGTCCCAGCGGCAGACGGTGAGGGTGGGCTCCAGTTCGTTCAGGACGTACGCGTGGGTGCCGGCCGGGTGGAAGGCGAGGTGGCGGGGGCCGGTGCCGGGGCGCAGCGCCGTCTCGCCGTGGAGGGTGAGCGTCCCGGTCCCGGGGTCGAGGGCGCAGATCCGTACGGAGTCGGTGCCGAGGTCCACGCTGACGATCCACCGGCCGCTGGGGTCGGGGAGCACCTGGTGGGCGTGCGGGCCGGCCTGGCGGGCTGCGACGGGTCCGGTTCCGTCGTGGCGCAGGACGGACGCGGCGGGCCGCGGGGTGCCGTCCTCGGCGAGCGGCAGGACGGTGACGCTGCCGGAGGTGTAGTTGGCGGTGAGGAGGTGCCCGGCGGCGAGGGCGAGGTGGGTGGGGGCCTCGCCGTCGACGGGGGTGGGCGCCCCGAGCGGCCGCGGCGCGGGCCCGGTGACGTCGAAGGCGGCCACGGCGCCCGCCCCGGTCTCGGACACGGCATGGAGCACGGGGCCCGCGAGGGCGAGGAAGGAGGGGTCGGCGACGGCGTCGCTGCCACCGGTGACGGTCAGCGCGCCGGTCTCCACGTCCACGTCGGCGGCCAGGACGCCCCGCCCGCCGGCCGACGTGAACGAGCCGATGTACGCCCGTACCGCGTTCCGTCCCTGAACCGTCCCTGTGCCGCTCACGGCGCCTCCCCTGTACCGGGCCGGTCGTGGTCGACCGGCCTGCGTCCGGCCGACGGTAGCAGGCGGTCTAGACCAGGGGGTGGGACGGCTGCGATGGGTCAGGCGGCCGGGAGCAGCGGGGCCCGGACCGAGGTCCGGAGCGGTGCAGCGAGGCCGACGAGGGCCTGTTCCAGACCGTGCAGATGACCGAGTGCCGCCTCCGCGCCGGGGTGGTGGTGCGGTACGCCCGCCGCGTCGGACGGCGACGCCGGGACCGGCTGCGCCGGGGGTACGAGGGCGTGGACCGCGGCCTCGACCCGCCAGGCGGCGGCCACGAGCCGGGCGTCGTGCGAGGCGTCCGGGTCGGCGGCGACGGCGGCGAGGCCCCGGATCTCACGGGCGCAGTCGTCCAGGAGCGCGAGCACCCGGCGCGCCCGCG
This sequence comes from Streptomyces sp. NPDC016459, assembly GCF_040632845.1. NCBI lineage: Bacteria > Bacillati > Actinomycetota > Actinomycetes > Kitasatosporales > Streptomycetaceae > Streptomyces > Streptomyces sp. NPDC016459. The sequence continues at coordinate 140,954 of NZ_JBEYCR010000007.1, forward strand.
CCTTGCGGGCCCGCAGCGGGCTCAGCGGGTGCACCAGGGGTGCGACGGAGAGCCGGACCCGGCCGAGCAGGACCTCCAGTTCGGCGGCGTGCGGCGCCGGGTCCACGCCCGGGTCGCCGGCCAGGCGCCGGGCGGCTGCGGTGGTGCACGTGTGCACGCAGGTCACGGCCCGCTCGATCCAGGCGTTGGTGGCGGCGTGCGTGGTCACGGGGAGCAGGGCCACACCGATCACCGCTCCGATCGCGCCGACCGCGGTCTCCTGGAAGCGGAGGAGCAGAAGCCCGGGGTGCAGGACGCCGAGCAGTCCGTAGAGCAGTCCCGCCATGACGGTGACGAAGAACATCATCCAGCTGTACGAGAGCGGGGCGGTGTAGAAGATCCCGAAGACGCAGACGCCGACGAGCAGGGCGGTGGGGGCGGTGGCGCCGCCGAGCGGGACGGCGATCAGGAGGCCGGCCGCGATGCCGACGACGGTGCCGAGGACCCGGCGGAACCCCCGGACGAGCGTCTCGCCGCGCGAGGCGGTGTTGACGAAGATCCACCAGGCGGTGCCGACGGCCCAGTACCAGCGCTCGTGCGAGATCAGTTGGCCGGCGGCGAGGGCGACGGCGCAGGCCGCCGTGGCCTGGAAGGCCTGGCGGGTCGTGGGGCGGGCGAGTCCGGTGCCGGGCAGCGGGGCGGGTGCGGCGGGAGGCGGGACGCGCCGCTCGATGCACCAGGCACCGAAGCGGACCGCGCCGACGGCGAGCAGGGCCAGGGCGACAGCCGCGTAGAGCTCGGGGAGCTGCGACGGGAGCGCGTGCAGGAACTGCGTCACGAAGAACTGCATGAAGGCGAAGATCCCGAGCGCGTGCCCGCGCGGCCCCCAGCGGCGGGCGTACACGCCGGCGAAGACCACGAGCAGCCAGGCCGTGTCCCGCAGCGCGGGCGCGCCGTGCAGGAGGGTCGCGAGTGCGAGGACGGGGAAGCCGACGGCGGGCAGCAGGGCGGTGGTGACGGCCTGGCGGCGGACGGTGGGGTCGGCGACGGTGAAGAGGGCGAGGAGGGCCGCGAGACCGGCGGTGATGGAGGCGGTCAGCGAGAGGCCGAGGAGCTCGGCCAGGGCGACCGCGAGCGTGACGCCGAGGACGGCCCGCAGCGAGACCCGGAGCCGGACGCGTCCCGGGTCCGGGGCCATGAAGTACTTCCGCACGGCGGCCAATCCCGCCCCCCTGTTCTGTCTCCTCGCCGGGCGCGAGGTTCCCCGGGGGTGGTGGGGGCTCGGACACGACGAAGGCACCGCGGGCCGGTCCGGCGTCGTCGCCGGCCGGCGCTGCGCGGCGCCGAAGGTGTGTGATGGGTCCAAGGATAGCCCGAAGGGGGGCGGAGGGCTCAATCGGACGGTATCGGGGTGGGCCGTCGGCCCGTCCCCGATGCCCGGGCTCCCGGTCGGCCGTCGCCGTCGGCCCGGGTCGTGGGGCGGGTCAGACGTCGCGCCACTTCGCCTGGCCGAAGGAGAAGACGCCGAAGAGCACGAGTCCGACGGCCACGGCTATCAGCAGCCACGGTCCCACCGGGGTCTGGGCGAACGAGCGGATCGCGTCGTCCATGCCCTTGGCCTGGCCCGCGTCGAACGTGATCGCCGCCTTCAGGCCCGAAAAGCCGAGGGCGGCGAAGACGAGTCCGCGGCTCACCCCGCCCGCCACGCCGGTGACGTCCATCAGGCGGCGCTGGTGCTTCGGCATCCGCCCCCACATCAGGCGCTTGCGGTACTTGCGCGCCACGGCACGGCCCGCGATCCACAGCCCGGCTCCCAGGAAGCCGGCCGCGACGGCGCCGACCCACCACTGTCCGCCCGGCAGCCCGAGCAGGCGTCCCGTGATGTCCTGGCTCTGGCGGTCGGTCGCACCGGCGCCGCTGCCCCGGTCCCCCGCCGCGAAGGACAGGACGAGGAAGGAGGTGACGGCGTAGAAGACGAAGCGGCAGCCGGACAGCGCGCGCTTGCGGGCCCGGTCGCCCTTCGGCCCCGCGAGACCGAAGAGGGCCTCCGAAAGGCGCCACAACGCCATCCCGGCGAGACCGATGCCGAGGGCCCAGAGGAGTACGGACCCGAAGGACGTCGAGGCGACGTCCGTGAGGGCCCCGCCGCGGTCGGCCTGTTCGTCGGAACCCGTCGCACCGATCCGCACGGCCAGCGCCCCGATGAGCAGGTACAGCACACCGCGCGCCACGAAGCCCGCCCGGGCCGCCGTTCGGACGACCTCCCCGCGGGCGGCTCTTCTCGCCACCGACGTCGACGATCCCACTGTGGTCATATCCGTTCCTCCCCTGAGTCAGAACCTTCGGGTGCCCCCTCTTTCCCCGCCGAATCCGCCGGATCCGCGGGACCTGGCGAATCTGCCGAATCTGCCGAATCCGGCGAATCCGCCGCGATCGGTGTTTCAAGAGCCGACGACCGGTCAGCCGAGAAGCAACGACTTGTCCGCTCTTACGTCAGGAGGACCGATGGACAGCTGGCGCACGGCCGCGGCCTGCCAGAACGTCGACCCCGATCTCTTCTTCCCGGTGGGGACCGGCTCCCCCGCTCTGGTCCAGGCCGAGGAGGCCAAGGACGTCTGCCGACACTGTCCGGTGCGGGAGGAGTGCCTCGCCTGGGCCCTGGACGACTCCCGCCAGGTGACGGGGGTCTGGGGCGGCCTGGACGACGACGAACGCCGGTCCCTGAAGCGGCGGTTGCGCCGTGCGGCGCACGCAGGGGAACGGCCTCACCGGTAGGGGGGGAAGCCGGTGAGGCCGTTCGGTCCTGGTGGAGGGTTCGTGGCCCGGGGGGTTCACACCCCCCGGGGTTCACGCCTCCATGGGGGCGAGCATCCCCTTGCGCAGGCGGGCGATGTTGCGCGTGAGGAGGCGCGACACCTGCATCTGGGAGACGCCGAGCCTCTGCCCGATCTCCGACTGCGTCAGCTCCTCGACGAAGCGCAGGTGGAGCAGCAGACGGTCCCGCTCGCCGAGTTCGGCGATCAGCGGCGCGAGGGCGTGGAAGTCCTCGAAGAGCGCGAGCGCCGGGTCTTCCTCGCCCATGAGGTCGGAGAGCATGGCGCCGTCCTCGTCGTCACCGCCGATGGCCGCGTCGAGCGAGGTGGAGCGGTAGGCGTTGGAGGCGATCCGGGCCTCGATGACCTCGTCCTCGGAGAGGTTCATCAGGGTCGAGAGCTCCGAGACGGTCGGGGCCCGTCCGAGGCGGGAGCTCAGCTCCTCCGTCGCCTTGGCCAGCTCGACGCGCGCCTCCTGGAGTCGGCGCGGTACGTGGACGGCCCAGGAGGTGTCACGGAAGAAGCGCTTGATCTCGCCCACGATGCACGGGACGGCGAAGGTGGTGAACTCCACCTCGCGGGAGATGTCGAACCGGTCGATGGCCTTGATCAGGCCGATGATGCCGACCTGGACGATGTCCTCCATCTCGTCGCCACGGGCCCGGAAGCGGCCGGCCGCGTAGCGCACGAGCGACATGTTCATCTCTATCAGCGTGTTGCGCGCGTACTGGTATTCGGGGGTTCCCTCCTCCAGTACGGCCATCCTGCTGAAGAACACCTTCGACAGTTCACGCGCGTCCCTGGGTGCGATCGTGCGGGGAGCCTCTACGACCGGCAGGCCCCCCACAGTCGCTTCAGTACGGTCCTTCGTCTCCGTCTGCACTGCAGTCGACACTCCGCTGACCCCTTCATTCGTCGCAAGCCGATTCTCCCCCGGACGGCTCGCCTACCCCGGCTCTCACGGATCATGCACGGAATTTTCGAATCCCGAGTTCCGTCGCGTCGGCCCGGGTCAGGAGGCGACGAGCGAGAGCCGTGCCCTGACCCGCTTCCCCCTCGGATGCGGCTCCACCGTCACGCTCTCGCAGATGGCGACGACGATCTCGACACCGTGCTGGCCGATGCGGCCGGGGTCGTGGCCGCGCGGGACGGGTGAGGTCTCCACGCGGTCGAACACGGAGATGTCGAGGACCTCGTCGAACAGCTCGAGCAGCAGTCGGCAGGGGCCGGGCGCGTGCCGTATCGCGTTGGTCACCAGCTCGCTGACCACCAGACGGGCCAGGTCGATCCGCTCACGGGCCACCGGTCGGCGTCCCACGGCCGGTGAGGCGGTGAGGAAGTCCGCCGTGAAGGCGCGAGCGGACGCGATCATGCCGTCGCCGGCGTCCCCGACGTCGTAGTCGACGCTCGCGGACAGCACGGGCTCTCGGGTCACACGCTCGGTGGCGATCGCGTCCGTCATCAGCATCCCCCTTCCGCACACGGCTTCGTGCCGTGCTTCGCACACACCTCGTACTCCGCCCTTCCCCCCTTTACGCCTTCCATTCCCTCCGCACCGCAGATTGCGGACCCGCGCCAGTCCAGACAGAGGACGAGGACGTCGTCCGGCAGCCCCCCGGGAGCCTCCCGCAACGCCTGGACGACCGCCCGGGGGGTGTCCGCCCCGCCCAGGTGCCGGGTCCGGTCGATCGCCCGGCCGACCGAGCGGTCCAGGGCCGCGCCGGTGGCGCCGGGCGAGGGCTCCTCCCGCTCACAGGCGACGAAGACGAGCCGGTCGCCGGGGCGGACACGGAGGCGCTGGGTGGCGTAGACGGTGTCCTCGAACATCCCGAGGGGCAGCTGCCGCTCCAGCTCGATCCGCTCGGTCACCGCTCCGCGCCGCCGCCAGACCGTCGGCGAGCCGGCGTCGACCACCCTCACCTCACCGCTCGCGAGGGCGAAGCTCAGCAGGAGGGCGGAGAGGGACCTCTCGCCCCGGTACTGCCCGTAGAGCGCCTGGTCGGTGAGGCTGGCCTGACCGACCGGGTCGAGTCCGGCGCGCCGGGCGTTGCGGATCGCGTTCAGGGCGAGGGTGCTCACCAGGGCCGACCGGGTGTCGGGGCCGGCGCCGTTGGCCACGACCAGCTGGAGCTCCTCATCGGTGACGGACCAGTCCAGGACGTGCCCGCCCGAGCCGTACGACGGCTCCCAGTAGGCGTGGAGGTCGAACTCCGGGCCCTCGCAGGCCCGGCCGGGAAGCACGCCCCACTGCATCTCCGCGGGGACGCTGAGGGGATGCGCCCTGCGGGTCCGGCGGTACAGGTCGGTGTGACGATCGGCGACACGCAGGGCGTGTCCCAGCACCTCGGCGATGCGGACGAGATCCTCGGTCGTCTCCGGTGTGACCCGGTCGGAGGGGAGGACGACCACAAGAACCCCGTAACGCTCGCCACGAACCGTCACAGGAAGGTAAGCGGTCGCCGTGGGCCCGTCACCACCGAAAAGATATGGTTGCTGTGAGGTGAAGGCGCGGCCCTCGGGCCCCGGCCCCGCGGCCCCGTGCTGCACCCCGGTCGGAGCCTGTGCGGGCTCGACGGGGCGGAGCGACGTGAGCCCGTGGTCGACGAGCAGGAGGTCGACGGAGAGCGCGTCGAGTTGCTGTGCCAGATCGACACGGAGGGAGTCCAGAAGGCGGTGTGGCGGCGCCCCGCGCAGCGCGCGTTCCACTGTCACGCGTCGATCCACCGAATGCGTACCGCCTTCTGGAGAGATGTGGAGATGACCGGTGTGTCGCACGGCCGACTTCCTCGGCCCCGGACGTCCGAGGAGTGTCGCCAGCCATGAACACCAACCCCGCCGAGTCCTCGCGGGAGCCGCAGCAGACGACGCAGGCCGCCCGCGAGCTCATCGAGCTGCTCGAGGTGCTGTGGGAGCGCGGCCGGGACATGGTGTCGTCGACACCGGTGTCGGCGTCTCAGCTGCGCGTGCTGTACAGCCTCGATCGCGAGGAGGGCATCAACCTCCGCGCCCTGGGGGAGCTGCTCGGGTCCGCGCCCCCCTCGGTGAGCCGCATGTGCGACCGTCTGGAGGCGCTGGGTTTCGTGCAGCGGCTGCCCAGCCCCGTCAGCCGTCGGCAGTTGGAGCTGCATCTGACCCCCCGGGGGAAGACGTATCTCCGTGAGCTGCGCGTCCAGCGGGAGGAAGCCCTGCTCGCGGTGATCTCGGCGATGTCGCCGACGAGCCGCAAGGCGCTCCTGCGCGGGCTCACGGGGTTCCAGGAGGCGCTGGACGAGGAGAGACCCGGCCACCCCTCAGAGGGGGCGGCGCTCAAGGACGTCCGGTCCGCCTGATCTCCGTGCGCCGTCCGCTCCGGTCGGCCGCGTGCCCCATGCCCCACTTGTCATCCCCCGGTCACCTATGACGCGATCACCATGGACACGAGCCAGGTGTTGCCCCAAGGATACAGTTGCCATCCGGCAACTGTTGACACGGACCGTCCTACCGTCCGTGCCAGTCCAGGCAGACGACGAGCGCGTCGTCCTCCAGCGGGGTGCCGCCGTGGTACGTGGCGAGTTCCCGCAGGACCGCCCCCGGCACCTGTGTGGGCGGCAGCAGCCTGGTCGCGGTGAGCGCGCGGGCCAGCGCCCGCTCCCCGTAGCTCTCCCCCTCGGGCGACGCGGCGTCGTACACGCCGTCGCTGCCGAACAGCAGCCGGTCGCCCGGCAGCACCGTGAACCGCTCGGGGACGTAGGAGGACTCCTCGAACATCCCCAGGGGCAGCTGGGCCTCCAGCGAGACCCGCTCGACGGAACGGCCCCGCAGGCGCCACAGGCGCGGCGAGCCGGCGTCCACGGCCTCCACCTCGCCCGTGGCGAGGTCGAAGCGCAGGAGGAGCACCGAGACGTAGGCGCTGCCGCGGTAGTGCGCGTACACGGCCTGGTCCGCCAGAGCCGCCTGGTCCGCGAGGCCGAGGCCGCCCCTGCGGGCGTTGCGGAGGGCGTTGATGGCGAGGTTCGTCAGGAGGGCGGCCTCGATGCCCTCCCCCATGCCGTTGGTGACCGTCAGGGTCAGCTGGTCGTCCGAGGCCGACCAGTCGTAGTTGTCCCCGAAGATCGCGTAGGCGGGTTCCAGATGCGCGCCGAGGGCGAACTCGGGGCGGGCGCAGGAGAGGCCCGGAAGGAGCTGCCACTGCATCTCGGCCGCGAGCGTCATCCTGGTGGCCCGCCGCGCCAGGACGTACAGGTCCGTGTCCCGCTCGGCCACCAGGATCTCGTGGCCGAGCGCCTCGCAGAGGTGGCGCAGCTCGGGAAGGAGCGGCACGAGGTCGCTCCCGGTCGGCAGGCCGACGGTGAGGACGCCCATCCGGTCGCCCCTGACGGTGACCGGCAGGTGTACGGAGACGGAGTCGGCCTCCTGCGTGACGTACGGCTCCTGGGCGCCGAAGGCACGGCCCTGCGGGCTGTCGTGGATCAGGACCTGCCGGGGCGCGTGGGGCGCGCGCCCGACGAGCTGGAGCGACCGCAGTCCGTAGTCGGCCAGCCGGAGTTCGACCCTCCGCGCGTCGTGGTGCTCCCTCAGGGCGTCCTCCACGACGCTCACGAGGAGGTGCGGAGCGGCCCGGCGCAGTGCCTGCTCGACTCCGGTGATCTCGTCCACGTGTTCCCGCTCGTCCTTCCCTCGGGTGCGGCCCCGCCCTCGGCGGGACCGCACCGCCCTTCGTCTAGGCCGGTCTGCCGGCCGCGGCCAGCGCCTCGGCCACATCGGCGTGCAGAGGCGTCGTCAGTGTCAGACCGGTGATCTCCAGAATGCGTCGCACGGCCGGGGTCGGCGCGGCGAGGTGGAGGTCGCCCCCGGCCTGCCGCGCGTCCCGCGCCGCCCTGATCAGGACGTTGAGACCGGACGAGTCCATGAAGTCCAGCGGGGAGAGGTCCAGGACGAGGTGGTGGCGGCCGTGCAGGAACTGGTTGGCCAGGTGGTGGTGGAGCTTGGTGGCCGTCTCTATGTCGAGTTCGCCGCCCACGGACAGCACCGCCGTGCCGGCGTCGCGGATCTCGACTTCGACATCCAGGTTCACTTCTCGCTCGGGCATGCTGCCTGCTTTCCACGGTGAGGGGGGGACGGTCGGTCGGGCATGGGGTCAGTTGACCCGCACACCGATCAGGCACGTGTCGTCGTCGGTGTCGGACTTGCTGTGCGTCAGCAGCAGGTCGAGGCGGCGTTCGAGGCTGGCCGCCGGCGCCTGGGCCGTGGCCAGCAGCTGGGCCATGGAGTCGTTCACGGAGGTGTCCCGGCGTTCGACGAGACCGTCGGTGTACATCAGCACCGTGTCCCCCGCCTCCAGCTGGACCTCGGCCTCCTCGTACTCGGCCTCGGCGAGGGCCCCGAGCAGCATGCCCCTGAGCAGCGGCAGGTTGTCCGCCTCCGCGCCCCGGACCAGGACCGGCGGGAGATGTCCCGCCCTGGCCCAGCGCAGGGTGCGGGTCTCGGGGTCGAAGATGCCGCAGACGGCCGTGGCCGTGACGTGCGCGGTGAGGTGGTGCGCCACGTTGTTCAGCCAGGACAGCAGCTGCGCGGGGCCCGCACCCGTCACGGCGAGGCCGCGCATGGCGTTGCGGAGCACGACCATCCCGGTGGCGGCCTCGATGCCGTGGCCCGCGATGTCCCCGACACACAGCAGTATCTTCTTGGACGGCAGCACGACGGCGTCGTACCAGTCGCCGCCGACGAGGGACTCGGTCTCGGCCGGCCGGTAGCGCACGGCGACGTCGAGGCCCGGGGCGTCGAGCGGGGGCTTGGTCGGCGGCATGATGGCGTGCTGCAGCTGCAGGGCGAGGCGGTTGCGTTCCGCCGACTCCTGCTCCGTCACCGCGAGTTGGTCCCGGGTGGCCGCGAGGGCGACCTCCGTCCAGTGCTGTGCGGAGATGTCCTGGTAGGCGCCGCGCACGGCGAGGAGCTGCTCGGCGGCGTCGAGGGCGGGTTCGGCGATCACCCGGATGTGGCGGGTGACCCCGTCCTGCCGGAGCATGCGGAAGGCCGTCGAGCTCGGCCGCCGCTGGTGCAGCACGGCCCGCAGGAAACGGCCGATGGCGACCGCGTCGTCGGGGTGGGCGTGGGCGGCGAGGTCGCGCAGGGCGACCGGCGGCTCGGTGACGTCCCGGCCGAAGAGCTCGAAGAGCTGTCCGTTCCAGGAGATCTCCCCGGTCAGGACGTCCTCCTCGAAACCGCCGATGCGGCCGAGGCGCTGGGCGTGCTGCAACAGGCTCGCGAGCCGGGCGGACTCGTCCTCGATCCGCCAGATGAGGAGGACGCTGTCACCGTGCCGGCTGATGCTGATGTCGGCCAGGGACGACACCGGCACCTGGTCCACGAGGGCGGTCATCCGGGTCCGCCGGGCGCGGAAGGGCTCGCCGGTGGCGTAGACGCGCTCGATCTGTTCGAAGAGTTCGCTCTCGCCGGCCGTCGCGGGGTACGCCTCCAGGAGCAGGGTTCCGTCGACGGCGCTCCGGGAGCGGCCCGCCGGGTCCTGGAAGTGCGCGTTGGCGTGGCGGATGCGGAAGTCCCGTAGACGGCCGTCGTCGTCCAGATACGGGGAGAGGACCAGGGCGGGGTCGTAGAGCCCGTCGGCGATCTCCACCAGCTCGGACGACCGGTCGATGTCGGGCGGGAACGGCCGTACCGGCGCCGGCCGCTCGGGAAGGGTCTCGATGGTGTGGGCGCACAGTTCGGCCAGGGCCTCGATCTGTCGCTCCACGGCGGAGGGCTGGGGGTCCAGCGGTCGGGGCCAGCAGATCTCCAGGACGCCGTGGATACGGCCACCGGTTCCGGCGGGGACCACCACCCGGCCCCCGTCGGGATGGCGTGCGCGGCCGATCGAGGGGATGCCGACGGCTCCGAACGAGGGGAACCAGACGGTGCGGCGCTCGGTGAGCGCCTGCCGGGCCGCGGTGGCCACGCCGGGCGGTACGTAGCGCCAGCGGGCCGGCTCGTCGGCACCGAAGCCCGCGTGGCCGCAGAGGGTCAGCGAGGCGTCGGGGCCGGTGGTCCAGATGGCGACGGCGCTGGCGCCCAGGGGCGCGAGGGCGTGCTCGAGCAGGGACTCGGCGACGGCCTGGCTGTCCCCCGCGTTGAGCGCGGCGCTCTCGGCCGTCCGCAGGCGCACGGCGACCGAGGCGTCCGGCCCGGTGCCCGCACCGGATTCGCCGGGCTCCCCGACGGCCAGTCGGACGAATTCGCCGGCGGCCTCGGCGACCCGGTCGTGGGCGGCCTGGTTGATGACGTCCGCGGCCAGTTCCAGCTGCGAGAGCCCGGCCTGCTCGGCCAGCTCGGCGAGCTGCCGCGCCGCCTGGGCCGGCCCGCACCCGAGCCGCTCGACGATGACTCCCTTGGCGAGCTCGATCAGGGCACGCCCCTCGGCGGCGGCGTGCGCCGCGCGCACCTCCTCGCGCAGCCGCTCCACCGTCGCGGCCAGCCGCCCTACGGTGGAGTGGTCCTCCTCCGGCGGGCGGGCCTCCGTCGGGATGCCGGGCCGTCGCGGGGAGGGCGTGGCGGGCAGCATGGCCCCGGGCGGCGTCGGAGCAGCCCCGGGGGGACCGGCGGCAGGAGCGCCGTGGGCGTGGGGAGCGCTCATGACGGGGACTCCTCGGATACGGCGGCCCGGGGCCGCGGGACGGATGGGGACGGGGTGCGCCCCGGCGGGCGGAGTGCCCGCCGGACGGCGCGGAACGGTCCGGTGGAGGGACCCATGGACTATCCCTCGTTCAGCCACCGGTGGATGCAGGCGATGAGCTCGTCGGCGTCGACCGGCTTGGTCACGTAGTCGCTGGCACCCGAGGCCAGGCTCTTCTCGCGGTCCCCCGGCATGGCCTTCGCGGTGACGGCGATCAGGGGCAGTCCGGCGTGGGCGGGCATCTGCCTGATCTTGGAAGTGGCCGTGTAGCCGTCCATCTCGGGCATCATGACGTCCATCAGGACCAGGTCGATCTCGGGGTGCGCGGTGAGCGCCTCGATCCCCTCGCGGCCGTTCTCGGCGTGCAGGACGTTGATCCCGTGCAGTTCCAGGATGCCGCTGAGGGCGTAGAGGTTGCGGGCGTCGTCGTCGACGACCAGCACCGTGCGGCCCTGCAGGGTGGTGTCGATGTTCTGCGGCGTCGGCGGCCGGTGCTCGCCGCGCATCAGGGGCACGACGTCGCCCGGCTGGTCGGCGGACAGGTGCAGGGCGATCCGCTCGCGCAGTTCGTCGAGGCTGGAGAGCAGTTCGAGGGGACGCTGGCGGGCCAGCGCCTGGAGCGCCCGCTCCTGGTCGTCGGCGAGCCTCCGGTTGTTGTGGGCGAGCACGGGGACGGTGCGCAGGGCCTCGTCCCCGGTCATGGCGTCGAGGAAGCGCAGGGCCTCGCCGTGGGCCATGTCGACGTCCAGCACGACGCAGTGGAACGGCTGGGTGGCGAGGGCGGACGCGGCCTCCTGGGGTCCCACGACCGCGATCAGCTCGATGTCCTCCCGGTCCGCGTGGGCGCGGTCGGCGGTCAGCTCCGTGACGGCGTTCTCGGCGACGAGGGAGAGCAGCCCGCGCGGGCGCTCCTCGATGACGAGCAGGCGCCTGGTCTGCCGGGCCTGCGGGGCGGGCGGCAGGGCGGGGCGAGGGGCGGGGGCACCCTCGCCGAGTTCCTCGTGGCCCGGGTCCTGCTCGGACGCGGCCGCCTGGTCCTGGACGGACTGCACCTTGAGGTCGGCACGGGCCACGGGCAGGTACAGCGTGAAGGTGCTGCCGACGCCGGGCTCGCTCTCGGCGGTGAGGGCGCCACCGAGCAGGTGGGCGATCTCCCGGCTGATGGACAGACCGAGGCCGGTGCCGCCGTACTTCCTGTTGGTCGTGCCGTCCGCCTGCTGGAAGGCGCCGAAGATGGCCTCCAGGTGCTGGGACGGGATGCCGATGCCGGTGTCCTTGACCCGGAAGGCGACCACACTGCCGCCGCGGTGGACCATCGAGGGCAGCTCGTCGTCGGACGCGGGCTCGATGACCAGCTCGACGCTGCCGCGCTCGGTGAACTTGACGGCGTTGGAGAGCAGGTTGCGCAGCACCTGCCGCAGCCGGGTGTCGTCGGTGACCAGGTCGCCGGGCGCGCCCGGGGCGGTGGAGACGGTGAAGGCGAGGCTCTTCTGCGTGATGAGCGGGCGGAACGTCGCCTCGACGTAGTCGAGGAGCCGGCGCAGCTCCACCCGTTCCGGGTTGAGGTCCATCTTCCCGGCCTCCACCTTGGACAGGTCGAGGATGTCGTTGATGAGCTGGAGGAGGTCGGATCCGGCCGAGTGGATGATGCCGGCGTACTCGACCTGCTTGGCCGTGAGGTTGCGGGTCGGGTTCTGCGCGAGCAGCTGGGCGAGGATCAGCAGGCTGTTGAGCGGGGTGCGCAGTTCGTGGCTCATGTTGGCCAGGAACTCGGACTTGTACTTCGAGGCCAGGGAGAGCTGCTGGGCCCGGTCCTCGAGTTCCTGCCGGGCCTGCTCGATCTCCAGGTTCTTGGCCTCGATGTCGCGGTTCTGCGAGGCGAGCAGGGCCGCCTTGTCCTCGAGCTCGGCGTTGGAGCGCTGCAGCTCGACCTGCTGGACCTGGAGTTCCTCGGAGCGGGCCTGAAGCTCGCCGGCGAGTCGCTGGGATTCGCCGAGCAGTTCGTCGGTACGGGCGTTGGCGACGATGGTGCTGACGTTGACGCCCACCGTCTCCATGAGCTGCTCCAGGAAGTCCCGGTGCACGGAGGTGAAGGGGGTGAAGGACATCAGCTCGATGACGCCGAGGACCTGGTCCTCGACCACGATCGGCAGCACGATCAGGCTGCCGCGTGCCGTCCGGCCGAGTCCGGAGGAGATGGAGACGTAGTCGTCGGGGACGTCCTCGGCGGCGATGGTGCGACGGCTGCGGGCGGCCTGGCCGACGAGGGACTCGCCGAGCTTGAACCGGTCGTGGCCGGAGCTGTCCACGGGGCGGCCGTAGGAGCCGACGAGCCCCAGCTCGACGCCTGTCTCGCCCTCCTCCGCCAGGTAGAACGCGCCGTACTGGGCGGAGACGAGCGGGGTCAGCTCGTCCATGACGAGCTCGGCGACGACGGCCAGGTCGCGGTGGCCCTGCATGAGCGCGGAGATCCGGGCCAGGCTGGACTTGAGCCAGTCCTGTTCCTGGTTGGCCCGGGTCGTCTCGCGCAGCGAGCCGACCATCGAGTTGATGTTGTCCTTGAGTTCGGCCACCTCGCCCGAGGCGTCGACGGTGATCGAGCGGGTGAGGTCGCCCTCGGCGACCGCGCTCGCCACCTCGGCGATGGCGCGGACCTGACGGGTGAGGTTCCCGGCCAGTTCGTTGACGTTCTCGGTGAGGCGCTTCCAGGTGCCGGAGACGCCCTCGACCTCGGCCTGGCCGCCGAGGCGGCCCTCGCTGCCGACCTCCCGGGCGACACGGGTCACCTCGGCCGCGAACGAGGACAGCTGGTCGACCATCGTGTTGATGGTGGTCTTCAGCTCCAGGATCTCGCCGCGGGCGTCGACGTCGATCTTCTTGGAGAGGTCGCCGTTGGCGACGGCGGTGGTGACCTGGGCGATGTTGCGGACCTGGCCGGTCAGGTTGTTCGCCATGGAGTTGACGTTGTCGGTGAGGTCCTTCCAGGTGCCGGCCACGTTCGGCACCCGCGCCTGGCCTCCGAGGCGGCCCTCGGTGCCGACCTCCCGGGCGACACGGGTCACCTCGTCGGCGAAGGCCGACAGGGTGTCGACCATGGTGTTGATGGTGTCGGCGAGCGCGGCCACCTCGCCCTTCGCCTCCACGGTGATCCTGCGGGAGAGGTCTCCGCGGGCCACGGCGGTCGCGACCTGGGCGATCGAGCGCACCTGGCCGGTGAGGTTGGACGCCATGACGTTGACGTTGTCGGTGAGGTCCTTCCAGGTGCCCGAGGCGCCCCGGACGGTGGCCTGGCCGCCCAGGTTGCCCTCCGTGCCGACCTCGCGGGCCACGCGCGTGACCTCGGCGGCGAACGCCGACAGCTGGTCGACCATCGTGTTGATGGTGGTCTTCAGCTCCAGGATCTCACCGCGGGCGTCGACGTCGACCTTCTTCGAGAGGTCTCCGGTGGCCACGGCGGTGGCGACGTGCGCGATGGCGCGGACCTGCGCGGTGAGGTTGCCGGCCATGGAGTTGACGGAGTCGGTGAGGTCGCGCCAGGTGCCGGAGACGCCCTTGACGTCGGCCTGACCGCCGAGGATGCCCTCCGTACCGACGTCACGGGCCATGCGCGTGACCTCGTCGGCGAAGGAGGAGAGCTGGTCGACCATCGTGTTGATGGTGTTCTTGAGCTCCAGGATCTCGCCGCGGGCGTCGACGTCGATCTTCTGCGAGAGGTCGCCCTTGGCGACGGCGGTGGCGACCTGGGCGATGTCACGGACCTGCGTGGTGAGGTTGCCGGCCATCGCGTTCACCGAGTCGGTCAGATCCGCCCAGGTGCCGGACACCCCGGGCACCTCGGCCTGTCCGCCCAGGGTGCCCTCCGTGCCCACCTCGCGGGCGACTCGGGTCACCTCGGAGGTGAAGAGGGAGAGCTGATCGACCATGCCGTTGAAGACGGACGAGATCTCGCCCATCAGCCCGTTCGCCTCGTCGGGCAGACGGGTGCCGAAGTCTCCGTCCCGGACGGCGGTGAGACCGGCCAGGAGCTGCCGCAGCTCGGACTCCCCCACAGCGGCCGGCCCCGGCCGCCGTGCGGCCGAGGAGCCTTCGATCATCGTCTCAGACATGCCTCATCCTCGTTTGCTCGCCAGGCACCCGCTGAGGGGTACCACGGTCACGGACGGTGCCGGACCGCCGCCCCTCCCGTACGGCTCCGGCCTCGACCGTTGCCGTACGGCAATAAAGACGACACTACCTCGCTGTGATCGGCGCGAGGAGAGCGGCTGCGGATCAAGCGGCCTGAACGAGCCGTCCCCGGGAGCCTCCCGCCTTCGCCTCACGGAGGCGTACCTGCCCAGGCCGCCCCGCGTCAACTCGCATGGATACGAGAAGGAGGGGTAGACGGCGCTGCGAACCGGGCGGTCGGCGCCCTGACGGCGAGGGGAGACGCACTGTGTTGATGGCCCATCCCGCGGTGTTGAGCAATCTGATCGAGCAGTACGAGACGCTGAGGGTGCTGCACGCGGAGAACGGCGGCGCCGAGGTGCGGCGGCGAATGGACGACCTCGCCTACACGCTGTGCGTCTCCACGGGCACCCGTGACGTGGACACCGCACTGATAGCCGCCCGCCACCGCCTGCCCGGCGCGCGCCCGGAGGACGACTCGGTCCTGATGGCCTGAACTGAACAGAGTCGAACCCGGCACGATCCCTCGAAGGAGGAACGTGCCGGGTTCGTCTGTTGTCCGGCGCATGCGTACAACAGACGACCGCGCCCGCCGCCGATGTGTCGGCGGCGGGCGCGGTCGTCCTACCGCGAGGGCGGTGAGGGGTGGCCTACCAGCGGTACCAGCGGCCACTGCCGCCCTTCGGCCGGGCAACGAAGCCCAGCAGCCAGAGGACGAGCACGATCACGGCGATCCACCAGAGGGCCTTCACCGCGAAACCGGCACCGAACAGGATCAGGGCCAGCAGCAGAACCAACAGCAGGGGAACCATGTGTCACAACCTCCGGAATTTCTTCTTCAACCGTTCCCGTTCGCTCCCTTTCCTTGAAAGGGATTCCTCGGGAACGGGTCTCACATCAATCAGGCGGAACGTTTCCTTTTCGGCGGCCGGGAATTCGATCGCTCTTTCCCGGAGCCCCGCGTGTCAGAGGCGGACGCCGATGAGCCGGGAGACCGGGCCGCGGGAACGGAGTCCCGACCGGCGTCCCAGCGCGTACGCGCCGGTGATCGCGGCCGCCGCGCTGACGGCGGCACTGCTCGTGATCGCCTTGCGGGCGCGTACGACGGTCAACAGCGTCCCGCCGGTGCCACGGACGGCGTGAACGGCCGCCATGGTCTTCTCGGCGAGAGGAGCGGGAAGCGCGGTCAGCGTCCCGGTGGCCGCTGCCCCGCTCTTCTCCGCCGTCTGCGCGGTCTTCTTGGCCGCGTTCGAGGCGCGGCTCGTTCCGTTGCGCGTGCCGGTGCTTTCCGAAGCGGCACGCGAATTGTTCCGACCGGACGGGGTCTCGTTGCTCTTCTCCGATGCACTCATGGACTTCGTGTAGCCGCACTCGGCCCGAACAAACCCTCTTTCACAGGAGTTTGCCGAGCGGACCGAGATCGATGTTGAGGTCCTCCGGTTCGAGGCCGAACCGGTCGCGCAGCAGTCCCATCCGGTCCTCGAGGAGCATGAGGGTCAGACCGAGCCGTTCCTCCTGCTCCTCCGTGAGATCGCCCACCTCGACCCGGCGCAGGGCCTGCCGCTCCATCAGCTGGCGCAGCAGCTCGATGACGGTCAGGACCAGGCAGGCGAGGTCGCGTTCGACGGTGTCGGGGTCTAGTTCCACCCGTCGGGGCTGGGTCGTCACGGTGTCACCTGCTTCCACGGGGAGGGCACGGCGTCGCCGACGGAGCTGATGAGCGCCTTCAGGTCGACGCGGACGAGGTCGACGTCGGCGATCGTCAGGGTGATGTCGCCCGCGAGGACCACGCCCCCGGCGAGGAGCCGGTCGAGGAGGTCGACCAGGGCGATCTCCCGCTGGTCGATCATCGGCCCGGCCCCTCGCCGACCACGGCGCCTGTGACCTCGGTCTCGGACACGGGAGCACCGGTCTCGGACCCGGTGGCGTCGCCTCCGGTCCCTGTGACATCGGTCTCCGTCAGGGTGGCGTCGCCTCCGGTCCCTGTGACGTCGGTCTCGGTCCGGGTGAACGAGTAGGGCACCCAGGGGCCGGTGATCTCCACGCGCAGGCCGGCGTGGAGGTCCTCGGGCCGGGTGACCGAGTCCAGGAACTCCTGCCGCCTCTCGTCAGGCACCAGATAGGCGGCGTTGAAGACGTTCCTGCCCGGTCCCTCGGAGAGACGGGCCTGCTGGGGCGGGTGCAGCACCGTCTCCGACGCCACGCCCGCGAGGAGCTCGTGCAGCTCCCGTGCGGTCCGGGCCGCCGTGTCGTCGACGTCCTGGCGGGCCCGCCGGTCGCCGAGCCGGCGCCGCAGGTAGTCACGACCGGACCCTCCGGACGCCGGGGCGCCGCCAGTGGCGGTCGCCGACGCGGCGCCCACGGACGGCTCGTCGACGTACAGCTTGACGCCCCACTCGTGGGCACCCGTCAGACGGTCGATGGTCTCCGACAGACGGTCGCCGCCCTCGTCGAGGAGACGGCGCACACCCGGCTCGCCCCGGCAGACAGTGGCGAGCCGCAGCGGCACGGTGGTGGCGTGGCTGCCCGCGGCGGCGACCACCCGGTGGTGGGCCCTGGCCACTCCCGCGAGCCAGTCCAGGTCCTCAAGGCGTGCGCGCAGGGGCGCTTCGTCGAAGTCGGCAGCGGAGACCTCTTCGACGAGGGCCGTCAGACCTCGGTGCGTGACGGTCGTCAGGCCCGCGCCCAGGGTCTCGTCGGCCGGCGGGCCGGGAGGCGGCCCGCCGGCGGCGGAGGACCGGACGACGGCGTACACGTACAGCAGTGATTCGTCGTTCATGACTCCTGCCTCGCCTCCAGTTCGGCGATGCGGCGGCGCAGCTCCTCGTTCTCCTTGCCGAGTTCGTTGCGGCGGGCTCCGGACGACAGGGCGGGGTCCTGCTCCCACCAGTCGATGCCCATCTCCTTGGCACGGTCGACCGACGCCACGACGAGCCGCAGCTTGATGGTGAGCAGTTCGATGTCGAGGAGGTTGATACGGATGTCCCCGGCGATCACCACGCCCTTGTCGAGGACGCGTTCCAGGATGTCGGCGAGGTTGGCCGACTGGTCGTCATGCGGACGCGGAAGCCCGGACGGCATCGTCATTCGGTGTCCTCCTCGTCTTTTCGCGGGTGGGGGTCATCGGAAGTCGCGCCGCGCCGTCTCCAGTCGGGCCAGGAGGTCGTCCTCGCGGCGGTCGAACTCCTCCTCGTCGATCTCGCCGGCCTCGAACGCGGCGACGAGGCCGGCGAGTTCGCGGTGGACGACCTCAGGGTCGTAGTACTCCCGCTCCGCGACCTCGACGACCTGACGCAGCACCCAGGCGGTGCCCCGCACCGGCGCGGCCGGCAGCAGGAGGACCTTCTTGAGCAGTCCCATGGAGTCACTCCGTCTCGACGAAGCTGTAGACGGGGAGCGGCCCCGTCACCTGCTCCTTGAGGTGCTCGTGCTCCTGGGCGAGGGCGCGCACGGCGCCGAGGAACTCGTCCTGCCGTTCGCGGTCCACGAGGAACGACAGGTTGGCCAGCCAGCCGCTGCCCTCCGGGCCGCGCACCACGGCCGCCGCGTACGGCGCGAGGGCCTGCTCGACGAGCGCCGCGTCGGTCTTCTCCCGCTCGGCGACGGCCCGCGCGACCAGCTCCCCGAAGGCGAGCTTCTCCTCGTGCGTGGCACCGCCCGCCGCGCGCTGGGCGGCGTGCCGGGCCAGCAGCGCGGGGTCCCCGGCGAGCACGACATGGAGGACGGCCTCCTCGTCGTGGTAGACCTTGACGTTGAACTCCTCCTTGCCGTCGAGCTTCTTCAGCCGCTCCACGTAGCGGTCGTGGTGCTCTTCGAGGATGGCGGCGACGGTCTCGTCGTCGGGCGAGACCCCGCCGAACCGCAGCGGCAGCACCGGGCCGTCCTTGCCGGCGGTGATCACCACGTGCTGGTGCGCCAGCAGGTCGCGGCGCTTGGCCTTCAGCTCGGGCGGCGCGTCGCTGCACAGGGCGACCAGGTCGCCGCTCCGCACGGTGCGTACGGGCCGCGGGGGGCTGCCGATGCCCTCGATCGGCTCGGGCAGCTTCCGGTCGGCGGGGGCGATGCCGTAGACGTAGGTGCTCATTCCTTCTCCTCCCGGCGGGTCGAGGTGCGGCGGCGGGAGCTGCCGCTGCTGGTGCTCTTCTCCTCCGGCTCGTCGTCACGCGACAGGGCGTCGGAGATGGTCTGTGCGGCGCCGCTCAGCGCGCCCTTGGTCTTGCCCCGGGCACCGGACTCGGTCATGTCACCTACCAGGTCGGGCAGTCCGGGGTTCTTGCGCGGACCGGCTTCCAGGTCGAGGCGGTTGCAGGCCTCGGCGAAGCGCAGGTAGGTGTCGACGCTCGCCACGACGACGCGGACGTCGATCTTCAGGATCTCGATGCCGACCAGGGAGACGCGCACGAACGCGTCGATCACCAGGCCTCGGTCCAGCACCAGTTCCAGTACGTCGTACAGACCGCTGGAGCCACCTCCGGAGGTGGCCGGAGCGGCGGTCTGGGTAGGAACGACAGTCATTTCTCTGGGTCTCCCTCTCGTCTCGGGACGGACGGGTACGGGAAGGGGCGGATCCGCGTCGTTCAGCGGCGGTCCGCCCGCCCCCGCTCGTAGCGGCGGGTGCGCCGGTAGCCGATGAGGTGCCCGCTGGGGTCGGCTTCGACCTCGTACGAGGCGAGCAGGCTCATCGTGTCCGGTACGCGCTCCAGTTCGAGGACCTCGACCGTCAGGTGCCAGTCGCCGTCCTCACCGCGTCCGCAGGAGCTGACGGCCTCCGCCCGCTGGTTCAGGAGAAGCGCGAGCTGCTCCATCGCCGTCCGGATGACCTCGGCCACCGGTGGCGGGCGTTCCGCCTCCGTCCGCGCGGCCTTGCTGTCCGTCCCGCTTTCCGATGAATGGGCCATGACTTTCTCCTTTCTCGTGTTGCCGGGCGCTCCGTTCCCAAACCGGCGGAAACGTCCGGCAGTTGTGGGGTGGGGTCAGCGCAGGGCCTTCACCTGCGACAGCGCCGCGACGCCGAGGACGGCGAGCAGCACCTGTGCCAGCCACTCGGTCCAGTCGGGCCCGGAGGTGTCGGAGAGCCCCGCCACCCGGGCGATCGCCGTACCCGTCAACGCGGCGGCGATGCCGACGACGAGGGTCCACAGCACCCCGATGTGCTGGCGTCCGGGGACGAGGAACCGCCCCAGCGCGCCGACGACCGTTCCGATGAGCAGCGCGCTGAGCACGCCTGAGATCTCCACCGTCGCCTCCCCGGCCTCTGGACAACGCCCTTCGGCCCGCCTGCCCCACGCGCGCCACTCCACGCACGGTCGGCGCATCTGATGGCTCGGCAGGTGTTCCGCGCGTCGGTGACGATGCGTCAGTAAGTGCGGGTCAAGGAGGACCGCAGGAGTTCCTCGTACCGCGCCACGCCGTCGGGGTCGGCCGCGACCACCGCGTAACGCCAGGTCAGGCCGTCCGCCGGCGCACCGGCGTACAGCACGATCCCCTCACCGCGCGCGGGGTCGAAGGCGATCCGGCCGACACGCAGCCGGTCCACGGCCTGCTCGAAGGAGTACGGCGCCGGTGCCCGGAGGCGGCCCGTCGCCCAGGTCGGGTCACCGGTCCCGGCGAGACGGGCGACCATGGCCTGCGGGGTGGTGGTGGCCGTGCGCCGCACGTTGCTCTCGCCCGCGTGGAGCCGGCCGTCGGCGGACACCATCGCGTCGAGGCTGAACGGCCCCGCGTAGCCGTGCTCCGTCAGGAAGCCGCCCAGGGCGCGACCCCACGACTCCAGCGTCGGCGCGCAGTGTGCCACGGGGGCGGGCAGGGGTGACAGATAGCCCGTGAAGCAGCCCTCCACGGTCCGCATCTCGCCGCTGAACAGCGGCCTCGGTCCGTCGGCACCCGTCTCCAGCTGGACGCTCACCGACCGCGCCACGTCGATCTCCTCCTCGACGACCCACAGTCCGTCCGCCCCGCCGACCGGGGCGAGGGCGTCCGCGGCCCACGGGCCGTCCGCGGAGGAGAGGAAGAGCAGACCGTGCCCCCCGGCGGACCTGTCGGGCTTGACCACGACCCGTTCGTGCGAGCCCAGCAACTCCTCGACGGCACCCGCCACCTCGTCGCGGCGGCAGACGCGGCCGTCCGGCAACCGCATGCCGAGGGCCCGTGCCGTACGCCGGAAACCGGCCTTCGTGTTGAGCAGCCTGGTCACGTCGAGCGCGGCCTCGGCCGCGTCGGCGGAGGCGTACGGCGCCACGGTCGTCCCGAGGCCGCGGGCGAGACCGATCGCCGCCGCGTCCAGGGCCGTGGGGAGGACGGCTGCCACGGGGCGGCGGGCGGCTGCCCGGCGCACCGCCTCGACGGCCGCGGCGTACGACGCCGGCCGCCCCGCCGACACGAAGCCGTCGGGGAGGGTGAGCACCGTCACCGAGCCCCGGGGAACGCCGGTCAGGGCGCAGGCGTACTCCAGGAACGCCCCGCCGACCGGCACCGGCGTCACGAGGATGTCTCCCGCGCGCAGCAACCACACCTCGCGGGGTGCCTGCTCCGCCCAGGCGCCGAGCACCTCGCGCTGGTCGAGGTCCACCGCCAGATCGGAGACGAGGTTGGCGTAGAGGACCTGCGGGCCGGGCCTGTCCATGCGGGTCCTCTCGCGTCGTGAGCGGGGTGGGGGTCAGGGGTTCGCGGTCAGACGCTGATGTGCAGGACGCAGATGTCGTCGCGCCGGGTGTCCGGGTCGACGAGGGAGTCGAGCACGTCGTCGAGGAGGTGGTCGCTTCCGCTGTGCTCGACCGCCGTACGGGCCAGGCGGGCGAGACCGTCGTCGAGGAGCTGTCCGGGGGCCTCGACCAGGCCGTCGGTGAAGAACAGCAGATGGTCTCCGGGCAACAGCCGGATAGTGGACGAGTCGTAGCGCGTCCCGGTCGTGGCGCCCAGGAGAACGCCGTGGGGGGACGGCAGGTAGCGGGCCTCGCCCTGGCGCAGGAGCAGCGGCGGCAGGTGGCCGGCCTGCACCCAGGTGAGGAGTTCCGTGGCGGGCTCGTAACGCGCCATGATCACCGTGGCGGTGTTGAAGGCGCGCTCCGCGCTGTGCCACAGGAGCGTGTTGAGACGGGCGAGGATCGTGGCGAGGGGAGTTCCGGTGATCGCCATGCCCTTGGCGGTGAACCGCAGCTGGGCCATGGTGGCCACGGCGTCGAGCCCGTGCCCGGCGACGTCGCCGACGACGAGCAGCGCGCTGCCGTCGGGGAGCTCGATGGCGCTGTACCAGTCCCCTCCGACGTTCAGGCCCTCCTGGTGGGGCTGGTAGGCCACGTCGACGGTGAGGCCGGCCAGACGCAGCGACTGCTGCGGAAGGGGCAGCAGTGCGTGCTCGAGTCGGGCGGCGAGGGCGCGCTCGGCCGCGAGGCGTCCCTGCTGGGCCAGGGCGGTCCGCTCGTGCCCGAGGAGTCGCTCCTCGGCCCGTGTCCTGGCGGTGAGGTCCAGGAAGAAGCCGTGCACCTCGACGGGCGAGCCGAGGACGTCGACGTCGGCCTCCGCGACGAGCCGGACGTGCCGGACCTCCCCGTCGGCGGTGCCGACGCGGAAGGTGAGGTCGAGGGCCCGGCCCTCCCGGACGAGGCGCCGGATGTCCTTGCCGAGGGCGGGGCGGTCACCGGCCACGACGTGCCGTGGCAGCTCCTCCAGCGTCAGCGGGCCGAGGCAGGGGTCCCGGTCGAAGATGTCGTAGACGTGTTCCGACCAGGTGACCGCGGAGCGGACGACGTCCCAGCTCGCCCAGCCCATGTTCTCCAGGCGCTGCATCACCTCAAGGCGGCTCTGCCCGCGCTCCCCGCTGTCGAGGCGCACCCAGGAGACGATGAGACCTCCTCGGAAGGCGGCCGCGCGGAGGGTGAAGCGGGAACGGCGGGGACTGCCCGCGAGCACCTCCTCGTACACGAACGGCTCGCCGTCGTAGCGGCCGCCGCCCTCCAGCGCCTCGAGGTATCCGCGCCACAGGGCCGTGCCCCGGACGGTCGGGTACGTCTCGACGACGCTGACTCCCACCAGCTCCTTGCCTCTGCGGCCCGCGATGTCCACGGCGTCGGGCGAGGCCGCCTCGACCCGGAAGTCCTCCACCTCGCCGTCCGCCCCGTGGAGCGGGACGAGGAAGGTCACCGAGCCCGGGAGGCCGTCCAGCAGCTCCTGGACGACGCACGCCACGGGGGCGGTGGTTCGCGCTCCTTCGGCCGTCATGGAACGAGCATCCCACGGGAGGAGGAGACGGCCCGTCGACGTGGTGCCGGGCGCGCTCACCCGATCGGTCCCTGGGACGTCACGACACGGAGCGTAAGGAGGGCGGCACCGGCCGCGTCCGGGGCGAGCGCGCCGTCGCCGGAGCCGCCGCCCGGCAGCGACGGACCGTGCACCCCGTCGCTGCGGCGCCGAGTCCCCGGTACCGGGACACGTGACTGGTCCATCGTTCCTCCCATGTGCCGGACGGCACGGGTCAGGGGCCGCCCCCGGAAGTGGAGGCGGCCCGCTCTGGTTCACCACGCGTCTAGCCCGTGGCGGCCACCGGAAACATGGCGGATGCCGACCGGACGTGCCCGGACAGATGTGCGGGGACGCTCAGCCTGGCGTCCGTGTCACCTCGGCCGCGGGCGCGGGGGCCGTCGGGGCGAGGGGGAGGTGGTAAAGGGCGAAGGCCCGTCGGATGACGGGCTGGGCGACGTTCCGGACGCGTACCCCCGCGGCCGTCATGCCGTGCTCCGTGCCCAGGTGGGCGTGGCCGTGCACCGCGAGGTCGGCCCCTGACTCGTCGATGGCCTCCGCGAGGAGGTAGCTGCCGAGGAAGGGGTAGATCTCCACCGGTTCACCCGCGAGGGTGTCGGGGACGGGGGCGAAATGGGTGAGGGCGATCCGGGCACCGCAGCCGTCGGCGTCCAGTTCGCTGAGGGCCCGGCGCAGGCTGTCGGCGCCCCGGCGGCTGGTGCGGACGAACTCCTTCATCTCCCGTTCGCCGAACTCGCCGGCGCTGCGGCCCGCGAAACCGCCGCAGAAGCCCTTCGTCCCGGCGATGCCGACCCTCCCGCCGCCCACCGGCAGGACCACGCTCTCCCCCTCCAGGACGGTGACCCCGGCGTCGGTCAGGACGCGCGCGACGTCGGTCTCCTGCTCGGAGTGGTAGTCGTGGTTGCCGAGCACGGCGACGACGGGGACGCCCAGGTCGCGTACCTCGTCCGCGACGACCTCCGCCTCGGCGACCGTGCCGTGGCGCGTGAGGTCCCCGGCGAGGAGGAGGACGTCCGCGCTGTGGTGGAGGGTCTCGAAGGAGGGGCGCAGCAGGCCCCGGCAGTCCGGGCCCAGGTGGATGTCACCCACCGCGGCCACCCGGACCACGGCTCCGTCGGGGTGGGGCGGCCCGTCGTCGTTCCGGGCCGGTGCGCCGGCGTTCCGGGCCGGTACGTCGTCCTGCTCGCCGGGCGATGTCACAGCAGCTCCTCGGGTCGGTCGGGCGGATCCGCGCAGACGACCTGGAGGTCCGCGCGGACCGGGATGTCGGTCAGCTCCTCCTGGGCGATCCGGAGGATCTCGTCTCGGCGGTCGGCGGTGGGGACGGTTCCCGTCAGGAGGAGGACCGCCCCGCGCACCTCGATCCGTACCCCGAGTTCGGCCACCTCCTCCCGTGCGAGCCGGTCCCTCAGCCGGGCGATCCGGTACTCGCTCTCTCCGGTGCTCATGGTGTCTCTCCGTCCTGGTCCCGCCGGGCGCCGGTCACGTGTCGAGGGGGCGGGTCGCCGGGCCCTGGAGCACCCGCCCGTCGTGTGCGAAGCGGGAGCCGTGGCAGGGGCACTCCCAGGTCTGTTCGGCCTCGTCGAATCCCAGCTCGCATCCCATGTGCGTGCAGCGCCGACCGGCCCGCAGGCCCGCCACGAAGTGGCGTGCCACGGTGGCCTGGTGCCGTGCGACCCCGGGAACGTCCCGGGCCGGAAGCCGTCGGCGCGGGTCGACGAGCTCGGTCCAGGCCGGGCGGGGCGCTCCGGTGAGGTGCGCGGTGAGCAGCCGTCCCGCGGCGACCCCGTTGCTGAGGCCCCATCCGCCGAAGCCGGTGGCGACGTAGACGTGTTCGGTGTCGGGGTGTTCATGGCCGATGCAGGGCATCCCGTCGTCGGTGTGGACGTCCTGGGCCGCCCACCGGTGGATCGTCGGCGCCTCGGCGAAGCCCGGGAGCCGCGCGCGGGCCCAGGCTTCGAGGCGCTCGTACCGCGCGCTTACCCCTCCGCCGCCCGGCTCGAACGCCTCCCCGCCGACGATCAGCAACCGTCTGCCGTCGCCCAGGGGCGCGGTGCGCACCGAGCGGGTGCCGTGCTCGGGCGTCAGGTACATCCCGTACGGGGCGTGGCGCTCCTCGACGGCGGCGGCGATGACGAGTTCGCGTGTCAGTGAGAGCCGTGTCAGCAGGGTGGTGTGGCAGCGGAGGGGGAAGTGGGTGGCGAGGACGACGTCGCTCGCGTGGACCGTGAGTCCGCCCTCCACCGTGAGACGGCAGTCGGCGCCTTCGTGGAGGCCGGTGACGCGCGTGTTCTCGTGGATGCGACCGCCGCGCGCGACGAGGTCGTCCGCGAGAGCGAGGAGGAACCGGCGGGGGTGGAACTGGAGTTGGTCCTCCACCCGGACGGCCGCGGCGACGGGATACGGCAGCCCGGTGTCGGTCACCGTGGTGGCCCCCAGGCCCGCCGCCGCCGCGGCCTCCGCCTCGGCCCTGATCCTCCCCGCACACTCCTCGTCGAGCGTGTAGGTGTACGCGGGGCGGTGCTCGATCTCCGCGTCGACGCCCAGCTCCTCGCACAGCCGTACGACCTCGCGTAGGGCGTTCTCCTGCGCGTCGGCGTAGAGGGCCGCGGCCTCGGCGCCCTGGCGGCCGCGCAGGCGTTCGTAGCGCAGGCCGTGGAGGGACGTCAGCTTGCCGGTGGTGTGCCCGGTGACCCCGGCCGCGATCCGGCCGGCTTCGAGGACCACCACGTCACGTCCGGCATGGGCGAGTGCGCGCGCGGTGCACAGGCCGGCGATCCCGGCCCCGACCACGACGACATCGGCGCGGAGGTCGCGGTCGAGGGGCGGGTGGGGGTCGCCCGGGGGCGCCGACTCCATCCAGTACGAGTTCCGGTCTGCACGCATGGGCGCTCCTCCGGGGGGCGGGCGGCCGGGGCGGGGCGGCTCTACCAGGGGCCGGTGGGGCCGGTGCGCTCCGTCGCGAACGGGCCGGTGCCGAGGCGGGAAAGGAGATCGGCGGGGTCGTCGTACACGGCGGCGGCGCCCGCCGCCGTCAGGTCCTCCCGGGGGAGGCCGCCGCACAGCAGTCCGACGCCGACCACGCCGGCGCTACGGGCCGCCTTCATGTCCCACACGCTGTCCCCGACGAAGACGGCACTGTCCGCGCTCCCTCCCACCAGGGAGAGGGCGTGCTCGATCGGGTCGGGGGCGGGCTTGCCCTGTTCGACGTCGTCGGCCGTGGCCGTGGCCGTGATCACGTCGTCCGCGTCCAGGGCCGCGCGCAGCGCGTCGAACTCCCGGTCCTTGGCCGAGGTCACAAGGACGACCTTCCAGCCGCTTCCCGCAAGGGTCCGCAGCAGGTCCGCGGCGCCGTCGAAGGCGACGAGCCGCTCGAAGTACGGGCCGTACAGGGTGTCGTGGGCGCCGCTGAGGCGCTCGTCCTGCGAGCGGTCCCGGTCGGGGCCGAGCAAGTGCTCCAGGAGGTCCTCTCCCGGCAGGCCGATCGCCCGGTGGACGGCGTGCGTGGGGACGCGGTGTCCGCCCTGGCGCAGGGCCTCCCACCAGGCGACGACGTGCAGGGCGTTGGAGTCGACGAGGGTTCCGTCGACGTCGAAGAGCGCGACGCGGTCCATGTACGGGGTTCCCTTCGAGCGGCCGTGACCACCGTTCCTCAGATGCGGTCGATGGAGTCCGGGTCGTCGGGCCGGGGGCCGAGCGGCCGGGAGTCACGGGTGCCGCCGCTCATGCCCGGCGTACCCATCGTTCCGGGCGTGCCCATCGATCCCGGCGTTCCCGGTGCTCCGGTGGTTCCCGTCGTCCCGGGGTCGGTCATCGATCCGGGTTCCCGTCGGACCGGGCCGGGGCCGTCGTCCATCGTGCCGCCGCCCATGGGGCTCTTCCCGGCGTCCGCCGGGCGGACGCGCCCGCGCCAGCCGCCGGACTCGTGGCCGTGCTCCTCGATGTAACCCTTGAACCGCTTCAGGTCTCCCTTGACCCGCCGGTCGAGGACGCCGACCGCCTCTCCGACCTTCTCCATCATGCCGTCGGCCTCGACGTCCATCGCCAGCCGGACCCGGGTGTGCCCCTCGTCCAGCGGCTGGAAGCTGACCACACCCTTCTGCTGGGTGTCGCCCGCGACCGTGCGCCACGAGATGCGCTCGTCCGGGAGCTGGTCGACGATCTCCGTGTCGAACTCACGCCGGACACCGGCCACCTTGGTCTGCCAGTGACAGTGCCGGTCGTCGATCTGACGGACGTCCTCGACGCCCTCCATGAACTTCGGGAACTCCTCGAACTGCGTCCACTGGTTGTACGCGGTGCTCAGCGGCACATCCACATCGATCGTCTGCTCGACCCTGCTCATGGTGATTCCTCCTCCAGTCGTCACGGTCAGTTTCACGATCAACCGGCGCGTACCCGACGAAGCGCACCTCATGCCTCCCCGGCCGTCGTCGGCTCGGGCGGCGGGACTCGGCATGAGGGAGCAGGTCAGGGGTACTCGCGGACGGACCGAGGAGTGAGGAGAACCGGAGATGAAGATACTGACGACGGGTGCGGGGGAAGCGCTCGCGCCGGTGGACGGCCCGGCGCCGTCCGCGCACATCCCACGGGTGTGGCGTCTTCCCGGGGTGTACGCCCCCCAGACGGACACCGGCCTGCTCGCGGCGCACGTACGGCGCGAGGAGCTGCGGCCGGGCGCGCGCTCGCTCGACCTGTGCACGGGAACCGGCGCGCTCGCCCTCGTCGCCTCCCGGCACGGCGCCCGGGCCACGGCCGTCGACATCTCGCGCTCCGCGATCACCACCGCACGACTCAACGCCCTGCGGCACCGCCGTCGCATCCGGGTGCTGCGCGGCGACCTGGACGCGGCGGTTCCGGGCGAACGCTTCGACCTCGTCACGGTGAATCCGCCCTACGTGCCCAGCGAGGACCCCGAGGTCCCCACCCGGGGCGCGCGGAGGAGCTGGGACGCCGGCACCGACGGCCGACTGCTCCTCGACCGGATCTGTTCCCGGGCACCCCGGCTCCTGACGCCCTCCGGGGTCCTGCTGCTCGTCCAGTCGTCTCTCTCGGGCGTCGACGCCACTCTGGACGCCCTTCGGCGGCGCGGCCTCGAAGCCCGTGTCGTGGACCGTCGTACGGAGTCCTTCGGGCCGGTGCTGTCGTCCCGGTCGGGCTGGTTGGCGGCCCAGGGGCTGATCCCGCTCGGCGCGCGCACGGAGGAACTCGTGGTGATCCGCTCCTGGAGGCCGTGATGTCCGTCTCCCCCGACGGGACCGCCGGGCGCCGCTCGGCGGTCCCACGTGTCGAGCCCCTCGCCGAGGGCCCGTTCCTGATGGAGGGCCCGGCGGACATCGTCATGCCGGACGGGTCGGTGGTCCACTGCGACCGCCCCATGATGGCCCTGTGCACCTGCCGGCGGAGCCTGCGGGCGCCGTTCTGCGACACGAGCCACCGCCCCCGCCTCAAGCGCGGCTCCCGGACGGGGACGGGGCGCGGGCCGCGCCCCTCCGGCACCGGGGCGGACGAGTCCGGACGGGAGGACACGGAGCCGGGCGAACCGACCGAGGAGGCCAGGACGCCATGACCGTCGTCCCCCCGGCGGCTGGGACGGCGCCTCCCGTGCCCGAGGCGCGCGGGGACGTGTCGTACGCCGTACGAAGACGGCTGCTCGGGGGCGGCGGGCAGTTGCCCGGCGAGACGGAGATCGCCCGCTGCTCCCCGTACGGCGAGGATCTCCAGCTCGCCCTCCACCTCTGTCACGAGCAGCACTACCGGGGCTTCGAGGGGGTTCCCGAGACGCTCGAATGGGACGCGGACCTGCTCGCGGTCCGCGCCCTCCTGGAGCGCCGGTTCGAGAGTGCGCTGCGGCACGACTGCCACGACCGTCCGGACGTGGACGAGGCACTGGCCGCCCTCCTGGTCGAGCCGGTCGAGGGCACCGGCGTCGCCCGCTTCCTCGTGTCCGAGGGCGAGCCGTGGCAGCTGCGCGAGCACGCCGTGCTCCGCTCCGTCGCCCAGCTCAGGGAGACCGATCCGCAGCTCTGGGTCGTTCCCAGGCTGCGGGGGCGCGCCAAGGCGGCCATGATGGCGGTCGCCTACGACGAGTACGGCTGCGGGCGGGCGGAACGGATGCACGCCGGGTTGTACGCCGACCTCATGGCCGCCCTGGGCCTGGACCCCGCGTACGGGCGCTACGTGGACCTGGCGGGGGCCGAGACGCTCGCCGCCTCGAACCTGATGTCGCTCTTCGGTCTGCACCGGCGGCTGCGCGGGGCCCTCGTGGGCCACTTCGCCGTCGTGGAGATCACCTCGTCTCCCGCAGCGTCGCGGCTCGCCGCCGCTCTGCGCCGGTCCGGGGCGGGGCCGGCGGCGGAGCGGTTCTACGACGAACACGTGGAGGCGGACGCCGTCCACGAGCAGGTGGTACGCCGGAAGGTCATCGGCGGCCTCCTGGAGGACGAGCCGGAACTCGCGTCCGAGGTCACCTTCGGCATCGCCGCGACCTGCCTTCTGGACGACCGGTTCGCCGGCCGTCTCGTGGAGGCCTGGTCGCGAGGAGAGAGCGCGTTGCGCACCCCGACCCACGGGGACAGGGACCCGGTTCTGACCACGATTGACCAGAACTGGCCGTAGGGCTCATCGCCCCCCTTGGGGGTTCCTCCAACGAGGTTGGCAGATGCGATGAGATGATCCCTGATTCCTTGCAGATGAGAGACATCGCGGCCTAACGTGTGGCACATGCAGTCCTACACCATCGGACAGGCGGCGCGCCTGCTCGGCGTGAGCCCCGACACCGCGCGCCGCTGGGCCGACGCCGGCCGCGTCGCGACCCATCGCGACGAGAACGGCCGGCGTCTCGTCGACGGCCGCGACCTGGCCGCCTTCGCCGTCGAAGTCGCCCAGAACACCCCGGGCGACGAGGAAACGCCGTACACCTCCGCGCGCAACGCCTTCCCCGGCATCGTCACGGCGGTCAAGCTCGGTGACGTGGCCGCGCAGGTGGAGATCCAGGCCGGTCCGCACCGGCTCGTGTCGCTCCTCACCCGCGAGGCCGTGGAGGAGCTTGGCCTGGAGGTCGGCATGCAGGCCACCGCCCGCGTGAAGTCGACCAGCGTGCACATCGACCGGACCTGATCCCGCCCGTTCCGGGTCCGCTCCCTCCCGTCCGGGCGGCAGCGCCGTCCCACGCCCCAGGAGTCCCAGCCTCATGGTTCACCCCCGCACCCTCGTCGGCCGTCGGGCCCTCGCCGTCGCCGCCACCGCCGGACTGCTGCTGCCACTGTCCGCCTGCGGCGCCGACGGCACGCAGGACGGCACGGCGAGACCCAGCACCGGCTCCACGGGCTCCGGGGCACCCCCGGCCCGTCTGACGGTGCTCGCAGCCGCCTCCCTCACTGACGTCTTCAGGACGGCGGGGGCCGCGTACGAGAAGGCCCACCCCGGTACCGGCATCACCTTCTCCTTCGCCGGCTCGCAGGAACTCGTCGCCCAGGTCGCCCAGGGATCCCCCGCCGACGCCCTGATCACCGCCGACACCACGAGCATGGACAAGGTGAAGGCCGACACCGGCACCCCGACCGTCATCGCCAGGAACCGGCTCGTCATCGCCACCGCCGAGGGCAACCCGTTCAGGATCGACGCGCTGGAGGACCTCGCGGACACCAAGCTCAAGGTCGTCCTCGCCGCCCCCGAGGTCCCGGTCGGCAAGTACAGCGCGAAGATCCTCGACGCGCAGAAGATCACGGTGAAGCCGGTCTCCCAGGAGCCCAACGTCCGTGCCGTCCTGAGCAAGGTCGAACTGGGCGAGGCCGACGCCGGGCTCGTCTACAGGACCGACGCCGAGAGCGCCGAGGACAAGGTCGACGCCGTCGAGATCCCCGACGCGCAGAACACCGTCGCCGCCTACCCGGCCGCCACGATCAAGGACTCGAAGAACGCGGTGGCCGCGGCGGCCTTCGTCGCCTGGCTGTCCTCGCCCCAGGCACAGAAGATCTTCCAGGACGCCGGCTTCCAGAAGCCGTAGCCCCCAAGGACGCGGCCGGGCCGTCCGCGTGGCCCCCACCGGCCGGCGGACGCCCGGCTCCCCTCCCCTCCCCTCTCCGCAACTCCGACACCGGGAACGAACGATGAGACGCCTCCACGGTCGGCCCACCCGGCGCGGTCCCCGCACCCCGCTCCTCCTCGCCGTGCCCGCGCTGCTCGCCGTCGCGTTCCTGCTGCTGCCGCTCGTCGGGGTCCTGGCCCGCACCGAGTGGGGGGCGTTCGGCGCGCATCTGACGGGTCCCGCCACCGTCGAGTCCCTCACCCTGTCCCTGGTCGTCTCCTTCTGGGCGCTCGGTCTCTCGCTGCTGCTCGGGGTGCCACTGGCCTGGCTGCTCGCCCGGGTGCCGTTCCGCGGGAAGGCGGTCGTCCGCTCCCTCGTCCTGCTGCCCATGGTGCTGCCGCCGACGGTCGGCGGCGTGGCGCTGCTGCTCGCCTTCGGGCGTCGCGGTCTCCTCGGCCCCTGGCTCGAGAGCACCTTCGGGGTGACGCTGCCCTTCCACACCTCCGGCGCGGTGGTCGCCGCGACCTTCGTCTCCATGCCGTTCCTCGTCATCAGCCTGGAGGGCGCGCTGGCCGGTCTGCGCCCCTGGTACGAGGAGACGGCGGCGTCGCTTGGTGCCTCACCCGTCCGGGTGTTCTTCACCGTCACCCTGCCGATGGTCGCCCCCGGGCTGCTGGCCGGTGCCGCGCTGACCTGGGCGCGGGCGCTCGGTGAGTTCGGCGCCACGATCACCTTCGCCGGGAACCTGCCCGGCACCACCCAGACCCTCCCGCTCCAGGTGTACCTGCTGCTCCAGGAGGAACCGGAGGCCGCCACCTCCGTCTCGCTGCTGTTGCTCGCCATCGCGATGGCCGTGCTCCTCGCGCTGCGCGGCAACTGGACCGGCACGCCGGCCGCCACGGGCCGTACCCGCTCGCCCGACGCGCCGGTGGAGGAGGTCTCCGACCCGGCGGCCCCGCCCCCCGAAGAGGCCACCCACCCGGAGGACGGGGCCCCCGGCGCGGGCGGACGCTGGGCGCTGCACGCGGAGGTCGACGGTTTCACCGAGCTGGTCCTTTCCGCCGAGCCCGGCACCACCATCGCCGTCGTCGGCCCCAACGGCGCCGGCAAGACGACCCTGCTCCGTGCGCTCCTCGGGCTCACCCCCCGGGCCCACGCCGTGCTGCGGCTCGGCGGCACCGACGTCACCGACCTGCCGCCGCACCGCCGTCAGGTGGCGTGGGTCCCGCAGGACGGCGCGCTGTTCCCCCGTCTGTCCGCGCTCGCCAACACCGCGTACGGGCTGCGGGCGCGCGGAGTGCCCCGCGCCGACGCCCGCCGGGAGGCACAGCGCTGGCTCGACCGCCTCGGCGTCGGCCATCTGGCCCACCGTCGCCCCGCGCAGCTGTCCGGCGGGCAGGCCCAGCGGGTCGCCCTCGCGCGGGCGCTCGCCGCGCGGCCCCGACTGCTGCTCCTCGACGAGCCGCTCGCCGCCCTCGACCAGACCACCCGGGCCCACGTCCGGCACACCCTGCGCCGCCACCTCGCCGGTTTCGGCGGCGTCTGCCTGATCGTCACCCACGACCCGGTCGAAGCCGTGTCCCTCGCCGACCGCGTCCTCGTCCTCCAGGACGGCCGGCCGCTCCAGGACGCCTCGCCCGCCGAGGTCTCCCGTCATCCCCGCTCGCCGTGGGTCGCCCGCATGCTCGGCCGCAACGCCTGGCCCGGTACCGCCACGGCCGACGGCCTCGATCTCGACGGGGGCGGCACGCTCATCACCGCCGAGCAACCCCCGCCGGGTACGCCCTCCCTGGCGATCATCGCGCCCGAGGCGGTGGCCGTCCACCGCGAGCGGCCTGGCGGCAGCCCCCGTAACGTCTGGCCGGGGACCGTACGCGAGATCACCGCGAGCGGCAGCAGGCTCCGGGTCCTCGTCACCTCGGACCTGGCCCCTGCGCTCGTCGCCGAGATCACCCCGCAGGCGGCCGCCGAACTGGGCCTCGCGGACGGGGTGCCGGTCTGGACGGGCGTCAAGGCGACGGAGGTGACCGTCGTTCCGCTGTGAGCGGGCGTACGGGTGCCGGAGGGGTTCGTCGTACGAGCTGGGAGCTCGGGTCCCGGGTCAGCGGGTGACGCGGGCCAGCAGCATCGCCACGTCGTCCTGCGCGGGACCTTCGAGGAGCTGGTCCAGGATCTCGTCGCACAGGGTGTCCAGGGGGCGGTCGAAGTGCCGGAGAGCCCGGGCGAGCTGCCGCATCCCCTCGTCGAGGTCGCGGTCGCGCGCCTCGATGAGGCCGTCCGTGTAGAGCACGAGGAGCCCGCCCGCCGGCAGGGAGACCTTCTCCGTACCGAAGTCGTGGGCGCCGGTGCCCAGCGGGGTTCCCGGCGGTCCGTCGAGGAAGGTGATGGTGCCGTCCGGGGTCGCCACGGCCGGCGGCGGATGGCCGGCCCGGGCGATGACCCATCCGCCGGTCGCCGGGTCGTGGACGGCGTACACGCAGGTCGCCATGGTGTCCTCGCCGAGGTCGGCGACGACGGCGTCGAGGGAGCTGAGCATCCGCGCCGGCGGGATGTCGTGGCGGGCCAGGGTCCGTACCGCCGTGCGCAACTGGCCCATGACGGCCGCCGCGTGGATGCCGTGCCCCATGACGTCACCGATGACCAGCCCCGTCCGGCCGCCCGGCAGGGCGATGACGTCGTACCAGTCGCCGCCGACGTCATGGGAGCTGGCGGGCAGGTAGCGGCCGGTGAGTTCGAGCCCGGTGACGTCGGGGAGCGCGCTGTTGGTGAGGCTCCGCTGGAGGGTGAGGGCCGCCTCGCGCTGGGTGGTGTAGAGGCGGGCGTTGTCGATGTTGAGGGCGGCGCGGGCCACGACCTCGTCGATGAGGACGCAGTCCTGCGCGTCGAAGGGTTCACGGGTCCGCAGCCGGGTGACCGTGACCGCGCCGAGCACCTGGCCCCTGGCCACGAGGGGCACCAGCCGCGCCGAACCGATGCGGGCGCCGAGGTAGGTGCGGAGCGCCTCGGTAAGCGGGTCGGTGAAGAGCGCCGGGATGTCGGACGTGTAGAGGTTGGTGGGCCGGCCACGGGCGACGACCTGCTCGTACACGGAGTCCAGCGGGATCTGGAAGGTCTGCCCCGGGGCGAGCAGCGCCGTGGGGGCGGTGGGGTCGGGGAAGCGGGCCGCGAGCCGCCGCAGCACCCCCCGCGTGGAGGCCGCCGGGTCGTCCGGTTCGAGGACCGACTCCAGCATCTGCACGTCCGCCGAGTCGGCCAGCTGCGGCACGAGGAAGCGTACCGCCTCCTCCGCCGTCTGCTTGAGGTCCAGGGTGGTGCCGATCCGGGCCCCCGCCTCCGCGAGCAGGGCGAAGCGGTGCCGGGCCCGCTCGACCTCGGTGTGGGCCTCCTGGTGCTCGGTGATGTCGACGAGGGAGGCGATCAGCCCCAGGGACCGGCGGTCGGTGCGGTCGATCAGGGGGGCGTACGAGCAGGACCAGATGTGGTCCCGGTCGGGGTCGGCGGGAGTACGGCCGACCCGGCGGGCGTCGACGACGGCGCTCCCGCTGTGGAGGACCTGGCGCATCAGGGACTCCAGCGAGTCGGCGTTGACGCCGGGCACGACCTCGGTGAGGCGGCGGCCGACGTGCTCGGCCGCCGTCACTCCGTTCATCCGGGCGAGCGCGTCGTTGACGCGGAGGAACCGCAGGTCGGGACCGAGCAGGGCGAGACCGATCGGGGACTGGGTGAAGAGGCTCTCCATCGCCGCCAGGTTCTCCCGCATGCGCAGGACCTCGGACGTCTCGACCGCGATGAGCATCGCCCCCGCCCGGCCGGTCGGGTCGGCCGCGGGCACGATCCACATCTCCATGGCGACCGTGTGGCCGTCGCGGTGGCGGACGGGAAGCGTGCCGACCATGGTCTCCCCCGCCTGGACGCGGTGGGTGAGCCGGTCGGCGAGCTCCCGGTTGGCGTCCGGGACGAGAAGCGGGGTGGCGAGCCGTCCGAGGACGTGCTCGGGGCGGTGGCCGAGGAGATCCTGTGCGGCGAGCGACCATTCGACGATGTGACCGTCGGCGTCCTCGCGCCACAGGGCGATCGGCAGCAGCTCGCGGAGCACGCCCGCGTCCCCGACGGCCGCCCGGGGCGGCTGCGGAACCCTGCTCGACGACTGGTGAGTCTCCAACGCATCGACCTACGCATCGGCCCGGCCCCTGGGGGCGCATTCCCTATCGAATCACCCTAGCCGAGTACCTGACGGGGGGCGCTGCGTAGTGCGGCCGATCGATGTTTCCGGCCGCCCGGGGAGCCGTGAGAGTGACGTCGGTGGCCGGGTCGGGCGCCGTAGAGCTGACGTCGGCGGCCGGGGCGGGCGCCGTGAGAGTGACGCCGTCGGCCGGGGCGGGCGCCGTAGAGCTGACGTCAGCGGCCGGGGCGGGCGCCGTGAGAGTGACGTCGGTGGCCGGGGCGGGCGCCGTGAAGGTGACGTCGGCGGCCGCCGACGTCACCTCCGCGTCGCTCCCGAGGGCGTAGGCCGCGACCCGGGAGACCGTGGCGGCCGGTACGACCCCGCAGATCCCGGGCGCGGCCGGGACGTCCTGGGTCGCGTGGGCGTCGTGCGGCACGACCACGCGGTAGCCGCGGTCCAGGGCCGTACGGGCCGTCGCCTGGACGCACATCTCGGACATCACGCCGCAGACGGCGACCGCCCGCACCCCCGCGTCGGCGAGGACGTCACCGAGCGGGGTCTCGCGGAAGCCGTCGTCGTACGGCTTGCGGATGACCATCTCCGTCGGCGCGTGCCGGACGGGGTGGTGGAGCTCCCAGCCTGGCGTGTGGGGTTCGTCCTCCGCGCCGGGCGGTCCGTCGTTCTGGAGGTGGACGACGAGCGCGCCGCCCTGCCGGGCCCGCGCGATGAGGTCGGCCGTGCGGTCGACGAGCCGGGCGGCCCCGGGTACGGCGCCGTCCCCGCCGACGAAGGCCGCCTGCACGTCCACGACGATGAGGGCGTCGACGGGGTGCGGGTCGGTGCCACGATGCTGGTCCATCCCACCATCATCACCGTCAACCCCCCTCACGGCCACGGCATTTCACCCGTGGGAGGCGGCGCGGGAAGATGGCGCCGACGTCACCCGGGAGAGAGCGGGCCGGGGCGGTCTACGCGGCGGGCTCCGCCGCCGACACGCCTACCGCCCGGTCAGAGGGGCTGGAGCCGGGTGCGCAGGAGGCAGAACTCGTTGCCCTCGGGGTCGGCCAGGACGTGCCAGTTCTCGGTGCCCTTCTGGCCGACGTCGGCCGGCTTCGCGCCGAGGGCGAGCAGACGCTCCAGCTCGGCGTCCTGGTCGCGGTCGGTGGGACTGACGTCGACGTGCAGGGGGAGCTTCCCGGTGCGCGGGTCGTTGCTGGGGCTGAGGACGAGCGTGGGCTGCGGGCCGCCGAAGCCGGCGTCGGGCGGCCCGATCTCGATGCTGCCGTCGTCCTCCCTGCCCAGTTCGACGTAGCCGAGGACCTCGCTCCAGAATGCGGCGAGCCGTTCGGGGTCGGCGCAGTCGATGACCAGTTCACTGATGCGGCATGCCATGCACGGGAGTGTATGCGGACAGCCGTAAGCCGGTCGGCGCCGACGGAGCGACGTCGTCGAGGAGTGGTTCGTCGGGCCGCTCGTCGGCCGGCTCGTCCGGCCGCCCCGGCTCCGGGCGCAGCAGGTCGCCCAGCGCGGTCAGGCGGATGAGCCGGAGGATCTTCGGCTGGTCACAGACGAGCCTCCACTGCGCGCCCCGTTCCCCTGTGCGCCCGGCGCAGTGTGCGAGGAGACCGAGGCCGGTGGCGTCGCAGAAGGTGAGGCGCCGGATGTCCACGGTCAGGGCGTCGGACGCCCGGACGAGGGCGTCGAGCTCCGGCCGGAGATGCCGTACGAGGACGAGGTCCAGCTCGCCCCGGAGGGCGGCGACGGTGCGGCCGCCGGCCGAGCGGACGACGAGGTAAGGGTCATGACGGGGGATCAGCTGCATCGGGCGCTCCACAGGGTGGCTCCATGTGTCGCTTCGAGCGTGGCCGTCTCTCTCCCGGGAGGGACGTTTCGCCTCGACCTCTGTCACCTGAATCGGTGAAAGCGCGAGCCACCCCGGTCTCGCCCGTACGACCGGGATCCGTACGGGAGGGCGAGCGGGACGCCCGCACGCTCACCTCTCGTGACCGGGCTCCGCTCCCCCGAGCTCCGCTCCCCCGGACTCCCCTCCCCCGGCCGTCGCGCGCGCCTCGGCCTCGATGCGGTCGAACTGGGCGCCCATCGCGGCGGCAAGCGCCTGCGCCGCGGAGAGGGGTCGGACCATGACGGTGAAGTCGTCGATCCTGCCCTCCTCGTCGAAGTGGAGGAAGTCGCAGCCGTTGATCTCCTTGTCGCCGACCTTCGCGACGAAGACGAGGGCGTGGTCCCGGCCGTCCGCGCTCGCGATCTCGCGGACGTACCGGAAGTCGGTGAAGACCCGGATGACCCCGCGCAGGATCGCGGCGGTGATGGCCTTGCCGGGGTACGGCCGGAAGGCGACCGGACTGGTGAAGACGACGTCCTCGGCGAGCATCGCCTCGATGGCGTCGTGGTCCTGGGTCTCGACGGCCTTGCGGAACGGATGCATCAGACAGCTCCATAGTCAATTCGTTGAATAGGTGCAGGGGCAGCTAACCGCATCGCCCGCGCCGCGTCCAGTGACCGATCGACCCTCCACCGGCGCACGACCCCGCCCCCGCTCACCCCTCGGGCGTCGCCGCACGTCGAAGGGGCGGCCGGGTCAGCGTCGTCCACGCCCGCAGCACCCACTCCGCCGGGCCGTACCGATGGCGCCGGAGCCACCACCGGCTCACCACCACCTGCGCGGTGAACAGCGCGAGGGCGAGGGCCAGGACCGCCGACGGCGGCATATGGCCCACGAGAGCCGTCCCGTACCCCGTGAACAGCAGGGCGCCGACGAGGGACTGGGTGAGGTAACCGGTCAGGGTCATGCTGCCCACCGGCCCGAGCACGGCCACCGTCCTCCGCCCGAACCGCCCCTGGGCGAGCCGGAGCACGGTGGCGGCGTACGCGGCGGCGAGCAACGGCGCCGTGACGACGTCGATCCCCAGGGCGAGGAGCTGGTACGGGCCTCCGGGGTGCACCAGGTTCGCGTGGGCGTACACGAGGGCACCGAGGAGCCCGACCGTGAAGCCCGCCCACTGGAGCCGGGCCAGGACCGTGCGCTGCCGGGCGAGATCCGCGAGCGCCCGTCCCCGCCCCGCGGCGAGACCGAGGAAGAAGGCGGCGAGGGCGGACGGGGCCTGGAAGAAGACGAGCAGGAACGCCATGTCGGGCAGCTGCGCCAGGTTCTCCCCGATCACGGAACCGGGGCCGCCGCGCAGCTCCGCCGCGGCCCGCTCGGCCTCGGCCGCCGCTCCCGGCTCCACTCCCGCCTCGCCGCCCGTCAGATGCACGCCCCCCGCGAGGAGGAGATACGCGGCGGCGGTCACGGCGAAGAGGATCACGGCGGTACGAACGGCGGTTCGGGGGCGGATCCGGCGCGCGGCGAGCAGGACCAGACCGAGGACGGCGTACGTGGCGAGGATGTCGCCGGTGAACAGCAGGACCGCGTGCAGGAGACCGAGGACGAACAGGCCCGCGAGGCGCCGCAGGAAGCGCGGGACGAAACGGGAGCCGCTCCGCTCGGCGGAGGCGAGCTGGAGGGTGAAGCCGTAGCCGAAGAGGAACGAGAACAGCAGGAAGAACTTGGCCTCGAAGAACACCGCGACCACCCAGCGGACGGCCCCGTCGAGGGGCGCGCCGAAGCGGGGGTCCTCCAGGCCGGAGCCGTGATAAGTCGACGCCATGAAACCGATGTTGACGACGAGGATACCCAGCAGGGCGAATCCGCGCAGGGCGTCGACGTGCGCGAGCCGCTCCCCCGCGCGGACCGCCGCCGGCCCGTCGGGGCCCTGCTCCCCTACGGCCCGCGGCCTCCCGACCTGCCGCGCGGCCTGCCTCATGACGTACTTCATGACCATCCCCTTGAGAACTATCGCTTTGAGAACGCCCGTACCGAGAATGAACGTACTAGTATCGATAGCACAAGCGTCATTCCCGGCCACGGCGGCGGGGGCCGTCACGAGAAGGAGGTGCCGATGGACACGCGGCCCGTGGTGCGCAGAGGCGTGCCCGAGGGAAGCGAGGCGCGGGTCGCCGCGCTCTACTGGGAGGCGTTCGGGCGGAAGCTCGGCGCCGCCCTGAACCCGCCCGACAAGGCACGGGCCTTCCTCGCGGCCCACCTCCACCACGACCGGGGCGTCACCGCATTCGTCGACGGCGAGGTGGCGGGGGTTGCGGGTTACCACCTCGGCGGACGCGGGCTCACCGGCGGCGGTGCGGGGGATCTCCTCGCGGCGTACGGGGTGCTGCGCGGGCTGCCCCGCCTCGCCGTCCTCGCCCTCCTGGAGCGGCGCCCCGCGGCCGAGGAACTCGTGATGGACGGCATCGCCGTCGCCGCCGAGCACCGGGGGGCGGGCATCGGCGCCCGGCTGCTGGGCGAGATCGCGGCCGTCGCCGCCGAGGCGGGCTGCCGTCGCGTCCGGCTCGACGTCATCGACGTCAACCCGCGGGCCCGCGCCCTGTACGAGCGGCACGGCTTCACCGCCGTCCGCACCGAGAACACCCCGTACCTACGCGGCCTGATGGGCTTCGGCGCCGTCACGACGATGCACAGGCCCATCACACCGGCCGACGGCACCCCCCTCACACCGGCCGACGCCACCCCCGTCACGGCGGCCGACTCCGACCCCGTCACGACGTCCGATCCCCACACCGCCACGACGGCCGGCTCCGACCCCCGCCCCGGAGGGGAGGCCTCGTGAAGCCCGCCGACTCCCCCGAGGTCCCCGAGGCCCCAGCCACCCCCTGGAACCCGATCCCCACCCGTACCCTCGTGCACGCCCTGGTCCGGGAGGACGGCACCGTCGACGCCGGGGAGCTCTACGCCGTCGCCGGGCTGCTGGCGATGACCGACCAGCAGGTCCGGCTCTGCGTCAAGCGGCTCGTCGCGGAAGGGCGCTTCACCCACGAGGGGCGGGGGCGCAAGGCCGTACTCCGCGCGGTCGCCGACCCCAGCGGCTCCCTCGCCCCCGACGCCGCCCACGTCCGCTTCGCCTACCGCCAGGACCGGGGCCTCGCCCCGTGGGACGGCGTCTGGCACCTCTTCGCCTTCGCCGTCCCCGAGTCAGCGCGGGCCGCCCGCGACGCGCTCCGCGACACCCTCGTCGGGCTCGGCGCGGCCCCCGTCCAGGGCGGTCTGTACGTGGCCGCCAACCCGATCGAGCCGCTCGTCGAGGCGCACGCCCGCCACCTCGGCGTCGCCGCTCAGGTCACCTCCCTCACCAGCACGGACCTCCGGGTCGGGGAGGCCGCCGCGCCGCGGGACCTGGCCGCCGCCCTCTGGTCCCTGGACGAGATCGCCGCCCGCCACGAGGAGCTGGCCGCCTTCGCCCGCTCCTGCCTGGACCGCCTCGCCCGCCCGGAGGCCCCGACGGACGCCGAGCGGCTGACGCTCGCGGTCCAGCTCGCCGCCGCCTTCACGTACGCCATGCGACCCGACCCGCTGCTGCCCCCGGAGCTGCTGCCCCGGCCGTGGCCCGGTGGCCGGGCGCGTGAACTCACCGCCACCGCCTGGGTGTCACTCGCGCACCGCCCCGCGCCGGACTCCGGCCCGCCGCTCCCCCGCCTCTTCACCCTGTACGGGGACCTCGGCGGCGACGGGTGAGACGCGGAGGCCGCCTGCCCGAGGTCCCCGGGAACCCCCGGATCAGCCCGCGACGCGCGCCATCCACGCCTCGACCTCGGCCGAGGAGCGGGGCAGGCCCGCCGACAGGTTCTCGTGGCCCTCGTCGGTGACCACGAGGTCGTCCTCGATCCGGACGCCGATGCCGCGCCACTCCTCGGGCACGGTCAGGTCGTCGGGCTGGAAGTACAGACCCGGCTCGACGGTGAGCACCATGCCCGCTTCGAGGACGCCGTCGACGTGCTCCCCGGTGCGCGCGTGCGCGCAGTCGTGGACGTCCAGGCCGAGCATGTGCCCGGTTCCGGCCATGGTGAAGCGGCGCTGGAGACCGAGGTCGTACGCGCGGTCGACGGGCCCCTCGATGAAGCCCCACTCGACGAGCCGCGCCGTCAGACGGCGCTGGGCCGCCTCGTGGAAGTCGCGGAAGAGCGCGCCGGGCTTGACCGCGGCCATGCCCGCCTCCTGCGCCTCGTACACCGCGTCGTACACCTGGCGCTGGACCGGGGTGAAGACGCCGCTGACGGGGAGGGTGCGGGTGACGTCGGCGGTGTAGAGGGAGCGGGTCTCCACGCCGGCGTCGAGCAGGAGCAGTTCGCCGGGCCGCACCGGGCCGTCGTTGTCCGTCCAGTGCATGATCGTGGCGTGCTCGCCGGCGGCGCAGATGGTGCCGTAGCCGACGTCGTTGCCCTCCAGGCGTGCCCGGCGGAAGAACGTGCCCTCGATCCACCGCTCGGACGAGGCGATCGCCCGGGACAGTTCGCCGACGCAGTCGGTGAAGCCACGCACGGTCGAGTCGACCGCCTTGCGCATCTCGCCCAGTTCCCATGCGTCCTTGACGAGCCGCAGTTCGCTGAGCGCCTCCTCCAGTTCGTCGTCGCGCCGCTCGTCCGTGGTGACGGCGGCTTCGAGGGCCGGATCGTGGCCGCGGACGATCCGGGTCGGCACGCCGGAGCCGGCGGCGAGGTCCTCGGCGGCGGTGCGGACGTCCCGGCAGGGCAGCCCGAGGACCCGTTCCGCCTCCGCGAGGGACCGGCGCCTGCCCATCCACAACTCCGCCGTGTTGCCCGTCCAGAACTCGTCGTCGTTCCTGCTGTCGCGGGGCAGCTGGTAGCAGTAGGCGTCGTGGCCGCCGTCGGCGCGGGGTTCGAGGACGAGGGCGCCGTCGCGTGCCTGGTCCCCGGTCATGTGGACGTAGCCGGAGTACGGGCGGAACGGGTAGGTGTCGTCGTTGGAGCGGGTCTTGAGGTTGCCCGACGGGACCACGAGGCGTTCGCCGGGGAAGCGCGCGGACAGGGCGGCGCGGCGGCGGGCCGCGTAGGGGGCCTGCTCGTCGGGATCGAGGCCGTGCCGCTCGGTGTCCGCCCATCCCGTCCTCATCAGCGCGGAGAGTTCCTCGGACACGCCTCCGTAGAGGCCGTTCTTGCGACCCTTCGCCACGTCCTGCACCTTCTTCCGTGTGAGTTTCCGGGTGTGTTCGGGAGTTCGTCGTCCGCCGACGGCCTCGGCGGCTCCCGGAAGGTACTGCGCCCGGCGCACGCCGGGTGCCCGGATCGGCCACTGGCACGGATCGGACACCGCCGTGGATGGCGGGTTGATAATGCGGTCCATGGCGAATCAGAAGCTCACGCGGGCCCTGCGGGTCCTGGGGATCGGTGAGGAGGCCGTACGGGTCTATCTGGAGCTGCTGGAACGGGGCCCGGCGCCGCTGGGCGCGATCAGGTCGGCGGCCGGCCTGGAGGACGGGGCGTTCTCGGCGGCGTACGGGGAGCTGATCGACTCGGGCCTGGCGAGCGGGGCCGGGGACGGCGCGGACGTGGTGGCGCCGGTCCCGCCGGCCGCGGGCCTGGAGATCCTCGGCCGGCACCGGGCGGCCGAGATCGACGAGTCCCGGATCACCGTCGGGGGCGCGTTCGAGTCGTTCCGGCGGCAGCGTCTCGCCGCGTACGACGACCGTCTCGTGGAGGTCGTCACCGGGGACGCGATCGGTCTCCGGATGCGTCAGGCCTGGGCCAGTGCCCGCGAGCAGATCCGGCAGTTCGACTCGCCGCCGTACTTCCCCCTCGAAGGCGCCACCGACGACGCGCTGGCCACGCTGGCCCGGGGGGTGACCCAGCGGGTCGTGTACTCGCGGGAGTCCCTGGAGCATCCGGGGCAGCTGGAGAACTCCATCGAGCCCTGTATCGAGGCGGGCGAGCAGGCGCGGGTCCTGCCGTCGGTTCCGGTCAAGCTGGTGATCATCGACGACGCGTACGCGCTGGTCTCCCTGTCGATCAGGGAGACGGACGTGTACAACACGATGCTGGTCGTGCAGCCGTGCGGGCTCCTCTCGGCGCTCGTGGCCCTGTTCGAGCAGGCGTGGCAGAACGCGCTGCCGTTCCACGGCCGTTCGCCGCGTCCCGCGGGTCTGCGTCCGGCGGACCGCCGGCTGCTCCGGCTGCTCGCGGCCGGGGCGGCCGACGACGTCATCGCCCGGGAGATCGGGGTCAGCCGCCGCACCCTCTTCCGGCGGGTGCAGGTCCTGATGGCGCGGCTGGGTGCTACGAGCCGGTTCCAGATGGCGCTGCAGGCGCAGCGCGCGGGATGGCTGTGACGGGCGTGCCGTCGGCGGGGGCGGCCGGCGGCGGGACCTCCGCGACGTGGGCCTGCGTGGGCGCCGGTGCGGTGCCGGTCAGCTGCTGCCACAGGTAGGTGTGGACGAGCGCGCTGTTGTGGGCGGCCTGTTCGTTGTCGCCCGCGCCCGCGTGGCCGCCGCCGGTGTTCTCGTGGAACAGGACCCGGTGGCCGAGTTCCCTCAGCCGCGCCGCGGTCTTGCGGGCGTGGCCGGGGTGGACGCGGTCGTCGCGGGTCGAGGTCATCAGGAGGACCGGGGGGTAGTCCCGGTCCGCGGTGATCCGGTGGTACGGGGAGATGGCCCGCAGGTGGGGCAGGTCGGCCTCGTCGTCGGGGTCGCCGTACTCGGCGATCCAGGACGCGCCCGCGAGGAGCTTGTGGAAGCGGGTCATGTCGAGGAGCGGCACCTGGGCGACGATCGCGCCGAACAGCTCGGGGTGGCGGGTGAGCATGGCGCCCATGAGCAGCCCGCCGTTGCTGCCGCCCGACGCGCCGAGCATGGCGGGGGTGGTGATCCCCCGTGCGACGAGGTCCTGGGCGACGGCCGCGAAGTCCTCGAAAGCCCGGGGCCGTTCGGCGCCGAGTGCGGCCTGGTGCCAGTCGGGGCCGTATTCGCCGCCGCCGCGGATGTTCGCGATGACGTGGGTGCCGCCGCGCTCCAGCCAGGCCCGGCCCGTCACGGCGCCGTAGTAGGGCGTGAGGGAGACCTCGAAGCCGCCGTAGCCGTAGAGGAGGGTGAGGCCGGGGCCGCTGG
Organism: Streptomyces sp. NPDC016459; assembly: GCF_040632845.1. Classification (NCBI taxonomy): domain Bacteria; kingdom Bacillati; phylum Actinomycetota; class Actinomycetes; order Kitasatosporales; family Streptomycetaceae; genus Streptomyces; species Streptomyces sp. NPDC016459. Next base: position 184,974 of record NZ_JBEYCR010000007.1, read on the forward strand.
TGGTGCGGTCGGGGCCGATGACGAAGTACGGCACGCGTGTGCCGTCGCGGGAGGTCGCGAAGTGCTGGGCGACCGTGAGCCCGGTGGGGTCGAAGCGGTGCGGGGCCTGCTTGAGCACCTCCGAGCCGGCTCCGATCCGGCCCAGGTGGAGGGTGGAGGGCTGGAGGAACCCGGACACGTCGAGGACGTACTCGTCGGACACGTCGGGGTCGGTGTCGACGACGCTGACGGCGGACAGTTCCGGGACTCCGACGAGCGGTTCGCGCGACCAGGTTCCGTCGGCGGCGGGGGTGAGGACCTCGATGCGGGCGCTGACGTCCCGCATCGTCTCCAGGATCAGGTGGTTGCGGGTCCAGCTGTGCCCGGCGAGCGCGGTCCGCCGGTCGGGGGTGAAGAGCACCTCGGGGGTGCGGTCGCCGGCCAGGAACGCGTCGAAGTCGAACGCGAGGAGCGAGCCCGTCGGCTGCCCGAGCCACGCGGACTTCAGGGTGACGATCAGGTGGCGCCGGTGGGCGTAGGCGTCGGCGTCGTCGGGCACGTCGATCCGTACGCGGGTGCCGTCGGGCCGCAGGAGGTACGTCTCGCTGCGGAAGAAGTCCTGCGAGCGCCCGACGAACTCACGCTCGTACCCGGGCGTGGCGTCCCGGTACCCCCAGGCGGCCACGTCGCCCTGCTCGGCCTCGTAGACGAGTTCGGCGGCCTCCACGGGGGTTCCGCGCCGCCATCGGCGGACGGTGCGCGGATAGCCGGAGTCGGTCAGCGAGCCCGGCCCGAGGTCCGTACCGACGAGGACGGTGTCGGCGTCGACCCAGCCGATGCGCGTCTTGGCCTCCGGCAGCCGGAAGCCGTCCTCGACGAACTCGCCGGTCGTGAGGTCGAACTCGCGCACCACGACAGCGTCCCCGCCGTCCCGCGAGAGCCGCACGAGAGCCCGGTCGTACGCCGGACGCCGGACCCGCGCCCCGTCCCACACCCACTTCTCGCCCTCGGCGGCGGCCAGGGCGTCGACGTCGAGGAGGATCTCCCACTCGGGTGACTCCTCCCGGTACCGCTCCGGGGTCGTGCGCCGCCACACCCCGCGCACGTGCTCGGCGTCCCGCCAGAAGTTGTAGAGGTACGCCCCGCGCCGCACGGTGTAGGGGATCCGGTCGGAGGCGTCGAGGACCTCCCGCAGGCGCGTCCTCAGCGCCCCGAACCCGGCGTCCCCCGCGACCGCTCGCGCGGTCTCGGCGTTCCGCTCGCTCACCCACGCGAGGGCGGCCTCGCCCGAGATGTCTTCCAGCCACAGGTACGGATCGTCATCGGTCACGCCTCGTATTGTGCAGGCCGCGCCGTCCCCGCACGAAAGGTCAGCCACGGCCGCCCCGGCTGCGGACCAGGAGATGGAGGAAGTACGGGGTGCCGATGACGGCGGTCATCAGGCCCGCGCCGAGCTGCGCCGGTGCGATCACCGTCCGCCCCACCAGGTCGGCGGTGCAGACGAGGACCGCGCCGAGGAGCACCGCGACGGGCACCACGCGCGCGTGGGGGCGGCCCACCAGGGCGCGGGCCGCGTGCGGCGCGACGAGTCCCACGAAGCCGATCGTGCCGGCGGCGGCGACGGCGGTGGCCGTGAGCAGGACGGCGAGGACGAGGAAGCCGAGGCGGCCGCGTCCCAGCCGCAGTCCGAGCAGCCGCGGGGTGTCCTCGTCGAGCGAGACCAGGTCGAGTTCGGTGCGACGGACGGCCGCGAGGGTCGCGCCCACGGCGAGGACCGCGGCGAGGGGCAGGACGTCGGGCAGCGTCCGTCCGTAGGTGGAGCCGGACAGCCAGGTGAGGGCCTTCGTCGCGTTGAACGGGTCGGTGAGGATGACGAGGAGGCTGATGAGGGCCGCCGCACCGGTGGCGGCGCCGAATCCGACGAGGACGAGCCGGTTCTGCTGGAACCCGCCCCGCGCGGCGAGGCCGAAGACGAGGACGGCGCTGAGGGCGGCGCCCGCGAACGCCGCGCCGGCCACGCTCCACGACCCGGCGCTGGTCACCGTCGTCACGAGGAGGACGGCGCCGAGGGCGGCTCCGCCGGAGACGCCGAGAATGCTGGGTTCGGCGAGGGGGTTGCGGGTCACGGCCTGGACGAGCGTTCCGGCGAGGGCGAGGGCGGCGCCCGCGAGAAGGGCGGCGAGCACGCGGGGCACCCGGGTGTCGAGGACGAAGGTGGTGGTCCGGCCGGCGTTTCCCTGGATCCAGTTCAGCACGTCGCCGAGCAGCAGCTTGGTGTCGCCGAGGAGGACCGCGGCGACGGCGACGCCGACGAGGAGGACGAGGAGGACGCCGGTGGTCACGAGGAAGACGGACCGGCTCCTGATGCGCAGCCGGTCGGGGGCAGCGGCCCCGGCCGTGTCCCTGGCACGGGTGGCCATGACGATCAGGAAGACGGCGCCGACGACGCTGGTGACGACTCCGGTGGGCACACCGACCGCCACGTCGGACGGTACGACGGCGCGGAGCAGGACGTCGGCGCCCAGGACCAGGGCGGCTCCGGTGAGCCCGGCGACGGGCAGGGCGCCCCTGGTGCGGGTGAAGGCGCGGAAGCGGCGGGCGAGGGGGCGGACGAGGGCGGGGGCGCACAGTCCGACGAAGCCGATGGGTCCGGCGAGGGTGACCGCGGTCGTGGACAGCAGGGCGGCGAGCACGACGGCGGTGACGCGGGTGGCGCGGACGGGGACGCCGAGGCCTCGGGCGGCGTCGTCGCCGAGGGCGAGGGCGTCGACGCGGCGGGCGAGGAGCAGCAGTCCGACGAGGCCGACGACGGCGATGGGTGCCGTCTGGAGGACGCCGTCGAAACCGTTCTGGGCGATGCTGCCCTGGTTCCACTGGTAGATGCCCTCGGTCTGCTGGGGGAACAGCAGGAGCAGGCCTTCGGTGACGGCGGTGAGGCCGAGCGTGAGGGCGCTGCCCGCGAGGACGAGCCGGACGGTGCCGGTGCCGAGGCCGGAGAGGCCGAGGACGACCGCGGCCGCCGCGAGGCCGCCGGCGAAGGCGACCCCGGAGGAGGCGAGCAGGGGCAGCGAGACGCCGGTGGCGGCGGTGAGGCCGAGGGCGAAGTAGGAGCCGGCGTTGACGGCGAGGGTGTCGGGTGAGGCGAGGACGTTGCGGCTGACGGCCTGGAGGGCGGCGCCGGCCATGCCGAGGACGGCGCCGACGAGCAGCCCGGCGGTCATCCGGGGCAGCCGGGAGGCGATGACGACGGAGGCGTCGGCCGGGTCGGCCCGGCCGGTGAGCGCCTTCCAGACCTCGGGGGCGCCGACGGCGGCCGTGCCCTGGGTGATGTCCACGACCGCGAGGACGACGACGAGGAGGACGAGTGCGGCCGTCACCGGGACCGCGCCCGTCCGGGACGTGGCCGTCGGCGGACGGGTGGCGGGGGTGGTTGCGGTGACGGCCATGGTGCTACTTCGTCAGGGCGGCGACGACGGAGTCGACGTACGTGCTCATCGACTCGGGGCCGCCGAACATCCAGATGCCGTCGGGCAGGCGGTGGACGTTCCCCTTCTTGACGAACGGCAGGGACGTCCAGACCTTGTCCTTGGCGAGGACGCCGGTGAAGGGGGTGCTGGCCGCGTCGCCGTCGTTGCCGACGTAGGCGAAGTGGACGTCGCCGAGCTTGGTGAGGCCCTCGACGTCGGTGGCGGCGAGGCCGTAGGCCGGGTCGCCCTTGACCGTCCAGGCGTTTTTCAGGCCGAGCTTCTCGTTGACGGCGCCGATGAGCGAACCGTTGGTGAACGGCCGGACGGAGACCTGGTTGGAGACGACGTAGCCGTCGGCGAAGGCGTACTTCGCGCCCGCAAGGCCGGCGGCGGCCAGTGCCTTGCTGCCCTCGTCGAGCTTCGCCTGGAACCGCTTCTTGAGCTCCGCGGACTTCTCCGTGGTGCCGGTGGCCTTGGCGATGAGGTCGAGGTTCTCGGTCATCCGACCGATGGGGTTGGCGGCGTCGGCGGCGCGCAGCTCCAGGACCGGGGCGATCTTGCGGAGCTGCTTCACGGCGGCCGGCGGCAGGTCGGTGGTCGCGACGATGAGGTCGGGGGCGAGCGCGGCGACGGTGTCCGTGCTGGGCTCGCCGCGGGTGCCGATGTCCTTGGGCTCGTTCTTCAGCGGGACGGCCGTGTCCCAGGTCTTGTAGCCCTTGACGTCGGCGACGCCGACCGGGTCGACGCCCAGCGAGACGAGGCTCTCGACGACGTTCCACTCGGTCCCGACGACCTTCTTGGCCGGGCCGTCGAGCTCCACCTCGGCGCCCGAGGCGTCGGTGAGGGTGATGCGTTCGGTGGTCTTCTTCGCGTCGTCCGCGGCGGGCTCGGTGGTGCCGCAGGCGGTCAGGGTGAGGGCCGCGGTGGTGGCGGCCGCCGCGGTGAGGAGGAGGCGTCTCATGAGGTGGTGCTGAGCCTTTCGCTTCGCGAGTGGTGGCGGCCCATCGCACGGGTGCGGAGCCGGCCGGTGAGGGGGTCGGTGTCGACCTCGATGCGGATGCCGTACGTGCCGGTCAGGCGCTCCGGCGTCAGGACGTCCGCCGGGGCGCCGTCGGCGACGACCCGCCCCGCGTCGAGCAGGACGATCCGGTCGGCGACGGCGGCGGCCTGGTCGAGGTCGTGGAGGACGGCGCCGACGGCGATGCCGTGGTCGTCCGCCAGGTCACGCATGAGGTCGAGGAGTTCGACCTGGTAGCGGAGGTCGAGATAGGTGGTCGGTTCGTCGAGCAGCAGGACGCCCGTCTCCTGGGCGAGGCAGCCGGCCAGCCAGACGCGCTGGAGCTGGCCGCCGGAGAGGTGCTCGGCTCCGCGTCCGGCGAGTTCGGCGACGCCGGTCATGGCGAGGGCGCGGTCCACCGCGGCCCGGCCGCCCGGGTCGGCCTTGCCCCAGCGTCCGCGATGGGGGTAACGGCCGAACTCGACGAGGTCCCGTACGGTCAGTCCGCTGGGCGTGGGGCGTCCCTGGGTGAGCAGGGCGACATGGCGCGAGAACTGACGGGGGCTCAGCGCGAGGCAGTCGGTGGCGCCGTCGAGGACGAGGGTGGCGGTCCGCGGCTGCTGAAGCCGTGCGATCGTGCGGAGCAGCGTCGACTTGCCGCTGCCGTTGGGACCGACGAGCACGGTCACCTCGCCGGGGCGCAGCGTCATGGCGGCGTCGTGGACGACGTCGACGCCTTCGTACGCCACCGTGACGCCCGTGGCCGAGAGTTCATGACCGGGGGGACGCGGGGTCGCGGCGGTCTCTTCAGCTGCTTGCACGTCGCAGAGGTTAGCCTAACCTTACCAAGGAGCGAAAGGGGGGTCCTGGACGGTTTCCGCAAGGCGCATTCCGGCCAAGCTCTCCACTCCCCGCCCTCCACTCTCCTCTCTCCGCCCTCCGGATCACTTCCTCACCCTCCTGACGTCACGACACCGCCCCCCGCGCGCGGGAAGATCCCCACCCTCCCCCTGGTTAGTAGAACCGTGAACGATTTCGTGGTCGAAGAAGCAGCGGCCGGGGCGGCCCGGGAGCAGCGGCCCACGCCCGTGGACGTGGTCGTCATCGGCGCCGGACAGGCCGGACTCTCGGCCGCCTTCCACCTGCGCCGCGCCGGACTCGAACCGGACCGGGACTTCGTCGTCCTCGACCACGCCCCGGCGCCGGGCGGCGCCTGGCAGTTCCGGTGGCCCTCCCTCACGTACGGCAAGGTCCACGGAATGCACGCGCTGCCCGGCATGGAGCTGACCGGCGCCGACCCCGCGCGGCCCTCGTCGGAGGTGATCGGCGCCTACTTCGACACGTACGAGCGCACCTTCGACCTGCGGATCCGCCGGCCCGTCGACGTCACCGCCGTCCGGGAGGGAGACGACGGACGGCTCCTCGTCGAGACCTCCGAGGGCCGGTACGCCCCCCGCGCCCTGATCAACGCCACCGGCACCTGGGACCGCCCCTTCTGGCCCCGCTATCCCGGCCAGGAGACCTTCCGGGGGCTCCAGCTGCACACCGCCGGATACCCCGGCCCGGCGGAGTTCACCGGCAAGCGGGTCCTCGTCGTCGGCGGCGGCGCCTCCGGCACCCAGCACCTCATGGAGATCGCGGACGTGGCCGCCGGGACGTTCTGGGTGACCCGGCGCGAGCCGGTCTTCCGCGAGGGCCCCTTCGGGGAGGCGGAGGGCCGGGCGGCCGTCGCGCTCGTCGAGGAGCGGGTGCGGCGCGGACTGCCCCCGCAGAGCGTCGTCTCGGTCACCGGGCTGCCCCTGAGCGACGCGATCCGCTCGGCACGCGCGCGCGGGATCCTGGACCGCCTCCCGATGTTCGACCGGATCACGCCGACCGGGGTGGCCTGGGACGACGGCCGGAGCGTCGACGTGGACGTGATCCTCTGGGCGACCGGCTTCCGCGCGGCGATCGACCATCTGTCCCCGCTGCGGCTGCGCGAACCGGGCGGAGGCATCCGGGTCGAGGGGACGCGTGCGGTACGGGACGAGCGCGTCCACCTCGTCGGCTACGGTCCCTCGGCCTCGACGATCGGCGCCAACCGGGCGGGCCGCGCGGCCGTCTCCGACATCCGCCGGCTCCTGCGCGGCGCGCCCGCCGCCGCGCGGACGCAGCTGGCCGGCGTCACCTCGCCGGCTGCCAGGGCCACCGTCGCCCCGGCCGGGTGAACCGGGCTCAGCCCTTCTGGGCGCCCCGGAGCGCGTTGAACTCGGCCACGTTGACCTGGTGGGCCGCGTAGTCGGCCGTGAACCGGGTGTCTCCCGGGCCCACCGTGACGAAGTAGAGCCAGTCGCCGTCCGCCGGCCGGATCACCGCGTCCAGGGCCTGGTCCCCCGGGTTGCCGATGGGTGTCGGCGGCAGACCCTTGTGCTCGTAGGTGTTGTACGGGCTCCTGGTCCGCGTGTCCTCGTGCGTCGTGTCCAGGGTGCTGCGGGACAACGCGTAGTTGAGGGTCGAGTCCATCTGCAGGGCCATGCCCCGGGCGAGCCGGTTGTGGACGACCCGGGCGACCTTCGCCATGTCCTCCGGGTTGTCCGCCTCGGCCTGCACGATGCTGGCCGCGATGACCGTCTCGTACACGCTCAACCCGCGCGCCTTCGCCCCCTGGACGATCCGCCCGGCTCCGTGACGCTTGACGGCGGTGTCCACCATGAAGCGCAGCAGGCCCTCCGGGGTGGTGGCCGAGCGCACCGGATAGGTGGCGGGGAAGAGATAGCCCTCGGGGTTGCCGCCGGCCGCCTGGGGCAGCGGCAGGCCGGTCGCGGGCGCGGTCGCGGTCTTCCGCGCGGTCCCCTCGGGCAGACCGAGCGCCCGGTCGACGGCCGTGTAGACCTGACCGGCCCGCCAGCCCTCGGGGACGAGCAGCATCCGGGGCTGCTCGACCGCTGGTTCGTCCCTGGCCAGGAGCAGCGGGACGGTGATCCCGGCGGCCACCACGAGAACCGCTCCGAGGACGAGCGCCAGCCGGCCGCGCCGGGTGAGGCGGGGGCGGCGGGCGGGCCGGGGCGGCCGGGGGAGGGAGAGGCGTCGGGGGCGTCGGCGTGCGGGTGCGTACGGGGACGGCGGCCGGTACGTCATGGCCGCACGCTAACCCGACCCGTACCGGAATCCGGGGAACCCGCGCACGCGGCGGCGCCGCCGGCCCCCTGGGACGGGGAACCGGCGGCGCCGGGCACTGCGAGCGTCAGACGAGCCATCCCAGGAAGTGGAGGACGCCGGCGAGCAGATCGGTGATCACGTTCATGGTGGTGCTTCTCCTCGTACAGGTACATCAGTGGGACTACGCATCGATGGGACATGCGCGGCCACGGTCTGCAGCCCGTCGATCGCGCACCGCAATCCTCCGACGCCGTACGGGAGTTGGGCAACGATTCCCGGCACGATCACACGTTCTGGGGAACAACCGCTCCCACGTTCGCCTGTTCGGCTCCGGGGGCGGTGCCGAGGGTGCCCCGGGCGTCCCTGCGGACCAGGGCCGCGTACCGCCCGTCACGCGCGAGCAGTTCGTCGTGCGTGCCGCGCTCCGCGATCCTTCCCGCCTCCAGGACGACGATCTGGTCGGCGTCACGGACGGTGGACAGCCGGTGGGCGATGGTGATCGTGGTGCGGCCGGCGGAGAGGGCGTCGACGGCCTGCTGCACCGCGTGCTCCGTACGGGTGTCCAGCGCGCTGGTCGCCTCGTCGAGGATCAGCACGGGCGGGTCGCGAAGGATCGTGCGGGCGATGGCCAGGCGCTGCTTCTCGCCGCCCGAGAAGCGGTAGCCGCGCTCGCCGACCAGGGTGTCGTACCCCTCGGGGAGCGAGGCGATGTGCTCGTGGATCTGGGCGGTGCGGGCGGCGGCCTCGATCTCCTCGTCGGTGGCGTCCGGCTTGGCGAAGCGGAGGTTGTCGGCGACGGAGGCGTGGAAGAGGTACGTCTCCTGGGAGACGACGCCGACCGCGCGGGCGAGGGTGTCGAAGTCCAGGTCGCGCACGTCGACCCCGTCGAGGGTGACACGGCCGCCGGTGACGTCGTAGAGCCTCGGCACGAGATAGCTGAGGGTCGACTTGCCGGAGCCGGTGGGGCCGACGACGGCCAGGGTGCCCCCGGCGGGGACGGTCAGATCGATGGAGTCCAGGGTCGGGCGGCCCTCGCCCTCGGGGTCGTAGCGGAACTCGACCTTCTCGAAGGCGACCTCCCCGCGGATCTCGGCGAGCCGGACCGGCTCGGCGGGTTCGGTGATGTCGACGGGCAGGTCGAGGTACTCGAAGATCCGCTGGAAGAGCGCGAGGGACGTCTGCATCTGGACGCCGGTGGAGAGCAGGCTGACGGCGGGCCGGAACAGGCCCTGCTGGAGCGAGACGAAGGCGACGAGCGTGCCGATCGAGATCTCCGTGCCGCCCGAGCCGACCGCGACCCCGGCGGCCCAGTAGATGAGGGCGGGCATCGCGGCCATGACGATGCCGATGGTGGACATCCGCCAGCGTCCGGCCATGGAGGAGCGCACTTCGAGGTCGACCAGGCGCTCGGACTCCTCGGCGAAGGACCTGGTCAGGGAGTCGGCGCGGCCCATGGTGCGGCCGAGCAGGATGCCGCTGACCGAGAGGGACTCGGTGACGGTGGCGGCCATGGAGGCCATCTGCTTCTGCCGCTGGGTGGTGATCCGCTTGCGCTCGCGGCCGACCCGCCGGCTGATCCAGACGAAGACCGGCAGCAGGAGCAGCGAGACCAGCGTGAGGCGCCAGTCGAGGACGAGCATGGCGACGACGGTCGCGACGACGGCGGTGAGGTTGGAGACGAGGGAGGTGGCCGTCGAGGTCACGGTCGCCTGCATGCCCCCGATGTCGTTGGCGATGCGGGACTGGACCTCGCCCGTGCGGGTGCGGGTGAAGAAGGCGAGGGGCATCCGCTGCAGCTGCTCGTAGACCCCGGTGCGCAGGTCGTGCATGACGCGCTGGCCGACGGTGGTGGAGATCAGGGTCTGGAGCACGCCGAAGACGCTGGTCAGCACGGCGGTGGCGATCATGCCGAGGGCGAGCAGGCTGAGCAGCCCGGTGCGGCCCTGGGGGATCGCGGTGTCCAGGATCTCCTTGAGCAGGAAGGGTGTGGCGACCGTGACGAGCGAGGCGGCGCCGACCAGGAGGCCGACGACGACCAGGCGCGCCCGGTAGGGGCGGAAGAGTCCCAGGATGCGCCGCAGCTGCGCGGGCTCCTTCGGTCGTGCGGAGTCGCGTGGCGGAGGCGTCCAGTCGGACTGGTCGTGGGGGCGCATGGGCTCCTTCGTGGGTGTCGGGGTCGACCGTGGGTGGGGAAGCCGACGAGGACCCTAGCCCATTGTTACCTATACTCACAATGAACGTCGTCCTGTTATTGTTCCCGCATGACCGCCTCCGACCCGTCGACCGCCACCGACCCGCTGACCAGGACCGATGCCGACGGGCTCCTCGCCGAGCAGCTCCTCCGCCTGACCCGGCGGCTCCACCGCATCCAGAAGCGCCACCTGGAGCCGGTCGGTATCACCCCCGCCCAGTCCAGGCTGCTGCGGACGGTCGCGCACTTCGGGGAGCCGCCGCGGATGGCCGATCTCGCCGCCCGCCTGGAGGTCGTCCCCCGCGCGGTGACCAGTCTCGTCGACGGCCTGGAGGCCGTCGACCGGGTGCGCAGGGTGCCCGACCCGAGCAACCGGCGGGTCGTGCGGATCGAGCTCACCGACGCGGGCCGCGCCACGCTGCGGGAGCTGCGCAGCGCGCGCCGGGCGGCCGCAGAGGACATCCTTGCTCCATTGACCGCCGCACAGCGCGAGGTGCTCGGAGGTCTGCTGACCGCCCTGGTCGACCCCGGCCCGGAGGGCGGCTGCTGACCGCTCGGGTGCGGGGACGCGCCGAAGGGAAGCCGTGACATGCCGCTGTTCGAGCCGAACCCGCAGGCCCTTCGTCCCGGCACGAGGCGGAGTCCGGCGCCGGACCGCGTCCCGGAGCTCCGGGCGGGGGGTACCCCACGGCGGATGCGGGAGGAGCTCACGGAGCTCCTCGGCGCGGAGAAGGTCCTGTCGAAGATCTCCGACCTCGTCCGGTACGCCTCGGACGCCAGCCCGTACCGCTTCGTGCCCCAGGTCGTCGTGGTCGCCGAGAGCATCGACGACATCTCCACGGTCCTGTCCTACGCGCACGGCAAAAGCCGCGAGGTGGTGTTCCGGGCCGCCGGGACCAGTCTCAACGGGCAGGCGCAGGGCGAGGACATCCTGGTCGACGTGCGCCGCCACTGGGTCGGTGTCCAGGTCCTGGACGGCGGCGCGCGCGCCCGGATCCGTCCCGGCACCACCGTCGCCCGGGCCAATGCGGCGCTCGCCCCGCACGGGCGGGTCCTGGGTCCGGATCCGGCCAGCGCCGTCGCCTGCACGATCGGCGGGGTCGTCGCCAACAACGCCTCGGGCATGACGGCCGGGACGACCCGCAACTCGTACCGGACCGTCTCCTCGCTCACCGTCGTGCTGCCGAGCGGGACCGTCGTCGACACGGCCGACCCGGCCGCCGACGAGGAACTGGCGCGCGCCGAGCCGAGGCTGTGCGCGGAGCTGATGGCGCTCAAGGCGGAGATCGAGGCGGACGCCGAGCTGACCGACCGGATCCGTGCCAAGTACGCCATCAAGAACACCAACGGCTACCGGCTCGACGCCTTCCTCGACGGCGACACCCCGGTACGGATCCTGCGGGGCCTCATGGTCGGCTCCGAGGGCACCTTCGGCTTCATCTCGGAGGTCGTCTTCGACACGGTGCCCCTGGACCGGGAGGTCTCCACTGCGCTGCTCTTCTTCCCCTCCCTGCCGGCGGCGGCCGCCGCCGTGCCCCTCTTCAACGAGGCCGGGGCGCTGGCCGTCGAGCTGATGGACGGCAACACCCTGAGGGCGTCCGTGAGCGTGGCGGGCGTGCCCGCGGACTGGGCGGGGCTGCCCAAGGAGACGGCGGCGCTCCTGGTCGAGTTCCGGGCGCCGGACGAGGCGGCGCGCGAGGCGTACGAACGGGCCGCGCGGGACGTGCTCGCCGGGCTCGACCTGGTGGCCCCGGTGGCGTCCGTGGAGAACGCGTTCACCCGCGACCCGTGGAGAATCTCCGGGTACTGGAGGGCCCGCAAGGCCTTCGTGACGGCGGTCGGCGGCTCCCGCCCCTCCGGCACGACCCTGATCACCGAGGACTTCGCCGTGCCCCCGGCCCGGCTCGCGGAGGCCTGCGCCGAACTGCTCGACCTCCAGTCCCGGCACGGCTTCGACGCGGCGGTGGCCGGGCACGCCGCACATGGCAACCTCCACTTCCTGCTGGCCTTCGACGCGGCCGACCCCTCCGACATCGAGCGGTACGCGCGCTTCATGGACGAGTTCTGCAAACTGACCGTGGAGCGCTTCGACGGCTCGCTGAAGGCGGAGCACGCCACCGGCCGCAACATCGCGCCCTTCCTCGAACTGGAGTGGGGGACGAAGGCGACCGACCTGATGTGGCGCGTCAAGGAGGCCCTCGACCCCGCGGGGGTGCTGGCGCCGCGGATCGTCCTCGACCGCGACCCGCTCGCCCATCTGCGCGGTCTGAAGACGATCCCGTCCGTGGAGCCGATCGCCGATCCCTGCATCGAGTGCGGCTTCTGCGAGCCGACCTGTCCCAGCCAGGACCTGACCACCACTCCGCGCCAGCGGATCGTGCTGCGCCGGGAGATGATGCGGCAGGGCACGGGCTCCCCCGTGGAGACCCGTCTCCTGGAGGCGTACGGCTACGACGCCGTCGACACCTGCGCCGGTGACTCGACCTGCGCGCTGGCCTGCCCGGTGGGGATCGACACCGGCGCCCTGATGAAGGAGTTCCGGCACGAGCGGCACTCGCCGCGCGAGGAGCGGACGGCCGCCCTCGCGGCGAGGAACTTCCGCGCCGTGGAGGCGTCCGCGCGGCTCGCCGTCGCGGCGGCGGACCGGATCGGCGACCGGGTCCTGGAGTCGGTGACGCGCCTGGCCCGCCGGGCGGTCAGCAAGGACCTCGTGCCGGAGTGGCTGCCGCAGATCCCCGGCGCGGCGGCCCGGCGGCTGCCCCGCACCCACCGTCCGGCGGCGGTCGCCGTCTACTACCCGGCCTGTGTGAACCGGATCTTCGGCGGCCCGGACGGCGACCGCGGGCCCTCGCTCCCCGAGGCGGTGGTCGCGGTGTCGGCGCGGGCGGGGAGACCGGTGTGGATTCCGGACGACGTGACCGGTACGTGCTGCGCGACGATCTGGCACTCCAAGGGGTACCGGCGGGGCAACGAACTGATGGCGAACCGGATCGTCGAGGCGGCCTGGGGGTGGACGGCGGGCGGGACGCTGCCACTGGTGGTCGACGCGTCCTCGTGCACGCTCGGCATCGCGCACGAGGTGGTGCCGTACCTGACGGAGGACAACCGGGCGCTGCACGCGGAGATGACGGTGGTGGACTCGCTGGTGTGGGCGGCGGACGAACTCCTTCCGCGACTCGACGTGCGGCGCCGCGTCGGCTCCGCCGTGGTGCACCCGACGTGCTCCATGCGGCACCTGGGCGACGAGGAGAAGCTGACGGTGCTCGCCGAGGCCTGTGCGGAGGAGGTCGTCGTCCCCGCCGACGCGGGCTGCTGCGCCTTCGCGGGCGACCGGGGGATGCTGCACCCGGAGCTGACGGCCTCGGCGACCGCCCGTGAGGCGGCCGAGGTCACGGCGCGGAGCTTCGACGCGCACCTCTCGGCCAACCGGATGTGCGAGATCGGGATGGAGCGGGCCACGGGCCGCGACTACGGATCGGTGCTCCTCGCCCTGGAGCGTGCGACGCGCCCCTGACGGCCGGCCAGGACGGCACCCGTCGGCCCCTCACCCATCGGTGAGGGGCCCTTCGTCTGTTCGGGTGACGGCGGGTGTTCCGTAACGCTCGGCGCCCGCTTCGGAACAGTACAGTCCGACCATCCGACGGGACGGCCGTGCACTCGGTCCGGGAGGTTCCATGAACGAGCAGACGCCCCACGCCCCGAGCCGCCGTCAGGCCCTCGGGGCCGCCGCGGCGGTCGGCGCGGGCCTGGGCGCCGGCGCCCTCGGCGGCCCGTCCGCCGGGACGGCCGAGGCGGCCGTCCCCGCCCCCGCCTCAGCTCCTGCCGGGACCGTGGCCGCGCCGAGCCGTCGGGGGGCCACCATGGCCGGGGTCCCCTTCGAACGGCGCTCCACTGTCCGTGTCGGCATCGTGGGTTTCGGCAACCGTGGCGGCAGCATGATCGGCCACTTCCTCTCGCTCCCCGGGGTCCGCGTGACCGCCGTCTGCGACCCCGTACGGGACAAGGCCGCACGGGCGGCCGCCGAGGTCACCGCCGCCGGGCAGCCCGCCCCCGCCCTGTACACGAACGGCGAGAACGACTACGAGAAGCTCTGCGCCCGCTCGGATGTCGACCTCGTGTACGTGGCCACGCCCTGGGACAGTCACTTCGCGATCGCCCGCGCGGCGATGCTGAACGGCAAGCACGTCGGTGTGGAGTGTCCGGTCGCCATGCGGCTCGACGAGCTGTGGGACCTGGTCGACCTGTCGGAGCGGACCCGCCGCCACTGCATGCAGCTGGAGAACTGCTGCTACGGCCGGAACGAGATGCGGGTGCTGCGGATGGCGCACGCCGGCAAGTTCGGGCGACTGCTGCACGGCGCGGGGGCGTACAACCACGACCTGCGCGGTCTGCTCTTCTCCCCGACGTACTACGAGGGCCCCTGGCGTCGACTGTGGCACACGCGGATGAGGGGAGACCTCTACCCCAACCACGGCTTCGGTCCCGTGGCCACCTACATGGACGTCAACCGGGGCGACCGGGCGGTGAGCATCAGCAGCTTCGGCACGCCGGCGCTGGGTCTGGCCGAGTACCGCGAGGCGAACGTGGCGGCTGGCGACCCCAGTTGGAAGGAGTCGTACACCGGGAGCGACCGGACGATCAGTCTGGTCCAGACGGCCAAGGGGCGGGTGATCCGCCTCGAACACGACGTGTCCACCCCGCACCCGTACAGCCGGGTGAACAGTCTGGGCGGTACCAGGGGCGTCTTCGAGGACTACCCCGCCCGGGTCTACATCGAGCCGGACCACCAGGACGACCGGTGGGGCGACTTCTCGGCGTACGCGGCCGAGTTCGACCACTGGCTCTGGAAGGACCACGCCAACCCGCCGGGCGCCCACGGCGGCATGGACTATCTGATGGTCTACCGGCTGATGCAGTGCATGCGGCTCGGGCTCACGCCGGACTTCGACGTGTACGACGCCGCCGTCTGGACGGCGCCGCTGCCGCTGAGCGACGCCTCGATCAAGGCCAAGGGCGCGCCGCAGGAGATCCCCGACTTCACGCGCGGGGAGTGGGCCGCGGCCCGCTCGGGCGTGGACTCGGTGAAGCCCGCCTGACAGTACGGTGCCCGGCCCCGCGTACGGGGCGCCGGGCACCGCCGTGTTCAGCGGTGCCCGGCGCGTCCTCGGTGACGGTGAGGTGCGCGGGGCGGTCTCCTCGCCCGGTCGGGGCCGCCGGTGACGGACCGGCTGCCCTCGCCCTGTTGGGCATGGCGCGATCTGTTCCGTCGTGGGGAAATTCGATTGCCGCCGGGCGGGGAAGAGGGCGAACCTTGCACGGTTTCCATCCCCGCTCCCCGCCGTCGCACACCCCCGGCGCGCGTTTCCCCAGACCACACCCGGAGACCCTGGGACGCCATGCAGATTCGAGATCTTCCGTACGCCGACCCAGGGGTCCCCGATGTCCGCTCGGGCACCCGGCTCCTCGTCTGGCTCGGCCGCCGCCAACTCGCCGGGCAGACGAAGGCCATGCTCTGGGGGCTCCTGCACCACCTGGGCATCGCCGGACTGCCGATCGGCACCGGCATCGCCGTCCAGTCCGTCGTCGACCGCGACGGCGGGCGCCTCGCCCTCGCCGGAGTGCTGCTCGTGGTCATGGGCGCGGCGATCGCCGCCGGTGACGCGATGCTGCACCGCACCGCCGTCACCAACTGGATCACGGCGTCCGCCCGGGTCCAGCAGCTCCTCTCCCGCAAGACCGCCGAGCTGGGATCCCTGCTGACCCGGCGGGTCGCCGCGGGCGAGGTCGTCGCCGTCTCCACCGGTGACGTCGAGAAGATCGGCTGGTTCGTCGAGGCCCTCTCCCGGTTCGCCGCGGGCGCCGTCGTCCTGGTGATCATCTGCGTCGGTCTCCTCTTCTACGAGCCGTCCCTCGGCGTCGTCGTGGCCATCGGCATCCCCTTCCTCGCCCTGTCCGTGCTGCCGCTCCTCCCCCGCGCCACCCGCCGGGCGGACGTCCAGCGCGAGAAGGCGGGCAAGGCCACCGAACTGGCCTCCGACACCGTCGCCGGACTCCGTGTCCTGCGCGGCATCGGCGGCGAGGAGCTGTTCCTCGGCCGCTACCGCGCCGCCTCCCAGGAGGTCCGCAGGGCGGCCGTGCGCAGCGCGCGCATGTGGGCGCTGATCTCCGCGACCCAGGTCGTGCTGCCCGGCATCCTGCTCATCGTCGTGGTGGCGTACGGGGCGCGACTCGCGCTCGACGGGCGGATCTCGGTCGGTGAGCTGGTCACCGTCTACAGCACCGTGGCGCTGACCCTGTACCCGCTGCGCAACTTCGAGGAGATCGCGATGGCCTTCTCCTTCTCCCGGCCGTCCGCCAAGCGCGCCGCCCGGGTGCTCGCCCTGACCCGTACGTCCACCACCACCGACGCCGGGGGCGAGGACCGCGAGGCGACCGGCGACCTGTACGACCCGCTGACCGGGCTGCTCGCGCCGGCCGGGCGCTTCACCGCGGTCGTCTGCGGCGACCCGGACCTCGCCGGGCGGCTCGCGGACCGGCTCGGCGGCCATCCCGCCGAACCCGGCACGGACCACACCTCGGTCCTGCTCGGCGGGGTCCCGCTCGACGAACTGCCGCTGGAGAGCGCACGTACGGCCGTCCTCGTCCAGGACAAGGACCCGGTCCTGCTCTCGGGCACGCTCCACGAGCTGCTCGACGTCCCCCGCTCCGGCGAGGTGCTCCCCGGGCGGGCCCTGGCCGCCGCCCGGTGCGAGGACGTCCTCGACGCATTGGCGCAGGCCTCCGTGGACACCGACGGCGATCCGATGAGCACCCGGATCACCGAGCGGGGCCGGTCGCTCTCCGGCGGCCAGCGGCAGCGGCTCGCGCTCGCCCGGTCCCTGGTGACCGACCCGGGGGTGCTCGTCCTCGACGAGCCCACCTCGGCGGTCGACGCCCACACCGAGGCCCGGGTCGCCGCCGGCATCAGCGAGCTGCGCGAGGCCAGGACCACGGTGGTCCTCGCGTCCTCTCCGCTGCTCCTGGACCGCGCCGACCGGGTCGTCCTGGTCCACGAGGGCCAGGCGGTCGCCGTCGGCACCCATCGGGAGCTGCTGGCGCGGGAGCCCCGCTACCGCGCGGTCGTCACCCGCGAGACCGACGAGGAACTGGGCACGGCGGTCCCCCGCCTCGGCGGGATCGAAGCACTGGAAGGGGAATCGGCATGATCGGCCTGGCGCCGCCCGACTACGACCCGGCGGCCCCGACGACGGCGACGACACTGCCCGTCGCCGCCCCCGCGACCGTCCGCGGCTACGTCCGCGAACTGCTGCACCGCCACCGCCGGGCCTTCGCCGTGCTGATCGGGGTGAACACGGTCGCCGTGATCGCCTCGATGGCCGGCCCGTACCTGCTCGGCTCGGTGGTGGACGGCCTGGCCTCGGGAGCACGCGAGCTGCATCTGGAGCGTACGGTCGCGCTGTTCGCGGTCGCCCTGGTCGTCCAGACGTTCTTCGTGCGTCTCGTCCGGCTGCGCGGGGCGATGCTGGGCGAGGAGATGCTGGCCGACCTGCGGGAGGATTTCCTCGTCCGTGCGGTCGGTCTGCCTCCGGGCGTCCTCGAACGGGCCGGTACCGGCGATCTCCTCTCCCGGATCACCACGGACGTCGACCGGCTGTCCAACGCGATGCGCGAGGCCGTGCCCCAGCTGGCCATCGGCGTCGTGTGGGTGGGGCTGCTGCTCGGCGGTCTCGCCGTGACGGCTCCTCCCCTCGCGCTGGTCGCGCTGCTCGCGGCGCCGCTGCTGATCGTCGGCTGCCGCTGGTACTTCAGGCGGGCGCCCTCGGCGTACCGCTCGGAGTCCGCGGGGTACGCGGCGGTGGCCGCCGCGCTCGCCGAGACGGTCGACGCGGGCCGCACGGTCGAGGCGCACCGCCTCGGCGCCCGCCGGATCGCCCTGTCGGACCGGCGCATCTCCGAATGGGTCGCGTGGGAGAGGTACACGCTCTTCCTGCGCTCGGTGCTCTTCCCCGTCGTCAACGTCACCCATATGACGGTGCTCTGCTCCGTGCTCCTGTTCGGCGGGGTGTTCGTGCTCCAGGGCTGGATCGACGTCGGCCAGCTGACGACGGGCGCCTTGCTGGCGCAGATGCTGGTGGAGCCGATCGGGATCGTGCTCCGCTGGTACGACGAGCTCCAGGTCGCCCAGGTGTCGCTGGCACGGCTCGTCGGCGTCCGGGACATCGAGCCGGAGGCGGGCGACGCGCAGGTGCGGCCGGAGGGCCGGGCCGTCCGGGCCGACGAGGTCAGGTTCGGCTACCGCGAGGGCGTCGACGTGCTGCACGAGGTGACCCTGAAGGTGGCCCCCGGCACCCGGCTCGCGCTCGTGGGCCCGTCGGGTGCGGGCAAGTCCACCCTCGGGCGGCTGCTCGCGGGCATCTACGCCCCGCGGACCGGTTCGGTCACCCTCGGCGCCGCGGAACTGGCGCGGATGCCCGCCGAGCGGGTCCGTGAGCACGTGGCCCTGGTCAACCAGGAGCACCACGTCTTCGTGGGCACGCTCCGGGACAATCTGCTCCTGGCCAGGACCGGGGCGTCCGACACGGACCTGTGGGCGGCGCTCACGGCGGTGGACGCGGAGGTCTGGGCGCGGGGTCTCGACGAGGGCCTGGACACCGAGGTCGGCTCAGGCGGCCGGTCCCTCACCCCGGCGCAGGCCCAGCAGATCGCGCTGGCCCGCCTCGTGCTCGCGGACCCGCACACCCTGGTCCTCGACGAGGCGACCTCGCTGCTCGACCCACGGGCGGCCCGGCACCTGGAGCGTTCGCTCGGCCGGGTCCTGGACGGGCGCACGGTCGTCGCCATCGCGCACCGGCTGCACACCGCGCACGACGCCGACCTGATCGCGGTGGTCGAGTCCGGGCGGATCAGCGAGCTCGGCAGCCACTCGGAGCTGGTCGAGGCGGACGGGGCGTACGCGGCGCTGTGGCGGTCCTGGCACGGCTGACCGTCCCGGCGGCGATGAGAGGGGGCCCGCACCGGTTGTCCGGTGCGGGCCCCCTCGTCGCGCACTCCCCCGCCCGCGTACCCCTTCCGTACCCCTCAGATGAACCCGAGAGCGGAGGCGCCGCCCGCGCCGCCCAGGAGCATGAAGGCGGGCATCAGGACCTTGAGCTCGACCCAGCTGCCGGCCCGGAAGCGCATGGCCTTCGGCGGGCCGACCGGGTACCAGCGTTTCCGGCCGACCGGGATGGGCCACAGGATCGGGCAGCCGGAGACGGTCAGTGCGTCCCCGATGTCGTGGACGAGGGCGCCGAGGACGATCGGGAGGCCGAGCCACAGGTACTCCTGGCCGGGGCCGGTGAAGAACCAGTCGGCGCCGTTGCCGGGCTGGTCGAGGACGCCCGCGAGGATCCAGGCGCTGGTCGCGCCGAGCAGCCAGACCAGGACGTCGCTGGACATCCGGGCGGCCCGCCACAGCAGGCCCTCCACGGCGAGCACCAGATGGACGAAGAGGAGGGCGAGCACCGCCCACCGGCCGCCGGTGACCGCCGCGGCGGAGGCGCCGCCGCCGATGAGGACCGCCCAGAGCCAGGTGTGGGTGAGGGTCCGGTGCCCGCCCGACCGGCGGGGGTCGGCCGTGGAGCGGGTCGCCTTGTAGACGGCGTACGACAGCTTGTCGACGATCTCGCAGAGGAGCTTGGAGACCGGCCCGAAGGCGCGGGATATGGTCGCGGACTTGTGGTCGAGGTCGGGGGCGAGTGCGGCGCCCGCGCAGATGAGCGCGCCGACGACGAGAACCGGCCAGGGCATCGGCCGGTCGTAGGCCGCCGCCAGCGCTCCGACGCCCAGCCAGGCCGCCGCTCCGGACAGCGAATGCGCCGGTCCCATCATGGTCGGTCCGCCCCGTTTCTCCCCTGCCGGCGCTCAGTTGACGACCGGTCGACGGACGAGCCTATCGTCCGTGATCTTGGCCGCCCGTGGCCGGTTCCCTCATCCGAGCGGAATCCAGGCAAGATGGGGGCGTGACCCTTATCGATCAGCTGCCGCCCACCGCCGACCCCGACGCCCTTTTCGAGGCCTTCTCCTCCTGGGCCGAGGACCGGGGCATCACGCTCTACCCGGCCCAGGAAGAGGCGCTGATCGAGGTCGTCTCCGGCGCCAACGTGATCTTGTCCACGCCCACCGGTTCGGGAAAGTCACTGGTCGCGGCGGCGGCGCACTTCACCGCGCTCGCGAACGACCAGGTGACGTTCTACACGGCGCCGATCAAGGCGCTGGTGTCGGAGAAGTTCTTCGACCTGTGCAAGCTCTTCGGCACCGAGAACGTCGGCATGCTGACCGGCGACGCGTCCGTGAACGCGGACGCCCCGATCATCTGCTGCACCGCCGAGGTGCTGGCGTCGATCGCGCTGCGGGACGGCAGGTACGCCGACATCGGCCAGGTCGTCATGGACGAGTTCCACTTCTACGCCGAGCAGGACCGCGGCTGGGCCTGGCAGATCCCGCTCCTGGAACTCCCCCAGGCGCAGTTCGTCCTGATGTCGGCGACGCTCGGCGACGTGTCGATGTTCGAGAAGGACCTGACCCGGCGCACGGGCCGGCCGACCTCCGTGGTCCGCTCCGCGTCCCGCCCGGTGCCCCTCTCCTACGAGTACGTGCTCACCCCGATCACGGAGACCCTGACGGAGCTCCTGGAGACCCGGCAGGCACCGGTCTACATCGTGCACTTCACGCAGGCGCAGGCCGTCGAGCGCGCGCAGTCGCTGATGAGCATCAACATGTGCACCCGCGAGGAGAAGGACAAGATCGCCGAGCTGATCGGCAACTTCCGCTTCACCACCAAGTTCGGCCAGAACCTCTCGCGTTACGTCCGCCACGGCATCGGCGTGCACCACGCGGGCATGCTGCCGAAGTACCGGCGGCTCGTCGAGAAGCTGGCCCAGGCAGGCCTGCTCAAGGTGATCTGCGGGACGGACACCCTCGGCGTGGGCGTGAACGTGCCGATCCGCACGGTGCTCTTCACCGCCCTCACCAAGTACGACGGCAACCGGGTGCGCACGCTGCGCGCCCGTGAGTTCCACCAGATCGCGGGCCGGGCCGGCCGGGCCGGCTTCGACACCGCCGGTTACGTGGTCGCCCAGGCACCCGAGCACGTCATCGAGAACGAGAAGGCGCTCGCCAAGGCCGGCGACGACCCGAAGAAGCGCCGCAAGGTGGTCCGCAAGAAGGCCCCCGAGGGCTTCGTCGCCTGGAGCGACACCACCTTCGAGCGGCTCATCGGCGCCGAGCCGGAGCCGCTGACCTCCCGCTTCAAGGTCACCAACATCATGCTGCTCTCGGTGATCGCCCGGCCGGGCGACGCCTTCGAGGCGATGCGCAAGCTCCTCGAGGACAACCACGAGCCGCGCAAGGCGCAGCTGCGGCACATCCGCCGGGCCATCGCGATCTACCGCTCGCTGCTCGACGGCGGGGTCGTGGAGCAGCTGCCCACCCCGGACGCCGAGGGCCGCAGGATCCGGCTGACGGTCGACCTCCAGCAGGACTTCGCGCTCAACCAGCCGCTGTCGACGTTCGCGCTCGCCGCCTTCGACCTGCTGGACCCGGAGTCCCCCTCGTACGCCCTGGACATGGTCTCGGTCGTGGAGTCGACGCTCGACGACCCGCGCCAGATCCTCGCCGCCATGCAGAACAAGGCGCGCGGCGAGGCGGTGGGGCAGATGAAGGCGGACGGCGTCGAGTACGAGGAGCGGATGGAGCGGCTCCAGGACATCTCGTACCCGAAGCCGCTGGAGGAGCTGCTCTGGCACGCGTACAACGTCTACCGGACGTCGCACCCGTGGGTCGGCGACCACCCGGTGTCGCCGAAGTCGGTGATCCGTGACATGTACGAACGGGCGCTGACCTTCACCGAGTTCACCTCCTGGTACGAGCTGGCGCGGACCGAGGGCATCGTCCTGCGCTACCTCGCGAGCGCGTACAAGGCGCTCGACCACACCATCCCGGACGACCTGAAGACCGAGGACCTGGAGGACCTGATCGCCTGGCTGGGCGAGATGGTGCGCCAGGTGGACTCCTCGCTGCTCGACGAGTGGGAGCAGCTCGCCAACCCGGAGGTCCAGACGGCCGAGGAGGCCCAGGAGAAGGCCGACCAGGTCAAGCCGGTCACGGCCAACGCCCGCGCCTTCCGGGTCCTGGTGCGCAACGCCATGTTCCGCCGGGTGGAGCTCGCCGCCCTCGACAACCTGACCGCGCTCGGGGAGCTGGACGCCGAGTCCGGCTGGGACGCGGACGCGTGGGGCGACGCGATGGACGCGTACTGGGACGAGTACGACGACCTCGGTACGGGCCCGGACGCGCGCGGCCCGAAGCTGCTCGCCATCGAGGAGGACGCGGCGCACGGCCTGTGGCGCGTCCGGCAGACCTTCGCCGACCCGAACGGCGACCATGACTGGGGCATCAGCGCGGAGGTGGATCTCGCGGCCTCCGACGAGGAGGGCCGCGCGGTGGTCCGTGTGACGTCCGTCGGACAGCTGTAGAAGGGGAGTTCAGCCGTGACGAATCCCGCCGAGAGGCTCGTGGACCTGCTCGACCTGGAGCAGATCGAGGTCAACATCTTCCGTGGGCGCAGCCCGCAGGAGTCGCTGCAGCGGGTCTTCGGCGGGCAGGTCGCCGGGCAGGCCCTGGTGGCGGCCGGACGCACCACGGAGGGCGACCGGCCGGTGCACTCGCTGCACGCCTACTTCCTGCGGCCGGGCCGGCCGGGGGTGCCCATCGTGTACCAGGTGGAGCGGGTGCGGGACGGGCGCTCCTTCACGACCCGCCGGGTCACTGCCGTGCAGGAGGGGCGGACGATCTTCAATCTGACGGCCTCCTTCCACCAGCCGGAGGAGGGCGCCTTCGAGCATCAGCTGCCGCCGCGGCACCTGACCGACCCGGACAGCCTGCCGAACCTCGCGGACGAGATCCGCGAGCACCTCGGGGCGCTGCCGGAGGCCCTGGAGCGGATGGCCCGCCGCCAGCCCTTCGACATCCGGTACGTGGACCGGCTGCGCTGGACCGCGGAGGAGGTCAAGGGCGCGGACCCGCGCTCCGCGGTGTGGATGCGGGCCGTCGGTCCGCTGGGCGACGACCCGCTGGTCCACACCTGCGCCCTGACGTACGCCTCGGACATGACGCTCCTGGACGCGGTCCGGATCCCGGTCGAGCCGCTCTGGGGCCCGCGCGGCTTCGACATGGCCTCGCTGGACCACGCGATGTGGTTCCACCGCCCGTTCCGCGCGGACGAGTGGTTCCTCTACGACCAGGAGTCCCCGATCGCCACGGGCGGTCGGGGACTCGCGCGGGGCAGGATCTACGACCGCGAGGGACGGCTGCTGGTGTCGGTGGTGCAGGAGGGCCTGTTCCGCGCGCTCGGCTGAGCCCCGCGTCTCACTCGTACTCGGTGCCGCCCTTGCGGGTGAGGTAGGCCGGGCTGACCGCCTTGGCGATGGCCCGGCCGCCGACGACCGGGCTGTACCGCTCGGTCGCGGGCCGGATGACGACGCCCTCCCGCAGGTGCGCCGCCCGCCCGGAGACGGTCTCCCGGCCGGTCGCGTGGGCGAGGACGGTGTCCAGGTCGTACGGGCCGGAGTACAGCCGCGGGACGAGCGGGACCTCGACGGCCTCCAGGACGTCCGCGGGGTCCAGCCAGCGCACCCGGCCGTCGATCTCGGCCGAGACGTCGAAGAGCGCGTAGCCGACGGTCGTGGACCGGGCGTCGGCGCCGTACGCGAGGTCCTGCACCCCGGATCCGTACACCTCGCCGAAGAGGCCGACGCGGCGGGCGCCGAGACGTTTCGCCAGCCGCTCGGCGACGGCGGGCAGGCCGTGGCCGTGGACGGCGCGCCAGTACAGGTTGCGCGGGTCCTCCGTGAGGGCGAGACCCTTCGCCCCGAAGCCCTTCGACGAGACCTGGACCCGCCCCTCCTCGGCGTGGTAGGTCAGCAGGCAGGCCGTGCCGTGCAGCTTCTCCGTCAGGACGACGGGCTCCCCGGGCTCGAAGATGCCGGGGTAGCGCTGGAGGTTCTCGATGTCGACCCAGGGCAGCAGGTCGGGCGCGGCCTCGACGTCGCCGCTCATCGTCGGCGGTATCGGCGGCGCCCACTTGACGATGCCGAGCGTCTGCGCGAAGTCGGTCCCCTCGGCCGCGGCCCGTGCCAGGTCGGCGTCCCCGAGCGCCCCGGGCCTGCACACGATCCCCTGTGAGAGCTCCCCTCGCAGCCGCACGGCCTTCACCCGGTCCGAGCGCTTCCCGGCGAGCCGCCCGGTGAGCCCGAGCTCGTCGACGAGCGCGGCGGGCAGCACCGCCTGCTCCGGGATGTAGACGGCGACGTCGCCGGTCCGGTAGGCGCCCTTGGCGACGACGGCCCGGTAGAGCCCGACCTGGGCCAGTTCCAGGGCGTCGGCGTTCGGATGGGGGTGGACGGTGAGGACTTCGGCGGTGACGCGCAGGGTGGACATCTCAGGACTCCGGCAGCTCGGGTTTCGCTCTCATCGGCGCCCACTGTGCTGGCCGGGGAAACGGCTGGGCCAGCGGTTTGCGGACTGGTAGCGTCACCGGGTTCCGGGCTGCCAGACGGCCTTACAGGGCGCGGTCGATGCCCGGCAGGGCGTCCTGCTCGACCTCGTGGCGGCGGGTGCGGATGTCGGGGGCCGGGGGGTGGAGTTTCGCGTCGCAGGTCGGGCCGAGACCGGTGCGGCGCGAGTCCGCGCCGGTGAGGGGCCGGCCGCAGAGGCGGCAGCGCACCGGGCTCGGCCCCTGCTCGGGTGCGGAATCGATGTCGATTGCCAGCGGTTCGTCTCCCATGTTGAGATCAAACCCTATTTCCCTCAAGGAGCAGTCCATGAGCCTGTACGACATTCCGCTGAAGTCCCTGACCGGCGAGCCGGTCTCCCTCGCCGACTACCGGGACCGCGCGGTCCTGGTCGTGAACGTGGCCTCCAAGTGCGGTCTGACCCCGCAGTACGCGGGTCTGGAGCGGCTGCAGAAGGAGTACGGGGAGCGCGGTCTCACCGTGCTCGGCGTGCCCTGCAACCAGTTCGCGGGCCAGGAGCCGGGCAGCGCCGAGGAGATCCGGACCTTCTGTTCGACCTCGTACGGGGTGTCCTTCCCGCTCCTGGAGAAGACGGACGTCAACGGCGAGGCCCGCCACCCGCTCTACGCGGAGCTGGTGAAGGTCGCCGACGCCGAGGGCGAGGCAGGTGACGTCCAGTGGAACTTCGAGAAGTTCCTGATCGGCCGCGACGGCCACGTCACCCGCTTCCGTCCGCGCACCGAGCCGGACGCCCCCGAGGTCGTCGCCGCGATCGAGGCCCAGCTTGCCTGACACGGGCGTCGTCGGCCGGCTGCGGGCCGCGGGCTGTGTCTTCGCCGAGGAGGAGGCGGAGATGCTGCTCGCGTCCGCCGCCGGACCCGACGAGCTCGACCTGATGGTCGAGCGGCGGGCCGCGGGGCTGCCGCTGGAGCACGTCGTCGGCTGGGCCGCGTTCGGCGGGTTGCGGATCGAGGTCGACGGCGGGGTCTTCGTGCCCCGGCGGCGTACGGAGTTCCTCGTCGGGCGCGCGGTGGAGCTGGCACGGCCGGGCGCCGTCTGCGTCGACCTGTGCTGCGGCTCCGGCGCCGCGGGCGCGGTGCTGCTCGACCGGGTCCGGGGCGCGGAGGTGCACGCCGCGGACATCGAGCCCGCGGCGGTGCGCTGCGCCCGGCGGAACGTCGAGCCGCGCGGCGGCCGGGTGCACGAGGGCGATCTCTTCGCACCGCTGCCCGCGGAGCTGCGGGGCCGGGTCGAGATCCTGGTCGCCAACGTGCCGTACGTACCGACCGACGAGATCGGGCTGCTGCCCCCGGAGGCACGGGACCACGAGCCGCTCGTCACGCTGGACGGCGGCCGGGACGGTCTCGACGTACTGCGCCGGGTCGCCGCCGGGGCGCCGGAGTGGCTGGCGCCGGGCGGACACCTCCTCGTGGAGACGAGCGAACGGCAGGCCGAGGGGGCCGTGGAGGCCGTCGTGGAGGTCTCGGGCGGCCTGCTCGCCCCTGAGGTGATCACCTCGGAGGAGTGGTGGGCGACGGTCGTCGTCGCGACCCGACGGCAGGGCGGCGGACGGGCGGGCCAGGACCCCTCGTCCGGAGCACGCCGGGCTCGCGGCCTGCTCCGGACGAAAGGACGCTAGGCCGTCCTGGGCGTGAGGCGGCAGCGGGCCGGGCCCGCGGCCTGGAGGGTGATCGCGGGGGCGACGGGCACCTCGGTGTCGACGGCCTCGAAGCCGTACCGCTGGAGGATCATCGCGAGGGCGATCACCGACTCCAGCATCGAGAAGTGCTGGCCGATGCAGGCGCGCGGGCCGCCGCCGAAGGGGAACCACGCGTACCGGGGGCGGGCCGCCTCCGCCTCGGGGGTGAAGCGGTCCGGGTCGAAGCGCTCCGCGTCCTCCCAGTAGTCCGGGTGGCGGTGGGTGACCCAGGGGGCGACGATCACGTCCGCGCCCGCCGGGATGGTGATCCCGCCGATCTGGGTGGCCGCGACGGCGCGGCGCCCGATGACGGGGGCGGCGGGGAAGAGCCGCATGGCCTCCTTGAGGACCTGGGTGACATAGGGCAGCGCGTCGAGGTCGGCGGCGCCGGGGTCGCGGCCGCCGAGGACCCGGTCCACCTCCTCGTGGGCCCGCTTCTGCGCCTCCGGGTGGAGGGCGAGCAGGTGCAGGGCGAAGCCGAGTGAGGTGGCGGTCGTCTCGTGGCCGGCGAGCAGGAAGACGAGGACCTGTTCGCGCAGTTCGGTCGCGTCGAAGCTGCCGTCCTCGGCGCTCTCGGCCTCGGCGAGGAGGGTGAGGAGGTCGTCGCCCTCGCCGGGGGCCCGGTCGGAGACCCGGCGCTGGGCGATGATGCGGTCGCAGACCTCGTACAGGGCCTGGTGGACGGCGGCGGCCTTGCGGTTGCCGGGGGTGGGCCAGTCGCGGGGGAGGTTCACCGGGGAGTAGCCGCGGCGCAGCACGTAGGCGCCGAGTTCGGGGAAGCTGCGCTCGACGATCTCGACGGCGGCGTCGACGTCCGTGCCGAAGAGGATGCGGGCGACGGCGCGCAGGGCGAGGCGGGTCATCTCCTGGAGGACGTCGACGGTTCCGGCGCCGCCGTCCTCCCACTCTCCGGTGAGGGTGGTGACCTCGGCGGCGACGGCGGAGGCGTAGCCGTCGACGCGGCGGCGGGTGAAGAGCGGCTGGACGAGCCGGCGCTGGCGGAGGTAGTCCTCGTCCTGGCTGGTGAGCAGCCCGTTGCCGAAGGACTCGCGGACCTTCTGGTAGAAGTGGTTGTCCTTGCGGAAGTTGGCCGATTCCCCGGCGAGGACCTGCTGGGCGCCGTCGGCGGAGAAGACTCCGTAGACGACGGATCGCATGCCGGGCGGTCCCGCGGTGATCCGTACGACGTCGCCGTGCTCGCGCCGGGCGCGCAGGAAGGTGCCGAGGGAGTCGTTCTTGAGGTCGAACATGGAGCCGAGCAGCGGAAGTCCCGCGAGTTCGGGTGCTTCGGTACCGGTGGTGATGGCCATGGACGGTTCCCCCTCGATCGTCGCCTGCGGGGCGATTGTCCCCCGGTGAAGTAACCCACAGGTAGCAATGGCCGAACACCCGTCCGGATCTGGCCGGTTGGCTTGTTCCGATCCTGACGCTTCCGGCGTTCCGCCGTTGTCAGTGGCGTCTGAGAGCCTCGTCGCATGGAGCGACCCGAGCTGACCCTGCAACTGACGATCGACTGCGCCGACCCCCAACTGCTGGTGCCCTTCTGGCTGGAGGCCCTGCGGTACGTCCCGGATCCGCCGCCCACGGGGAACGCCACCTGGCGGGAGTACTGGGCGGCGATCGGCGTGCCCGAGGAGGAGCTGGGCGACGGTGCCGGGGAGCTGCCCGAGTCCATCGTCGACCCGAAGGGCGTCGGCCCCCGGGTCTGGTTCCAGCGGGTCCCGGAGCCCAAGACCGTCAAGAACCGGGTCCATCTGGACCTCAAGGTCGGCGGCGGCCGCGACGTCCCGCTCGCGCTGCGCCGGGAGCGGGTGGACGGCGAGGTGTCCCGGCTCACAGCGCTCGGCGCGTCCGTCCTCCACACGATGGACGAGCCGAACGGCATGGACTACTACGCGGTGGTCCTCCAGGACCCGGAGGGCAACGAGTTCTGCCTGGTGTGAGATCGCTCGCCACGCCCCCCGGCCCCGCACTCCGGCCGCGGGGCGTGGCGGATCCCACGTCTGTCGGAGACCGGGTCTGTCGTACCCAGCGCCTACGCTGGATGCCATGTCCGATACCGATCCGCACACAGGGACCCCTGGCCCCACCGCTCTGAACGACGCGATCCGCACCCTGTGGGTCCGCGCCGGTGAGGAGCGCCGCCCGCTGACGGCGGACGAGCAGCGGATCTACCAGGTACTGGTGGCCGCCTGGACCGATGCGGTACAGGCGGGGCAGGAGCTCGCCGCCTGAGCGGCGGCCCTCCCGTCGATCCACCGGCCCCCTCCGACGCGCATGGCGGCGGCCCCGCACCGAGCCGGTGCGGGGCCGCCGCCATGTCGTCCTCGGCCGGTCGGCTACTTCGCGATGGCCCGGCTGATCACCATGCGCTGGATCTCGCTCGTGCCCTCGAAGATCGTGTAGATGGCGGCGTCGCGGTGCATCCGCTCCACCGGGTACTCGCGGGTGTAGCCGTTGCCGCCGAGGATCTGGATGGCCTGGGCGGTGACCTCCTTGGCGACCTCGCTGGCATAGAGCTTCGACATGGAGCCCTCGGCCGCCGTGAAGGGCTTGCCCGCCGTGGCCATCCAGGAGGCGCGCCAGACGAGGAGGCGCGCCGCGTCGATCCGGGTGGCCATGTCGGCGAGCTGGAAGGCGACGCCCTGGTTCTCGATGATCGGACGGCCGAACTGCACCCGGGTCTTCGCGTAGTCCAGGGCCACCTCGTACGCGGCGCGGGCGGTGCCGACGGCCATGGCGCCGACCGCCGGGCGGGAGGCCTCGAAGGTGGCCATGGCGGCGTTCTTCACCCTTTCACCGCCTCCCGCCTTCGCCTTCTCGCGGGCGCGGGCGAGGCGCTCGTCCAGCTTCTCCTTGCCGCCGAGGAGGCAGTGGCCGGGGACGCGGACGTCCTCGAGGACGACCTCGGCGGTGTGGGAGGCGCGGATGCCGTGCTTCTGGAACTTCTGGCCCTGGGAGAGGCCGGGGGTGTTCGGCGGGACGATGAAGGAGGCGTGGCCCTTCGAACCCAGCTCGGCGTCGACGACGGCCACGACGACGTGGACGTTGGCGATGCCGCCGTTCGTCGCCCAGGTCTTGGTGCCGTTGAGCACCCACTCGTCCTTGGCCCCGTCGTACACGGCCCGCGTCCGCATGGAGGCGACGTCCGAGCCGGCGTCGGGCTCCGAGGAGCAGAACGCGGCGACCTTGATGTCGTGCGCGTCGCCGTACATCTGCGGGACCCAGGTGCCGATCTGCTCCTCGGTGCCGTTGGCGAGGACGCCGACTGCGGCGAGGCCCGTACCGACGATGGAGAGGGCGATGCCGGCGTCGCCCCAGAAGAGCTCCTCCATCGCCATCGGGATGCCGAGACCGGTGGGGTCGAAGAACTGCTGGGCGTAGAAGTCGAGCGAGTAGATGCCGATCTTGGCCGCTTCCTGGATGATCGGCCAGGGAGTCTCCTCACGCTCGTCCCATTCGGCGGCCGCGGGGCGCATCACCTCGGCGGCGAAGCCGTGGAGCCAGTCGCGGACCTGCTTCTGGTCCTCGTTGAGTTCGAGCGTGAACTCGCCCATGTTCCCTCCCGGCTGTATGTTACTTGCGGTAACAACAGTCTGTTACCGGTGGGTATGGGCTGTCAACCAGCGACGCAGCCCTTCGGCCCGGCCAGCACCGGGAACCGGGCGGGTGTTACGTTGCGACAGCCTCACGGAATCGCACGGGCGGGGAGACACGCTATGGACATCGCACACCGGACCACCGACCAGCAGACGCCCGCCGAGCAGCGGCGACGCGAACTGCTGGAGGCGGCGGACCGGGTGGTGCTCCGGGAGGGCCCCAAGGCGTCCATGAACGCGATCGCGGCCGAGGCCGGCATCACCAAGCCGATCCTCTACCGCCACTTCGGTGACAAGGGCGGTCTGTACCGCGCCCTCGCCATCCGCCACACGGACGCCCTCCTCTCCGCTCTGCGGGCCGCGCTCGACGCCCCCGCCGACCGCCGCCGCCGGGTCGAGGCCACTCTCGAGACCTATCTCGCCTCGATCGAGGCGATGCCCCAGGTCTACCGCTTCCTGATGCACCCGGCGGAGGAGTCGCACCAGACCGAGCAGGGCTTCGACGTCGGCCGCCACTCCGCGCCGCTGCTCCGCCGCATGGGCGAGGAGCTCGGCCAGGTCATCGCCGAACGCGTCGACCTGGGCCCCGCCGCCGAGGTCCAGGCCCGGATCTGGGGCCACGGCATCGTCGGCATGATGCACGCGGCCGGCGACTGGTGGCTCGGCGAACGCCCCTGCTCCCGCGCCGAACTCGTCCGCAGCCTCGCCGACCTCCTGTGGGGCCGCCTCGCCCAGGCGGACGACCGGCCGGACGGACCCGGGTTCTAGGAGGACCCCTCAGCTCCCCGGGAACCCCGGGACTCCAGCACTCCCGCCCCGCTCCCCCACGGCTCCTTGCGGATCGAGCGGAGGAGACGTGACTTGCGCCACCCGGTGACCCGGTCCGCGTAGACCCCGCCCTCCAGGTGGTCCGCCTCGTGCTGGAGGCAGCGGGCGAAGAAACCCGTGCCCTCGATACGGACCGGTGTCCCGTCCACCCGTACGCCCTCGACCACCGCGCGGTCGTGACGGGGCGTCGGGGCTTCCAGGCCCGGCAGGGAGAGACAGCCCTCCGGGCCCCGGACCACCTCGCCGTCCGCCTCCACCAGGCGCGGGTTCACCACATGGCCCAGGTGGCGGTTCTCCTCGTCGTCGGGGCAGTCGTACACGAAGACGCGCAGGCCCACGCCCACCTGGTTCGCCGCCAGGCCCACGCCGTTCGCCGCGTACATCGTGGCGAACATGTCCTCGACGAGCCGGGCCAGTTCGGGCCCGAAGTCGGTGACGGGCGCACAGGGTCGGTGCAGCACGGGGTCGCCGAGCAGGGTCATGGCCCGGACGAGGCCGGAACTGCCGGGGATGGGGCGGTTTCGCATGCCGGTAAGGGTACGGTCCGCCGTGACCTGGCTGTTTCGCACGGCCACTCGGCGGTGCCGCTGTTCGGGCTGCTGGCCGGATCTCGATAGGCTGAGCCCGGACCGACGCAAGGAGGAACAAGAACGATGTCAGGACACCCCGGTAATCCAGAGCCGCTGTCGCCGCGCGCCAAGCTGGCCGTGACGGCGGGCAGGGCCGCGGCCGCGGTGTCGCGGGCGGCGGGGCGCGGCAGCGGTTCGGTGATCGGCGGCAAGGTGGCGCTGAAGCTCGACCCCGACCTGCTCGGCCGGCTCGCGCAGCATCTGGACGTCGTCCTGGTGTCGGCGACCAACGGCAAGACGACGACGACCCGGCTGATCGCGGAGGCCCTGCGTGCCGCGGGCCCCGTCGTCTCCAACGCCCTCGGCGCCAACATGCCCGCCGGCATCACCTCGGCGCTGGCCGGCGGCTCGGACTCCAAGTACGGCGTCATCGAGGTCGACGAGAAGTACCTCGCCGGGGTCGCCCGCGACACCACGCCGAAGGTCATCGCGCTGCTCAACCTCTCCCGCGACCAGCTCGACCGCGCCGCCGAGACCCGGATGCTCGCCGAGAAGTGGCGCGAGGGACTCAACGGCACCAAGGCCGTCGTCGTCGCCAACGCCGACGACCCGCTCATCGTGTGGGCCGCCTCCTCCTCGCCGAACGTGGTGTGGGTGGCCGCGGGCCAGGAGTGGAAGGACGACGCCTGGTCGTGCCCCGCCTGCGGCGGTGTGATGCAGCGCCCGGGCGACGACTGGTTCTGCGGCGAGTGCGGCTTCCGCCGCCCCGCGCCGAGCTGGGCCCTCAGCGGCGACCACGTGCTCGACCCGCACGGTTCGGCCTGGCCGATCCGGCTCCAGCTGCCCGGCCGCGCCAACAAGGCGAACGCCACCAGCTCTGCCGCCGTCGCCGCCGTCTTCGGGGTCCCGCCGCAGGTCGCCCTCGAGCGCATGTACCAGGTACAGGCCGTCGCCGGACGCTACGACGTGGTCTCCTTCCAGGGCCGCGACCTGCGTCTGCTGCTCGCGAAGAACCCGGCCGGCTGGCTGGAGACGTTCTCCCTCATCGATGGGCCGCCCGCCCCGGTGATCCTCTCCGTCAACGCCCGCGGCGCCGACGGAACGGACACCTCCTGGCTGTGGGACGTGGACTACGGGCGGCTCGGCGGCCACCCGATCATGGTGATCGGCGACCGGAAGCTGGACCTCGCGGTCCGGCTGGAGGTCGCGGGCGTCGACTTCCGCGTCTGCGAGACGCTCGACGAGGCCGTCGCGATGGCCCCGCCCGGGCAGATCGAGCTGATCGCCAACTACACCGCCTTCCAGGACGTCCGCCGCCGCGTCGGCAACTGACCCGTAGAGGACATGCAGCATGACTGACAGCAGCCTGCGCCTGGTCTGGGTCTACCCGGACCTGCTCAGCACCTACGGCGACCAGGGCAACGTCCTCGTCGTCCAGCGCCGCGCCGAGCAGCGCGGTCTCAGCGTCGAGCGCGTCGACGTCCGCAGCGACCAGCCGGTGCCGACCTCGGGCGACATCTACCTGATCGGCGGCGGCGAGGACCGTCCGCAGCGGCTCGCGGCCGAGCGGCTGCGGCGCGACGGCGGTCTGAGCCGGGCCGCCTCCAACGGCGCGATCATCTTCTCGGTCTGCGCCGGCTACCAGATCCTGGGCCACGAGTTCATCAACGACCTCGGCGAGCGGGAGACCGGTCTCGGCCTCATCGACGTGATCTCGACCCGCGGCGAGGGTGAGCGGTGCGTCGGCGACGTCCTCGCGGACATCGATCCGCGGCTCGGCCTCCCCCAGCTGACGGGCTTCGAGAACCACCAGGGCATCACCCACCTCGGCCCGACCGCCCGGCCGTTCGCCCGGACGGTGCTCGGGAAGGGCAACGGGACCGGCGACGGCACCGAGGGCGCGTACAACGACACCGTCTTCGGTACGTACATGCACGGCCCCGTCATGGCCCGCAACCCGCAGATCGCGGACCTGCTCCTGAAGCTGGCCCTCGATGTGAACGCGCTGCCGCCGACCGACGACCGTTGGTACGAGGCGCTGCGCGGCGAGCGCATCGCGGCGGCCACCCAGCCCGCCTGAGTCGTCCCGCGGCCCTCCGTCGGTCCCTCGTACGAACGTACGTTGTCCACTGTGCGGACATCCGGTTCGGCCCCGTCACCCTGCGGCTATAGGGTGGCGGGGATCCAGCCGGACGACGTGGTCCGGGAGTCGGCCCACGTTGCAAAGGTTTATGGGCTATGCGCATTGGCGTGCTCACCTCCGGCGGAGACTGCCCCGGTCTGAACGCTGTCATCCGTTCCGTCGTGCACCGAGCCGTCGTCGACCACGGTGACGAGGTCATCGGCTTCCTCGACGGGTGGAAGGGCCTCCTGGAGGCCGACTACCGCAAGCTCGACCTCGAAGCGGTGGGCGGCATCCTGGCCCGGGGCGGCACCATCCTCGGCTCCTCCCGGGTCCAGCCCGCGCACCTGGTCGACGGCGTCGAGCGCGCCCGCGGCCATGTCGCCGACCTGGGGCTCGACGCGATCATCCCGATCGGCGGCGAGGGCACCCTGAAGGCGGCGAACCTGCTCTCCGAGGCGGGTCTCCCGATCGTCGGCGTCCCGAAGACCATCGACAACGACATCGCCTCCACCGACGTCACCTTCGGCTTCGACACGGCCGTCACCGTCGCGACCGAGGCCCTCGACCGGCTGAAGACCACCGCCGAGTCCCACCAGCGGGTCCTCGTCGTCGAGGTCATGGGCCGTCACACCGGCTGGATAGCGCTGCACTCCGGCATGGCCGCCGGCGCGCACGCCGTCGTCGTCCCCGAGCGCCCCTTCGACATGGACGAGCTGACCGCCCGGGTCGGCGCCCGGTTCGCCGACGGCAAGCGCTTCGCGATCGTCGTCGTCGCGGAGGGCGCGAAGCCGCGCGAGGGCTCGATGGAGTTCAAGACCGCGGGCACCGACATCTACGGCCACGAGCGGTTCACCGGAGTCGCCAACCAACTCTCCGTCGAGCTGGAGCGGCGGCTCGGCAAGGAGGCCCGACCGGTGATCCTCGGACACGTCCAGCGCGGCGGCACCCCGACCGCGTACGACCGGGTCCTCGCCACCCGCTTCGGCTGGCACGCGGTCGAGGCGGCGCACCGCGGCGAGTTCGGCATGCTGACCGCCCTGCGCGGCACCGACATCACCATGGTTCCGCTGGCCGAGGCCGTGGAGACGCTCAAGACGGTCCCGGCCGACCGCTACGCCGAGGCGGAGTGCGTGCTCTGACCCGTCACCCGTGCGTGACAGCCGCCCCCGGTCGCAGTCGCGGCCGGGGGCGGTTCTAGTCTGGTGCGGACAACAAGCACGAATCGGGCTCCAGGAGTGCACACGATGGATCACAGCGGGCACGGCATGACCACGGATCTGCCGCCGTTCACGCTGGGGCGGGGCCTGGAGTTCTCTCCCGACCTCTTCTTCCTGATCGGCTGCCTCACGGCGCTCGGTCTGTACGGGTGGGGCGTGGCGCGGCTGCGGCGGCGCGGGGACGCGTGGCCGGTGAGCCGGACGGTGTTCTTCACGGTCGGCGTGCTGACCATCGCCCTCGTCATGTGCACCAGGCTGAACGACTACGGCATGGTCATGTTCAGCGTCCACATGGTGCAGCACATGGTGATCTCCATGCTGTCGCCCATCCTGCTGCTCCTCGGCGCGCCGGTGACACTCGCGCTGCGGGCGCTGCCGGTGGCGGGCCGGGGCTCCACGGGGCCGCGCGAGCTGCTCCTGAAGCTGCTGCACAGCCGGTACATGAAGGTGATCACGCACCCGGGCTTCACGATCCCGATGTTCATCGCGAGCCTGTACGGGCTGTACTTCACGCCGCTCTTCGACACTCTGATGGGATCGAAGCCCGGTCACATCGGGATGATGATCCACTTCCTGATGGTGGGCGTGGTCTTCTTCTGGCCGATCATGGGCGTGGACCCGGGCCCGCACCGGCCGGGTTACGTGATGCGGATGCTGGAGCTGTTCGCGGGCATGCCGTTCCACGCCTTCTTCGGCATCGCGCTGATGATGGCGTCGGAGCCGATGGTCCAGGCGTACGCGAGTCCGCCGGCCTCGCTGGGGATCGACGCGCTCGCCGACCAGAACGCGGCGGGCGGCATCGCCTGGGCGTTCAGCGAGATCCCGTCCGTGCTCGTGCTGATCGCGCTGGTCTACCAGTGGTACCACTCCGAGCAGCGGCAGGCGGTACGCCAGGACCGCAAGGCCGACCGGGACGGGGACAAGGAGCTGGAGGCCTACAACGCGTATCTGGCCTCGCTCCAGACCCGGGGGCGGTGACCCCGCCCCGGCGCTCGGCGCACGCCGGGGCGTCCGGGGAGTAGCGCACGCCCCGCTCCCGGGGTCACGATGGTCGGGACGGCTTCCGTGACCCCGGTCGGGAGGAGGGCGGACTGATGTCCGGTTCCACGAAGACGATGGCGGTGCTCACCTTCGCCGCGCTGGTGCTGACGACGGCGTACACGGTGGCGCTCGGCAGCAGCGGCTGGCTCTGGTTCGGCTGGCTGGTGCTGGGAATGGTCACCATCGGGCTGGCGGCGTCGGACGGCGCGGCGGGCCTGTCAGGGCCCCGCCGCCGCCCGCCGACCGGCTCGGGTCCCGTACGTCCCTAGCTCACCGCGGCCGACCGGCTCGGGACCCGTACGTCCCTAGCTCACCGCGGCCGACCGGCTCGGGTCCCGTACGTCCCTGGCTCACCGCGGCCGACCGGCCCGGGACCCGTGTGTCCCTAGCCCTTGGGGGCCAGGAGTACCCAGATCTGTCCCGGCGCGAAGGCCAGTGGCGCTCCGTCCGGGGTGGTGTAGGTGGTGCCCGACGACGCCGAGGGCCGGGACCAGCGGGCCTCGTGAGCGCGTCCGTCGCGCAGGACGAGCGCGGTGCCTTTGCCGACGGTCTCGGTGTACGGGGACACCGCGCCGGTGCGGTCCTGGAAGTCGGAGGGCCGGACGGTGACGCGCTGGACCACGACCGTCGACGGGTTCAGCGGTCCGGTGTCCGTGGCACGGGCCGCGCGGCCGTCCATGGCCACCCGCCAGCCCCGGTCGGCGGAGGACCAGGTGAAGGTGTAGCGGGCGGCGGGGAAGCGGACGGTCTCGGAGTCGGCCCGGGTGCCGCCGGCCGGGGCCGGCCCGAACCGGAAGCCGATGTCCCGCGCGTCCCGGGCCCCGGGGTCGGTGGCCAGGGCCCGCTCGGGCCGCAGGTAGAGGTTGTGCGGGGCGGCCCGGTCCGGGGAGCGCCGGAAGGCCCCGGGGGCGGTGGTCTCGGTGACGGGGTGGAGCGGCGCGGAGCGCAGCAGGGGGTTCAGGGCGGACTGCGCCCCCGAGTAGGCGAGGACCGGCCGTCCGAAGGCGCCGAGCAGCTCGATGTCGGACTCGCGGGCGCTGCGGACGGGCCCCGCGAGCTCCGGGAGGCGGGAGGAGTAGACGGCGAGGAGCCGGGTGACCCCGCCCTCGACCTGTTCGACGTAGACGACGTCGGCCGCGCCGAGTCCGGTGTGGGGGCGGGCCGCGGTCACGTTGTCGATCTTGACGGCGAGCACGGGTGCGGGCCGGGCGGGCAGCCCGGTGAGCGGCGACCGACCACTGGGCGCCGGCGTCGTGGGTACCGGTGTCGTGGGCGCGGGCGCCGTGGTGGCCGGCGAAGGCGTCGGTACCGGGGTGGGTTTGGGAGGGCCGGAGTCGGAGCAGCCGTACAGCCCGGCCGCCGTCAGCGCGCACAGCAGCGCGGTGAGGACGCGGCCGGGCCGTCTGGCCCCGCGCTCGCCCGTCATGGTGACTGCTCCTCCACCAGTGGACCACGGGGCCGCACACGGATACAACGGGGCGTGACGGACGACGAACGGGGGTTGCGGGTGTTCTACCACCTGATGAAGTACGTACTGCTCGGACCGCTTCTGAAGCTGCTCTTCAGGCCGCGGATCGAGGGGCTCGAACACATCCCTGAGGAGGGCGCGGCGATCGTCGCGGGCAATCACCTCTCCTTCTCCGACCACTTCCTGATGCCGGCGGTGATCGACCGGCGGATCACCTTCCTCGCGAAGCAGGAGTACTTCACCGGGCCGGGGATCAAGGGCCGGCTCACGGCCGCGTTCTTCCGGGCGGCCGGTCAGATCCCGGTCGACCGGTCGGGCAAGGAGGCCGGGAAGGCGGCGATCCGTGAGGGGCTCGGCGTGCTGGACCGCGGCGAGCTCCTCGGCATCTATCCGGAGGGGACGCGCTCGCCCGACGGGCGGCTCTACAAGGGGAAGGTGGGGGTGGCGGTGATGGCGCTGACGGCCGGGGTGCCGGTGGTGCCCTGCGCGATGGTCGGCACGTTCGAGATCCAGCCGCCGGGGAAGGTCGTGCCGAGGATCCGCCGGGTCGCCATCCGGTTCGGGGAGCCGCTGGACTTCTCCCGGTTCGCCGGGTCCGCGGACCAGAAGACGGTGGTCCGCGCGGTGACCGACGAGATCATGTACGAGATCCTCCGCCTGTCGGGTCAGGAGTACGTGGACGAGTACGCGGCGACGGTGAAGGCCGCGGAGACGGACGACGGGGAGGCCCCGCGAAAGTTCCCCCGGACGGAACGCTGAGGGCTGATCCGCGCACGGCGCAACGCCCTGGGCCGGGGCGCCGGGCGGCCGTAGCGTCGCTGCCATGACCAAGGGAAACGTGTTCGTGCTGGGTGCGACGGGACAGGTGGGACGGGCGGCCGTGCGGGCCCTCGTCGCGGACGGCTGGGAGGTGACGGCCGCCTCGCGGGGCGGTGTCAGGGACGAGAGGTGGCCGGACGAGGTCCGGTCGGTGCGGCTCGACCGCACCGAGGAGGGGGCGCTGGCGGCGGGGCTGGGCGAGGGCTGTGACGTGCTCGTCGACATCGTCGCGTACGACGCCGGGCACGGCAGGCAGCTGACCGGTCTCTCCGACCGGATCGGTTCGGCGGTGGTGGTGTCGAGCGGCGCCGTCTACGAGGACGAGAAGGGGCGCAGCTTCGACACGCAGGACCGGCCGGACGGCTTCCCCGCCTACCCGGTGCCGGTCGCGGAGGACTGGCCGACGGTCGCGCCCGGCGACACCTCGTACAGCACGCGGAAGGTGGCCCTGGAGGGGGAGTTGCTCGCGGCCGGTGACGCGCTGCCGACGACGCTGCTGCGCGCGGGCGCCATCCACGGCCCGTACTGCCCGGGGCCGCGCGAGCTGTGGTTCGTGAAGCGGGCGCTCGACGGGCGGCCGGTGCGCCTTCTCTCGTACGGCGGCGCCTCACGGTTCCATCCGGTGCACGTGGACAACCTGGCGGAGCTCGTCCGGCTCGCGGCGGCGAACCCGGGCAGCCGGGTGCTCAACGGCGCCGACCCGGAAGCGCCGACGGTGGCGGAGATCGGGGCGGCGATCGACGGGGTCATGGGAGCGGCGAGCGAGACGGTGCTGATCGAGGGGCCGCCGCCGGAGGGCGTCGTGGGGCTGACCCCGTGGACGTCGCCGCATCCGATGGTCTACGACATGACGGCGGCGGAACGGGAGTTGGGCTACCGGCCGGTGGTGTCGTACGCCGGGTCCCTGCCGGAGACGGTCGAGTGGCTCACCGGGCACCTGGCGGGGCGGGAGTGGCGGGAGGCCTTCCCCGGTCTCGCCAAGTACGGGGTGGACTTCTTCGACTACGCGGCGGAGGACGCCTGGCTGGCCGCCCGGCGGTGAACGCCGGGCTCGGGGAGGGACGGCCGTCCCTCCCCGAGCCCGGCCCCCGCGGGCCGTTACGGCCGCCGGGTGTCGTTCCGTTCGGGTGATCCTTTCGTCCGTGGGCAGCACGATGTAAACCCGTACGGGTGTTTCTTTGCCGAACCCATAACCGGTGACGGTGTCCCGCTGAGCGGTACGGCTCACGCGGGTGCGAGCAGCTCCATGGCCTCGTCGAGGAGGCGGCGCAGGGTCAGGGCGTCGGGGGCGACGGCGGTGGTGAGGGCCGCGGGTCCGGCGAGCGGGGTGATGGCCGCGTGCTCGCCGAGGAGTCGGGGCGCGACCGGCTTCTCCTCGAAGTCGGGATCGACGACGAGGAGTTGCCCGGTGGCCCGGTGACCGCCGAGGACCGCGCCGCCGTCCCAGCCGCCGGGAGCCCCCGGGCCGTACGCGAGCTCCTGGTCGAGGAGGGGGCGTCCGGCGCGGTGGACGGTGAGGCGGGTGCGGAGGGTGCCGGGGGGTTCACCGTGGCGGCCGAGGACCTGTTCCTCGCGCAGGACCAGCCGTGCCGTGGGGGCGAGCGCGACGACGGTACGCATCCGCAGGTCCGAGCCGTGGACGGAGACCAGCTGTTCGGGCAGCCAGCGCAGGACTCCCCCCTCGCCGACGGAGATCCGGACGTCGTACGCGGCGGGCTCGGCGCTCCGGCCCGGCAGGGCGAGGGTCGCGGCGGCCGCGTCGACCAGGAGCCGGGCCCCGTCCCGTACCTCGGTCTCGACGGCGAGCCGGTCACCGCCGAGGGGGGCGCTCATCGCCCCGACGAGGGTGACCCGGGTGTACGGACCGGCCGCCCGGGTGCGGCGCACGGCGAGCGGCCCTTCGCTCACCAGGAACGGCAGCCCGCCGTCGGCGTCGGCGGTGATCCGGGCCGTGGCCCGCAGGCTCACGCGGTCCATGCCGCGAGCTGGGCGCGGACCCAGTCGGCGACGGGCGCGACGCCGTTCTCGGCCCGCAACGAGGTGAAGGCCACGGGCAGTTCGCCCCGCTGCTGTTCGGCGTCGCGGGCCATCCGCTCCAGGTCGGAGCCGACGTGGGGGGCGAGGTCGGTCTTGTTGACGACGAGGAGGTCGGCGGTGGTGACGCCGGGGCCGCCCTTGCGCGGGATGTCGTCGCCGCCGGCCACGTCGATGACGAAGATCTGGGTGTCGACGAGCCCCTTGGAGAAGGTGGCGGTGAGGTTGTCGCCGCCGGACTCGACGAGGATGAGGTCGAGGGGGCCCACGGCCTCCTCCAGTTCCTCGACGGCTTCCAGGTTGGCGGAGATGTCGTCGCGGATGGCGGTGTGCGGGCAGGCGCCGGTCTCCACGGCCTGGATGCGCTCGGGCGGCAGGACGGCGTTGCGGAGCAGGAAGTCGGCGTCCTCGCGGGTGTAGATGTCGTTGGTGACGACGGCGAGGGAGTGGGTGTCGCGCAGGACCCGGCAGAGGGCGGCGACGGTCGCGGTCTTGCCGGAGCCGACGGGGCCGCCGAGTCCGATGCGCAGGGCGCGGCGGGTGCCGTCGGGGCGGTGGGCGTCGGCGGACACGGCGCCGTGGTGGGTGTGGGCGTGGTCGAGGTGCATGGTTCTCCTGTCGGAGCGCTACGAGGCGAAGAGGCGGACGGGCCAGGCCGCGTGCTGCTCGGCGGTGAGGTCGAGGAGGGGGGCGGAGGCGGCGGGCAGCGCGTGGACGCCCTCGCGGGCGGCGGCGGTGGCGCGCTCGACGACCTCGTCCATCTCGGGGGCGAGGCGCGCCAGGACGGCGGTGGCCTGGTACGGGTCGAGGCTGAGGAGGCGTACGGCGGCGGTGGCGGGGCCGCCGACCGTCTCGTACGCGACGCAGTGGGCGGCGTCCTCGGGGCCGAGCCCGGCGGCCAGGGCGGTGGTGCCGAGGACGACGGGCTGGTGGGCGCCGCGCGGGAACGCGGTCGCGAGCGCGTCGAGTGCGGGGCTCGGCCAGGTGGCGCGGGCGGCCCGCATCAGCTGGCGGCCGAGTCTGCGGGCACTGGCGCGCAGGGCGGGCGAGGGGGTGCGGGCGTCGGCCGCCACGTCGAGTTCGACCGGGTCGAGTCCGTACGCGGCGCCGGCGGCGAGCGCGGCCGAGGTGAGGCCCGTGGTGTGCAGCCGGCCCCGGCAGAAGGCCTCGAGTCCGGCGGCGTCCTTGATGCGGCCGGCCCTGACGGCGGCCTCGGCGCCGCCGGAGTGGGCGTGCCCACCGGCGGGGAAGCGTCCGTCGGCGAGGACGAGGAGTGCGGAGCGTGTCATGGAGGCGCGCGCCGTCAGAAGAGGAAGTAGCGCTGGGCCATGGGCAGTTCCGCCGCGGGCGCGGGCTCGACCGCTTCGCCGTCGATGGTCACCGTGAAGGTGTCGGCGTCGACCTCGACCCGGGGCAGGGCGTCGTTCTCGCGCATGTCGGCCTTGGTGACCCGCCGGGTGGAGCCGATGGGGGTGAACTCCTTGTGGAGACCGAGCCTGCGCGGCAGGTCGTCCTCGATGGCCGCCCGGGCGACGAAGTTGACCGAGCCGGCCGCCGCGGCCCTGCCGAGCGCGCCGAACATCGGGCGGGGCAGGATCGGCTGGGGGGTGGGGATGGAGGCGTTGGCGTCGCCCATCTGCGCGTACGCGATCTGGCCGCCCTTGACGACGACGAGCGGTTTGACGCCGAAGAAGGCGGGCTCCCAGAGGACCAGATCGGCGAGCTTGCCGGGCTCGACCGAGCCGATGAGGTGGTCCATGCCCTGGGCGACGGCCGGGTTGATCGTGTACTTGGCGACGTAGCGGCGCACCCGGTGGTTGTCGGCGCGGCCGTCCCCGGGCAGGGCGCCGCGGCGCTTCTTCATGACGTGGGCGGTCTGCCAGGTGCGCATGATCACCTCGCCGATCCGGCCCATGGCCTGGGAGTCGGAGGAGATGATCGAGATCGCGCCCAGGTCGTGGAGGACGTCCTCGGCGGCGATGGTGGAGGGCCGGATGCGGGACTCCGCGAAGGCGAGGTCCTCGGGGACGGCCGGGTTGAGGTGGTGGCAGACCATCAGCATGTCGAGGTGTTCCTCGATGGTGTTGACGGTGTGCGGCCGGGTCGGGTTGGTGGAGCTGGGCAGGACGTACGGCTCGGAGACGACCGTGATGATGTCGGGGGCGTGCCCGCCTCCGGCGCCCTCGGTGTGGTACGCGTGGACGGTGCGCCCGGCGATGGCGGCGAGGGTG
The DNA here is from genome assembly GCF_040632845.1 of Streptomyces sp. NPDC016459. Lineage (NCBI taxonomy): Bacteria > Bacillati > Actinomycetota > Actinomycetes > Kitasatosporales > Streptomycetaceae > Streptomyces > Streptomyces sp. NPDC016459. The sequence goes on from NZ_JBEYCR010000007.1 coordinate 226,928, forward strand.
TCGCCGACGAAACCGGCTTCGTTCAGGGTGTCGGTGTGGATGGCGAGCTGGGCGCCGGTCTCCTCGCAGACGGACAGGCAGGCGTCGATGACGGCCGGGGTCGCACCCCAGTCCTCGTGGATCTTGAATCCGAGGGCGCCGCCCCGGAGTTGGGAGTGCATGGCCTCCCGGGACATCGTGTTGCCCTTGCCGAGCAGGCCGATGTTGACGGGGAAGGTGTCCAGGGCCTCGAACATCCGGGCCGTGTGCCAGGGGCCGGGCGTGACCGTGGTCGCCTTGGTGCCCTCGGCCGGTCCGGTGCCGCCGCCGACCAGGGTGGTGACGCCGGTGGCGAGGGCCTGCTCGACGACGGTGGGCGAGATGAAGTGGACGTGGGCGTCGACGGCGCCCGCGGTGACGATCCTGCCGTTGCCGACGATGATCTCGGTCTCGGGGCCGATCACGAGGTCGGGGTGGACGCCGTCCATGGTGTCGGGGTTGCCGGCCTTGCCGAGGGCGGTGATACGGCCGTCCCTGATGCCGATGTCGGCCTTGACGACGCCCCAGTGGTCGATGACGACGGCGCCGGTGATCACGGTGTCGGGGGCGCCCTCGGCGCGGGTGGTGCGGGCCTGGCCCATGGACTCGCGGATGACCTTGCCGCCGCCGAAGACGGCCTCGTCGCCGGCGCGGCCGGGGCCGCCGCTGCGGTCCTCCTCGATCTCGACGAGGAGGTCGGTGTCGGCGAGCCGGACGCGGTCGCCGGTGGTGGGGCCGAACAGGTCGGCGTACACGGCGCGGTGGAGGTCAGGCATGGTCGCCGTCCTGGTGCTGTGCGGTGAGGTCGGTGGTGTCGAGGGGGCCTGCCGTCTCGCCGCGCAGGCCGGGCACGATCCGGCGGCCTGCCAGGGGGACGAGTTCGACCTCGACCGGGATGCCGGGTTCGAAGCGGACGGCGGTGCCGGCGGCGATGTGGAGTCGTCGTCCGTGCGCGGCGGACCGGTCGAACTCCAGACCGGGGTTGACCTCGGCGAAGTGGTAGTGGGAGCCGACCTGGACGGGCCGGTCGGCGGCGTTGAGCACGGTCAGGCGGGTGACGGGTCGCCCCTCGTTGAGGGTGACGGGGCCGTCCGCGTACAGGATCTCTCCGGGGATCATCGGCGGCCCGCTCAGACGATGGGGTCGTGGACGGTGACGAGCTTCGTGCCGTCGGGGAAGGTGGCCTCGACCTGGACGTCGTGGATCATCTCGGGGATGCCGTCCATGACGTCCTCGCGGGTGAGGACGGTGCGCCCGGAGGCCATCAGCTCGGCGACGGTACGGCCGTCGCGGGCGCCTTCGAGGATGTGGGAGGTGAGGAGCGCGACGGCCTCGGGGTGATTGAGCCGCACTCCCCTGGCCCGGCGCTTCTCGGCCACGTCCGCCGCCACATGGATGAGCAGGCGTTCCTGTTCGTGCGGGCTCAGTTGCACTCTTCCACCTCACAGTCGTCGACCGGGACACACCCGGACAGCTGCGGACCCTATCGACCGTCACCACACTGTCGAGCTGCCGAGACGCGGCACGCGGTCAGACATGCACGTTAGGGCGGAAGTTTTTCCGGCTCGTTAACTGCGGCTTTGCGTTTCCATGATCGTCCGGTCGGCCGGGGCCGGCGCCGGCCCGTCTGCCGTGGATCCGCGCCCGCCTCTACGAGGCGCCGGGCTCGCGGTGGCGTGCGGCGAGACCGAAGCGGTCCTGTTCGCCGGAAGCGGAGTCGAGCCGGTGGAAGGTGAAGACCGAGCTGACCACCTGCTCGCCGGCGGGCCCTCGGCCGATTCGAGTCCCTCCAGGTCAGCGGCGCAGACACCCTCGACCCCTACTCCAGGCTCCTCGCGTCCCGGATCGTCTTCCTCGCCACACCGATCGACGAGACCTCGGCCGGCGACGTCATCGCCCGGATCCTGTATCTGGACCACGCGGCACCGCGACAGGACGTCTCGCTCTACCTGCGCTCCCCGGGCCGGCTCGATCACCGCGACGACCGCGATCCACGACACGATGCGCTCGCTCCACTGCGACGTGGAGACCACCTGTCCGGGTCAGGCGGTTTCCACCGCCGCACTCCTGCTCGCCGCCGGCACCCCGGGCAAGCGGCTGATGCTCCCCGGCGCCCGGAACACGCTCCGCCAGCCCGCCCTCGTCGAGCCCCTGCGGGGGCAGCCGAGCGACCTCGGCCTCCACGCGCGCGAACTGCTCCGCCTCCGCGCCCTGGTGGCCGGGGCGTTCGCCGAGTCGTCGACCTGCTCGGGAGTTCCATCCGTCCCGAGGTACGCACACCTATGGGGCATCACGGGCGGCACAGGCCCTGGTGGGCCGGGCCGAGGCACTGCGCGAGGCCCTGACGCTCATGCACGCGCGGGGCGAGAGTGAGGTCCACGCGGACAATTTGGCGCGTGTGCTGCGGGTGCTGGACGGGGAGCGCAGAACAGGTCGGGTCACCGGCAGGGAGCCACGGGAAAGTTGACATTCCGTCGTGTCGTGTCCAGGTCCGTACGGCCCACATGTGGCGCAGAAACACCCCCTCGTTCGGCGTAGTCGACGAGTCGATAAATAACCCGGGCGAGTTGCGGGGCAGGTGTACACATTTGGCGGAACGGGGCGTTCCACCCCTGGTGCGGGGCTCGTTGGCCGCACCTACGGAGATCACGAAAGCGTCCTGTCCACCCGAACGGATCAGTCGTGAGTAGCCTCACATATCGCTGTTTCAGCTCGGATTTCACCCCGGATATGGGTCAAGATCCCTGTCGACGACAAGCCCCCGCCGCCGCGGCGGGGCGGTCCGGGCGGACGCCGAGTCCTGCCGCTGTCCCGGACGTCTGGTCGACAGGATTGGATCGGCAGGAGTGGAGGACCCGATTTTTGCGGGGCGTACGCGCTGTTCCGACAGCGGGGCCGTCCCTTGGGGTGAAGCCGCGCCAGCGGCCGGGCATCTTCGCCTGCCCGAACCCGACAGGTCATCCTTCACAGGCGGCTGACGAAGGGTTGCGCATGACTGCGCAGATGCACGTCCCGTCCCTGCTGTCCCGGGCCGGAGCCGTCTCGGCTCTCACCCTCGCCGCCGTCGGCGGCACGCTGCTCGCACCCGGAGCGGCGTCGGAGGCCCAGGCAGCCACCACGCACGCGAACAAGGCACTGAGCATCGCCGCCGCCAAGAAGGGGGCTCCCTACCGGTACGGGAGCGCCGGGCCCTCAAGGTTCGACTGCTCCGGTCTGACGCTCTACGCGTACAAGAAGGCGGGCAAGTCGCTGCCACGTACCGCGCAGCAGCAGTACAACAAGACTCGGCACGTCTCCGCCTCCACCAGGCAGAAGGGGGACCTGGTCTTCTTCCACTCCGGCGGGAGGGTGTACCACGTGGGCATCTACGCCGGCAGCGGCAGGATCTGGCACTCGCCCAAGACCGGCTCCTGGGTGAAGCTCGACAAGATCTGGTCGTCGAAGGTCTACTACGGCCGCGTCCGGTGACGCGACGGGGTTGACGGTCCGTCCTGGGGGGGTGCGGTGGCGCCGCCGCACCCTCTGCTCCGGCGGACCGGCCCTGGACGCCCTGGGGCATCACGTGTGGATCAGGCCCTGGTGACTCGCCAGGGGGGCCGCGGTCCACGGGATCGTGATCCAGACCGTCTTCCCGCCGTCCTCGGTCGGTGTGACCGAGAGACGGCCGCCCGCCTGTGCCGCCAGGACACGGACGATGACCATGCCCCGGCCGTTGTCCTGCTGGACCGCCGCCGGGAGGCGACGGGGCCGGCGGGGGTGGCTGTCGGTGATCCCGATGTGGAGCCGTTCCTCGCGCTCCAGCCGGACCTCCACCGTGAAGGTGGGTGACTGGCCGAGGGTGTGCAGGACGGCGTTGGTGGCCAGCTCGGAGACGATCAGACGGATCGAGTCCGCGATGTCCGCGGCGCCGTCCAGTCCCCAGTCGGTGAGGACGTCCGCGACGTACCGCCGGGCTGTGGGGACCGAGGCGGGGTCGCTCGGCAGCGTGACGGATGCTTCCTGGTGGTCTGCCATGGCGACGCTGTCCCTTTCCCGCCGGGGCGGCTGCCCCGGATCGCGCTTCGCGTCAGATTGCCACCGATCGTGCCGCGCCGGGCGGCGTTCCACCAAGATATGTCCCCATCTGTCGCCCGAAGCGGTGAACTCTGGTGACCGGACACGCCCTTGGCCCCCGCCGCCGGGCCGCGGTCCCGGCCCGGTGTCACCCCCCGATCACTCCCGCGCGGCCACGGGTGCGGTCCTCAGGATCGTCTCGACCGCGCGCTCGATCTGCGCGTCCGTCAGATCCGCGCGGGCCGTGAGGCGCAGTCGCGAGATGCCGTCGGGCACGGAAGGGGGCCGGAAGCAGCCCACCCCGAGACCCTGCTCACGACAGTCCGCCGCCCAGCGCAGCGCCGTCTCCGGGGAGGGGGCGCGCACCGACACCACGGCCGCGTCGGGCCGGGCCGCCGTGAGGCCCGCCCCGGTGAGCAGGCCGTGCAACGTGGTGGCGACGGTGCGGGACCGCCCGGCGAGGCCCGGCTCGGCCCCGAGCAGCCGCAGGCTCGCCAGTGCGCCGCCCACGGCGGCCGGGGCGAGTCCGGTGTCGAAGATGAAGGTGCGGGCCACGTTCACCAGGTGCTCGATCACCCGGGCGGGGCCGAGGACGGCGCCGCCCTGGCTGCCGAGGGACTTGGACAGGGTCAGCGTGGCCACGACGTCCTCGTCGCCCGCGAGCCCGGCCTCGTGGAGGGCGCCCCTGCCCCCCTCGCCGAGGACGCCGAGGCCGTGGGCGTCGTCCACGACGAGCCCGGCGCCGTGGGCGCGGCAGGCGGCGGCGAGCTCCGGCAGCGGGGCCTTGTCGCCGTCGACGGAGAACACGGAGTCGCTGACGACCAGGGCGCGCCGCCCCGGGTGCGCGTCGAGGGTCTTGCGTACGGCTTCGGGGTCGGTGTGCGGGACGACGGCCGTCTCCGCGCGTGCGAGTCGGCAGCCGTCGACGATCGAGGCGTGGTTGGAGGCGTCCGAGACGATCAGGGAGTCCCGGCCGCCGAGCGCCGTCAGCGCGGCGAGGTTGGCGGTGTAGCCGGAGGAGAGGACGAGGGCCGCCTCGAAGCCGCAGAACTCGGCGAGTTCGCGCTCGAGACGGGTGTGGAGGCGGGTGGTGCCGGTGACGAGCCGTGAGCCGGTGGAGCCCGCGCCCCAACGCCGGGCGGCCTCGGCCGCCGCCTCGGTGACCTCCGTGCGGCGGGTGAGGCCGAGGTAGTCGTTGCTCGCCAGGTCGAGCAGGTCCGGCTCCGCCGCCCGGGGCCGCAGCGTCCGGACGAGACCGGCCTCCGTCCGGCGGCGCGCCTCGGCGTCGGTCCAGTCGAACGCGGTGCGGCGCGGGCCCTCGGCCCGTGCGGCGTCGGCCTGTGGCATGCGGCGATCCTTTTGTAGGCAGCGCACAGACCCTAACCGCAGGGTGCCGGGGTCGGGATGTGGCCATCCACACACCTCGAACGGAGGCGTTTGTTCGGATCCTCCTTGGCCCGGGGGCGGGCGGTAGGCCAGGATCAGCGGTTATGGACCTGCTGAACACGCTGGTGGAGAAGGGGCTGCGGCGCGAGCTGCCGACCCGTGAAGAAGCGCTCGCCGTTCTGGCGACCTCCGACGACGAACTGCTCGATGTGGTGGCGGCGGCCGGGAAGGTGCGCCGCCAGTGGTTCGGGCGCCGGGTGAAGCTCAACTACCTGGTGAACCTGAAGTCCGGGCTGTGCCCGGAGGACTGCTCGTACTGCTCCCAGCGACTCGGTTCTGAGGCGGGGATCCTCAAGTACACCTGGCTGAAGCCGGACGAGGCGTCCCAGGCCGCCGCGGCGGGCGTCGCGGGCGGGGCCAAGCGGGTCTGTCTGGTGGCGAGCGGGCGCGGTCCGACGGACCGGGACGTGGAGCGCGTCGGCCGGACCATCGAGGCCATCAAGGAGCAGAACGAGGGCGTCGAGGTCTGCGCCTGTCTCGGTCTGCTCTCGGACGGGCAGGCGGAGCGGCTGCGGGACGCCGGCGCCGACGCGTACAACCACAACCTGAACACGTCCGAGGGGACGTACGGGCAGATCACCAAGACCCACACCTACGCGGACCGCGTGGACACCGTGCGGAAGGCGCACGCCGCGGGTCTCTCGGCCTGTTCCGGTCTGATCGCGGGCATGGGCGAGACCGACGAGGACCTCGTCGACGTCGTGTACGCGCTGCGGGAGCTGGACTCGGACTCGGTGCCGGTCAACTTCCTCATCCCCTTCGAGGGCACCCCGCTCGCCAAGGAGTGGAACCTCACCCCGCAGCGCTGTCTGCGGATCCTCGCGATGGTGCGGTTCGTCTGCCCCGACGTCGAGGTCCGGATCGCGGGCGGGCGTGAGGTGCACCTGCGCTCGATGCAGCCGCTGGCGCTGAACATTGCGAACTCGATCTTCCTCGGCGACTACCTGACGAGCGAGGGCCAGGCCGGTCAGGCCGACCTGGACATGATCGCGGACGCGGGCTTCGAGGTGGAGGGCGCGGGCACGACGACGCTGCCGCAGCACCGCGCCGACGCGCTCGCGGCCGCCGGTGCGGCGGGCGGCGGCTGCGGCTCGTCGGCGGGCTGCGGTTCGTCCGCGGAGAAGGCGGAGGAGGGCGGAAGCTGCGGCTCGCACTCCGGCGGCTGCGGTCCCTGCGGCGGTCACACGGTGCCCGCACCGGCCGAGGAGCAGACGGAGGCCGCCGCGAACGGCGCCCGTACCGACCTGGTCGCGGTGCGGCGCCGGGGCGCCGGCACGGACCTCGCGCCGAACGCGTGACGTCCGTGCGCAACGACGAACTCCTCGCCCTCGACCGGGCGCACGTCTGGCATCCGTACGGCCCCATGCCGGGACGTACGGACCCGCTGGTCGTGGAGTCCGCGTCCGGGGTGCGCCTGAGGCTCGCCGAACCCGCCGAGGGACAGGCCGAGTTGGTCGACGGCATGTCGTCCTGGTGGTCGGCGGTCCACGGCTACAACCACCCCGTGCTCAACGAGGCGGTGCGCGGCCAGCTCGAGCGGATGAGCCACGTCATGTTCGGCGGGCTCACCCACGAGCCGGCCGTGCGGCTCGCCGCCCGGCTCGTCGAGATCACCCCCGAGCCGCTGCGGCACGTCTTCCTCAGCGACTCGGGCTCCGTGTCCGTCGAGGTCGCGGTCAAGATGTGCCTGCAGTACTGGCGCTCCCTCGGCCGCCCGGAGAAGCAGCGGCTGCTCACCTGGCGCGGCGGTTACCACGGGGACACCTGGCAGCCGATGTCCGTGTGCGACCCCGAGGGCGGGATGCACGAGCTGTGGACGGGGGTGCTCCAGCGGCAGGTGTTCGTGGACGCCCCCCCGGCGGCGTACGAGGAGTCGTACGCCGAACTGCTTCGGACCGAGATCGGGAGGCACGCGCACGAACTGGCCGCGGTGGTCGTGGAGCCGGTGGTGCAGGGCGCGGGCGGCATGCGCTTCCACGACCCGGCGTATCTGCGGGTGCTCCGGGAGGTGTGCGACGCGCACGACGTGCTGCTCGTCCTCGACGAGATCGCCACCGGCTTCGGGCGGACGGGCACGCTGTTCGCCGCCGACCAGGCGGGCGTCTCCCCCGATGTGATGTGCCTGGGCAAGGCGCTGACCGGCGGCTATCTGTCGATGGCGGCGACGCTCTGCACGAGCCGGGTCGCCGACGGGATCTCGCGGGGCGAGGTGCCGGTCCTGGCGCACGGGCCGACGTTCATGGGCAACCCGCTGGCGTCGGCGGTGGCCCTGGCCTCGATCGACCTGCTCCTCGCGCAGGACTGGCAGGTCGAGGTCAAGCGGATCGAGACCGGACTGCGGGAGGGGCTCGCCCCGGCGGCCGATCTCCCCGGGGTCCGCGAGGTGCGGGTGCTGGGGGCGATCGGCGTCGTCCAGCTCGACCACCCCGTCGACATGGCGGCGGCGACGCGCGCGGCGGTCCGGGAGGGCGTGTGGCTGCGCCCGTTCCGGGACCTGATCTACACGATGCCGCCGTACGTGACGGGCGACGAGGACCTGGCCCGGATCTGCGCCGCCGTTCGCGCGGCGGCGGCAGCGGGCTGAACGCAAGAAGAGGAGCAGCGGTGGGAATCGTCGTCGTCAGCGGTACGGGTACGGAGATCGGCAAGACGGTCGTGACCGCGGCGGTCGCCGCCGTGGCCACCGCCGCGGGGCGGTCGGTCGCCGTCCTGAAGCCCGCGCAGACGGGCGTCGGGGCGGAGGAGCGCGGCGACGCGGAGGAGGTCGTCCGGCTCTCGGGCGCCGTGGGCTGCGCCGAGCTGGGCCGTTTCCCCGAGCCGCTCGCTCCGGGCACGGCGGCCCGGCGGGCCGGACTCGCGCCCGTCGGGCCCGGGGAGGTCGCCGAGGCCGCCCGGAACCTGGCGGCCGAGCACGACCTGGTCCTCGTGGAGGGGGCGGGCGGGTTGCTCGTGCGCTTCGACGCGGAGGGCGGCACGCTCGCGGACGCGGCGGCGCTGCTAGGCGCACCGGTCCTGGTGGTCGCCCCGGCCGGCCTGGGGACGCTCAACTCGACGGCTCTGACCGCCGAGGCGCTGCGGGCGCGCGGGATCGAGCAGCTCGGTGTCGTGGTGGGCAGCTGGCCGGCAGCGCCGGACCTGGCGGCGCGGTGCAATCTGGCGGACCTGCCGGAGGCGGCGGGCGCGCCGCTCCTCGGCGCCGTGCCGGAGGGGTCGGGGTCGCTCGATCCCGCGGAGTTCCGGGCGGCCGCGGGCGGCTGGCTCGGTCCCGCCCTGGGCGGCACCTGGGACGCGGAGGAGTTCGCGGAGCGGTTCGCCGCCGCCTTCGGGGGTCCCGCGCCGTTCGAGGGGCAGCCGCGGGGGGTGTGACTCCGTAGGCTGGAGTCATGCGTGTTTCTGTGCAGGAGATCGTGTTCGACTGTGCCGATCCGGCCGTCCTCGTCCGCTTCTGGGCGGGGCTCCTCGGCGGTGATCCGGTCGACCGGAGCGGCGACTGGTCGTACGTGGACCCGCCGGGGTTCGTGCGGCTCGCGTTCCAGCGGGTGCCGGAGGGCAAGTCGGTGAAGAACCGGGTCCATCTCGACCTGGAGGCGGAGGAGCCCGAGCGGGCCGCAGAGGAGGCGCTGTCCCTGGGCGCTGCCCGGCTCGGCGGCCTGGTGACGGACGAGCAGGGCGCCTTCCAGGTGATGCGGGACCCGGAGGGCAACGAGTTCTGCTTCGTGACCGGCTGAGGTGATTCCCGTGAGACCGCCGCGCCCCCTTCGGACCGCATCCCCGTCGGACCGCGTCCACCATCCGCTGTTCGCCCGGTTCTACGCCCGCTTCAGCGTGTCCGCCGACATCAAGGGCGGCATCGGCGACCTGCGGGCGGAGCTGCTCGCGGGGCTGTCCGGCCGGGTCCTGGAGATCGGCGCGGGGAACGGGCTGAACTTCGCGCACTATCCGGCCGGGGTCTCGGAGGTGGTGGCCGTCGAGCCCGAGGCGCGGCTGCGCAGGCTCGCCCAGGAGGGCGCGCGGCGGGCCTCCGTGCCGGTGACCGTGCTGCCGGACACGGCGGAGGCGCTGCCGCTGGAGGACGCCTCCTTCGACGCGGCGGTGGCCTCGCTCGTCCTGTGCACGGTACGGAGCGTGCCGCAGGCCCTCGCGGAGCTGCACCGGGTCCTGCGTCCCGGCGGTGAGCTCCGGTTCTTCGAGCACGGCGTGGCGGACACGCCCGGCCTCGCGCGCGTGCAGCGGGGACTCGACCGGACGGTGTGGCCGTTGCTCTTCGGCGGCTGCCACACCTCCCGCGCGCCGCTCGCGGCCGTCGAGGCGGCCGGGTTCGCCCTGGGGCCGTACCGCTCGTTCGACCTCCCGGGCAGGGGGCCGCGACTGCCGGCGTCCCCGTGCGTCCTCGGAGTGGCCCGCCGGTAGCCGCTCCGCCGCCCCGCCGTCCGTCCACCGCCCGGCACTCCGTGGCACCGGCCCGGACACGCGTGGTGGGATCGGGCCATGACCGATCTTCGGATACGCGCCGCCACCCGTGCCGACGCCGAGGCCGTGCTGGCCTTCTGGGGCGAGTCCGCCGAGGGGACGTCCATCTCGGACGACGTGCACGGGGTGACCCGGCTCGTCGAGCGTGACCCCGAGGCGCTCATCCTCGCCGTGGCCGACGGGGTGATCGTGGGCTCCGTGATCGCGGGCTGGGACGGCTGGCGCGCCTCTCTGTACCGGCTCGCGGTGCTGCCCTCGTACCGCAGGCGTGGCATCTCCACCGCGCTCCTGCGTGCCGCCGAGAAACGTTTCGTCGCGCTCGGCGGGCGGCGTGCGGACGCCATGGTCCTGGAGGCGAACGAGACCGGGCGAGGCCTGTGGAAGGCCGCCGGGTACGAGCGCGAGGAGCGCTGGCGCCGATGGGTGAAACCGCTCATGAACGTGACGGCGGGGAGCCGGAGTGAGAACGCGGTCGAGGGGAACGCTCGGGGATGAGCGACGTGGGACGGAGGACCGGTGACAGGCGTTCGGGGTGACCGACCTCGCGCTTTGCCCGTCCTTTACCATGGTTGTTCATCCCGACGACCGAAAGGTGTGAGCGTCCGCCCATGGGCGAGCCTCCCAGTAGCACTGGTTCCGACAGCACCCGCTTCGACGACCGACATCGAGCGATCCTTCCCGCCCTGGCCGATCATGGGACGGAGGTGAACCGATGACCGAAGTGCTGCTCCTCCTCCTGGCGCTCCTCCTCTCCGTCGCGTGCGGCGCCTTCGTCGCAGCCGAGTTCTCGCTGACCACGGTCGAGCGCGGCGAACTCGAAGCCGCCGCGAGCCGCGGCGAGCGCGGGGCGGCCGGTGCGCTCAAGGCCGTCAGGTCGCTGACGTTCCAGCTCTCCGGCGCCCAGCTGGGCATCACCGTCACCAACCTGGTCGTCGGCATGCTCGCCGAGCCCTCGGTCGCCAAGCTGATCCGGGGTCCGGCCGAGGCCGTCGGCCTCTCCCCCACGGTCGCCTCCTCCGTCGCCCTCGTCCTGGGCACCGCCCTGTCGACCGTCGTCCTGATGGTGGTCGGCGAGCTGGTCCCCAAGAACTGGGCGATCTCCTCACCGCTCGCCGTCGCCAAGGTGGTGGCGACCCCGCAGCGGGTCTTCACCGCCGCGTTCAAGCCGCTGATCGGTCACCTCAACAACACCGCGAACCGGATCCTGCGCCGCCTGGGCATGGAGCCCACCGAGGAGCTGGCGTCCGCGCGCTCCCCGCAGGAACTCGTGGCGCTCGCCCGGCACTCCGCCAAGGAGGGCGCCCTGGAGGCGGACACGGCCGAGCTGTTCGTCCGCACCCTCAACCTGAGTGAGCTGACCGCCGAGAACGTGATGACGCCCCGCGTGCAGGTCACCGCCCTCGACGTGCAGGCCACCGCCGAGGACGTCGCCAACGCCACGCGCGCGACCGGCCTGTCCCGCTTCCCCGTCTACCGGGGCAGTCTCGACTCGGTCGTCGGCATCGCCCACATCAAGGACGTGCTGGCCATACCGGCCGACGAGCGGCACCGCCGCCGGATCGGCGAGATGCTCCGCGAACCCCTCCTCGTCCCCGAGACGCTCACCGTGGACCGGCTGCTGGACCGGCTGTCCGGGAAGCAGACGATGGCGGTCGTCATCGACGAGTACGGCGGTACGGCCGGGGTCGCCACCCTGGAGGACATCGTCGAGGAGGTCGTCGGCGAGGTCCGCGACGAGCACGACCCGCACGAGACGCCCGACCTGGCACGGGCCGGTGAGGACGCGGACGGGCGCGAGCTGTGGTCCGCCGACGGGGCCGCCCGTACGGACCAGGTGGGGGCGATCGGCCTCCGGGTGCCGGACGGCCCGTACGAGACGCTCGCGGGCGTCGTGGCGTCGGAGCTGGGCCGCATCCCGGCCGTCGGCGACAGTGTGGATCTGGGCGGCTGGCGGCTCGACGTCGTGGACGCCTCCGGTCGCCGGGCCGCGCGCGTCATGCTGCACGCGCCCGTGACGGACACCACCGACGACAGGACCGGGGAGGTCGGCCGATGATCGCGATCCAACTGTTGATCGGTCTGCTGACCCTGATCGTCAACGCCTTCTTCGTCGGCGCCGAGTTCGCCCTGATCTCGGTCCGCCGCAGCCAGATCGAACCGCTCTCGGAGTCCGGGGACCGGCGGGCGCGCAGCGTCATCTGGGGCCTGGAGCACGTCTCCGCGCTGCTCGCGGCGGCGCAGCTGGGCATCACGCTGTGCACCCTGGTGCTCGGCATCGTCGCCGAGCCCGCCATCGCGCACCTGCTCGAACCGGTCTTCGACGCGGTCGGTGTGCCGCACGGTCTGGTCCACCCGATCTCGTTCGTGATCGCGCTGAGCGTGGCCACGTATCTGCACATGCTCCTCGGCGAGATGGTGCCGAAGAACATCGCGCTCGCCGAGCCGACGCGGACCGCGCTGCTGCTCGGCCCGCCCCTGGTGGCGCTCGCGCGGGCGCTGCGCCCGGTGATCTTCGCCATCAACGCCTTCGCCAACGCACTGCTCAAGCTGCTGCGGGTGGAGGTCAAGGACGAGGTCTCGGCGACGTTCTCGGACGACGAGCTGGCGCGGATGGTCACCGACGCGGGCGACGCGGGGCTCCTGGACGACCGGGCGGCCGAGCGGCTGCACGACGCCCTGGAGCTGGGCCGGCGTCCCGTGCGGGACGTCGTGATGCCGCCGGACAAGGTGGTGTACGCGCAGGTCGGGACCACCCCCGAGGAGCTGGAGGCGCTGTCGGCGCTGTCGGGCTTCTCGCGTTTCCCGGTCGCGGACGCGGAGCGCCGGATCCTCGGCTATCTGCACGTCAAGGACGCCCTTGACGTCTTCCCGCGCGATCTGCCGTTCCCGGTCTCCGCGCTGCGGCCGATCGCCCGGGTCCGGGCGGCCACGCCGCTGGACGACGTCCTGACCGCGATGCGGCGCAGCCGGACGCACCTGGCGGCGGTGCTCGACGAGGACGGCAGGCCCGCCGGGCTCGTGGCGATGGAGGACGTGCTGCGGGAGCTGGTGGGCCGCCCGGCGGCCTCGTGACGGCTCGTACGACGCAGGGAGGGCCCCGGGTGTGTCCCGGGGCCCTCCCGTGAGTCGGGCATCCCCCGCATACCGCACGGTATGATCGAGCCGCCATGCAGATCAATGCCACATACAACAGTCTCGTCGCCCTGGGCGACAGTTTCACCGAGGGCATGTCGGACCTGAGGCCCGACGGCTCCTACCGGGGCTGGGCCGACATCCTCGCGGACCGTCTCACCGCCCGCGCCCCCGGCTTCCGGTACGCCAATCTCGCCGTCCGCGGCAAGCTCATCCGCCAGATCGTCGACGAGCAGGTCGAGGCGGCCGCCGCCATGAAGGCGGACGTCGTCACCCTCGTCGGCGGGCTCAACGACACCCTCCGGCCCAAGGTCGACATGGGCCGGGTCCGCGGCCTGCTCACCGAGGCCGTCGAGCAGCTCGCCCCCTCCTGCGGCCGGCTGGTCCTGATGCGCAGCCCCGGCCGCAACGGCCCGGTCATGGAGCGCTTCCGCCCCCGCATGGAGGAGCTCTTCACCCACATCGACGAACTGGCCGCCCGGCACGGCGCCCTCGTCGTCGACCTGTACGCGGCCCCCTCGCTCGGGGACCCCCGGCTCTGGGACGTGGACCGGCTCCACCTCACCACCGACGGGCACCGCCGGGTCGCCGAGGCCGTGTGGCAGGCACTCGGGCTGGCGCCCGAGGAGGACTGGCGGGCGCCACTGGGCCCGTCCTCCCCGGCCGGCTGGGCGAGCCGCCGGGCCGCGGACGCCCGCTTCGCCCGGGAGCACCTCGGCCCGTGGATCGGGCGCCGGCTGACCGGCCGCTCCTCGGGCGACGGCCGCGCCCCCAAGCGCTCCGAACTGCTCCCGTACGAGCCGTCGGCGGGTCCATGAGCCCGACGGGGCCCGGCCGTTCCCGTTCCGCGTGAGCTGGATCTCGTAGCAAGCTCCAGTCGGAAGCGTGGCGCTGGCCTGCAGAAACCGCCAGTAGACTCTCTCCACGTGACTGCTGTGACTGCGAAGCCCCGCATCCCCAACGTTCTGGCCGGCCGCTACGCCTCCGCGGAGCTCGCCGTCCTCTGGTCCCCCGAGCAGAAGGTGAAGCTGGAGCGCCGGCTGTGGCTCGCCGTGCTGCGTGCGCAGAAGGACCTCGGGATCGAGGTCCCCGAGGCGGCGCTCTCCGACTACGAACGCGTGCTCGACCAGGTCGACCTCGGTTCCATCGCCGAGCGTGAGAAGGTCACCCGCCATGACGTGAAGGCCCGCATCGAGGAGTTCAACGCCCTCGCCGGCCACGAGCACGTCCACAAGGGCATGACCTCGCGCGACCTCACCGAGAACGTCGAGCAGCTGCAGATCCGGCTCTCCCTCGAACTGATGCGGGACCGTACGGTCGCCGTCCTCGGCCGGCTCGGCAAGCTCTCCGCCGAGTACGCGGAGCTGGTCATGGCGGGCCGCTCGCACAATGTGGCCGCCCAGGCGACGACCCTCGGCAAGCGGTTCGCGACCGCGGCGGACGAGCTGCTCGTGGCCTACGGCCGCCTGGAGGAGCTGATCGCCCGCTACCCGCTGCGCGGCATCAAGGGCCCGGTCGGCACCGCGCAGGACATGCTGGACCTGCTCGGCGGGGACGCCGGCAAGCTGGCCGACCTGGAGCAGCGGATCGCCGGTCACCTCGGCTTCGCGCACGCCTTCACCTCGGTCGGCCAGGTCTACCCGCGCTCGCTCGACTACGACGTGGTCACCTCGCTCGTGCAGCTGGCGGCGGCCCCGTCGTCGATCGCCAAGACGATCCGTCTGATGGCGGGCCACGAGCTGGTCACCGAGGGCTTCAAGCCCGGCCAGGTCGGCTCATCCGCGATGCCGCACAAGATGAACACCCGCTCCTGCGAGCGTGTCAACGGCCTGATGGTCATCCTGCGCGGCTACGCGTCGATGACCGGTGAGCTGGCGGGCGACCAGTGGAACGAGGGCGACGTGTCCTGCTCCGTGGTCCGCCGGGTCGCGCTGCCCGACGCGTTCTTCGCGCTCGACGGTCTCCTGGAGACCTTCCTCACCGTGCTCGACGAGTTCGGCGCCTTCCCGGCCGTCGTCGCCCGTGAGCTCGACCGCTACCTGCCCTTCCTCGCGACCACCAAGGTCCTCATGGGCGCCGTGCGCGCCGGGGTCGGCCGTGAGGTCGCGCACGAGGCGATCAAGGAGAACGCCGTCGCCTCCGCCCTCGCCATGCGCGAGCGGGGCGCCGAGCGCAACGAGCTGCTCGACAAGCTGGCCGCCGACGAGCGCATCCCGCTGGATCGGGCGCAGCTCGACGAGCTGATGGCGGACAAGCTGTCCTTCACGGGCGCCGCCGCCGACCAGGTCGCCTCCGTGGTCTCCCGCATCGAGGAGATCCTCAAGCAGCACCCGGAGGCCGCCGCCTACACGCCGGGGGCGATCCTCTGACCCGGTTCACCCCGGAGCAGCTGGAGGCCGTCCGCGACCGCGTCGTTCCCGACGTGGTCGCGGACGGCCTCTCCGTGCTGTTCTGCGGGATCAACCCGGGTCTCGTGTCCGCGGCGACGGGCCACCACTTCGCCCGACCGGGCAACCGGTTCTGGCCGGTGCTCCATCTGTCCGGCTTCACCCCGAGGCAGCTGCGGCCGGACGAGCAGGAGGAACTCCTGTCGTACGGCCTCGGAATCACGAACGTGGTGGCGCGGGCGAGCGCGCGGGCCGACGAGCTGAGCCGCGAGGAGTACCGCGAGGGCGGGCGGCTGCTCGTCGAGAAGGTGGAGCGGCTCGCGCCGCGCTGGCTCGCGGTCGTCGGCGTCACCGCGTACCGGACGGCCTTCGGCGAGCCGAAGGCCGCGATCGGGCCGCAGGAGCGGGTGATCGGCTCCACCCGGGTCTGGGCGCTGCCCAATCCGAGTGGCCTGAACGCCCACTGGACGGCGGCGACGATGGCCGAGGAGTACGCCCGTCTCCGGGAGGCGGCCGACCTCCCGTAGGGCTGCCCGGTGTTCAGGGGAGATCGACGTCGGTGATCACGGCGAGGAGCTGGAACGGCAGCTCCTTGTCCCACTGGGAGACGCCGACGCCTATCCACCGCCCCTCGGCCCGCCACAGCGTCACCCGCGGGGTGTGGCAGCTGAGGGTGGACCACGGCTCCGGTATCTCCTCGCCCTCCATGCTCCGCTCGAGGACGGACCACAGGCTCAGCTCGTCCGGCGGGCCCCAGCGGGCGGTGAGCAGGGCGGTGAGCCCGTCCCGCTCCGCCTCGAACTGCTCCTCGACGAGCTCGCGGCGGGTGCCGTCGTCCTCCCAGAACTCCTCGCTCGTCGCGAGCTCCCCGACGTGGAAGCCCGGACCGCTGCCGACGGGGCCGGAGCGCTCCGGTCCCGCCGGGAAGGCGCGGTAGCGGAGTAAGTCGATCGTCGCCAGGTGCTGTGCCGTGGTCATGGATCCAGTAAAGCGGCCCCCACTGACAGTTGGCGTTCCGTCAGGAGGAGGGCGCGAGCCGCGGCGGCCCCTCGGCCGGGGCGGCACTCGCCGCGACCGGGCCCATTGAGTACCATCCGCCCGAAGAGGTGCACGAGCTGGAAGGACACACTGTGGGGCGGCTGACCGGCGGGGATCCGTCTCTGCTGCGGCGGATCAACTCCGCGGTGGTACTCCATGCGCTGCGTGGCGCCGACGCGCCCACGCTGACCGATCTGACCCGGATCACGGGCCTCTCGCGACCCACGGTCGAAGGCGTCGTCGAAGGGCTCATGGAAGGCGGTCTCGTCGTCGAGTCGGCCCCCGAGGAGGGCGAGGCCCGGCGGCAGGGACGTCCGGCGCGGAGGTTCCGCTTCCGCGCGGAGGCCGGTCATCTGCTCGGCATCGAGATCGGCCCGCACCGGGTGGCCGCCCTGCTCTCCGGTCTGGACGGGCGGATCATCGGCGCCGGATCGCGCGAGGTGTCGGAGACGGCGCCAGAGGACGAGCGCCTCGACCGGGTCCGTACGGTCGTCGCGGACGTGCTGCGCAGGGCCGGGGTCGCCCGGTCCAATCTGCGGGCCGTCGGCGTCGGCACCCCCGGCATCGTGGAGGCCGACGGAACCGTCCGCCTGGGTACGGCCCTGCCCGGCTGGACCGGCCTCGCGCTCGGCGAGCGACTGCGGCGCTCCTTCCGCTGCCCGGTGATCGTGGAGAACGACGCGAACGCGGCGGCCGTCGCCGAGCACTGGAAGGGTGCCGCGACCGACTCCGACGACATCGTCTTCGTCCTGGCCGGACTGAGCCCGGGGGCCGGCTCGCTGATCGGCGGGCGGCTTCACCGCGGCTTCGGCGGCGCGGCCGGGGAGATCGGCGCCCTGCACCTCCTCGGCCGTGGCGTCACCCCCGAGCACCTGCTCTCGACCACGGACGAGCCGCTGCACCCGCTGGACGAGCAGGCGGTCGCGAAGGTCTTCGCGCTGGCCCGCGAGGGCGACGCGCGCGCGGAGGCGGCGGTGGAACGGTTCATCCAACGGCTCGTGCACGACGTGGCGGCGCTGGTGCTCGCGATCGACCCCGAGCTGGTGGTCGTCGGCGGCTGGGCGGCCGGCCTGGACGGGGTGCTGCAGCCGCTCCGGGACGAACTGGCCCGGTTCTGTCTGCGGCCGCCGCGGGTGGTGCTGTCCCTGCTCGGCGAGGCGGCGGTGGGCACGGGTGCGCTGCGGCTTGCCCTCGACCACGTCGAGGAACAGTTGTTCGCGGTCGACGGCACGGTGACGGCCCGCCGCTAGACACTGTCTGTCCTGCGACGGGCCGGTGGCCGAGGGGCGGGGGCGCTCCGGCCGGGGTGCGCTGGGCCGGGCGGCGTTTCAGGCGTGGGCGCTTTCGACGTGGGCGCGCCGGGCCGCAGGGTGCTTGGGGCGGCGAGCGCTTGGGCGCGGGACTTACGAGGCCATGACCAGGTCGCCGGAGTCGCCGAAGGTCAGACGGCAGGTGTCGGCGCGGTAGGTGGCCACGGAGACGGCTGCGGTACGTCCCGCGGACAGGTAGCGGGTCGTCACGACGAGGACGGGCGCGCCCGGCAGCCGGTCGAGCTCCTTGGCGTCGTCGGCACGGGCGGAACCGAGCTCCACGGAGCGGTCCTGGCCGTCGAGGGCGAGGTGCTGGAGTTCCCGCAGCACCGCGCGGGCGCGCGCCGGGCCGGCGGGCGCGTCGATGGCGCTGAGGCCGGGGACGGATCCCGCGGGCACGTACAGCAACTCGGCGGCGACGGGCTGGCCCTGGCTGACGCGGAGTCGGCGGACGATGTGCACCCGGTCCTCGGCGCTCGTCTCCAGGACGCGCGCGACGGCCGCGGGGGCCACGTCGGAGGCGGAGTCCAGGGACTGCCAGGCCTCGTCACCGGCGCCCGGCCAGGTGTGCTGGGTGGTGGAGACGTCGACGCCGACACGCGGCGGTGCGACCGTGGTGCCGACGCCGCGGCGGCGCTGCAGCCGGCCTTCGAGTTCCAGCTGCTCCAGGGCCTGGCGGAGCGTGGCACGGGCGACGCCGAAGCGTGCCGCCAGCTCGCGCTCGTTGGGAAGGATCTCCCCGACCGCGAAGTCCGAGTCGAGCGCTTCGCCGATCACTGTCTTGAGGTGCTGATACTTCGGCTCCGGTACCGATGCCAGCTGCGTGGTCCCCACCCTGATCCTCCGCATTTCGCCGTGTCCCGCGGCGTTTCCGCGCCCTTGTTTATTAAAGGTTCCTGCACTAACTCTGCGACCATAAGGCGAGCCACCCCCTTGGTCAAGACCAATCCTCCGTCGAACGCCCCCGTATGTGACCCTCTGACCTAGATCGTTCACAGGACGTTCGCGCCCCCGTGAGCCCGGCGCAGCACACGGCCCCGCCTCCCGGAGAGGAAGGCGGGGCCGTGTACCGCGCGGGGGTCAGCGCCCGTCGGGGACGGCGAAGCCCTGGAGCTTGTCGGGGTTGCGGACGATGTAGACGCACTGGACGCGCCCGTCGCGCGCCTCGATCTGCACCAGGGTGTCGGGCCGCCCCTCGGCGAGGACGAGGACGGCGGGAGCGCCGTTGCTCTCGATGAACCGCAGCTCGTACATCTCGTCGGCCCGCCGGGACGTGGCGGCGAGGAAGCGCCCGACCTTGTCGGAGCCCTCGATGATCCGCCGGGGTGCCCTGGCCTTGCCGCCGCTGTCGCCGACGAGGCGCACGTCCGGGGCGAGCAGGGCGAGGAGTCCCCCGAGATCGCCGCCCGACGCCGCGGCGAGGAAACGTTCGGTCAGGTCCCGACGCTCGGTCGGATCGACGTCGTAGCGCGGTTTCTTCTCGTCGACGTGGCGCCGTGCGCGCCCGGCGAGCTGCCGCACGGCCGCCTCGGAGCGGTCGAGGGCGGTGGCGATCTCCCCGTACGGGAAGCCGAAGGCCTCCCGCAGCACGAAGACGGCCCGCTCCAGCGGGGAGAGGGACTCCAGGACGACGAGGACGGCGAGCGAGACGGAGTCGGCGAGGAGAACGCGCTCGGCGGTGTCGGGGGCGGACGGGACGAAGTCGGTGACGACGGGCTCGGGGAGCCACGGGCCGACGTAGGCCTCACGGCGCGCCTGCGCCTGTCGGAGCCGGTCGATGGCGAGCCTCGTCGTGATGCGGACGAGGAAGGCCCGGGGCTCACGGACGGCTGCCCGGTCCTCGGCCGTCCAGCGCAGCCAGGCCTCCTGGACGACGTCCTCGGCGTCGGCGGCGCGGCCGAGCATCCGGTAGGCGACGCCGAGGAGCATCGGGCGGTGCTCCTCGAAGAGTTCGGTCAGGGTGTCGGTCTGCATGTCGAAGGGCACCGCTCCATCCCAGCCCACCTTCCTCCCTCTGTCCAGTTCCGGACGGGGTCTTGAACTCCGGGCTACTGATCGGTAATTCTTACTGACAGGACGTCTGACAAGCTCCAGGACTGGGAGTCCGCATGCCCGCACGGATCACGTTCCCGATCGCGACCCCCGCGGGTCCCCGCTCGGCGTCCCTCACCTACGAACGCCGGGGTGCGGGTGAACCGCTGCTGCTCCTGCACGGGATCGGACACCACTGGCAGGCGTGGGAACCCGTCCTGGACATCCTGGCCGCCGAACGGGACGTGATCGCCGTCGACCTGCCGGGCTTCGGCACCTCCGACGCACTGCCCGACGGCTCCCCGTACGACCTGTCCACCGTCTGCCGCGTGCTCGACGCGTTCTGCGCGGTCCTCGGCGTCGAACGCCCGCACGTGGCGGGGAACTCGCTCGGCGGGCTGCTCGCCCTGGAGCTCGGCCGGGAGAAGCGGGTGCGCTCCGTCACCGCGCTCTCCCCCGCCGGTTTCTGGTCGGAGGGCGAGCGACGGTACGCCTTCGTGACGCTCCGCGCGATGCGGGGCGCGGCCCGGTCCATGCCCGTGCCGGTGATCGAACGCCTCTCCCGCACACCCGCCGGGCGCACCGCCCTCACGAGCAGCATCTACGCGCGCCCCGGACGCCGTTCGCCCGAGGCGGTCTACGCCGAGACGCTCGCGCTGCGGGGCGCCAACGGCTTCCGGCAGACCCTGGCGGCCGGCGGATCCGTGCGCTTCCGCGACGACGTGCCCGAGGTCCCCGTCACCGTCGCCTGGGGCACCCGCGACCGGCTGCTCCTTCCCCGCCAGGGCGTCCGCGCCAAGCACACCCTGCCCCGCGCGCGACTCGTCCGGCTGCCCGGCTGTGGCCATGTGCCCATGAGCGACGACCCGGCTCTCGTCGCGCGCGTCGTCCTGGACGGCAGCCGGGACTGAGGGCCGCCGGGGCGTACGGGTGGACGGGCCGGTGCCGACGGCGGCGTCGGCGAGGACGCGGCGTAGGTCCGGCACGGTGGGCTCAGGGGGCCGTGGGGTGCGGCGTGCGCGCGGGATCCGGTGCGGGTGCCCGATGATCTGTTCACGCGGGGTTCGTGTGGGCGCCGTCCCCGGCCGTTAGGCATAGGGCGACGCACCGCCCCCGCCCGGACACCGCCTCGGAGGACCCTCCATGTCCCAGTCCGTACCCGGACCTTCCCCCTCCCCCGCCCGCCGCAGCGTGCTGCGCGGCTCGCTGGCCGCCTCGGCGGCGCTCACCCTCGGCGGCACCGGTCTCGCCGCCCCGGCGTTCGCGCTGTCGGGCCGCCCCCGCGCCGAGTGGGGGGTGCAGACCGGCGACGTCACGACGTCCTCCGGTCTGGTGTGGGTGCGGTCGGACCGCCCGGCGCGGATGCTCGTCGAGACCTCCGCCAGCGAGTCGTTCCGACGGGTGCGCCGCCACCGGGGGCCGCTGATCGGCCCGGGCACGGACTTCACCGGCACCACCGCGCTGCGCGGTCTGCCGGCGGGTGAGCAGATCCACTACCGGGTCACCCTCGCCGACCCGGACGATCCGCGCCGGACGGGCGAGCCCCTGACCGGCACCTTCCGCACGGCCCCCGACCGGCGCCGGGACGGGGTGCGCTTCCTGTGGTCGGGCGACGTCGCCGGGCAGGGCTGGGGCATCAACCCGGACATCGGCGGCTTCCGCGCGTACGAGGAGATGCGCCGTCTCGACCCGGACTTCTTCCTGTGCAGCGGCGACTCGATCTACGCGGACGGGGTGATCCGGCCGAGCGTGACGCTGC
Organism: Streptomyces sp. NPDC016459; assembly: GCF_040632845.1. Classification (NCBI taxonomy): domain Bacteria; kingdom Bacillati; phylum Actinomycetota; class Actinomycetes; order Kitasatosporales; family Streptomycetaceae; genus Streptomyces; species Streptomyces sp. NPDC016459. Next base: position 248,572 of record NZ_JBEYCR010000007.1, read on the forward strand.
CCGACGGCCGGATCTGGCGGAACGTGACGACGCCGGAGAAGTCCAAGGTCGCGGAGACGCTCGACGAGTACCGGGGCAACTTCCGCTACAACCTGCTCGACCACAACGTCCGGGCGTTCAACGCGCAGGTGCCGTCGGTGGTGCAGTGGGACGACCACGAGGTGCGCAACAACTGGTACCCGGGCCAGATCCTGGACGACGCGCGCTACACGGAGAAGGACGTGGACGTCCTGGCCGCCCGGGCCCTGCGCGCCTTCGGCGAGTACACGCCGGTCTCCACGCTCCACGCGCGCGGGGAGGGTCTCGAGCGCCGGATGCACCGCGTCGTGCGGTACGGACCGCTCCTCGACGTGTTCGTGCTCGACATGCGCTCCCACCGGAACGCCAACTCCCCCGGCCGACAGGCCGACGACACCACGGGCATCCTCGGCGCCGCACAGCTGGCCTGGCTCAAGCGGGAGCTGGCCGCGTCGAACGCGGTGTGGAAGGTCCTCGCGGCGGACATGCCCCTCGGCCTGGTCGTACCGGACGGCGCGGCGGACTTCGAGGCGGTCGCGCAGGGCGACCCGGGCGCGCCGCTGGGCCGTGAACTGCAGATCGCGGACCTGCTGCGGTTCGTCAAGCACCGGCGGATCACCGGGACGCTGTGGCTGACGGCGGACGTGCACCACACCTCGGCGCAGCACTACGCGCCCGAGCGGGCGGCCTTCCAGGACTTCGCGCCGTTCTGGGAGTTCGTGTCGGGGCCGCTGGCGGCGGGCGGTTTCCCGGCCAACGCCCTCGACGCGACCTTCGGCCCGGAGCGGGTGTTCGTCCGGGCGCCGGAGCGGGCCAATCTGTCGCCGATGGAGAGCCCGCAGCACTTCGGGGAGGTCGACATCGACGGCCACAGCGGGGAGCTGACGGTGCGTCTGCGGGCCGAGGGCGGAGCGGTGCTGTTCAGCAAGGTGCTGCGGCCGGGGCGCGTCGGTCAGTGACGGCGGGCCGGAGACGGGCAGCGCCAAGACGGTAACGACCGGTCAGAGGTGGCGAGGAGCCTTCGGTCCGGGTGGTTGTCAGTGGCGGGTCCTACCGTCGTATCCATGACGCGATCCGTTCAGGCACTCGCCTACGTCCGCCCGTCCGCGCTGGAGTCCACGGCCTCCGGCCGGCTGCTCGGTCTGCAGACGGCGGAGGGCCTCACGCCCCGGGGCGCCGAGGCCCATCCCCGCTTCTTCTCCGGCTTCCTGGCCTCTCCGCAGGTCGCGGCCCGAGGGCTGCTCGCGGTCGCCGACGTGGCCGCGGCCCGCTACCACCAGCGGATACGGCCCGGGGCGCTGGACCCGGTGGTGACGGGGAACGGGGACCGGCTGCGGTTCGAGTCCTTCTCCGGCTGCGGCGGGGTGTACGCGCGCCTGGACGTGCTCGACGAAGGGCTCGGGGGTACGGAGACGGGGCACGGCACCACCAACGTCGACGTCAACGATCCGCTCCGGGAGGCGCTGTCGCGGATGACGGGGGACGATCCGCTGCACCTGCGGGTGGGCCCGGAGGAGATGGCGGTGACCACGCTCGCGGGGGCGGTCGTGGAGAAGAAGGTCCCGCTGCCGGACCGCTGGCTGCGGGGCTTCGCGGAGGCGCAGGTCGCCTCGGCGCGGTTCGACCTGCGGGCGGAGTTGAGCGGGGCTGAGGCCGTCCGGTTCCTCAGGTCCCTGCCCCGGAACCAGTCGCGGGGGCGCGGTCCGCTGTGGATCACGCAGTCCGGCCGGGCCCTGCGTCCGACGACCCGGCCGGGTGCCGGCGCCGTGTGCCTGCCGGGGCTCGACCGGCTGATCGCCCTGGAGCGGGTGCTGCGGCACGCGACGGGCCTGCGGGTGTACGGCCCGGTGCCGGACGGCTCGCCGGCGACGGCGAGCGCCTGGGAGGTGGTCCTCCCCGGCATGCGGCTGACGCTGACGCTGTCCCCCGACCCCGCGCGGGGCTTCTCCGGCGAGGGCGGGGTCCTGGAGGCGCTGGCGACGGAGGAGGCCGCGCAGGACGCGGAGCTGGTCGCGGTCCTGTTGGCCTGGGAGCCCAGGATCGACCTGGCCGACCTCGGGGCGCAGGCCGGGCTCACGGTCGACCGGGTGCGGGCGGCGCTGACCCGGCTGGGCACGGCCGGCCGGGTGGGGTACGACGTGGCGGACGCGGCCTACTTCCACCGGGAGCTGCCGTACGACCCGGACCGGGCCGAGCGGCACAACCCGCGCCTGGTGAGCGCCCGTCGGCTGGTCACCGAGGGTGCGGTGACGCTCGAAGGGGACCTGGCGACGGTGGCCTCGGGTGAACGGCACTACCGGGTACGGGGGTCGGACGGCGTACTGAGCTGCACCTGCCAGTGGTGGGCGGACTACCGGGGCCGGCGGGGACCGTGCAAGCACGCGCTCGCGGTGCGGATGGTCAGGCGGGGGGCGCTGGAGGACGCGGGGACGGGCGCCGGCGCAGGCACGGGGACAGGCGCGGGGGCGGGGGCGGGCGGAAGCGGCACGGGGGCAGGCCAGGAGACGGCGGGGGCAGGCGTCGGGACGGGCGCGACGAACGCCGGAGCGGTGCGATGACAGGGCCCCGGCCGGGGCGGCAGGACGCGGAGGACACCAGGGGGGACGGCGTGGACAACGGGACGGGGCGGGGCGTGGGGATCGTGACGGGTGACGGCGAGGGGGTCGGCACGGAGGCAGGTCGGGGCAGCGTCACGGAGGCCGGCTCCGGGGTCGAGAAGCTGCTCGCGGGGGTGCGCGCGGGCCTGGCCGCCGAGGTGCCGGCTCTTCTGGGACCGTTGGACGACGCCGACCGCAAGGCCGCCCTCGCGCAGCTGAAGGTGCTGCGCGCCGAAGTGAGCGCCGGGAAGTGGGGTACGCCTGCGTACCTGGCGAACCGCATCCGCAGCGCGCTGTACGTGGCGGGCGCCGGCTGTCTGACGGGTGCCGCCGCGGCCGCGAGCTGGCTCGGTGCGCGCGATCTGATGACGTGGCGGACGGACGGCACCCTCGCCCTCGCCGCGCTGGGCGAGCGGGACCCGGCGTGGGCGGCGGATCTGGCCGGGCGCCTGGCCAAGAGGCAGGTCGTCGCGGAGAACAGCTACCCGCTGCTCCACGGGCTCGTGGTCCGCTCCGGTCACGCGGTCCCCCCGACGGACGGCTACGTCCTCGGGTGGATCTGGCACATCACCGACGACCGGCTGGTGGAGCGGCTCCGGGAGGACCCGCAGACGCCCGTCCTCGTGGCCCACGCGCTCGCGATGGCCGAGACCCCTGAGCGGTTCACCCGGACGGTCCGTCCCGGCTCGCCGAAGCACTGGCCCACGGCGCTGCTCACGCTCGTCGCGGAAGGCGTCCTCGACCGGGGCCACCTCCTGGACCTGTGCGTGTCCCGGCTGCTGCGCGGCGGCCCCGTCCGGAACCTGCGTTTCCCGCTGGAGATGGTGCGGCTGCTCGAACCCGCCGCCGCCGAGCTGCGGGAGCGGATCCCGGACTGGATCGGGATCGCGGCCGACGCGCCGTCGCTCGTCGCCGGGTACGCCCAGCACGTCCTGGGGGAGCTCGCCGCCGCGGGGGCGCTGCCGGTCGGGGCGCTGGCCGAGATGACGGCCGGCGTCCTCTTCCGGACCGAGAAGAAGCTGGTCCGGGCGCAGTTGACGCTGGTGGGCAAGGTGCTGGCGCGGGAGCCCGGCGCGGCGGGCGAGCTGTTGCCCGCCGTGACGGAGGCCTTCGGGAACGAGGACACCAGCGTCCAGGAGCGGGCCCTCAAGCTGGTGGGCCGTCATCTGCCGTCGGTGGGACCTGAGGTGCGGCGTGAGCTGGCCGAGGCGGCCGGACTGCTGAGCCCGACGCACCGGCCGGCCGCCGTCGCGCTGTTCGGGACGGACCTGGAGGAGGAGGCCGGGGCTCCGTACGAGGAGATCCTGCCGCCGGTGCCCGAGCGCCTCCTTGTCGCGCCCCCGGCGACGACGGTCGAAGCGCTGGTGGAAGAGCTGGTGACGAAGGGGCTCGTCGAGGATCCCGTGGCGTTCGAGCGGGCGCTCGACGGGTTGGTGCGGCTCGCACACCGGGACCGGGCGGCCGTGGTGGAGGCGGTTCGGCAGACGTTCCCCCGGACGGAGTGGCACGAGACGCACTACTTCACGCACCACACCTTCGGGGTCGAGGTGGTGCTCGCGGGGCTGCTCGGTCTGCTGAACCGGACGCGGGTCGGTCTCGGCCGGGCGAACGGGCGCGGCCCGGCCTGCTGTCTCCACCAGGTGCTGTCCGGGGTCCTCGACGCGCGCCTGTGGGAGGTCGCCGACCTGATCGGCACGGACGCGCTGCCGTTCCTCCTGGCCACGCCGACCTGGCACAGCGGCGCCATCGATCCGCTGGTCCTGGTGGAGCGGCTGCGGGCGTACCGGGACGCGGACGTGGAGCCCGCTCCGGCCGACTTCGCGCAGGCTCTGCTCCGGGTCCTTCGGGCCGATCCGTCGGTGTGGCGGGCGGCCGAGGAGGCGGCGGCGCTCGGCACCACGGGCGGCCGGCGGCTCGCCGCCTGGCTACGGGAGGAGGCGCCCGTTGCGGCGTCGGTGCGGTTTCTCCCGCGCGGCGAGGACCGGTCCTCGCCGAGGTGGTGGCTGATCGACCGGATCGTGGTCGACTTCGCCGACCGCCCCGCCGTACGCGAGGAGTTCCCGCCCCCCTTCCATTGGCTGGGCGGCACTCTGGAGGCGACCCCGCGCCGCTGCTACCACTGGGAGAACAGTCGCGCGCACTGGTCCCCGGTGCTTCCGGCCGATCGGGACGTCCTCGCGGCCTGTCTTCTGCCTACCCTCGCGGGCTGCGTCGACGGAGACACACGCGGCCTGACCGAACCCCTGACCGCGCTGGCCGAGGCCGGGGTCCCGGTCGGCCGGGCGGTCCATCTGGCCGTGGCGTTCGGTCTCGGCTGCGTGGACGCGGACGACCGGCTGCGCGCGGTGGACGCCGTGCTCGTCCTGGCCTCGCGGGGCGAGCTGGACGCCCGGCGGCTCGGCGAGGAGCTGGGGTGGCTGGTCGCGGAGGGCTCGGTGAAGCCGAACCGGCTGGCGGACGCGGCCCGGACGGCGGCGGTCACCGGGGCGTACGGGACGGTGTGGGCGGTCCTGGCGGCGATGCTGCCGGGTCTGCTCTCCGCTCGGGTACCGGTGCGCGGGCTCGGCGAGGTGCTGGCGGTCGCGGCGGACTCCGTGGAGCGGTGCGGGGCCCGGGGGGAGGTGGCCGGGCTCGACACGCTGGCCTCGGGTCGTGGTTCCTCGCAACTGGTGGTGCAGGCCAGGCGCCTGCGGAACGCACTCCGCCAGGGGGCCGATCAGATCCCGACAGAAACGGCCTCAATCAGCCTTTAAGCTGCCAGACGGGCGCTTAACCCGTCAGTCACAAAACGTTCGTGATCACGCAACACCACTGGGTCACAGTGAGGTCATGACCGATGTGACGTCTTCGAAGAGCGCCCGCCGCCCCCACCACTGGCGGCACGACCTGATCGAACTCGCCGCCCTGTTCACCGCCGTGGTGGTGGCCGACACGATCGCCAAGACCATCGTCAAGGGGCCCGACGGCCACTACCTGCTGGTCTTCTCCGCGATCGCGCTGGTCGCCACCGCCGCCTTCCACACCTGGTGGGCGCGGAGGCACAGTCATGCGAGCCATGCGCCGCCCGCCGACCCCACCGGCGGGCACTCCAGCATGACCCGCCCGGCCGGGGCGGCCCCCCTGGTGGAGACAGGGAAGCGGGCGGAGGAGCCCGGCGTGCCGGTCGAGACCGCGCTGTGGCGGATGCGCACCACCGTCGCGGACACCCCGGGCAGCCTCGCAGCCCTGTGCACGGTCCTCGCCCGCATGGGCGTGGACATCCTCACCCTCCAGACGCATCCGCTCGCCGACGGCACGGTCGACGAGTTCCTGCTGCGCGCCCCCGCCGACCTCTCCGCCCACGCCCTCGCCAGGGAGACCGCGGCGGCCGGCGGCCGTGACACCTGGACCGAGCGGGCCGACGCCCACGACCTGGTGGACACCCCCACCCGGGTCCTCGGCCTCGCCACCCGTACCGCGCTCGACGCCGCCGAGCTGCCGCTCGCGCTGCGCCAGCTCCTCGGCCGCTGCACCCTGCACTCCGTGCCCGCCGTCTCGCTCACGGGCCGCCCCACCGGTGAACCCGCCCCGGTCGAAGGCGTCCTGGAGGAGACCGTGATGCGGCTGCGCGACCCCGACGGCGGCACCCTCATCGTGGAGAGGCCCTATCTCCCCTTCACCCCGACCGAGTTCGCCCGTGCCCGCGCCCTCGTCGAGCTCGACGCCCGGCTCGGCCCGCGCGTCCCGCGCAGCCATGACGTCCTGACCCTGCCCGAGGGCAACGAGATCACCGTCCGCCGTGCCGACCAGCGCGATCTGCCCGCCGCGCGTGCCATGCACGACCGCTGCTCGGCCCGCACGCTCGGCCTGCGCTACCACGGTCCGGTCGGCGACGCCGACCGCTACCTCGACCACCTGCTCAGCCCTCGCTTCGGGCGCACCCTCGCCGTGCAGACGACCTCCGGCCGTCTCGTCGCCCTCGGGCATCTGCTCTGGGACGGCGACGAGACGGAGGTCGCGCTGATGGTGGAGGACGACTGGCAGCGCCGCGGCATCGGCTCGGAGCTGCTCGGCCGGCTCGTCGCGATGGCGGAGGAGGCCGGCTGCGCGAGCGTGTACGCCGTGACCCAGTCGTCCAACACGGCGATGGTGGCCGCGATGCGGGCACTGAGCCTGCCCCTCGACTACCAGATCGAGGAGGGCACGCTGGTGATCACTGCCCGGCTGGCCTCGGCACCGCGACCGGCCGACCGCCCGAAGCCGCAGGAACAGACACGGGACCAGCAGCAGGAGCAGCGGCACGAGGGAGTGCGGCGGCCGGGGCGCTGAGCGCCTCGGTCAGATCCCGCCACAGGTCCTCGACGTCCTCGAGACCGACCGACATCCGCAGCAGCCGGTCGCTGACGCCCGCCGAGCGCCGGTCGCCCTCGGCCACGATCCGGTGGCTGATGGAGGCCGGGTGCTGGATGAGGGTGTCGACGCTGCCGAGGCTGACGGCGGGGGTGATGAGCCGGACGCCGGCGATGACGTCGTGCGGGTCGCCGTACACCTCGAAGGCGATCATCGCGCCGCCGATCCGCGGGTAGTGGACCCGGGCGATCCGGGGGTCGGTGGCCAGTCGGCGTACGAGCTCCGCGGCCGTGGTGGACGCCGCCCGTACCCGTACCGGCAGGGTGGAGAGGCCGCGCAGCAGCAGATAGCCGGCGAGCGGGTGCAGCACGCCGCCGGTGGCGAAGCGCACCTGGCGGAGGGTACGGGCGAACTCCTCGTCGCAGGCGATGACTCCGCCCATGACGTCGCCGTGCCCGCCCAGGTACTTGGTGGCGCTGTGCAGCACGACGCGGGCGCCCTGTTCGACGGGGCGCTGGAGCACCGGCGTGGCGAAGGTGTTGTCGACGAGGAGCGGCACGGAGCCGCAGGAGTGGGCGAGGGCGCGGATGTCCGCCTCGGCGAGCGTCGGGTTGGCGGGCGACTCCACCATGACCAGGCCGGTGTCGGGCCGGATCGCCTCGGCTATGCCCGCGGGATCGGTCCAGGTCACCTCGGTGCCGAGCAGTCCGGCGTCGAGGAGGTGGTCGCTGCAGCCGTACAGCGGGCGGACCGCCACGACGTGCCGCAGGCCCTGGCTCGCCCGGGCGAGGAGCACGGCGGTGAGGGCCGCCATGCCGCTGGCGAAGGCGACGGCGGACTCGGTCCCCTCCAGACGGGCGAGGGCCTCCTCGAAGCGGGCGACGGTGGGGTTGTCGAGCCGGGCGTAGACGGGCGGCCCGTCGAGCCGGGCGCCGGTGGTGGCGAACTCGTCGATCCGCGCGGCCTCCGCACGGGCGTCGTACGAGGGGTAGGTGGTGGACAGGTCGAGCGGCGGGGCGTGCAGACCGAGCGAGGCGAGGTCTTCGCGGCCGGCGTGCACGGCTTCGGTGGCGAGGGCCCTCGGGGTGGCCGAGGGGCCGTAGTCCATGGCGTCCATGGCCGCACTGTGAACGGATACCGGGAAGTAGGGGGAAAAGGCCGTGCTACGTTCGACCGATGGCCGATTCTGTCGTACTGGACGCGGTCGATCTGCACATTCTTCGCCTCCTGCAGAACGACGCCCGGACCACCTACCGGGAACTCGCCGCCGAGGTCGGGGTGGCGCCCTCCACCTGCCTGGACCGGGTGGCGCGGCTCCGCCGCACAGGCGTGATCCTCGGACACCAGCTACGACTGGATCCGGCCAAACTCGGCCGGGGGCTTGAAGCACTCCTTCTCGTCCAGGTCCGCCCGCACCGGCGGGAACTGATCGGTCCGTTCGTCGACCGGATCCGGGCCCTGCCGGAGTCCCGCGCGCTGTTCCATCTGACGGGACCCGACGACTACCTGGTGCACGTGGCCGTGGCGGACCCCGCCGACCTGCAACGACTCGTCCTCGACGAGTTCACCTCGCGCCGCGAGGTGGCCCGCGTCGAGACCCGGTTGATCTTCCAGGAGTGGGAGTGCGGCCCCCTCCTGCCGCCCTCCGCGGGCCCTTCCTTGTCAGCCGACTGAGGCCGGACGAGGGTGACGGGGGCCCGCCGGAGAGTCCAGGATGGCCCCCATGCCAGAGACTTCCAGCAGCACGCTGCCCCGCCAGGTCGCCGACGACCACGTCGACGCACTCATCGCCCTCGACCCGATCACCGGTACGTACCTGGGAGTCAAGGAGAGCGCCGGACTGCTGCCCGACTTCTCGCCCGCCGGCCAGCGGGCCGTGGCCGACCTCGCCCGCCGGACGCTCGCCCGGCTCGACGAGGCCGAGCGCGCGCCGGGCGCGGAAAGCGAGGCCGAGCGGCGGTGCGCCCGGTTGCTCCGGGAGCGCCTGACGGCGGAACTCGCCGTGCACGAGGCCGAGGAGGGTCTCTGCGCGGTCAGCAACATGCGCTCGCCCGCGCACAGTGTCCGTATCGCCTTCACCGTGATGGCCACGGAGACCGAGGAGGACTGGACGGCGGTGGCGTCCCGGCTGCGCGCCGTCCCGGCGGCGCTCGCGGGGTACCGGTCCTCACTGGAGCTCGGTCTCGAGCGCAAGCTGTTCGGCGGACCGCGGCCCACCGCCACCTTCGTCGACCAGCTCACCGAGTGGTCCGGCGCGGAGAGCGGAAGGCCGGGCTGGTTCGAGCAGTTCGCCGCCGCGCGGCCCGACACCCTGCCCGAGGAGCTGCGCGCCGAACTCGCGCGCGCGGGCCGGAGCGCCACCGACGCCGTCACCGCACTGCGGGACTGGATGCGGGACGTCTACGCCCCGGCCGTCGCGGACGCCCCGGACACGGTGGGCCGCGAGCGGTACCAGCGGTGGACCCGCTACTTCAACGGCACCGACCTGGACCTCGACCAGGCCTACGCGTACGGCTGGACCGAGTACCACCGGCTGCTCGACGAGATGCGGACCGAGGCCGAGCGGATCCTGCCGGGCGCCGACCCCTGGGAGGCGCTGGCCCACCTCGACGAGCACGGTACGCACATCGAGGGGGTGGAGGAGGTCCGGCTCTGGCTCCAGCGGCTGATGGACGAGGCCATCGAGGCCCTCGACGGCACCCACTTCGAACTGGCCGACCGGGTCCGCCGCGTGGAGTCCCGCATCGCCCCGCCGGGCGGCGCCGCGGCGCCGTACTACACGGGCCCGTCCGAGGACTTCTCACGCCCCGGCCGCACCTGGCTGCCGGTGGACGGCACCACCCGCTTCCCGGTGTACGACCTGGTGTCGACCTGGTACCACGAGGGCGTCCCCGGCCATCACCTGCAGATGGCGCAGTGGGTGCACGTCGCCGACCGGCTCTCCCGCTACCAGGCGACCATCGGCAAGGTCAGCGCCAACATGGAGGGCTGGGCGCTGTACGCGGAGCGCCTGATGGACGAGCTCGGTTTCCTGCCCGACGCGGAGCGGCGGCTCGGCTACCTCGACGGTCAGATGATGCGCGCGTGTCGGGTCATCGTGGACATCGGCATGCACCTGGGCCTGGAGATCCCGGCGGACTCGCCGTTCCATCCGGGCGAGCGGTGGACCCCCGAGCTGGCGCAGGACTTCTTCCAGCGGCACAGCAGCCGTCCGCCGTCGTTCGTGGAGAGCGAGATGACCCGCTATCTGTCGATGCCCGGCCAGGCCATCGGCTACAAGCTGGGCGAGCGCGCCTGGCTGCTCGGCCGCGCCAACGCGCGCGCGGCGCACGGCGACGCGTTCGACGCGAAGGCCTGGCACATGGCGGCACTCTCGCAGGGGCCGCTGGGCCTCGACGACCTGGTCGAGGAACTCTCGCGCCTCTGAGTGGGTCGCCTCCGAGGACGCCGCCCCTGAGCACGCCGTCTCCGAGCACCTCGGCCATGAGATTCCCCGGCTGATCGCTTGATCGGCCGGGGAATCCCCTGCTATTCCTCGTCCATGACCACCGACTACACCCCCGACGCCACGGACTGGCGCATTCTCGAAGCCCTCCAGGCCGAAGGCCGCGCCAGCTTCGCCGACCTCGCCCGTACGGTGTCGATGTCGCCGTCCGCGGTGACCGAGCGGGTGCGGCGCCTGGAAGAGGCGGGGGTGATCGCGGGGTACACGGCGATCGTCGACCAGGACCGGCTCGGCCTTCCCATCCTCGCCTTCGTACGGCTGCGCTACCCGCACGGCAACTACAAGCCGTTCCACGACCTGCTCGGCACCACGCCGCAGATCCTGGAGGCGCACCACGTCACCGGCGACGACTGCTTCGTCCTCAAGGTCGCCGCCCGCTCGATGAGGCACCTGGAGGAGATCACCGGGAAGATCGCCACTCTCGGCGCGGTGACGACCAGCATCGTCTACTCCTCGCCGCTTCCCCGGCGTTCGCTCAGCCGCTGAGCGCGTCGCCACCGGTGCGCAGCCGCACCGCGGAACCCCGCCGCGCCTTGACGACCTCCAGCTGGGCCGGGATCCGTCGGCGCAGATCGCCGACGTGGCTGACGATGCCGACGCTGCGGTCCCGCTCGCGCAGCGAGTCGAGCACGTCGAGCACCTCGTCGAGGGTCTGCTCGTCGAGGCTGCCGAAGCCCTCGTCGATGAAGAGGGTGTCCAGCCGTACGCCGCCGGCCTCGTCCGTGACGACGTCGGCGAGGCCGAGGGCGAGGGCGAGCGAGGCGAAGAAGGTCTCGCCGCCGGAGAGCGTGGCGGTGTCGCGCTCGTTGCCGGTCCAGGCGTCGACGACGTGCAGCCCGAGTCCGGCCCGCTTGCCGCCGGAGCGCGCGTCGGAGTGGACCAGGGTGTAGCGGCCGGAGGACATCCGCTGGAGGCGGGCGGTCGCGGCGGCGGCGACTTGTTCGAGGCGGGCGGCGAGGACGTACGACTCCAGGCGCATCCGGCGCTCGTTCTCGGCGGAGGTGCCGGCGGTGAGGGCGGCGAGTCGGGCCACGCGGTCGTACTCCTCGCGGAGCGGCCCGAGTCGGCGCACCTCGGTCACGGCCTGCCGGGACAGGCCGACGAGGTCGGTCACGCGTTCGCGGGCGGCGGCCAGGACGGACGCGGCCGCGCGGAGCGCGCGTTCGGCCGCCGTGTGGGCGGCCGCGGCGGCGACGGGGTCGGCGGGCGGGAGGGCCGCGGCGGCGACGGTACCGGGCTCGGCGAGCCGGTCGGCGACCGCGGCGGCCTCGGCCTGCCAGGCATCCACGCGGTGCTGGTGGTCCCTGCGCTCGCTCTCGCGGAGGAGTGCGGCGGCCGCCTCGGCCGGGGTGGTGAAGCCCGCGCGGTAGGCGGCGTCGGCGAGCCGGTCGTCGGCCTCCTTGAGCCGCTGGGCGGCGAGTTCGGCGGAGCGTACGGCTCCGGCGGCGTCGACCAGGAGGGCGATCCGCCGCTCCAGACGGGTGGCGTGCTCGGCCACGGTGCCGAAGGTGCCTCGTCCAAGGGCGAGTTCCTCGTCGAGTGCGGTCTGCTCCCGCTCCAGGGCCTCCCGCCGCGAGGTCCGGGCGGCGGCGCGCCGCTCGGCCTCCCGCTGGACGGCGACCCGCTCCTCGTACTCCCGCTCCGCCCTCGCGAGGGCCTCCCGCGCGCTGTGGCTCTGCCCGGCGAGCGCGTGGGCCTCGGCGTGCAGGAGCGTCAACTCCTCCACCTCACAGGCGAGTTCACGGACGGACGGGTCGGCCGCGTCGGAGGGCGTGGCACCTGCCAGGACCTCGGTGCGGGCGGTGGACCAGGACTCGCGGACGACGGCCAGCTCGCGTTCGACCGCCGTGCGGGTCTCCTCGGCACGGGTGTAGGCCGCGTAGGCGGCTTCCTCGGTGGCGCGGTCCACGTGGTCGGCGGTGGTGCGGGCGGGGGCCGGGTGCGCGGTGGAGCCGCAGACCTGACAGGGGTCGCCGTCGCTGAGGGTGACCGCGAGTTCGGCGGCGATGCCCTCAAGGCGGCGGGACTTGACGTCGAGCCAGCTCTCGTGGGCGGTGTTCCGGCGCTCGCGGGCGTCCGCGAGGCGCGTCTCGGCGGTCCTGGCGTCCTCGGCGAGGCCGTCACGGCGGCGGGCCGCGGCGAGCCGGCGGCGGGCGGGTTCCAGGCGGCCCGCGAGGTGTTCGGCACGGGCTGCGGCGTCCCGCGCGGCCTCGACGCGTTCGGTGAGTGCGGCGCGGCGCGGTTCCCAGCCGGCGAGCCAGTCGGCGGCGTCCCGCAGGACGTCGTCGTCGGCGCGCGCCTCGCGGGCGAGGACGGCGCGCTCCTCGGCGACCGTGGCGGCGCGGCGCTCGGCGCGGCGGGCGGCCTCCAGACCGCCGAGCTCCTCGCGGAGCCGGCGTTCGAGCGCGGAGAGGTGGTCGGCCCCGGCGTCGGCGAGGTCCGCGGGCAGCAGGGCGCGGGCGCGTTCCCACGCGGTCCGGGCGGTGGCGTGCTCGCGCTCGGCGTCCTCGCGCAGTCCGAGCGCGGGTGCCACCCGGTCCGCCTTGAGGCTGCGGTCAAGGGCGGCCTGGAGGCGGTCGCGTTCGGGGGCGCGGGCGGTGAGCCGCTCGTGCCGGAGGAGCGCGTCGGCGTGCCGGGCCTGCCGGACGGCGAGGTCGTTCTCCGCGTCGAGGGCGGCGCGCGCGGCGCGCTGCCGGGCCTCGGCCGCGTCGAGCCGTACGCGCGCGATGTCGAGGGCCTCGCGGGCCTCGGTGCGGGCGACGGCGGCCCAGGTGAGGACCGCGTCCGGGAGTCCGGGGTCGCCCGGCCGTCCCTCGACGGACGTACGGGCGACGCCGAGGCCGCCGGCGGCCTGGCCCATCCGCTGGGCGAGGGCCAGGAGCCGCTCGTCCCCGTCCTCGACCTGCCGGTGCGCGGCGCGCCGCAGATCGGCGAGGCGCTCCTCGACGGCGGCGAAGCGCCGGGTGTCGAAGAGGCGCCCGAGGAGCCTGCCGCGGGCCTCGGCGTCGGCCCGCAGGAAGCGGGCGAAGTCGCCCTGCGGGAGGAGGACGACCTGGCAGAACTGCTCGCGGCTCATGCCGACGAGCTGGGTGATCTCCTCCCCTATCTCCTGGTGGGAGCGGCTGAGGCCGGCCCAGGTACCGGCGGCGGGGTCGTACTCGCGCAGCCAGGTCTGCGCCTTCTCGGTGGTGAAGCCGTCGCCGCGCTTCTTGGGGCGCTGCTGGGCGGGGCGCCGGGTGATCTCGAGACGCCGCTCCCCCACGGTCAGTTCGAGGACCACCTCGGTGGACGTGCCGACCGGGGCGTGGTCGCTGCGCAGGGAGGTGCCGGGATTCTGGCGGACGCCGGGCACGCTCCCGTACAGGGCGAAGCAGACGGCGTCCAGGACGGAGGTCTTGCCGGCGCCGGTCGGGCCGTGGAGGAGGAAGAGCCCGGCGGAGGACAGGGCGTCGAAGTCGACGGTCTGGGTGCCGCCGAAGGGGCCGAACGCGGTGATCTCCAGGCGGTGCAGCCTCACCGGCCCACCTCGCGCTCGGCCGTGTCGATCCGTACGTCGTCGAAGGCCCCGTACAGGACCGTCCGCTCGGCGCCGTCGAGGGTCGCGCCGCCGCGTACATGCGCCACGAAGTCCTCCGCGATCTGCTGGTCGGTGCGGTCCCGGAGCCGCTGGGCGTAGGAGGCGGCGGGGTCGTCGCCGGTCCGGTCGGGGTCGAAGACCAGGTTCAGGGTGTGCGGGAAGCGCCCCGTGAGGCGTGCCATCGGTTCGGCGGGGCGCACGGGGTCGGTGAGCGTGGCCTCGACCCAGGACTGCTCGTGGGGCGTGAGCGCGGGGTCGTCGAGAAGGTCGTCGAGCCGGCCCCTGAGCCGGGCGAGGGGGCGCGGGACGGGGCAGTCGATCCGCTCGGCGGTCAGCACGGCACCGTCCGCGCCGAGATCGATCAGCCACATCGTCTTGCGGTGGTCGGCCTCGGAGAAGGAGTACGCGAGCGGGGAGCCGGAGTAGCGCACGCGCGGGGTGAGGGTCTGACTGCCGTGAAGATGGCCGAGAGCGACGTAGTCGACGCCGTCGAAGACCCCGGCGGGTACGGCGGCGACCCCGCCGACGGTGATGTCCCGCTCGCTGTCGCTGGGCGCGCCGCCGGCGACGAAGGCGTGGGCGAGGACGACGGAGCGGGTGCCTGCGGGCCGGGCGGCGAGGTCGGCGCGGACCCGGTCCATGGCGGCGGCGAGCACGGCCTCGTGACCGGCCTTCTCGGCGCCGAGGCGGTCTCTGACGAGTGCCGGTTCGAGGTAGGGCAGGCCGTAGAGGGCGACCTCGCCGTGGTCGTCGGTGAGGACGACGGGCGTGCCGACGCCGGCGGGGTCGGTACGGAGGTGGATGCCGGCGCGCGCGATGAGGCCGGCGCCGACGCCGAGGCGGCGGGCCGAGTCGTGGTTGCCGGAGATCATGACGGTGGGTACGCCGGCCTCTGCGAGGCGGTGCAGCGCGGTGTCGAAGAGCTCGACGGCGGGCAGCGGGGGCACCGCGCGGTCGTAGACGTCGCCGGCGACGAGGACGGCGTCGACGCGGTGCTCGTGGACGGTGGCGACGAGGTGGTCGAGGAAGGCGGCCTGGGCGCCGAGGAGCCCGACACGGTGGAAGGACCGGCCGAGGTGCCAGTCCGAGGTGTGCAGGAGCCTCACGATGCCGTCCCACCCCGCATGTGCGCCGCTCCTCGCCGCTCGTCCCCGTCGTGTGCGGCCTCCACGCTATCCCGCCGGGGGGTGTGGTCGGGCCCGCTCCCGCGCACCGGTCAGGAGCCCGCGCGCGGCGAAGGGCCGTGCGGGCAGGGCCCGAGGGGTCGGGCGGCGCCGACCACGCGGCGGCCGGTGCCCGTGGGTCACGTGTCCGGTGTCACGCGCCGCACGCGCACGCGTGGCCGACCCGCGCGGTGCGCCACACAAACCGACGGCACGCGCACGCGTGGCCGACCAGCGCGGTGCGCCACACACACCGACCGCACGCGCACGCATGGCCGACCCGCGCGGTGCGCCTCACACGTCGCCGTACGCCTCGCCGCCCGGTTCGAACGAGGCCGTGCCCGCCGTGGCGTCGGCGAGCCAGGCGCGGAAGGCGGGGACGTCGCTGTCGGGGAGGCCGATCTCGATGGTGACGGCGTCGGCGTACCGCACGTCGCGGACGGCCCGCCCGGTCGCCCTCAGGTCGTTCTCCAGCCTGCCCGCGCGCTGGTGGTCGACGGTGACGGTGGCGAGCCGGAAACGCTGCCGGGTCACCGTGCCCACCGCGTCGAGCGCCTCCCCGACCGAGCCGCCGTACGCGCGGATGAGGCCGCCCGCGCCGAGCTTCACGCCGCCGTAGTAGCGGGTGACGACGGCGACGACGTACCGCATGTCGCGGCGCAGGAGCATCTGGAGCATGGGGACGCCCGCCGTGCCGCCCGGCTCGCCGTCGTCGCTCGCCTTCTGGACGGAGGCGTCGGCTCCGAGGACGTACGCGAAGCAGTGGTGGCCGGCCGTCGGGTGCTCCCTGCGGATGCGCGCGACGAACTCCTGCGCCTCCCGCTCGTCGGCGACGGGCGCGAGCGCGCAGAGGAAGCGCGAGCGGTTGATCTCGGTCTCGTGCACACCCTCGCGGGCCACCGTGCGGTACTGCTCCTGCATCCGGCCAGCCTACGTTCCGCCGGCGGGGGCGTCGGCCGGTCCGGGAGCGGTCGCCGGGCCGACGTAGGGCAGGGCGCGCAGGGCCAGGGCCCAGCCGAGGCGGGCCTCGCCGGACTCGCTGGAGCGGCCGGTGAGCTCGGCGATGCGGCCGATGCGGTTGAGCACGGTGTTGCGGTGGCAGTAGAGCTGGTCCGCGGCTCTGGACGCCGAGCAGCCGTGGTCGAGCCAGGCCCGGAGGGTGGAGAGGAGCGCGGCCCGTTCGCCGCCCGTGGCGAGCACGGGACCGAGGTGGACGGTGACGATCCGCTCGGCGATGTCGACGCGGCCGCTGAGCAGCACCTGGGTGAGCCGGTCGTCGAAGGCGGCGATCTCGCCGCTGCCCGCCGGGAGGGTACGGAGGGTCTGTTCGGCGAGTCGCAGGGCGCGGCCCGCCTGGGAGAGGCGCTCGAACTCCGGGGAGACCCCCGCGGTGGCCCCGGTCCGTTCGCTCAGGGCGGCGAGGAGCGCGCGCGTGGCGGGGTCGGTTCCCGGGCCGGCCCCCGCGGGCCTCGCGGTGGGCGCGTCGCGGCGGGGCAGCCGGACGACGCCGGCGTAACGGCCGGAGCGGGGCCGCCAGAACGACCACAGGCCCTGGGCCTCCAGGACGGGTGAGGGATGCGGCGGCGCGGCCGGGTCCTGGGCGGCGACCACGACGACGTACCGGTCGACCGCGGGGACACCGAGCGCGGCCGCGGCGGCGGAGGCGACGGCGGGATCGTCGGCGCGGCCGTCGAGCAGCGCCTCGAAGAGGGCGACGCGCCGGGTGTCCTGGCGGCGCTGGAGCTCCAGTTGGGCGATCCGGTACGCGTCGGCCATCGCGACCGAGTACCGGTCGATGGTCTCCCAGACCCCGCTCGCCAGGTCGAGCTCGACGTCCCGGCTGTCGGCGTCCCGCCCGGTCCGGCCCCGGAGGTGTTCGGCCATGACCTGCCAGAGCACGCGGCCGCCGCGCCGGTGGGCCTGGAGCACGGTGTCGAGCGGCACTCCCTGTTCGGCGCGGCGGCGGCCGGTCTCGCGCGCCGCCCCTTCGAAGTCGCCGCCGGTCGCGGTGAGGCCGCCGAAGTCCTCCAGGGCGCGCAGCAGGTTGTCGCGGCAGATCGCCCGGAGGTCCTCGCGGGTGACGGGGGTGCCGGAGGCGTGCGTGCCGGAGTGGGCGCGGATGTCGTCGACGGCGCGGTCGGTGAGCCGGTCGATGTCGGCGAGCATCGCGGTGGCCAGGGAACGGCGGAGCGCGGCGGAGCCGCTCGGGGGCGTGGGGGTTCCGCCGGAACCGCCCGGCGAGCTGTGCGTCATGGCTGGCACCGTAGCGCCGGGATTTGGCGGATGCCACGGCTCGTGCGGGTCGACGGGGCCGCGGCCCAGCCGGGCGCGCCGCGTGATGGGCGATTGCCCAGCGCGTCCGGCCGGTGCCGTGGCGGACCCCGTGCCGTCTCGCGAGGGCTGATCGCCGCAGGGGGGAATCACGGCGGGGGGCGGCTCGTTGACCGGGTGGACGGGCCGCACCGAGGAAGGGCAGCAGTGACGATGAGCGTCGACACCACGACCACCGAACCCACCGAGTACTCCGCGTCGGAGACCGCGCGGCGGATCCTCACGACCGCAGGCGACACCTGGGCGGTGGTGGGGCTCTCCTCGAACCAGGGGCGGGCGGCCTACGGGGTGGCGGCCGTCCTGCAGCGCTTCGGGAAGCGGATCGTCCCGGTCCACCCGAAGGCGGAGACGGTCCACGGCGAGCAGGGGTACGCCTCGCTCGCCGACATCCCCTTCCCGGTCGACGTCGTCGACGTGTTCGTCAACAGCGAGCAGGCCGGCGCGATCGCCGACGAGGCCGTCGCGATCGGCGCCGGCGCGGTCTGGTTCCAGTTGGACGTGATCGACGAGGCCGCGTTCGCCCGTACCCGTGCGGCGGGGCTCGACATGGTCATGGACCGCTGCCCCGCGATCGAGATCCCGCGTCTCGGTCTCGGCTGATCGGCTCCGGCCCCGGTGTCTCGCTCGGCCGAGGCCGATCCGATCCCGGGGCACACCCCACCGGGCTCCGCCTCAGCCGATGGGGACGCCGAGGCCTTCCAGGACGACGGCGCCCGGGAGTTGGGCGAAGGCCTTGCCCGGCAGGATGAGCTTGCCGCGGCGGCGGCCGCTGCCGACCAGGACCCACTCGGTGTCCACCACGGCGGCGTCCACGAGGAGGGGCCAGGCGGCGGGGAGGCCGACGGGGGTGATGCCGCCGTACTCCATGCCCGTCTCGCCGGTCGCGGTGTCCATCGGCGCGAACGAGGCCTTGCGGGCGCCGAGATGCCTGCGTACGACCCCGTTGACGTCGACCCGGTCCGCCGACTTCACGACGCACGCGGCCAGCGTCGTCGCCTCCCCGCGTCTGCCCGCGACGATCACGCAGTTGGCGGACCGGTCGAGCAGCGCGGGCCCGTGGTGCTCCACGAAGACGGCGGTGTCGGCGATGGCCGGATCGGTGTCCACGTACAGCAGTTGATCCGCCGGTACGGGCCCGGTCCAGGCCCGGACGGCGGCGGCGACGGGCCCGGTCAGGAGGTCGAGGCCGTCGGGGGCGGGCGTGGCGTCGTCGAAGTCTCCGATGGGTGCGCGCATGCGTCGCACGCTAACAACCGGCGCGCGGGTCGCGGTCGCCCGTCTCAGCGTACGGGCGGGATGGAGACGGCCATGGTCATCTCGGCGGGTTCGGCCCCGTCGTTGCGGTAGGCGTGCGTCGTGGAGGCCTCGAAGACGGCGGAGGTGCCGGCCGGCAGGGTGTGCTCCTCGCCGTCGACGACCAGGGTGAGGACGCCGGCGGTGACGTGGAGCAGTTCGACCGTGCCCTCCGGGTGCGGGTCGGAGGCACTGCCGTCGCCGGGCATGAGGGTCCAGGACCAGAGCTCCAGGGGGCCGCGGGCCTCGGACCCGACGAGGAGCGTGGTGTGGCTGCCGGTGGAGGTGGACCACATGCGGACGGCCTGGTCGGGCGGGACGAGCCGGACCTGGGGGCCCTGCTCGTAGTCGAGCAGGGTGGTGATGGAGACGCCGAGGGCGTCGGCCAGCTTGACGGTGGTGCCGACGCTGGGGTTGGTCCGCGCCTGTTCGATCTGGATGATCATGCCGCGGCTGACGCCGGCCCGTGCGGCGAGGGCGTCGAGGGTGAGACTCCGCTCCTTGCGCCAGCGCTTCAGGTTCCGGGCGAGCGACTGCGTGAGCTGATCGAGGTCCGACACATTCCGTCCAATATTATGGATGACAGAGTTCAATACACTGAACTACGGTGGGGTGCACCCGATTGTTCACTGCACTGTACTGCCGTCCCGAGACTTGCGAGGACCCATGACCGCCTTGTTCGCCCTGGCCACCAGCCTGCTGTGGGGCCTCGCCGACTTCGGCGGCGGGCTCCTCACCCGCCGGATCCCGGCCCTCACGGTCGTCGTGGTCTCCCAGCTCCTCGCGGTCCTCGTCCTCGGCGCCGTCGTCCTCGCGACCGGCGCCTGGACGGAGGCGGGGCCGCAGCTCTGGTACGCCGTGGGGGCGGGCGTCGTCGGCCCGGCGGCCATGCTCGCCTTCTACAAGGCGCTGGCGCTCGGCCCCATGGGCGTGGTCTCCCCGCTCGGCTCCCTCGGCGTCGTCGTCCCCGTCTCGGTCGGCCTCCTCGTCGGCGACCGCCCGGGGCTGCTCCAGTTCGCCGGGATCGGGGTGGCGGTCCTCGGCGTGGTCCTGGCCGGCGGCCCCGAGCTGCGCGGGGCGCCGGTCCAGCGCCGGGCGGTCCTGCTGACCGTGGTCGCGGCCTTCGGCTTCGGGTCGGTGATGGCGCTCATCGCGGAGGCCTCCACGACGGTCACCGGCCTCTTCCTCGCCCTGTTCGTCCAGCGCGTCACCAACGTCCTGGTGGGCGGCGGAGCCCTGTACGCCTCGGTGAAGCGCGGCGGCCGGGCCCTCCCGGAAGGGGGCCCGCAGGTGATCCGGGCGGCCCTCCCGGCCCTCGCCTTCGTCGGCCTCGCCGACGTCGCCGCCAACGGTACGTACGCGATCGCCGCCCAGCAGGGCCCCGTCACCGTCGCCGCCGTCCTCGCCAGTCTCTACCCGGTGGTGACCGCCCTCGCGGCCCGTGGCGTCCTCAAGGAACGGCTCCGAGCGGTCCAGGCGGCCGGCGCGGGCCTCGCCCTGGTGGGCACGGTCCTGCTCGCGACCGGCTAGCACCCGTCCGGAAAGTCCCGCCCGGCCGGCGCCCCTCCGGAGAGTCCCTCCCGGCTCTGCTTCCCGGGAAGTCCCCGGCCGCTCACGGGGAGACGGTCTCGGAGCTGCCCGTACGCCCGGCCTCCCAGGCCGCGAGCGCCTCCAGCTGCGCGGCGGTGACATGTTCCGGGATCGGGACGGGGGCCGGAGTGCGCAGCGGCGGTTGCCAGCCCTTCTCCGGGTCCCAGCCGCGGACGACCCGGGCCGGGGCGCCCGCCACGACCGAGTGGTCGGGCACCTCACCGCGCACCACCGCGCCCGCCGCGACGACCACGTTCCGGCCGAGCCGGGCGCCGGGAAGGATCACCGCGCCCGTGCCGAGCCAGCAGCCGGGGCCGATGGTGACCGGCGCCGAGCGCGGCCACTGGCGGCCGACGGGCTCGTCCGGGTCGTCGTAACTGTGGTTGGTCGAGGTGATGTAGACGTACGGGCCGCAGTAGGTGTCGGAGCCTATGGTCACCTTCGCGTCGGCGATGACATGGCTGCCCCGGCCGAGGACGACCCCGTCACCGAGGGTCAGGACCGTGTCCGTGCCGAGGTCGAGGCCCGGCAGCATGCCGGCCGTCAACGTGACCTGTTCGGCGACGATGCAGCACTCGCCGATCTCGATCCACCGCTCGCCGAAGACCGTGCCCTGCGGGAAGGCGAGCCGGGTGCCGGCGCCGAGTCTGCGGAAGCGCAGTTTCCCGGGGTGTTCGGCGGTGACGGAACCGGCCTCCTGCACCCAGCGCCAGCCACCCTGCACGGCACGCGCGAGGACCCGGCGCCGCCAGGCGGCGAGAGAGGAGAACGTGTTTCTGTTCCTGGGCACCCGGACACCGTAGTCGGCGCCGTCGTGCCTGATCGGTGCGGTGCGCTGTGATGTCCGTCATGAGCACGGCATAGGGTGCGGCCGGGGGCATCCCCGGGCGTGGCACGACGGCTGACGATCAGGAGCGAACCATGACAGAGGCGTTGATCAGGGGTGTGGGCGGCAAGGAGCCGCTCATCGACCCGACCGCCTTCACCGCCCCCACTTCCGTGATCCTCGGCGAGGTGACGCTCGGCCCCCGCGCCAGCATCTGGTACCACACGGTGCTGCGGGCGGACTGCGGTCCCATCGAGATCGGCGAGGGCGCCAACGTCCAGGACGGCACCACCGTCCACGTCGACCCCGGCTTCCCCGTCTCGATCGGCGCCCGTGTGACCGTCGGGCACAACGCGACCGTGCACGGCTGCGTCATCGAGGACGACGTCCTCGTCGGCATGGGGGCGACCGTCCTCAACGGGGCGCGGATCGGCGCCGGCTCGCTCGTCGCCGCGCAGGCGCTCGTCCCGCAGGGGATGGAGGTCCCGCCGGGGTCGCTCGTCGCCGGCGTCCCGGCGAAGGTGCGTCGTCCGCTGACCGACGAGGAGAAGGCGGGCATCCGGCTCAACGCCGAGATGTACCTCCACCTCGCCAGGAGCCACGCCGAGGCCTTCGAGGCCTCCGAGAACTGAGCGGGCCTGAAACAGGACCGAGCAGGTCCGAGCAGGACTGAACCGATCCGAGAGGGGACGGAAGACGTCCGGCCCGTGGACACGAAGGAGGGCGGCACCCTCGACGGATGCCGCCCTCCTTCACGTACGCGCGTGAACTCCCCTACGCCCCGGGGGACGTCAGTCCGCGACCCCGACCGGTTCCGGCGCGGCCTCGACGGCCTCCGCACGCTCCGCGTGCTCCGCCGCCGCCTTCTTCGCGCGGTTCTTGATGATCAGCATCGAGGCGACGCCGATCAGTACGGCGAGGACGAGGCCGAGCCACGAGAAGCGCTTCAGCCACGCCTCGGCGACGATCCCGACCGAGTAGATGACGGCCGTCGTGCCGCCCGCCCAGAGGATGCCGCCGAAGACGTTGGCGATCAGGAACTTCCAGTACGGCATGTGGAGCACGCCCGCGAGCGGCCCGGCGAAGATGCGGAGCAGGGCGACGAAGCGGCCGAAGAAGACCGCCCACATGCCCCACTTCTGGAAGGAGCGCTCGGCGAGGCCGATGTTCGCCTCGCTGAAGTGCTTGGGGAACTTGCCGCCCAGCCAGGCGAGCAACGGCCGCCCGCCCTTGCGACCGATGGCGTAGCCGATCGAGTCGCCGATGATCGCTCCGGCGATGGCGCAGGCGCCGAGCACCCACGGGTTGATGTCGCCGTGCTGCGAGGCGAGCAGCGCCGAGCTCACCAGCACGATCTCGCCCGGCAGCGGGATGCCCAGGCTCTCGAGCCCGATCACCACTCCGACAAGGACGTAGACGGCGACCGCGGGGATCGTCTCCAGCCACTCCTGGACGTGCAACGCGGCTTCCTCCCGTTTCGACTGCCCTGCCGCACCGGCCCGTGGTCGGGAGTCCGGCGCAGGCGCGCGCCGCGGCGGGCACGCCGGGGCAGCCTACCCGGTCGCGGCGGGCCGCCCGGAGCGCGGCCGCCCCCGCACCCATGGGGGTACGGGGGCGGCGCGCGGTGTCCGGGGTCAGGCGTTCGGGCGCAGGGTCCAGACGACGGTCATCTCGCCGGTCACGGCGCCGTCCTCACGGGTGATGTCGATCCGCACCGGGAACTCCGGCCGCTCACCGGCGTCGAGCTCGGCGACGATCTCGGCGGGCGGGCGGCCCAGGGTGGCGGTGGCGGTGACGACGCCCATGGCGAGCTTCTTGTAGCCGATCTCGGCCCTGACGGCGAGGGGCACCGCGCGGCCCAGCTGGTCGCCGAACGCGGCGAGCACGATGGCGCCGCTGGCGGACTCGGCGAGCGTGAACATCGCTCCGGCGTGCGGACCGCCGAGGTGGTTGTGGTAGGCGGCCTGGTCCGGCAGGCGCACGACGGCGCGCTCGGCGGTGGTCTCCAGGAACTCCAGGTTCAGGGTTCCGGCCATGGGCACCGTGGCGGCGAGCATCTCGCCGACGGACATCTGGTCTGCGCTCATGACCGTGATGTTACCCACGGGTAGCACTCTTGGCCATCCCCTCGCGGTCCCCCGGTGCCGGGGCGGGCATGGTCGCCGGACCCGGGCACCTCTATGGTTACTGGCCATGTGGCCAGGACAGCAGCCGCCCGGGGGCGAGCAGAACCCGCAGGACCAGAATCAGAACCCCTACCAGCAGTCGGGGTACCAGCAGCCGAACCCGTATCAGCAGCCGCCGGCCCAGCCCGGGTACCAGCAGCCGCCGACACAGCCCGGCTACCCGCAACAGCCGCCGGCGCAGCCGGGGTACCCGCAGCAGGGGTACGGACAGCAGCCCGGTTACGGCCAGCCGAACCCGTACCAGCAGCCGACCGTGCCGCAGCAGTACGCGGTGCCCGGCCCGGGTGTGCCCGGTGGTCCCGCCGGCGGGAAGAGGAAGCAGACGACGCTGGTGGCGATCGTCGCCGCCGTCGCCGTGGTCGTCGCGGCCGGTGTCACCGGCTTCCTGGTGCTCGGCAAGGACGACGGGAAGCAGCCGACCGCCGACGGCACGAACCCGTCCGCTCCGCCCTCCGCGCCGGCGAGCCCGTCGACGGACCCGAGCGGCACCCCGTCGATCGCCAACCCGCGCGACGGCGCCGCCCATCAGCCGACGATCCCCGGCTGGAAGGTCGTCTACAACCCGAAGTACAACACCCTCTTCGACGTACCGCCGGAGTGGGAGGTGATGAAGTCGGGGATGATCACCGCGTTCGAGGACGAGAAGAAGAACGACGGCAGCCCCCTGATGACGATGACGTCGCCGACGCGCCTCAAGAGCGAGTGGTGCACGTACGACGTCGACAAGAACGGCACCCCCGAGACCTGGGGCCTGAGCACCGCGGGCACCAAGGGCGGCCAAGGCGCCAAGAACACCGCGGACGCGGCGTACGGCGAGGCCGGATCGTGGGTGTGGGGCGGCTACGCGCAGCACATGCCCAAGAACACCATCAAGATCACCAAGGCCGTTCCCTACAAGACGGCCTCCGGGCTCACCGGCAGCATGGCGACCGCAACGGCCCCGGGCGTCAAGAAGCGCAACAAGTGCGAGACGGACGGCAAGTCGATCGCCTTCACCTTCAAGAACGCCGCGGGCGACTTCACGACCTGGGTGCTCTACGCGGTCGACGGGGTCGCGGGCGAGCTGCCGGACACCACCATCCGGCAGATCCTCTCGACGGTCCGCCTGGCACCGGAGTCCTGACCCGCCGGTTCGGCGGACCGGCCGAGGGACCGGTCCGCCGAACCGGACGGCGTCCTGGGCCGGGCAGTCAGGGAGCGGCGTGGATGCCGGCGGGGCCCGGCAGCCGGGTCGTGGCTCGGGCAGCGGGTCAGGTCCACCGATAACGGCTTGGCATCGGGGCAGGTCAGCGGGGATAGTCCCGGGGTGACCAGTCCCGCCGCCGCCA
The DNA here is from genome assembly GCF_040632845.1 of Streptomyces sp. NPDC016459. Classification (NCBI taxonomy): domain Bacteria; kingdom Bacillati; phylum Actinomycetota; class Actinomycetes; order Kitasatosporales; family Streptomycetaceae; genus Streptomyces; species Streptomyces sp. NPDC016459. The sequence goes on from NZ_JBEYCR010000007.1 coordinate 273,315, forward strand.
CCCGCCGCACCCCGCTCGGTTCCCGCCGCCCCGAGTGGGCCGGCCGCAACTACGTCCTCCTCACCGCCGCCACGATCGTGACCAACCTCGGCACGCACGGCGCTCTGATCGCCACCACGTGGGCGGTCTTCGAAGCCGAGGGCGACGCGGGCGACGTGGGGCTCGTGGCGATGGCGCGCTTCCTGCCGCTCGTCCTCTTCCTGCTGATCGGCGGCGCCGTCGCCGACCGGGTGCCCCGGCACCGGGTGATGGTCGCCGCCAACGCCCTCAACTGCGTCTCGCAGGCCGTCTTCGCCGCCCTCGTCCTCGCCGGCGAGGCACGCATCTGGCAGATGATGGTGCTCACCGCGCTCTGCGGCACGGGCCAGGCGTTCTTCAACCCGGCGGCGGAGGGCATGCTGCTGTCCAGCGTCAGCGGCGAACAGGCGAGCCGTGCCTTCGCCGTCTACCGGATGGCCATGCACAGCGCGACCATCGGCGGCGCCGCGCTCGGCGGCGCCCTCGTCGCCTTCGTCGGACCCGGCTGGGTGCTGCTGATCGACGCGGTCGCCTTCGCCGTCGCGGCCGGGCTGCGCGCCTTCCTCGACGTGAGCGGCATCCCCGAGCGCGCTCCCGGCGGCGGTCTCTTCGCCGATCTCCGGGAGGGCTGGCACGAGTTCGTCGGCCGGCCCTGGCTCTGGTCGATCGTCGCCCAGTTCTCCGTGGTGGTGGGGCTGATCGGGGCCGTCGAGTCGGTGTACGGGCCGCTGGTCGCCCGCGCCGACCTGGGCGGCGCGCGGCCCTGGGGCCTCGCGCTCGCCGCGTACGGCGTGGGGACGCTCGCGGGCGCCGTCCTGATGGCGCGGTGGAGGCCGCGGCGGATGCTGTTCGTCGGGACGCTGTGCGTGTTCCCCATCGCCCTGCCGTCGGCGGCGCTCGCCGTCCCGCTCGACGCGGTGGGGCTCGCGACCGCCATGTTCGTGAGCGGCGTGGCCATCGAGGTCTTCGGCGTCTCGTGGATGACGGCCCTGCACCAGGAGATCCCGGAGGAGAAGCTGTCCCGGGTCTCGGCCTACGACTGGTTCGGCTCGACGGCCCTGCTGCCGCTGACGACGGCGCTGGCGGGCCCGGCGGAGAGCGCGTTCGGCCGGAGCGAGGCACTGTGGGGCGCGGCGGCGCTCATGGTGCTCGTCACGGCCCTGGTCCTGGTGGTGCCGGACGTACGGAATCTGACCCGGCGTCCGCACACGAAGGAGATCCCGGGCCCGGCTCCTGTCCCAGCGCCCGTGCCGGGCCCGGCCCATGTGCCTGCGCCTGCCTCCGCTTCCGGTTCCGGTTCCGCCTCAGCCGATCCCGAAGGCACCGTCCGGCGGAACGGGTGAGGGTACGGCTCCCGCGTCGAGGACCGGTTCCGCGGCTCCCGTGAGCCGCCCGAGCGCCTTCCCGTGCTCCACGCGCGCGGGGAAGACGTCGGCCGCGGCCCGGCGCGCGAGGTGTGCGATGTCGATCTCCCGACCGGAGGCGACCAGGACCGCGTTCCCGAAGCGGCGGCCCCGCAGTACGGCCGGTTCGGCGACCAGGGCGAGCTCGGGGAAGACGGCGGCGAAGGTGGCGAGCTGGGAGCGGAGGAAGGCGAAGGGAGCCCCGTCGGCCAGGTTGGCGGCGTAGATCCCGTCGGCTCGCAGGACGCGCCGGACCTCGCGCGCGTACTCGACGGACGTGAGGTGAGCGGGCACCCGCGAGCCGCCGAAGACGTCTCCGACGACCAGGTCGGCCGAGGCGGCGGGGGCCGTCTCCAGCCACCGTCTGGCGTCGGCGGCGTGCACGGTGATCCCGGAGCCCGGGGGCAGCGGCAGGTGTTCCGCGACGAGCGCGAGCAGTCCCCGGTCCGCCTCCACGACGTCCTGGCGCGAGCCGGGGCGGGTGGCGGCGACGTACCGGGGCAGGGAGAGCGCCCCGCCGCCCAGGTGCAGGACGTCGAGCGGGGTCCCGTCGTCGGCGGCGCCGTCGACGACATGGGCGAGCCGGCGCGCGTACTCGAATTCCAGGTACGCCGGGTCGTCGAGGTCGACGTACGACTGGGGCGCGCCGTCGACCGTCAGGAGCCAGGCCCGCTCCCGGTCCACATCGGGCATGAGGCGCGCGGTGCCCTGGTCGACCTCGCGGATGACGGGGATCTGCTCGTTCACGGGGTCATTGTGCCGGGGGCGGCGACAGGGCGAGTCGGCCGGCCTGACGGGGCCGGCGGCTCAGAGGTGCTTGGGGGCTCAGAGGTGCTTGAGGGCCTCGCGGGTGGAGAGCGGGGAGAGACGGGCGGTGTGCGCGGTGACGAAGGCGCGGACCTCGTCGGGGGCGGTCTTGGCGTACTCGCGCAGGGCCCAGCCGATGGCCTTGCGGAGGAAGAAGTCGGTGTCGGGCGCCCGGCGCAGACAGTGGGCGAAGAGCCGGTCGGCGTCCGTGGCCCCCTTGAAGCGGAGCTGGTGGAGGAGCGCGGTGCGCGCCACCCACGGGTCCTCGTCCTCGATCCACTCGTCCATGCGGTCACCGAGGGCCGGGTCGGCCGCGACGAGGCCGCCGACGACGTGGGCGGCGAGGTGGTCGACGGTGTCCCACCACGGGACGGTGGTGACGAGCCGGCGGGCCACGGGGAGGAAGCCGGAGGAGCAGCGCTTCACGTGGCGGCGGAGGTAGTCGACGGCGAAGTAGTGGTACTCGCGCTCGGGCAGCGCGAAGCAGCGCAGGGCGACGGCGGTGCAGTCGGCCTCGTCGGGGGTCGGGGTGCCGTCGAGGACGGTACGGGACAGGGCCCGGCGCTCGGGGGTGCGCACGCCCAGGAAGGGGGCGACGCCCTTCATGTACGCGACCATCTCCTGCGCCCGGAAAGGGTTTCCGGCGGGTGGGTAGACGCTGGTCAGCCGATCGAGCACGGTGTCGGCGAGGGCGCTGCGGGGCCCGTCGGCGAGGCCGTCGTCCGGCGGCGCGATGTCGGTCATGGGTCTCCCTGCCCTGGGGGCGTCCAGATCCCGGCCCGGACGGGCAAGACGCACGGGACGCCAAGCCCCCGGGCCGGACAGGCAAGACGCACGGGTCGTCAAGCTCCCGTCCGGACGGACATGACGCACATTACGGCGATCATACGGACGCGTCCGTTAGTCTCCCCGGATGCTCGCTCCCGTGCCCCGGCCGCCGGGCTCCCTCGCCGTCCGTTGCTCCCGGGCCCTGCTCTCGCCCCGCGCGCGGCTCTCCCTGCTCGCCCTGCTGCTGCTCACGGCGGCGGCCCTCGTGGTGCTGTACGAGCCGCAGCGGCTCCTCTCATCGGGCTGGCCGCCACGGACGAGCGGCGCCGGGGCGCTGCTGCTCTTCGGCCTCGCGTACGGGGTGTGCACGGCGGCCTTCGTACCGCGGCCGGTGCTCAATCTGGCGGCGGGCGCGCTGTTCGGTTCCGCCGCGGGTCTGACGGCGGCGATCGCGGGGACGGTCCTGGGCGCCGGGATCGCGTTCACCCTCGGGCGGCTCCTCGGGCAGGACGCGCTGCGGCCGCTGCTGCGGGGCCGCTGGCTGACGGCGGCGGACGGGCAGCTGAGCCGGCACGGGTTCCGTTCGATGCTGGCGATCCGACTGTTCCCCGGGGTGCCGTTCGCGGCGGCCAACTACTGCGCCGCGGTCTCCCGGATGGGGTACGTGCCGTTCCTCCTCGCGACGGCGATCGGTTCGGTGCCGAACACGGCGGCGTACGTGGTGGCGGGCGCCCAGGCCGGTGAGCCGGGCTCGCCGGCCTTCCTCTTCTCCGCCGGCTTCATCGTCCTGTCGGGTCTGGCCGCGGCGGTGGTGGCCTGGCGCAAGCGCCACGCCCTGCGGGCCCCCGCACGAAACCCGGTTCCCTCCCCGGCGCCGGACGGCGCGCCGGAGCCGGAGCCGGTGGGCATCGCCCGCTGACGATCGAGGAGAGCGCCTCGACAGGAGGTCCCTCGGGGCGGCGCCCTGGCGACGGCGAGATCCTCGGCGCGCACCTCCGGACACCGGGCCGTCGGACGGCGGGGCGGGTCCGACGGACCCTCAGGAGGCCTGAGCACGGGCGATTCACCTCGGGACGGTACGCTGCGCACGACCTTCTGACCGCACACGTACATAACGGGACGGCCCTAGCCCCATGAGTTGGTTCGAATCGTTCATCCTCGGACTCGTCCAGGGGCTGACGGAGTTCCTTCCCATCTCCTCCAGCGCGCACCTCCGGCTCACCGCGGCGTTCGCCGGCTGGCACGACCCGGGCGCGGCCTTCACCGCGATCACCCAGATCGGCACGGAGACAGCGGTCCTCATCTACTTCCGCAAGGACATCGCCCGGATCGTCTCGGCCTGGTCCCGCTCCCTCACGAACAAGGCGATGCGCTCGGACCACGACGCCCAGATGGGCTGGCTGGTGATCGTGGGCTCGATCCCGATCGGTGTCCTCGGCGTCACGTTCAAGGACCAGATCGAGGGCCCCTTCCGCGACCTGCGGCTGATCGCCACCACGCTGATCGTCATGGGCGTCGTCCTCGGCATCGCGGACCGGCTGGCCGCGCGCGACGAGGCCGGCGGGCGCCACCGGGTGGTCCGCGAGCGCAAGACGCTCAAGGAACTCGGCGTGAAGGACGGCCTGATCTTCGGCCTCTGCCAGGCGATGGCCCTCATCCCGGGCGTCTCGCGCTCGGGCGCGACGATCTCCGGCGGCCTGCTCATGGGCTACACCCGCGAGGCGGCCGCCCGCTACTCCTTCCTCCTCGCGATCCCGGCGGTCCTCGCCTCCGGCGTCTTCGAGCTGAAGGACGCGGGCGAAGGCCATGTCTCCTGGGGCCCGACGATCTTCGCCACGATCATCGCCTTCGTCGTCGGGTACGCGGTGATCGCGTGGTTCATGAAGTTCATCACCACCAAGAGCTTCATGCCCTTCGTGATCTACCGCATCCTCCTCGGCATCCTGCTCTTCTTCCTGGTCGGCACGGACGTCCTGAGCCCCCACGCGGGCGAGTCCGCGGACTGAGCGACCTTCGGCCCGGGTGCCGCGGCGCCCCGGTTCCGTCCCGCTCCCCCGCCACAACCGCGCGGACCCCGCACGCCTCTTGGCCCCGGGCGTCCGCTGCCCGACACTGAGCCGATGACGCAGCGCGTGGACCTCGCGACCGTGATGGACCGAATCGCCGTCGACGACCTGGTCACCGGGTACGCGGCAGCCGTGGACGACGCCGACTGGAGCGCGTACCGGGAGCTGTTCGTCCCCGACGGTCGGGCCGACTACCGGGGGTCGGGCGGGATCGAGGGGCCGGCCGCCGAGGTGGCCGGCTGGCTCGCCGAGACGATGACGCTCTTTCCCGTACGCCAGCACCTCATCGTGAACCGGCGGGTCAGCTTCCGTGAGCCGCCCGGGTATCCGGAAGAGGGTGACGCGGCCGACGTCCGCGCCGACTACGTCAACCCCATGCGGTTCGCCTCCGGCGAGGACTTCGTCTGCGGGGGGCGCTACGCGTTCACGGCCCTGCGGACCGCCGTGGGCTGGCGGCTGCGCTCCGTCGTCGTCGACGAACGCTGGCGCCGGCACCCGTGAGCCTGCCCGCGCCATGTGTCCTTCGGACCAGGCCGAACTCCTGGGTCCCGTGGGGCCGCGCCCCGCTCCGTCACGCCCGACACTGAAGGCGAGGGCGGGAGGCATGCCATGCGGATTCCGTTCGGAAGCCGGGAGCGGGCGCGGGAACGGGATCCCGGCCGGACCCGGACCGGGGGTCAGGGTTCCGGGCCGCGCCGGGGCCCGGCCCGGCCGCACGGTGGTGGCTCGGGCCACGACCCAGCGCGGGGGCGGCGCGGGGTCGCCCGTTCCCTGTGCGCCGTCGGCTGTGGTGCGCTGCCCGCGCTCGCCTTCCCCGCCCCCGGCCTGTGGTGGTGGGCGTATCTCTCGCTCGTCCCGTGGCTGCTCCTGATCCGTACGGCTCCGGGGGCGCGCCGTGCCGGGCTCGACGGCTGGCTGGGCGGTGTCGGTTTCGTGCTCGCCGTCCACCACTGGCTGCTGCCCAGCCTGCACCTCTTCCTGCTGCCGCTCGCCGCCTTGCTGGGTCTGTTGTGGCTGCCCTGGGGCCGGCTCGTACTGTCGCTGCTCGGCGGTTCGCCGTCGCCGTCACGGGCCGCCGCGGCCCTGCTGGCGGTGCCGTCCGGCTGGCTGCTGATCGAGCTGGTCCGTTCCTGGGAGGGTCTCGGCGGCCCGTGGGGACTGCTGGGGGCGAGCCAGTGGGAGGTGCCGACGGCGCTGCGGCTCGCCTCGGTCGGCGGGGTCTGGCTGGTAAGCCTGCTCGTGGTGGCGGTCAACACCGCCGTGGTCCTGCTCCTCGCGGCGCCGGGGCCGCGTGCCGTCGGGGTCGCGGGGCTCACGGCCTGTGCGCTGGTCGCGGGCACCGCCGCCTGGGGCGTCGGTGCGCCGGGCGAGCGCGGGACGGTGCGGGTGGCCCTCGTACAGCCGGGGGTGTACGGCGGTCCTGACGGACCCGAGCGGCGGCTGGCCCGGGCCGAGGAGCTGACCCGTTCGCTCGCGGGGCAGCGGCTCGACCTGGTCGTCTGGGGCGAGAGCGGCGTGGGCGTCGATCCGGCGGGGCGTCCCGAACTCGCCGCCCGGCTGACCGCCCTGGCGCGGGCGGTCGACGCCCCGCTCCTCGTGAACGTGGACGCCCGCCGCGCCGACCGGCCTGGCATCTTCAAGAGCGCCGTCCTGGTCGTGCCCACGGGGCTCACGGGAGAGCGCTACGACAAGATGCGGCTCGTTCCCTTCGGCGAGTACGTCCCGGCACGTGAGGTCCTGGGCTGGGTGACCTCGGTCGGCAAGGCGGCCCAGGAGGACCGGCGGCGGGGTACGGCGCCGGTCGTGATGACGCTGCCCGCGTCCGGCTCCGACGGGGGCCGGGGCCTGCGGGTCGGGCCGCTGATCTGTTTCGAGTCCGCCTTCCCCGACATGGGCCGGCGTCTCGTGAGGGACGGTGCCGGGCTCCTGGTCGTCCAGTCGGCGACCAGCACCTTCCAGGAGAGCTGGGCGCCGGCCCAGCACGCCTCCCTGGCCGCGTTGCGGGCGGCGGAGACGGGCCGGCCGGTCGTCCACGCGACCCTCACCGCGTACGGTCCGGACGGGCGCCGGGTCGGTCCTGTCCTCGGTACGGACGCGAGCGCCGTCGCCGTCCGCGAGTTGCCGCTCGCGGCGACGACGACGGGCTATGTCCGGTGGGGCGACTGGCCGTTGTACGGTGCGCTCGTCGTGGTGGGGGCGGTGTGCGCCGCCGAGGGCGCGGGGGCCTTCAGGAGGCCTGGGCCAGGGCCTCGCGTACGACGCGCTCGCACAGGTCGTGGGTGAGCAGGGCGTCCCGCGCGCTGAGGACCCGCCCGTCGCGTACGGCGTCGAGGAAGACGAGGACGGCCTGCTCGATGCCGCGCTGGCGGGCCACCGGCACCCAGTCGCCGCGCCGCCGCAGGGTCGGCTGGCCCTTGTGGTCGACGACGTCGGCCAGGTTGAGGACCCGGCGCTTGGTGTCCTGGCCCGAGACCTCCAGGATCTCCTCGGTGGAGCCGTTCATCCGGTTCATCATGCCGATGGCGGTGAATCCGTCGCCGGAGAGCTGGAGCACGACGTGGTGCATGAGCCCGTCGCGGACCCGGGCCCGTACGTCCACGTGGTCGACCTCGCCCGGGAGCAGGAACCGCAGGGTGTCGACGACGTGGATGAAGTCGTCGAGGACGAGCGTGCGGGGGTCCTCGGGCAGGCCGACCCGGTTCTTCTGCAGCAGGATCAGCTCGCGCGGGTGCTCGACGCACTGGGCGTAGGAGGGCGCGAGGCGCCGGTTGAAGCCGACGGTGAGGGAGACCGACCGCTTCTCGGCGAGTTCCACGAGCCGCTCGGACTCCGCGTACTCGTAGGCGAGGGGCTTGTCGACGTACGTGGGGACGCCCGCTTCGAGGAGGCGGCCGACGATCTCGGCGTGGACGGCGGTCGGCGCGTGGACGAAGGCCGCGTCGAGTCCGGCGGCGAGCAGCGAGTCGAGGTCGCGGTGGCGCTGGGCGGCCGGCAGGTGGAGGGTGTCGGCGACCCGGTCGAGGGTGGCGGCGGTGCGGGTCTGGAGGTGGAGTTCGACCCCGGGGAGGGTGGCGAGGACGGGGAGGTACGCCTTCTGCGCGATGTCGCCGAGTCCGATGCAGCCAACCTTCACGGGGTCTCCCTTGTCGTGTCCGGCGGCCCGCTCTCGTGGGCCGTTCGCGCTGGTCAGCTTACGCGGGGGGTGTGGGCCACCGGCGGGTGCCAGTCGGCGATGCCGTCGAAGCCGCGCAGGGCGAGTCGGGGCCCGAAGCGGGCGACGGCGCCGACGAGCGTGGAGCGCAGGGCCACGGCGGGACGGGCCGAGAGCATCGTGACCGCTCCGGTCCGGGCGGCCTTGCGGACGATGGCGGTGGTGCGCGGCAGACGGTCGGCGGTGTAGGCGGCGAGCGCGCTGCCGGGGGCGAAGCGGGGTGCGGAGCGGGCGTGGTGGGCGAGGACGACGGCGTCCTCGATGGCCTGGTTCCCGCCCTGGCCGAGGCTCGGCATCATCGCGTGGGCCGCGTCGCCCAGGAGGGCGACCCGGCCGCGGTGGAAGGCCGGCAGCGGGTCGGGCAGGTGGTGGACGTCGTGGCGCAGGACCTGGGCGGGGTCGACGGCGGCGAGGATCTCGGGGACCGGGTGGTGCCAGTCGCCGAAGAGGCGCAGGAGTTCGGCCTTCTCGTCGTCGGGGGCGCGGCCGCCGGCGGGGGCGGTGGCCATGGCGTACGCGTAGATCCGGCCGTCCTTGAGGGGCTGGGTGCCCCAGAGTCGTCCGGCTCCCCAGGTCTCGTGCGGGGCGAAGGGCCGGGCGGGGGCGGGGACGACGACCCGCCAGGTGGTGCAGCCGGTGTACCGGGTGCCGGGGTGCTGGGGGAAGAGCGCGTGCCGCAGCGCGGAGCGGATGCCGTCGGCGCCGACGACGAGTTCGGCCTCGGTCTCGCCCTGGGGGGTGGCGATGCGGGCGGGGCGGTGGTCGTCGCCGGGGTCGACGAGGGATGCCGCGGCCGCCGTGCGGACGGTTCCCTCGGGGAGGGCGGAGGTGAGGATGTCGACGAGGGTGGCGCGGTGGAGGAGGACCAGCGGCCCGCCGAAGCGCGCGGCGGCGGCTTCGGCGTTCGTACGGGCGAGCCAGCGGCCGTCGGGGACGCGTATGCCGCCGTCGCCCTGCCAGGCGGCGAGGTCGCGTACCTGGTCGCCGAGGCCGATGACGTCCAGGGCGCGCTGGGCGTTGGGGGCGAGGCCGATGCCGGCGCCGACGGGGGCGAGGTCGGCGGCGCGCTCCAGGACGGTGACCTGCCAGCCGTCGCGGTGAAGGGCGACGGCGGCGGTGAGCCCGCCGATGCCTGCTCCGACGACGACGGCGCGGTGCTGTTCCATGGGGGCTCCTCGGATCGGGAGACTACAGGTGTAGTACATCCGGCTCCCTGAACGTACTACAGATGTAGTCGGCCGGGTAGTAGGTTGTCCCGCATGAGCACCTCCGGCGATTCCGCCCTCTCCCGTGCCGAGCGGATCGGGGACGCCGCCCTCGACCTCCTCGTCGAGCGCGGCATGCGCGGCCTGACGCATCGCGCCGTGGACGAACGGGCGGGCTTGCCGCAGGGTTCGACGTCCAATCACGCGCGCACCCGGCAGGCCCTCCTGGAGACGGCCGTACGACGTCAGGTGCAGCTGGAGGAACGAGTCCTGACCCCCGACGCGCTGCCGGGCGGCGACGGGGGGAGTGACGCCCCCGTCGGCATCGGGGTCCTCGCGGACGTCCTCGCGCACGCCCTGCACCGCTATCTCACCGACCACCGCGCCCTGCTCGTCTCCCGCTACGAACTGGCCCTCGAAGCCACCCGCCGCCCCGAGCTCCGCGCCTTCTTCGACACCGCGGGAGCCGTGTTCCACGGCCCGTTGGCCGCGATGACGGCGGCCGCCGGCTCGACGGAGCCGGAGCGGCACGCGCTCTCCCTCATCGCCTGGTCCGAAGGGCTGATGTTCTCCTGCGCCGTCGGCTCCTTCCACTCCGCCGCGCCCGGCCTCGCGGAACTGCGTACCGGCATCGACGAGTTGCTGCGGGGCATGCTCGGCAGCCCGCCCGCCGGGGGGTGAGAAAGCGGTGGCACGACCGGTGCCGATGGGGGACGATGCCGCGCATGACCACCGAACGCACCGAATCCGTGCCCCGCGTCGACCCGTCCACCACCTCGGGCGAGCGCGAGGCACTGGAGCAGTGGCTCGACTTCCACCGCGTCACCCTCGCGCAGAAGTGCGAGGGGCTCGACGACGCCCAGCTGCGCACCCCCTCCGCCGCTCCCTCCGACCTCAACCTGCTGGGCCTCGTCCGCCACATGGCCGAGGTCGAGCGCGGCTGGTTCCGCCGCGTCCTGGCCGGCGAGAAGGCCCCGTGGATCTACTCGACCGACGAGGACCGCGACCGGGACATCCACACCACGGACGAGGACACCTACGAGGAGGCCTACGCCACCTGGCAGGCCGAGATCGCCCACGCCCGCACCCTGGCCGCGCCGCGCGGCCTCGACGACCTGGGCGACGGCGAGCACCGCACCGGGCGGACCTTCAACCTCCGCTGGATCTACCTCCACATGATCGAGGAGTACGCCCGCCACAACGGCCACGCGGACCTCATCAGGGAGCGGATCGACGGCACGACCGGGGACTGAGCGGGTCAAGTCCGGTCCCGCGGCGGCACCCGTGCGGGGCATTCCCCAGCGGTAGGGACGCGGAGATCACCGCGGGACCAGCAGAGTTGCGCGGGTGCATGGAACCCGAACCACAGCGAAGATCCTGGCCGGGGCGGCCGTGGCCGCCCTCGCGGGCTGCGTCTCGGTGGACGCCCCGCCGACGGCGCCCGCTCCCGCACCCGCAGCGGAGACCGTACGCCCACCCCAGGACGTGGCCCCGCAGATCGTCGAGGGCCCGGCCCGGGAGGCCCTCGAAGCGGCGCTGCCCGCTCCCCCGCCGTCCGCCGCGCCCCGCGCGGCGCCCACGTCGGACGTACGCCGGCGCGCGGCGGCGCCCCCGGCCCGAGCCGAGGTGCGCCGCCCCGAGGCCGTACCGCGCGGGCGTGATCGCGAACACGAACGCCCGCGCGTCCCGGCCCGGCCGGCGCTCCCCGAACTGCCGGAACTGACCGGACTGCCGAAGGAGGCACCGGTGTCACGGGCGGACGTCTGCGCACTGGGCGAGCGGTACGGAGGCTGGGCGCCCGGCAGCGATCCGTCGAGGATCTGCCACGGCACGTACGGCCGCTGAGCGGTCCCCGCTCTCCTCACTCCCCGCTCTCCTCACTCCCCGCTCTCCTCACTCCTCGCTTCTCCTCACTCCGCGCGGAGTCGCCGCTCCAGGCGCTCGATGGCGGCCCGCACCCCGTTCCCGTAGCCGTCGTCGTCCAGGTGGTCCGAAGCCGTGCGGGCCCGGTCCAGATGGACGCGGGCGGCGTCGAACTGCTGGAGCTTCACATAGTCGGCGGCGAGGTTGAGGTGGAGCGAGGGGTACAGCGCCCGGAGCGCGACGGCCGATCCGTGGGCGGCGAGCCGCTCCTCCGCGAAGCCCTCGGCCGCGCTCAGGGCCCGGAGGTCCCAGGCCAGCTCGGTGTCGACGTCGTCCTGGGCGTCCGCCATGTAGTGCGCGAGGGTGCAGCGGTGCAGGGGGTCACCGTCGGGGCCGATCTGCTGCCACAGGAGACCGAAGCGGTTGCGGGCCTCCTCGCGGTCGCCGCCGTGGAGCAGCATCATCGCCTGCCCGATCCTCGTCATGACCCCGTCGTCCGACACCTGCTGCTGCTCGGTCACCGCGCCTCCACCGCTCACCCACTGGGAGGGTCGACGCTAGCCGCCCCGGGCGCCGATCCGGGCGAGGCTCAGCCGAGGTCTGGGATGCGCCAGTCGATCGGCTCGTGTCCCTGGGCCGCGACGGCCGCGTCGATCTGGGTGAAGGGCTGCGATCCGAAGAACTTCTTCGCCGAGAGGGGCGAGGGATGGGCGCCCTTCACGACCACGTGCCGCTCCTCGTCGATGAGCGGCAGCTTCTTCTGCGCGTAGTTGCCCCAGAGGACGAAGACGGCGGGGTCGGGCCGCGAGGCGACGGCGGTGATGACCGCGTCCGTGAACTTCTCCCAGCCCTTGCCCTTGTGCGAGTTCGCCTCGCCGGAGCGGACCGTCAGCACGGCGTTGAGCAGGAGGACGCCCTGCTCGGCCCACGGCATCAGATAGCCGTTGTCCGGGACGGGGTGACCGAGCTCGGCCTGCATCTCCTTGTAGATGTTGCGCAAGGAAGGCGGGGTCTTCACCCCGGGCCGGACCGAGAAGCAGAGGCCGTGCCCCTGCCCCTCACCGTGGTAGGGGTCCTGACCGAGGATCAGCACCTTCACCTTGTCGTAGGGCGTGGCGTCGAGGGCGGCGAAGACCTCGTCCTTCGGAGGGAAGACCGGCCCCCGGGCGCGCTCCTGCTCGACGAACTCGGTGAGCTGCGCGAAGTACGGCTTGCGCAGCTCCTCACCGAGAACGTCCCGCCAGGACTCGGGCAGCATGCTGGTGTCGGTCACGGTCAACAACCTCCGGTGGACGTTCCTGTTTCTCCGTCCCCGAACCTATCGGGGGCCACTGACAGTGGCCCCCGCAGGCCGTCTCCTACCAGCTGGCCCGGCGGTGCAGCTGCCAGAGCTGCATGACCGTCTGCGGGTCGAGGGCGACCTCGCCGCCGCCGATGTCCTCACGGGCCGCGATGTACAGCTTGCCCTGCCACAGCGGCAGCAGCCGGACGTCCTGGACCATGATCTCCTGGGCCTCGACGAACTCGTCCGCGACGGCCCCGCGGTCGCTCTCGCGGCGGGACTTCGGGAGCAGCTCGCCGGTGATCCGGTTGCTCACGTAGGGCGTGCCGAGGACGTTCTCCGCGCCGATGAAGGGGGCGACGAAGTTGTCCGGGTCCGGGAAGTCGGGGAACCAGCCGCGCCCGAAGACCGGATAGTCGCCCTTCTGGTAGCCCGCCTGGAACTCCTTCCAGGGCTTGCCCTGCACGGTGACCTTGAAAAGGCCGGACTCCTCGAGCTGACGCTTGAGTTCCTTGAACTCGGCGGCCGTGGAGGAGCCGTAGCGGTCGGTCGTGTACCAGAAGGTCAGCTCGACGGGTTCGGTGATGTCCGCGTCGCGGAGGAGCTTCTTGGCCTTCGCGGCGCTCGGCGAGCCGAAGCGGTCGTAGAACTTGGTGGTGTGAGCCGCGATGCCCTTGGGAACCATCGAGTACAGGGGCTCGGCGGTGCCCTGGTAGACCTTGTTGACCAGTTCGTCGCGGTCGACGAGCTGGGCGATGGCCTTGCGGACGGCGGGCTTGGCGACCGAGGCGTCCTGGGTGTTGAAGACGAGGTAGCGGATGTCGGCGCCGGTCGACTCGACGAGCTGAAGGCCCTTGTTCTCGGGCTTGTCCTCCTGGAGTGCGACGACCTCCTCGGCGGTGAGGCCTCGGTAGGTGGCGTCGATCTCCTTCTTCTTCAGCGCGGCGACCATCGCGTCGGACTGCTCGAAGTACCGGATGGTCACGCCGCCGTTCTTACGGTCGGCGAAACCCTTGTACGTGGGGTTCTTGGTGAGTTCCGCGGACTCGCGCTCGGCGTACGAGTCGAGGACGTACGGCCCCGATCCGGTGACCTTGCCGTCCGTGCGGAGCTGGTCGGCCGGGTAGTCGGCCGGGTCCACGAGGGACATGGCCGGCGTGGCGAGGACGAACGGGAAGGTGGCGTCCGACTTGTTGAGCCGGAAGACGACGGTCCTGTCGCCGACGGTCTCGATCTTGTCGAGCGAGCCGAGCATCCCGTTGGGGCCGCCCTTGTGGTTGATCGTGCGGATGCGCTCGATCGAGTACTGCACGGCCTTGGCGTCCAGCTTGTGCCCGTTCGAGAACGTGAGGCCCTCGACGAGCTTGCACTCGAAGACCCTGCTGGCGGTGTCCGAGAACTTGCAGTCGGCGGCGTCCGAGGCCGGGACGGTACTTCCCGTCGGGAAACTCACCAGGGTCTGGAAGACATTCCGGAAAAGCTCCCAGGAATTGTCCCAGGCGGCGGCCGGATCAAGCGTGGTGGGAGAACTCGTCGTACCGATGACGAGCCTCTGATCCCCGGCGGAGTCACTGTCCGAGAAGACACTGCATCCGGACACCAGGGATATGGACACAAGGGCTGCAGCGGCCTGCAGACTGGTCCGGTTGAACACGTGCACGCTCCTCGTTCAGCCAGGGGTCGGCCGACGATACCGCAGCACCCCGCCAGGTCAACGTTCGAGTCTGACGGGGCACTTGAGGCATTCATTACTCAACCGGGCGCAATCCGGACACCAAAACCAGAAAGTGTCCGATTATCGGTCACGCTACTCCGGCGTTCAGGAAAATCCCGCCGTCGACGACGAGCGTCTGACCGGTGATCCACTCCGACTGCGAGGAGGTCAGGAAGGCGGCGGCGCCGCCGATGTCCTCGGGCTCGCCGAGCCGGCCGAGCGGATAGGCGGCGGCGGCCTCCGCCTCACGGCCCTCGTACAGAGCCTGCGCGAATTTCGTCTTCACGACGGCCGGGGCAATGGAATTGACCCGCACGAGCGGGGCGAATTCATGCGCCAATTGCAGGGTGAGATTGACCATCGCGGCCTTGCTCATGCCGTACGCGCCGATAAAGGGCGAGGCCGAGACTCCGGCGACCGAGGCGATGTTCACGATCGCTCCGCCGTGGTCCTTCTGCCAGGCGTGCCAGGTCCGCTGGGCGAAGCCGAGCGCGGACACCACGTTGGTCTCGAAGACCTTGCGGGCCACCCCGAGGTCGAGGTCGGCGATCGGCCCGAAGACCGGATTCGTACCCGCGTTGTTGATCAGGAAGTCCACTCGGCCGAAGCCGTCCATCGCGGCCTCGACGGCGGCGGCCTGGTGGGCCTCGTCATGGGCCTTGCCCGGGACGCCGATCGCCCGGTCGGCGCCGAGCCGCTCGACGGCCTCCTTGAGGGCCTCCTCACCGCGCCCGGTGATGACGACCCGGTCGCCGCGGGCGACGAGTGCCTCGGCGATGCCGTAACCGATGCCCCGGCTCGCGCCGGTGACGAGGGCGACCTTGCCGGACAGCTCCGGCCGTGCCTGTGCGGTCATGTGTGCCTTGCTCCTCTCGCTGCCGGTCGTCAGTTGAGCGGGCCGCCGGCCACGTACATGACCTGGCCGGAGATGAAGCCCGCGTCGTCGCCGGTGAAGAAGGCGATCGCGTGGGCGACGTCCTCGGGGTGGCCGACCCGCTGCACCGGGATCACGGAGGCGGCGGCCGCCTGGAACTCCTCGAAGCCCATGCCGACACGCTCGGCGGTCTGCGCGGTCATCTCGGTCACGATGAATCCCGGGGCGACGGCGTTGGCGGTGATGCCGAACTTGCCGAGCTCCTTGGCGAGGGTCTTGGTGAAGCCCTGGAGACCGGCCTTGACGGCCGCGTAGTTGGCCTGGCCGCGGTTGCCGAGCGCCGAGGAGGAGGAGAGCGAGACGATACGGCCGAAGCCGGCGTCCACCATGTGCTTCTGGCAGGCCTTCGCCATCAGGAAGGCACCCTTGAGGTGCACGTTCATGACGAGGTCCCAGTCCGCCTCGGACATCTTGAAGAGCAGGTTGTCGCGGAGGACACCCGCGTTGTTGACGAGGATCGTGGGCGCGCCGAGCTCGGCGGCGACCCGCGCGACGGCGGCCTCCACCTGGGCGCTGTCGGAGACGTCGCAGCCGACCGCGAGGGCGGTGCCGCCCGCGGCGGTGATCTTCTCGACGGTGTCCTTGCAGGCCGCCTCGTCGAGGTCGAGTACGGCGACGGCGCGGCCCTCGGCCGCGAGGCGGAGCGCGGTGGCAGCGCCGATTCCCCGTGCGGCACCCGTGACGACGGCTACGCGCTGCTCGGTGGTGGACATGCTTGGTTCTCCTCGCCCTTGGATCGTCCCTGGTCGCGGCCGAACCGGTCACCCGCTCCTGCGTCCCGCACATGAGCGACCGCTTAGTATCGTCCGCAGACGAGACGCTAGAAGCCCTGGCACCCGGTGTCAACGGCCCACCGGGTGCACCGGCTCACCCCGGCCCCCCGGCCCCCGGGAAGCGGGCACGCGTGCTCAGCGCACGAGCAGGTCGAGCAGCCGCTCGACCTCGGCCTCCGGGTCGGCGGTGAGGCCCGTGTGCACCGGACCCGGCTGGACCACCGTGGAACGCGGCGCGATCAGCCAGCGGAAGCGGCGACCCGCGTCGTCCCGCGCCGCCTGCCCCGCGGCGTCACCCCCCAGGCAGACCCCCTCGACCGCACGCAGCGCCGCCCGGACACCGGCCACGTCGGCCGCCGGGTCGAGCGCCGAGAGCTTCGCCTCGTCCAGGTGCGTACGGGCGGCGACGAAGGACCGGGCGCGGCAGTAGACGACCACTCCCGCGTTGACGTACTCACCGCGCTCGACCCGCGGCACCACGCGCAGCAGTGCGTACTCGAAGACATCGCGGTCGGTCACGGGGTGCTGTCCTTCTCGGTGGAGTGCGGCCGGGGCGCGAGGCGGTCGGCGAGCCAGCCGGGCGGCTGCTGGGGCCGGCTCGCGCTGCGGGGTCCGAGCGTGATCCGCTCGTGGATGGTGGCGGCGCGGGGCAGCAGCGCCTCGACATAGGCGGCGCGCACCTCGTCCGTGCTGCCGAAACCGGGCTCGTCGACGAGCCACTCGTCGGGTACGTCGGCGGCGACCGCGTCGAGCAGCTCGCGGGTGACGAGCGGCGCGAGTTCGGCGGCCGCGGCGGCGACGTCCGGCGAGAAGGGGGCGAGTGCGTGGTCTGACGCGTCGTACGGCTTGGCGGCGGAGGCCTGCGCGCCCGGCCAGTTGTGGTGCCAGATCATGGTGGCGCCGTGGTCGATGAGCCACAGGTCGCCGTGCCAGACGAGCATGTTCGGGTTGCGCCAGGACCGGTCGACGTTGTTGATGACGGCGTCGAACCAGACGACCTTTCCGGCCTCCACGGGGTCCACCTCGTACGCCAGCGGGTCGAAGCCCAGCGATCCGGGCAGGAAGTCCATCCCCAGGTTGAGCCCGCCGCTCGCCTTCAGCAGCTCCTGCACCTCCTGGTCGGGTTCGGAGAGCCCGATGACCGGGTCGAGCTGGATGGTGACGAGCTCCGGCACCCGCAGCCCGAGCCTGCGGGCGAGCTGCCCGCAGACGACCTCGGCGACCAGCGTCTTACGGCCCTGCCCGGCACCGGTGAACTTCATGACGTACGTGCCGAGATCGTCGGCCTCGACGATCCCGGGGAGCGAGCCGCCCTCACGCAAGGGCGTGACATAGCGGGTCGCTACTACCTCTTCCAACACTTTCCCAGGCCACCCATCTCTTCAGCCTTACCCTCCACGGACGATTTCTCCGGAGCGTAGAGGCAGGAATCACCGGTCAACGGCGCCGGGGAGAGTCCGGGGAGCTTCGGCCGGCGAGCCGGTCTCCCCGTTCCCCCAGCGGACCGTCGATGGTGCCGCGCCCCTTGCTGCCGGCTTCCGGCATGAAGTGAGCATAGTAACCGAGGGTGATCACCGGTGAGGAGTGCACGAGCCATCGGACCAGGTCACGACGGCCTCTCCGGCTTCCCACCCGATCGAGGCGCAGGTGTGCCGAAGCGCGTGGTGAGCAGCGGGGAAAACTTCCTCCTCCGCCGTACGAGTCGCGCGGATCGGCGTGGACGCCCGAACATCCCGTCGGCCGCGCCGGTGCGGCCGGCGTCAGCCGTCGTTGTGACCGTAGGTGCCGAGGATCTGCTCGGCGCTCACATCGAGAGCGTCCGAGATGCCGGTATCGGTGATCACCACGAATCGGCTCCAGCGAAGGCGCACAGGGGCGGGGGCGCGCTCTACAAGTCGGCCGCAGGTCGTTGTGCTCCAACGCGCCCACCCGCGCACCGAAGGCGCTGCCGTCGGCGTTTCGGCCAACCGCACTACCCCGCACCCCCGTTGCCGGAAGCGGATCGATGCACTGCCCATACTCCGACACGCGCTGAATCTCCGGGTCCAGCCGAGGCCGAAAAACACCAGTTCGATATCTCGGCCTGGTCGTTGAGCTTCACGACGACGCCTCATCGACCGTCCAGGAGGACCCGCCGTTGACCTCGACGCCCATGAACGAGCAGCAGAAAACCCCACCGCCGCCTCCCCCGCCCGCGGAGATCACCTATGGCGGGCAGTACGCCATCAACCCGCTCGCCGAGGTCTCCTTCCGGCGCATGTGCGCGCAGATCCCCGCCGTCCTGGGCCGGATCGCGCGGCTGTCGTGGCGGATCGACCGGCGGGCCGTGCATCTGCTCGTCGGCTGCCAACTGGTCACGGGCGGCTCGGCCGCCGTGCTGTTGACCGCCACGGCCCGCGCCATGGAGCCCGTCCTCGGCGGCGGCGCCGCCGGGGACCGGCTGCGTGGCGCACTGCCGGCGCTGCTGGTGGTGGCGCTCGCCGCCGCGCTGGCTCGTACGGCGGGGGCGGCTGCCTCGTACGCGGAGCGGCGGATCACGCCGCGGCTGACGACGGAGACGGACTCGGCGCTGGTCGAGGCGGTGTGCCGGGTGGAGGCGGTGGCGTATGCGGAGGACGGGTTCTCGGACCGACGCGAGGCGGCCGAGATGGGGGTGGTGCGCACCACCGTGATGGTGACGGACGCGCAGCGCCTCGTGTCCGCGGTCATCCGTATGGTCACCGCCGGGGGTGTTCTGACGGTGTTGAACCCGCTGATGCTGCCGCTGCTCCTGCTCGCTGTACTCCCGGCCGGTGTCGGGGCTGTCCTGAGCGCGCGGGTCGACTACGAGATTCACTACGGCAACATCGCCGACCGCAACGTGCGCGGCATGATGCGCTGGTGGGCGACCGAGTCGAAGTACAGCGACGAGGTCCGCGCGAACTCGATGACCGACTACCTCATCTACTGGTACCGGGCCCTGTCCGACCGGTGCGACCGGCGCACCCTGGCCGCCGCGCCACGGACCCTGCGGATCGCCCTGCTGTCCGCGCTGGCCGGCGGCGTCTTCCTGATGGCGACGTGGGGCGCTCTGGCGTGGCTGGCCGTGTCCGGCCGGATCGACCTCGCGGTCGCTGCCACGGCGGTCATCGCCGTGCAGACCACGCTCGCCGCCCTCTCCCAGGTCGTCGTCAACGGCGCCGCCGTCTTCCACACAAGCCTGTATCTGGGCGACATGCAGAGCTTCCTCGACGACGCCGCCGCCCGCGCCCCCAAGCGTGGTCCCCACCGACTCACCGCACCGGTCGACGAGATCCGCCTGGACGAGGTCGTCTACCAGTACCCGGGCAAGGACAAACCCGCCGTCAACGGCGTCTCCCTGACCCTGCGGCGCGGCCAGATCCTCGCAATCGTGGGTGCGAACGGATCTGGGAAGAGCACCCTCACCCGTCTGCTGACCGGGATCTACCTGCCGGACAAAGGCACGGTCACGTGGAACGGCACCGACCTCGCGGGGGTGGTCCCCGCCACCGTGTGGGCGCACACCGGTCTGGTGCCGCAGATCTTCGCGCAGTGGCCGCTGCGCGTCCGCGAGAACGTCACCCTCGGCCAGCCCCGCACCCACGACGACGCCCCGGTGTGGGAGGCCATCGACGCGGTCGGTCTGCGCGACGCCGTCGAAGACCTCCCCGCGGGTCTCGACACCCTCCTCGCCCGGGACATCTTCGGCGGGACCGAACTCTCCGGCGGCGAGTGGCAGCGCACCGCATGCTCCAGGGGGCTGTACCGCCGGCCAGAACTGCTGATCCTCGACGAGCCCACCTCGCAGATGGATCCGCGCGGCGAA
This sequence comes from Streptomyces sp. NPDC016459, assembly GCF_040632845.1. Lineage (NCBI taxonomy): Bacteria > Bacillati > Actinomycetota > Actinomycetes > Kitasatosporales > Streptomycetaceae > Streptomyces > Streptomyces sp. NPDC016459. Next base: position 293,185 of record NZ_JBEYCR010000007.1, read on the forward strand.
CACCAGATCTTCGAGCAGATCAAGGCCGTCTCCTCCGACCGCATCACGATCGTGGTGACGCACCGCCTGGAGAACACCAAGATCGCCGATCACATCATCGTGATGGAGCACGGCCGGATCACCGAACAAGGCCGGTACGACGACCTCGCCCATGGCGGCGGAACCTTCGCCGAGCTGCTGGAACTGTCCCAGGACCGCTGATCGACCCCGTCACCGCTCGTCCTGCCCCGCGGCAGGACGAGCACCGTCCAGGAGAAGCCGTGCCCGCACGCGAGTGGCGGGCGGTGCACCAGCAGGCCGGTGTGCTGACCGCTCGTCTCCACGAGGCCGGCGAACTCGACCGCGCCGACCGGGAGCAGGCCGAGACGTCCCCGGTGGCCGCTGCCGACGGGGCGGAGAAGTACCTGGTTCGCGCCGGTGCCCTCCTCACGGTGGACGAGCAGCAGCTCATCCGCGAGCACGCGGCCCGGCTTCGCCGCGTCGGCCCCGTGCCCGTCGGCCACATCCATGGAGACAACCAGCCGCGGGGCCGGTGATGACGTGACGGGACAGCAGCATGACCGGCCAACGATTTTGGCGCGGCGGCGTCACCTTCGTAAGGGTGACCGTACGACTCCCCCGGAAGCGGGACGGCGGCCGTGGCACCTGCCCGGTCCCAGCAGCCACGAGAGCAGCGCCAGGGATGCCGTAACAAGCCAGCGGTGCCGCACCCGGGCAATCACCGAGCAGGCCGATCCGGGCACCCGGCCGGTCCGGGCAGTCATTACGGGCACCCGGCCGATCCGGGCACCCGGCCGGTCCGGGCGGCCGCCAGGGCCGTGCCCGACAGGTCCACTTCGGGCCTGGACGGCACGGCCCCGGCGTTCACGGGAGGGTGGGTGTCATCCGTCGGCTCGTCCCCACGTCGCCCCCGCCCCGAGGTGCCGGATCCGGCGGTGCCGGGGGCGTTCGGGGCGCTCGCGGGGCAGCAGGGCCACCGCCAGCAGCAGCGGCACGAGGACGAGCAGCGTGAAGGTCACGCTCCCTCCCCGGCGTACTCCTTTCCGAGGCGGGCGCGTCGGCGCGTGGTGGGTGGGGAGGCGCCCCAGGCGGCTGCGCGCAGCCGTTCCATCGCCGGGGTGACGCCCGTCAGCCGCAGTTTCCGGCCCCGGTCCGTCCAGTCCGTGAGGATCCGCAGGAGAGCGGAGTCCGCGAAGGTGACACGCGAGGTGTCGAGGACCAGACGGTGGTAGCCGTGGACGGGTGCGACGGCCAGCATCACCCGCAACGGCCCCGCGCTGTGGTGGTCGACCTCACCGTGGAGTTCGACCCGCAGGGTGTTCGCGTCGGAAGTGGTGCAGGAACGGACGCTTATGGCGCAGGGTGGGGAGTCCGCACCCTGCGCCAGCGGTCCGGCGCCCGACGGGGCGGAGGGGGTGGAAGGGGCGGTCAGTATCGGAAGGTTGCTTGCGGTACTCACACCGGGGCAACGGGACCGGGGCCGCGTACGGCACGCGACCTCACCCCGCTGGACCGCCGATGCGCACGTGCGGGGGAAACAAGTCACTCGTACGAGCCATGGCGCGTCCGTCGGGGAGCGCCGCAGGACCCCGGGGCGTCGTCCGGCACAGGCGCGGCGGGGCCCGTCGTCACGTGGTGTCACGTGACGACGGGCCCCGCCTCCCCTTGAGTGCCCGCTCCGGCTCCCGGGTCCCCGGCTCGCCCCTACTTGGGCATCAGGACGGTGTCGACGATGTACACGGTGGCGTTGGCCGTGGGGACGTTGCCGCAGACGACCTTCGAGGAGTCGTTGACGGTGTACGCCTCGCCCGAACCCGCCGTGGTGAGCATGCCCTTCTGCAGCGTCTCGAAGGAGCCGCTCTCCAGCTGCTTCGGCGTCAGCTTCTGGCCCACCACGTGGTAGGTGAGGATCTTCGTCAGCGTGGCCTTGTCGGCGAGGACCTTGTCCAGGTCGGCCTTCGGGATCTTGGCGAAGGCGTCGTTGGTGGGGGCGAACACCGTGATGTTCTGCGCGTTGTTGAGGGTGTCCACCAGGCCGGCCTGCTTGACGGCGGCCACCAGCGTGGACAGCGCAGGGTTGTTCGAGGCGGCCGTGGCGACGGGGTCCTTCGCCATGCCGTCGAAGGAGCCGGCGCCGTCCTTCGGCACCGAGGCGCAGGCCGGCCCGAACGGACCGTCGGCGGCCATGTCCGTCCCCGTCGAGGGCGCGTTCTCCTGGGCCGCGGGCGTCGAGGCCTCGGAACCGGCCTCGGCCTTGGTGTCCGAGCCGGAGTCCGAGCAGGCCGCCAGGGAGAAGGGCAGCGCTGCCGCGGCTGCCACGGCGACGGCGGCGCGGCGGAGGCGAAGAGCGTTCGTGAGGAGGAAACCCCTTGGATCGAGTGCGCGCGCACGAGCGCACGGCTACGAGTAACGGCACGACCACCCCCGGCCGGGAGTGCGGTGACTCGTCCGGACCTCCGGCGGGTAAGTCCCCGCCGTGGCCCTGTTGTCGTGGGTGTTTCGGAGCTCACGGCCTTTCGGATGGGTCTTTCACTCGTCCGAGTGAGATTCCAGCGGGTTCGACCGGATCCGAGGGCGATGTGAACGTGATCCGCGTGCGATTCGGGGTACCGAAGGCCGCGCGTTAGGGTGTGGGGTGCTTCCGCGAACCCTTCCCACCAGCGATTCTCTGGTGCACGCCACTCTCCGCACGCATGTGGAAGGGGGCCGGGAGTGGCCGCTCCTGGTGTGGGCTCCCGGGCCGGGGGTGCGCATGGTGTCGAGCGCCGTGCTCGGCGGAGGAATCGGCGCACGGGAGTGGGTGCTCAACGCCCAGGTCCCGCCCGGATACGACCGGCGGGACCCCGTGGCCCATCTGCGCGATCTGGCCTCGGAGGCGGGACTCGCGGGCCCCGGCGTGGGTCTGATGACGGCGGCGTCCGTCACGGACCGGCGTCACGCCGTGGACGGCGGCGCCCAGGCCGTCGTCACCGCCGGGATCGGGGTGCGGGGCTGGGCCGCCGCGCCGGGACGCGGCAGCGTCGCCGCCCCCCGCCCGGGGACGATCAACATCATCGTGTCGCTGCCCGTGGCCCTCACGGACGCCGCGCTCGTGAACGCGGTGGCCACCGCGACCGAGGCGAAGACCCAGGCCCTCGTCGAGCTCGGCGCCGACGCCTCCGGCACGCCCACGGACGCCGTCTGCGTGGCCGCGCTTTCGCGGGCCGGAAACGAAGCCGAACCGTTCGCCGGTCCGCGCTCCCTGTGGGGCGCTCGACTCGCCCGCGCGGTGCACCGGGCGACGAGGGAGGCCTGCGGGGGACTGCTCGCCGCCGAACGTTCCGGCACACCGGTCACCTGACCCGCCCGAAGCCTGGGACGTACGCGCGTACCCGCCCCCTGGAACTCGCATCGGTTGTGCGTCGTACGCTGGAGACATGTCCGACACGGAGCACGGGATCACCACCGGGGCGGTCGCCCGGCGCCTCGGGGTGTCACCGACCACGCTTCGCTCATGGGACCAGCGATACGGCATCGGTCCCGCCGCTCGCGTGGGCGGACGCCACCGGCGGTGGGCCCCGGGAGACATCGCCATGCTGGAGGAGATGTGCCGACTGACGGCCTCGGGCGTCCCTCCGGCCGAAGCGGCGCGGGCCGCCCGGTCCTCGCGCACGTACCCCGGCGCCCGCACCGAGACGCGGACCCGGTCGCAGGCCACGTACCCCGGCGGGTCCCGTCCGAACGGGCCGAACGGGCCGAACGGGCCGAACGCACCGAGCCCACCGAACATATCGAACCACCCCACCGACCCAAGCGACCCGAGCCGATCCAACGGGCCGAACGCACCGAGCCGACCGAACGGACCGACCAGCCCGACCGGGCCGGAGACATCTGCGCCCCCTCGCGCCGCCGCCCGCCAGCCGGGGTCGGGGAACGGGCTTCCCCTCGGCGATGTGCGTCTGGAGTGCCGCGGTCTGGCCCGCGCCGCCGTACGGCTCGACGGGCCCACTCTCGACACCCTGCTCCGTGACGTGGTGGCGGACCACGGCCTCGTCACCGCCTGGGAGGAGGTGATGGCCCCGACCCTGCACGCGGTGGGACGCAAGTGGGAGTCGTCCGGGGACCGTTACGTGGAGGTGGAGCACCTGCTGTCATGGCACGTGTCGACCGCGCTCCGGCAGATCGCGGCCCCCGGCCCCGTCTCCATGACCCCGGTCATCCTCGCCTGTGTCCCGGCCGAGCAGCACACCCTGCCGCTGGAGGCGCTGGCGGCCGGGCTTGCCGAACGCGGTCTGCCCAGCCGCATGTTCGGCGCGGCCGTCCCCGCCGAGGCGCTCGACGCTGCTGTACGGCGCACGGGTCCGGCCGCGGTCGTGCTCTGGTCGCAGGCCCGCTCGACCGCGAACCACGCCCTGGCCCAGCACGTCGCAGCGAGCTCCTTCGGCGTCAAGGGCGCGCGGACCCACCCCCTGGTGATGCTGGCCGGACCGGGCTGGGCCGGGCGCACCGTCCAGGCGGGCATGCTGCGTCCCGGCGGTCTGCGGGAGGCTCTCGACAGCCTGTCCCGGCTCTACGCGGAACGGCAGGCGGCGGCGACCGGGTGACCGGGCGTGCCCACGCGGACGGGCCCGGGCCCACTCCGTCACGACGAGGGATCCGCTATACCGGCCGGGTCGAGGTCAGGACGCCGATCTTGTCGATGCGGTGCTCGGGGTTGCCTTGGGCGTCCCGCCAGAAGTTGCCCGCGGCGTCGTCCTCCGGCGTCGCACAGGTGGAGAGCGTGATCATGGCCCGGGTGGGCTTCTCACCGGGCTCACCCGGCACCGCGGCGCGCTGCTCGGCGAGCGAGCGGGCCGAGCGGAAGGACGTGGTGCGGGTCTCGACGATCTCGTACGTGTAGACGGTGCCCTCAGCGGTGACGTGCACCCGGTCCCCCACCTCGACCGACGGCAGCTCGCGCAGGGGGCCGCCGGCCGACAACCGGTGGGCGGTCACCAGATAGTTGCCGACCTCACCCGGTCCCACGCCACCGCGCTCGCCGTGGGGACTGGCGGCCACACCGCGATCCTGGATGCGGGTGCCCGCCGGGTCGTCGGTCGTGCCCTCGTACGCCACGATGTCCAGGTCCTCGACACCGATCGACGGTATGGACACCTCGGCGTCGACGGGCCCTCGCGGTGTGGGAGCGGAGGACGTGGGTGCGGGGGCTGCGGGGAGCGCATCGGCGGTCGGGGCGGACGACGTGACCGAGGGGATGCCCGACGTCGAGCCGAGTGTTCCCGTGGGCGTCCGACCGTCACCCGTGCAGCCGACCAGCGCGGCGACGATCGCGACGACCCCGGCGAGGCGACCGGCCGGGGCCCACCGGGAGCCCCGGACTCCGGACAGGCCCTTCGTCACGTCCCCGACACGCTCGGCACCCATACCCCCAGGATGACCCACTCCCTGCGCTGCGTCACCCACAACGGCACGACGCACGGAGACGGGACGGGCTCGCGGCCCATTGCGGGGACGCCGGCCGGAACCGACGGTCCCGCCTCAGCCGTGGGAGAGCAGGGCCGCGGTGAGTTCTGCCGCGCGGCGGTGCCAGAGGTCCGCGCAGCGGAGCATGGCGTGGCCCCCGGTAGGCATGGGGATGCCGACGGCGTCGGCGCCCGCCGCCCGGGCCCGTCGGACGAAGTCCCAGGACTCACGGGCCGAGGTGACGCGGTCGGTCTCGTCGTGGAGGAGGTAGAGGCGTCGGCCGCCGAGGTGGTCCACCGGTTCGCCGGCGGGGCACCACGGTGCCAGGGCGACGACCCCGCGGACGGCGGGGTCGCCCGCGGCGCGCAGGGCCGCGCGGCCGCCCATGGAGTGGCCGATGAGGACGACCGGCACGGCCCCGGCCAGCTCCCTGAGGGCCGCAAGGGCGGTCTCCGCGTCCTTGGCGGCGTCGGCGCGCGGGCCGTTCCAGCCGCGATGGCGGTAGCGCACCTCACCGATCAGTACGTCCCGGCCCCGTACCGCGCGGGTCACCGCCGACGCGAACGGGCGCATCCGCAGCGCAGGGAGGTTGAGGGCGGGCGGCGGCTCGGGCCCGTCGGCGCGGCCGCCGTGGAGCAGCAGCACGGCCGCGGTGGGCGCGGCCGGCGCGCTGCGGACCATGAGGGTGTTCGGCGTGCTCGGGTCGGCTCGGCGCCGGGTACGGCAGGTCATCGGGTGGCCGTCCCGTTCCCGCGCCGCTGCGGTGGCCGGGGGAACAGCCCGCTCGTGCGGGCCGAGTGGGCCGCGTATCCGGGCCGGTTCGCCATGGGGGCCTCCAGGAGTCGTTTGCCGCTTCCCCGGATGAGCGGGGCGCTCATGACGAGGGGGGAGACGACCGTGAGGGGCGCAGTCTGCCAGGTCGCGCGGGCGGTGGCGTACCGACCCCGTCCGGACGGGGAAGCAGGGGACGCGGCGCCGGGGCGTCCGGTGGGGCTCCGCAGCCCTCGCGGCTCTACGCCGCGTCCAGGCTGCGGCGCATCCGCTGAAGTCCCCGGCGCGCGTGGCTCTTGACGGTTCCGAGGGGCATCCCGGTGCGGTCGGCGATCTGCACCTGTGTCAGGTCCGCGAAGAACGCGAGGGTCAGTACGTCACGCTGGACCCGGGGCAGGCGCGCCAGTTCGCGGGTGACCACGAGCCGGTCGAGGACGTGTTCGGGCCCCTCCCGCGTGTCAGGGGACGGCGTGAGGGCCGCGCCCGCGGCGGCGACGAGGTCCAGTCGCCGGGTCCTGGCGGTGAGGGCGTCCGCGATCTTCCGCCGGGTGATGCCGACGAGCCAGGCGGGCACGGGGCCGCGCTCCGGGTGGTACCCGGCCCTGCCGCGCCAGGCGGCGAGGAACACCTGCTGGGTGACGTCCTCGGCCTCGCGCGGGTCGCCGAGCGCACGGGCCGCGAGGGTGTGGACGAGCCGGGCCCAGCGCCGGTGGGCGAGGACGAGACAGCGCTCGTCGCCCCGGACGAGCCCCCGGCCGATCTCCTCGTTCGAGAGCCCGTCGGGCCGGACGGCGCCGACGGCGGGGCCGGCAGCCGCCGGATCCGAGGTCACAGCCGCGGTCGCGGTCAGGTTCGGGATCGAGGTCACGGTCGTTGTGGGGGGCGCGACCGGGGTCGCGGTCGCTGTCATGGTCGCGGTCATGGCGGTCCTCCTCCTCCCGGGGCTCCGTGCTCCCGGCTCCCTCAGCGTCCGGCCACAGGGGGAGGCGGCTCAACTCGCATCGTTTGTGCGTCGTATCGACCGTCGTGCGGGGATGCCCTCAGTCCCGGCCCCTGGCGCGCCGGAAGCGGTTCAGGCCGTCGGCGAGGTCGACGATCGGATCGGGGTAGTCGTACGCGGCCCGGTCCGAGCCCTTCAGCCGCCAGGGCTCGTGGATCAGGGGACCCGTCAGGGTCGCCAGTTCCGGCACCCAGCGCCGGACGTAGGCGCCCTGGGGGTCGTACCGCTTGCCCTGGAGTACGGGGTTCAGGACCCGCTGCGGTCGTGAGTCCGTGCCCGTACCCGCCACCCACTGCCAATTCAGCTGGTTGTTCGCGATGTCTCCGTCCACGAGGAGGGCGAGGAAGTGGCGGGCCCCCTCGCGCCAGTCGACGTAGAGCGTCTTGGTGAGGAAGGAGGCGGCGAGCAGTCGGCCCCGGTTGTGCATCCAGCCCTCGTGCGCGAGCTGCCGCATGGCCGCGTCGACGACGGGATAGCCGGTCCGGCCCTCCCGCCAGGCCGTCAGGTCCGCCTCGGCGTCGTCGCCCCGCCGCCACTGGTCGTGCCGGGGCCGGTAGTCCTCGGCGGCGGCCTCAGGTCGCGCGGCGAGCACCTGCTGGTGGAAGTCCCGCCAGCACAGCTGCCGTACGAACGCCTCGGCGCCGGCGCCGCCCCGGGCCCGCGCCCGGTGCACGGCCTCGGTCGCCGAAACCGCGCCGAAGTGGAGGTACGGGGAGAGCCGGGAGGTCGCGTCGCCCGCGAGGTCGTCGTGGATCTGCTCGTAGGTGTCGGCGTGCCGGGACAGCCAGGCCCCGAGCCTTCGGCGCCCCTCGGTCTCCCCGCCCGTGGCGAGGCCTTCGGAGACGCCGGCCACGGAGGCGCGTTCCGGCAGGGGCTCGGAACGCAACCCCGGAGGCACCACCACCTTCCGGGGGGCCGCGAGGGGTGTGCGGAGCGGTGTGGAGACCCAGCGCCTGAGGTACGGCGTGAACACGGCGAAGTGGTCGGAGCCCTGGGGAGTGACGTCGCCGGGCGGCACGACCGTGGTCACGGCGTCATGGACGTAGAGCCGGCGCCCGTCGGACTCCAGGGCCCGCCGCAGCCGCGCCTCCCTGGTGCGGGCGAAGGCGGAGTGGGAGGCCGCCATGTGGACCTCGTCGGCGTCGGCCTGCCGCACCGCACCGCACACCTCGGCCACGGTGTCGCCCGCGCGCACGACGAGCCGGCCGCCCCGCTCGCCGAGGCCCGCGTCGAGGTCCGCGAGGCAGTCGGCGAGGAAGGCGAGCCGGTTGGGCGCCGCGAAACCGGCCCGGTCGACGGCGGGGTCACGGACGAACAGCGGGACGACCTCGTGGGCCGCGTCCACGGCCGCGCGGAGCGGCGGATGGTCGTTGACACGGAGGTCGGAGGTGAAGAGGACGACGGAGACGGTCATGGGGCCCCTCCCGGAGGGGGTCGGTCGCCGGTCGGGCGGTGAGGCCGTACGCCCGGCGGGCTGCTGGGTGGATGTGCCGCCCCCCTTTCCCGTACCGCCGACTCACGGATGCGGCGGCGGGTCGGCTCCGGGAGACCGTCCCCCGGTGGGCCCGTCCCCGGGCGACTCCTCGGCACGGGGCCCGTCCTCGGGGCCCCGTCCCCCGGAGGGCCTTTCCCCCGCGGCCCGCCCCCCGGAAGACCCGTCCCCCGGAGGCCGTGCCCCAGAGACCCCGACCCGCGCGCCCCGTCCTCCCGGCGCCACCGCCCCGCCCTTCTCCGCCGTCCGTGCGATGTTCCTCGCCATGCCGCCGAACACGACCGCGTGGAACGGCGACACGCTCCACCAGTACGCCTGGCCCGCGAGCCCGCGCGGGTGGAAGAGGGCACGCTGGCGGTACCGGGTGCGCCCCTCCTCGTCACGCTCGACGCGCATCTCCAGCCAGGCGAGCCCGGGAAGCCGCATCTCGGCGCGGAGCCGCAGCAGGGTCCCCGGCTCGATCTCCTCGACCCGCCAGAAGTCGAGCGCGTCGCCGACCCGCAGCCGCTCGGCGTCACGGCGGCCCCGGCGCAGCCCAACGCCGCCGACGAGCCGGTCGAACCAGCCGCGCACGGCCCAGGCCAGCGGGAAGGAGTACCAGCCGTTCTCGCCGCCGATGCCCTCGATGACCCGCCACAGGGCCTGCTGCCCGGCGTCGACGGTCCGTTCCCGTTCGTCGGTGTAGAGGCTGCCGCCGGCCCAGTCGGGGTCGGTGGGCAGGGGGTCGCTGGGGGCTCCGGCGAGCGAGGCGGAACTCCACCGGGTGGTGACCCGGGCCTCCTGTACCCGCTGGAGGGCGAGCGCGAGGGCGTCGTCGAAGGAGACGGGGGTGCCGGGCGGGTCCGGCACGTGGTCGGCGATGTCGTGCTCGGCGCACACCACCTCGTACCGCAGCGACTCGGCGAGCGGGCGGGCGAGGGACGCGGGGACGGGCGTGACGAGTCCGATCCAGTGGCTGGACAGGCGCGGGGTGAGCATCGGGACGGGCAGGATGAGCCGTCGGCGCAGTCCGGCGACCTTCGCGTAGCGGATCATCATGTCGTGGTACGTGAGGATGTCCGGGCCGCCGATGTCGAAGCTGCGGTTGACGTCCTCGGGCATGCGGGCGCTGCCGACGAGGTACCGCAGGACGTCGCGGACGGCGATGGGCTGGACGCGGGTGCCGACCCAGCTCGGCGTCACCATCACGGGGAGTCGTTCGGTGAGGTAGCGGAGCATCTCGAAGGAGGCGGAGCCGGAGCCGATGACGACGGCGGCCCGCAGGACGGTCGTGGGCACGCCGGAGTCGAGCAGGATCCGGCCGACCTCGGCCCGGGAACGCAGGTGCGTGGAGAGGGCCTGTTCGGGTACGTCCGCCGGGGTGAGTCCGCCCAGGTAGACGATGCGCCGGACCCCGGCGGCGCGGGCCTCCTCGGCGAAGGTGCGGGCGGCGCGCCGGTCGGTCTCCTCGAAGCCGGCCCCGGATCCCATGGAGTGCACCAGGTAGTAGGCGACCTCGACGTCGCGGAACGCGTCCCGCAGCCCGGCGGCGTCGGTGACGTCTCCCCGTACCACCTCGACCCGGTCCGCCCAGGGGTGGTCGCGGAGGTTGGCCGGGGTGCGCGCGAGGCAGCGGACGCCGTATCCGGCGTCGAGCAGTTCGGGGACGAGCCGGCCGCCGATGTAGCCGCCCGCGCCGGTCACGAGGCAGAGCGTGCGGCCGGACGCGGCCCGGGGGTGCGTCGCCATGGTGTGTATTCCGTTCCGTCCGGGGCGTCTGCGTCCGGGGGCGTCACGACGCCAGGGAAAGCGGCGCCCCTGGTGATCCTTCCCCGTCCGCGGCTCGGGCGGATGCGTGGGAGCGATGTCTATAGGCTGAACGCGTGGCCCGCAACGAAGACCGAGACGCTCCCTCCGCCCCCGCAGGCCCCACGGGTGACCTGCAGAGCTTCGCCGTCGCGCTGCGGCGGACCCAGGGCGAGATCAACCGTTTGGTGCACGGGTTCGCGCAGGCGCAGGGGTTGCATCCCACGGACGTGCAGGCGCTGGCCGTCGTCCTGGACAGCCCCGAACCGCTGACGCCGGGGCGGCTGCGCGAGCACCTCGGGCTCACGTCGGGCGCGGTCACGGCGTGCCTCGACCGGCTCGAGAAGGCGGGGCACATCCGCAGGACCCGGGAGAGCGCTGACCGCCGTGTCGTCCATGTGCGGTACGAGGACGGGGCGAGGGCGGCGGCCAGGCGGTACTTCCTGCCGCTCGCGGAGGCGGCGGAGCGGGCGCGGGAGCAGTTCGACCCGGCCGAGCTCTCGGTGGCGCTGCGCTTCCTGAACACGCTCAACGAGGAGCTCGGGGCGCTGCACGTACCGCGCCGTTGAGGTGTCGTCCGCCCGACGCGCATCCGTCCTGCGGGCTGTGACCGAAGGGGTCGTCGAGAGTCGAGACACACGCATGATAGAAACTCTCTCAATCATTGAGATAGTTAATGATCGAGATACAGTACGGAGCCCCCGATGCCGCCCAGCGCCCTCCGCAGGACCCGCCTCCTGCTCCCCCTGACGCTCCTCATCGCCTGGCTCGCCGTGGGCGGCGGGCTCGGCCCGTTCGCCGGGCGCCTCGGCGAGGTCGCCACCAACGACCAGGCGGCCTTCCTGCCGCGCAGCGCCGAGTCCACCCGCGTCATCGAGGAGCAGAAGGCCTTCCGCCGGTCCGAGAGCGTGCCCGCGATCGTGGTGTGGACCGCACGGGACGGCGGGCCGCTCGCCGCCGATGCGACCGCCACCGCGACCCGGGCGCTCGCCTCACTCACCGGCGGTGAGGGCATCGCGGGCCCGCCCTCCCCCGCTCTGCCGTCCGAGGACGGCGAGGCGCTGCGCTCCGTCGTCGCCCTGAAGCCGGACCTCGGGGACGCTCTGCCGACCACGCTCGACACGATCCGGAAGGCGGCGGCCTCGGTCCCCGGGACGACCGTCCTCATCGCGGGTCCGGCCGCCACCCAGGCCGATCTCTCCGGCGCCTTCTCCGGGATCGACGGCCTGCTGCTCGGCGTCGCCCTCATCGCGGTGCTGCTGATCCTGCTGGTCGTCTACCGCAGCGTCCTGCTCCCCCTGATGATCATCCTGGGTGCGGTCTTCGCCCTCGGTCTCGCCTGCGCCATCGTGTACGTGCTCGCCGACGCCGGCGTCCTGAGGGTCGACGGCCAGGTGCAGGGCATCCTGTCCATCCTGGTGATCGGCGCCGCCACCGACTACGCGCTGCTCCTGGCCGCCCGCTACCGCGAGGAGCTCACGGTGCCCGGCGCGGACCGCTTCGCGGCGATGAACCGGGCCCTGCGCCGCTCCTTCGAACCGATCGTCGCCAGTGCCGCGACCGTCGCCCTGGGTCTGCTCGCCCTGTTCGTGAGCGACCTGTCCAACAACCGGGCGCTCGGCCCCGTCGGCGCGATCGGCATCGTCTGCGCGGTCCTCAGCGCCCTCACCTTCCTGCCGGCGGCCCTGGTCCTCACGGGCCGCGCCGCGTACTGGCCGGCCCGCCCGAAGACGGCCCCCCGGCGCGCCGGTAAGGACGCCGACGCCGGGACCGGGACCGACGCCGGGACCGACGCCGGCACCGGTGGCCACGCCGTCTGGCAGCGGATCGCCGCCCTCGTCGACCGCACCCCCCGCAAGGTCTGGGCGGTCACCCTGGCCGGCCTCCTGGCCTGCGCCGCGTTCGCTCCCGCCCTGAACTCCCGGGGCGTGCCCTTCGACGAGATCTTCGTCAACGACGCGCCCTCCGTCGCCGCGCAGGAGACCCTCGGCCGCCACTTCCCCGGTGGCGCCGGCAACCCCGCGGTGATCATCACCGACGCGGGGGCGGCCGCGAAGGTCGTCGCCGCCGCCGAGGCCGTCGAGGGCGTCGACTCGGCCTTCGCGGTGGACGCCTCGGGCCGCCCCGCGCCCGGCGCGCCCCTCGTGGTCGACGGCAGGGTCCGTGTCGACGCCACCCTCACGGACGCCGCCGACAGCGACGCGGCACGGGAGACGCTCGCCCGGCTCCGTACCGCCGTCCACGCCGTGCCGGAGGCGAATGCCCTGGTCGGCGGCTCCACCGCCCAGCAGTACGACACCCAGCGCACGGCCGCCCGGGACCGAACGCTCATCGTGCCGGTGGTCCTGGCGATCATCCTGGTGATCCTGGTGGCGCTGCTGCGCTCGCTGGTGCTGCCGCTGCTCCTCGTCGCCACCGTGGCCCTCAACTTCGCCGCCACGCTCGGCGTCTCGGCCCTCGTGTTCGAGCACGTCTTCGGCTTCACCGGAACGGACTCCTCCGTCCCGCTCTACGGCTTCGTCTTCCTCGTCGCGCTCGGTGTCGACTACAACATCTTCCTGATGTCCCGGGTCCGTGAGGAGTCGCTGCGCCACGGGGTGCGCGAGGGCGTCCGCATCGGTCTGACCGCCACCGGCGGCGTGATCACCTCGGCGGGCGTGGTCCTCGCCGCGACCTTCGCGGCGCTCGGTGTGATCCCGCTGGCCTTCCTCGTCCAGATCGCGTTCATCGTGGCCTTCGGCGTCCTCCTGGACACCCTGGTGGTCCGCTCGCTCCTCGTTCCGGCGCTCGTCCGGGACCTCGGGCCGGCGGCGTGGTGGCCCGGTGCCCTGAGCCGGCTCCCCCAGGATCGGGGTCGTACGGACCAATCCGTCGGCGCCGCCGCTCCGAAGTAGGCGCGCATCCCGGGACACGCAGGAGGACCCAAGGCGCGCGGACGGAGGTCCCGGCATCACTATGGAGCCCGAGGGCGGCTCGCCCCGCCCGACCTCGACACCGGTCGTCACGCCGGCCATGCCGAAGGCTTGAGTCACCGTCCGGACGGAATCGTGACGCGCTCGAAGTCCCATCCTGTGAACGGGACACAGCTCACAGCCGTACCTTCGGATGTCGACACACGAGTGCACCGGGGAAGAGCACCGGGAGAAGAAGGAGAGCACATGAGCGGAGTGGCACGACGGACGGTGGTCGCGGCGGCGGGCAGCGCGGGCCTGGCGGCGGCGCTGGCCGCCTGTGGGGGCGGCACGGACGACAAGAACACACCTTCGGAGGCCGCGGAAGGCACCGGGGGCGCCACCCTCGCCCGGACCGGGGACATCCCGGTGGGCGGCGGAAAGATCATCGCCGGCAAGGGGCTGGTGATCACCCAGCCGAAGGCCGGCGAGTTCAAGGCCTTCTCCTCCAAGTGCACCCACGCGGGCTGCGCGGTGACCAGCGTCAAGGACGGGGTCATCGTCTGCCCGTGCCACCAGAGTCATTTCGACATGTCGGACGGCAGTGTGAAGTCCGGCCCGGCGCCCGCGCCGCTGCCGCCGGAGCCGATCCAGGTGGTGGGCGACGAGATCAGCTTCGGCTGACGGCCCCGGGCCTCCCCGGCAGGACCGGTCGGCCCGACGGAACGGCGCGGCTCGCAAGGCCCGGTCGGCCCGGCGGGCCCGGTCGGCCCGGTCGCCCCGGCGGGCCCGGCACTCCCGGCTCACCGTCCGTGACGTGGATCGGTGGGGGATGCGTACCGCCGTACTGCCGCTGTACTGCTGGACGGGCAGCCCGGCGGCGGCCCGGAACAGCCGGGCGTTGCTGTTGGCGCCCCGCCCGTCGGGGCGCCGCTCGGCGACGGCGTGGATCACCTGGACGTCCGTCTCGTGCGCGGCGGCCACGAGCCGGGCGACGTTCCGCAGGGCACCCGACGCGCGGGCGACGGCGGTGAGTTCGGTTGTGCACTGTCCGGGCCCACGACTCCCCGCCGGCACTCGACGGTGAGCACCACGGCCCCGCCGTCCGGCCGGATCCGCTCCCCGAGCCGTTCCTTCGGTCCTGCGCCCGACCGTGAACCTGCCACTGGACCTTCCCCACGGTCTCACCCCCTTGCACCGGCGCGGCGGGAGTCCCATGCTTCCTGACGTCTCATCAGCAATCCAGAAGGGTGCGGACGATGCCCGCCACACAGCGCCGTGGACGCCGGATCATGATGACCCCGGCCGAGCTCGACTCCTTCCTCGCCGAGCAGCGCACCTGCCGGGTCGCGACCGTCTCCGCCGACGGCCGCCCGCATGTGAGCGCGCTTTGGTTCGCCTGGGACGGCTCGTCGTTGTGGCTGTACTCGCTGACGCGCAGCCGCCGCTGGGCCGAGCTGCGCTCCGACCCGAGGGTCGCCGTCGTGGTGGACGACGGCGAGGAGTACGGCGAACTGCGCGGCGCCGAACTGTCGGGCACGGTCACCTTCGTCGGCGAGGCCCCGCGTACCGGTGAGCCGTGCCCCGAACTCGTCGTGCCCGAGCAGCTGTTCGCCGCCAAGAACTTCGGCCTGGACACGATGCCGCACGACGGCCGGCACGCCTGGATGCGTCTGACCCCGGACGCCGTCGCCTCCTGGGACTTCCGCAAACTCACCGCGTCGCCCTGACGGCCGCCGGCCCGACCGAGGGACGCACGGGTACGGACCTCGGCTCGCCGACGGCGCGGCGACCGCCCGCACGACGGGGCACGCGCGGTACGGACCGCGGCCGGCCGACGGCGCGGCCGCCTCCCGCCACCGACCGTCGAGGTACGCCCGGACCCGGCCTCAGCTCGCCAACGGCTCGGCCGCCGACCGCAGCGCCGCGACGACCGCGCGCACGGAGGGCCGACGGCCCGCGTCGGCGCGCCAGGTGGCGTAGATGTGGCGCCGTACCGGCTGGCGTACGGGCACGAACACGACCCCGTCCGGCACCGGGCGGCCGAGCCGGGGCGTCACGCACACCCCGAGCCCGGCCGCGACGAGCGCCAGCTGCGTGTGGTGCTCCCCCGCGAGGTGTCCGATGCGCGGCTCGATGCCCTGCGAGCGCAGGGTGAACATCAGCCAGTCGTGGCAGAACTCGCCCTCCGGCCAGGACACCCACTCCTCGTCGGCGAAGTCCACCAGGTCCACCGCCTCCCGCCCGGCCAGCCGGTGTCCGGCGGGCAGGGCCACATCGGCCGTGTCGTCGAGGAGGTGGGCCCGCTCGAGCCCGCCGGGCACCGGCGCGCGCTTGTTGCTCCACTCAAGGACGAGCGCCAGGTCCGCGTCGCCGCGCAGGACCGCGCGCACGCCCTGCTCGGGCTCCAGCTCCGTCGTCCGCACACGAAGTTCGGGGTGCCCGTCGCGCAGGGCCCCGAGCGCGGCCGGGAAGAGCCCCCGGGCCGCCGTGGGGAAGGCGGCGGCCCGCACCTCGCCCACCACCTGCCCGCGCTGGGCCTCGATGTCGGCCTGGGCCAGCTGGACCTGGGAGAGGATCCGGGCCGCGTGCTCGGCGAGCAGCAGCCCGGCGTCGGTCAGCCGCACGCCCCGGCCGTTCTTGGCGAGCAGCCGCTGACCCACCTCCCGCTCCAGCTTGGAGAGCTGCTGGGAGACGGCGGACGTGGTGACGTGCAGCCCGTCGGCCGCGCCGCTGACCGAACCGTGCCGGGCGACGGCGTCGAGGGTACGGAGGCGCTCCAGGTTCAACATGTAAGCAATCCTAAGGGAAGGGGTCGAGCAAATCTCGCTTGTCCTACGAGATCGCGGCCCTCACCCTGAGTGCATGAGCCCCGCAGCCCCGACCTCCGCGCCCCCCGCCCTCAGCTCACCCCTCAGCTCACCTCCCAGCTCACGCCTGCTCGACTGGCGCGTCCGCTTCGGCGTACTGGCCTTGATCTGGGGCTTCAGCTTCCTGCTCATCAAGGTCGGCACGGAGGGCTTCGCACCGTTCCAGGTCACCTTCGGGCGGCTCCTGTTCGGTACGGCGGTGCTCGCGGTGGCCCTGGTGGTGAAGCGCGACCGGTTGCCGCGCGGCGCACGCGTCTGGGGTCATCTGACGGTGGCGGCCTTCCTCCTCAACGCGCTGCCGTTCTCCCTCTTCGCGTACGCGGAGCTGACGATCCCGTCGACCCTGGCCGGCATCTGCAACGCGACGACTCCGCTGTGGGGCATGCTGCTCTCCCTCGTCGCACTCTCCGAGGACCGCCCGACCCGGGTCCGCGCCGCAGGCCTGGGCATCGGCTTCGTGGGAGTGCTCACGGTCCTCGGCGCCTGGCAGGGCTTCTCCGGCCTCGACGTGACGGGCACCTCGCTGGCCCTCCTCGCGTCCTTCAGCTACGCGGTCGGCTGGATCTACGTCCGCAGGACGCTCACCGGCACCGGCGCGTCGAACCTCTCCCTCGCCGGTTCCCAGGTAGGCCTCGCGACGCTGCAACTGGCGGTCGTGACACCACTGTTCACCTCGATGCCGGAGTCGGTGGAACTCGTCCCGCTGCTCGCCGTGATCGCACTCGGCGCGCTGGGCACGGGGTACGCGATGCTGCTCCAGTACAACGTGGTCGCGGAGGTCGGCCCGACGACGGCCGCGATGGTCACGTACTTCATCCCGGTCATCGCGACGGCGGCGGGTGTGGCCGTCCTGAACGAGCAACTCACCTGGAACACCCCGGTCGGCGCCCTCGTCGTCCTGGCGGGCGCGGCCCTCACCCAGACCCGCACCTCCCACCGCCGCCCCACACCCCCGCCGACCACGACCCCCCTCGACACCCGCCAACCAGCGACCCGCCCCTGACCCGAAAGCCCTACGGGCCGGCCGTACCCGGGGGGCACCCCCGCCCTCACCCACCCCCACGCTCACCCATACGCCCGTGCCACCCCGCCCTCACCCATACGCCGTGCCACCCCGCCCTCACCCATACGCCCGTGCCACCCGCACCCCCACCGCCCCCGCCACCACATCCGCCAAACCCTCCAGCTCCCCCACCGCAAGCCCCGACACCGTCACCCGCACAGCCGCCCCCGCCTCCATCCGGAACCGCGCCCCCGGTGCCACCGCCCACCCCGCCGCGAGCAGCCGCGCCACCGCCCCCGTCTCGTCGGCGACCGGGACCCACACGTTCATGCCGCCGCGCCCGTGCGCCTCCACCCCCCGTCGCGCCAGTGCCCGCACGAGCCCGTCGCGCCGCTTCCCGTAGGAGCGTGCGACGACCGTGGGATCCACCGCCTCCGTGGCCCAGAGGTACGCGACCGTCCCCTGAAGCAGGCGGCTGACCCAGCCGGGGCCGAGGCGCTGCCGCCCCAGGACCCGGTCGACGGTCTGGGCGTCGCCGGTGAAGGCGGCGATCCGCAGGTCGGGCCCGTAGGCCTTGGCGACGGAACGGACCAGCACCCAGGGGCCGTCGCCCCCGGCGAGCGGGTGGAGCGGCTGCGCGACGATGCCGTGCCCGTGGTCGTCCTCGACGAGCAGGACACCCGGGTGCCCGGCGAGCACCCGCCGCAGTTCCCGCGCCCGCTCCTCCGTGACGCACGCCCCGGTGGGGTTCTGTGCCCGGTCGGTCACGATCACCGCCCGCGCCCCGTCGCGCCGGATCGCCCGCTCGACCTCGTGCGGCAGGGGGCCTTCGTCGTCTACGGCCATCGGCACGGGGCGCAGCCCGAGCGCGGGCACCAAGTCGAGGAGGCTGCCCCAGCCCGGGTCCTCGACGGCGACGGCGTCCCCGGGC
Organism: Streptomyces sp. NPDC016459; assembly: GCF_040632845.1. Lineage (NCBI taxonomy): Bacteria > Bacillati > Actinomycetota > Actinomycetes > Kitasatosporales > Streptomycetaceae > Streptomyces > Streptomyces sp. NPDC016459. Next base: position 311,370 of record NZ_JBEYCR010000007.1, read on the forward strand.
CTGAGGTGGACGGCGAGCACGCGCTCGATGGCGTCGAGGGAGCCCGAGGCGACGCCCACAGGCCCGTCCGGCACCCCGTCCGCGTCGAAGGCGGCGCGTGCGAGCCGCCCGAACTCCTCGTCGACGGGGGCCTCTCCGTACATGCCGGGCCGCACGGCGTACCGCCGGGCGACCTCGGCGAAGGCCTCACCGAGAGGGGGCAGCAGAGCGGGGTCGGGGCTGCCGTCGCTCACGTCGCGGACACCCTCGGGCGCCTCGACCCGGATCGAGCCGCGCGCGGTCGTGGCGGGGCGCGGCCGCACCCGACTGCCTCGACGCCCGTCGGTCTCGATGACCCCACGCTCCCGAAGGGTGCGGTAGGCGGCGGCGACGGTGTTCGGGTTCACACCGAGCGTGACGGCCAACTCCCGCATGGGCGGCAGATGTTGACCTGGCTGCAAGGCCCCGGCACCGACCCCTGCCTCCACACTGGCGGCGATGTCCGAGGCGCGACGACCTTCGATCCGATATTCTCCTAGCACAAACACAAGTATGCACTAGTGCAATGGAGTAGGCAATGAGCACCCCCGCCGATACGTACACGCCGACCGACCGGACCGTGCCCACGCGTTCCCGCGAGCGCGCCTCGTACGACAAGGCGCTGGTCCACTCGATACTCGACGAGGCGTACGTCTGCCATCTCGGCTTCGTCCGCGACGGCGCGCCGGTCGTTCTCCCGACGCTCTTCGCCCGCGTCGGGGACCGCCTCTACGTGCACGGATCCACCGGCTCGCGGCCGCTGCGCGCCACCGGCGACGGAGTGGCCGCCCCCGGCCTGCCCGTCTGTCTGACCGTGACCCACGTCGACGGCCTCGTGCTCGCCCGATCCGCCTTCCACCACTCCCTCAACTACCGCTCGGTCGTGGTCCACGGCACCGCGCACCAGGTCACCGACCCCGAGGAACTCCGTACGGCGCTCGACGCGCTCGTCGACCACGTCGTCCCGGGCCGCTCCGCGGACTCGCGCCCCGCGAACGCCAAGGAGCTCGCCGCCACGGCGGTTATCCGGCTCGACCTGGACGAGGTCTCGGCGAAGGTACGCACCGGCGGCCCCAACGACGACCCCGAGGACCTCGCCCTCCCCCACTGGTCCGGCGTCGTCCCGGTGCGCGGCGGATACGGCCCGCCGGTCCCGGCCGACGATCTCGACCCCGCCGTCGGCCTGCCGGACTACCTGGCCGCGCTCTGAGACGTACGGGAGACGGCAGGCGCCAGAGGTAGGCGGCAAACCGCAGACGGAGGACCGGGCGGACGGGGGAGACCGCCCGACCAGCCCGCCCCGGGCGGACGGGGGGCCGGCCGCCCGACCAGCCCGCCCCACCCGCGCTATCCGCCCCCCCCCAATCCGCCTACACGACCACCGGCCGGCCCGCGCCCCGCCTGCGTTCCGCCGCCGCCGTCCGCGCCTCGGCGTAGGCGAGTCCCGTGACGGCGGCGAGCAGCAGCAGCGTGCCGCACAGGATCGCGGCGGTGAGCCGCTCGCCGAGCAGCGAGACGGCGATCACGGCCGCGCTCACCGGCTCCAGGAGCATGATCACGGAGACGGTGGCGGCCCGGACGACGGCCGCGCCCGCGAAGTACAGCGCGTACGCGAGCGCGGTCGGCACGGCCGCCACGTACACGAGGAGCAGAAGGACGCTCACGGGCGCGTCGGTGTGCGGTACGAGCCCCTCCGCGAGCGCGGCGGGCAGCAGCCCGACCGCACCGATCGCGAACGCCCAGGTGGTGGTGGCCAGGGCGTCCGTGTGGCCGCCGTCCCTGCCGAGCCAGCGGGTGAGCAGGGTGATCGCCGCGTATCCGGCCGCCGAGACGACCGCGAGGACGACACCGAACGGCCGCACCTCCGCGGCCCCGCCGCCCAGGACGAGGACGACGAGCCCGGCGAGCGCGCCGGTGACGGCGGCGATGCCGCCACGGCCGAGGCGTTCGCCCATGGTGAGCCGGGCGCCGACCGCGATGAGCACGGGCCCGGCGCCCAGGGTGACGACGGTGGCGACGGTGAGGCCGGTGGACTGGACGGCGGCGAAGTAGGCGCTCTGGAAGACGGTGAGGCCGATGCCCGTACCGAGGATGCGGGCCGTCCGCCGGCCGCGCGGCTCCCCGGCCGTCCGGGAGGTCTCGCGCCGGGGCCGCAGGGCAAGCGCGCCGAGCAGCAGGACGAGGCCGCCGACGCAGCGCCAGAAGGAGAGGGCAAGCGGGCCCATGTCGCTGATGCGGAAGATCAGCGAGGCGGCGGCACCGGCCGTGCCCCACGCGACTCCGGCGACGATGAGATAGAGCAGGCTCCGCCCGACGGACAGGGCGGATTCCGAGGAGTTCGACACGTGACTTCTCCGTGGAAGACAGGAGGGAAAGGTGGTCGCTGGGCTCCGCGCGCGGGCAGCGACGAACCGCTCGGGGGCGAGGAGCCGCCCGGCCGAGTCCGGTCTTCGTCGAGGAGAGTCGCCGCGCGCCTAGAGGGCGGGAGGCGGAAGGACGGTCGAATGCATGATCGGCACCTTACGGGGCCGTCCGCCCGGCGGACAACTCCGTATCACGGCCTCCGGTTTCGGCCTCCGCCGCTCCGGCCTCCCGGGTCCCGGTCTCCCCGGTCCCGGCTTCCGCCGCTCCGGTGTCCCCGGTCCCGGCCGCCCCGGTCCCGGCCTCCGCCGCTCCGCCCTCCGCCGCCGAGCCCGTCACAGGTCCGGGGGCGGCCGCCTTGGGCGTCGAGGACTGGGCGATGAAGGCACCGACCAGGACCACGGCGCCGCCGATGAGCTGCGGCGCGTCGAGGTGCTCGCCGAGCAGCACCCAGGCGAGGACCGTGGCGACGACGGCCTCCAGACAGGCCACGACACCCGCCACCTGCGGGGAGAGCCGGCGCACCGAGATGACACCGGTGACGTACGCGAGCACGGTGGCGATCAGCACGATCCAGCCGAGCAGCAGCCACGCGGGCACGGCACTGCCGTCCATGTCGGCGCTGCCGCCCAGAAGCGCCCAGTCCATGCCCCACGGGCGGGCCACCACGGTGAGGACGAGCGCGCCGATGAGCAGCCCGTAGGCGATGACACCGAGCGGGTCGGCCTGTCCGTCCTCGTCGGCGCCCTGGTCGGAGAGGACGAAGTAGCCGACCTGGCAGCAGGCCGCGGCGAGCGCCAGGAGCAGACCCAAGAGGTCGAAGGTGAGCCCGGACCAGACCTGGACGACGCAGGCGAGACCGCTGACGGCGAGGACGACGCCGAGGGCGGCGGCGCGGGTGACGGGCCGCCGCTGGACGAAGCGGACCCAGCCGAGGACGAGCGCCGGGGCGAGGTACTCGACGAGGAGGGCGACGCCGACGGGGATGCGGGAGATCGAGGCGAAGTAGAAGGCCTGGACCCCGGCGACGGCGAGCAGGCCGAAGCCCAGGAGGAGCGCGGGTCTGCGGCGCAGGAGGTCGCGGTGGCGCCAGGCCACCGGCAGCATGACCAGCGCGGCGCCGGCGACCCGGAGCCACACCACGTGCAGCGGGTCGAGCCCCGCCTCGATGAGCGGCTTGGCCGCCACCCCTGAACCACCGAATGCGAAGGCCGAGGCCAGGGCGAGTCCCAGGCCGGCGCTTCTCCCCTGAGACGCGTGCATCGGGCCATGATGACAGGGCGCCGTCAGGCGCGTAACCCCCGTCGCACCTGTTGAGACGGCCCACGCTCACACCGGCGCGCGGGCGGTGCGGCTGCTCAGCACCCTCCGACACGAGCGGCCAGCGCGTCCGGATCGACCCCCGCCCGGCGCAGCACCTCGACGGCCCGGCTCCCGGGGTCGGCGGCGACGGCGGCCAGGAGGTCCACGCCGCGCGCCTGCGCGTCGCCCCGCTCCGCCGCCCGCCGGAAGGCCCCCTCCAGAGCGGCGGCGGCCGCCGGCGACCAACCGGAGGCCCGGGGATCCGGCGGCTCGGTCCCGGGTACGGCGGGCAGCTTGCGCCCGGCGCCGGAGTCCTCCGTCGAGCGCTGCCAGCGCAGGCCGTAGCCGATGGACCGCTGGACGAGATAGCCGAGGACGCGTGCGAGCTGGGGACCGCCGCCCTCGAACGCCGCACCGGCCTCGGGGTCGGACTCCAGAAGGGAGTGCAGGAGGTGCGCCGTGTCGACCTGCCGGTCCCCGTCCCGGAGGGCTCTGCGCCGGGCGCCCGCGACGACCGTCATGAGGGACGGCGTCAGCAGGGGCGCGAGCTCCGCGCGAGGGGCGACGGGCTGCCGGAGCGGCTGGGGCAGCGGGACGGGACATTGCACCCTCTCACCTCATCAGCTCCGGGCGGCCGGGGCATCGCCGGGGAGAAGCATGTCCGCGTCCCACCGGAGTGGGGCACGCGCGCGCGGTTCCTCCTCCTTACGGATGAGATCGCGCGGATTGCTCCCCGCCGGGCGCGCACCGCCTTGCTCCGCACCCGGGATGCAACCACGGACCCTTCCCCGCACGTCTTCCTGTCGTGTTCTGGATGGTGGCTCTGCTCGCGCGCGACGGGCGGCAGTACGTCTACCGGGTGTACGCACCCCGGGTGGCGCTGCCCGCCGATCTGTTCTGGGCGGCGTTCCACTGTCACGAGGAGGACGGGGCACCACGCGCCTCCGACAGCTTCGACGCGGCCGAGATCTGGTGGATCGGCGACGGCGCGGGCCCGACCACGGCAGAACTGGCTGTGCATCAGTGGTGAAGGCTCACGACCACCCGCCCACACCGACTGCCCGGACGGCGGCCCGGCCGCCCTGGAGTCCGGCGCCACCTTCATCGAGAACATGAAGCTGACGGGCTTCCCCGCCGAGCCGCTCTGGACGGTCGACGAGCTGGACACCGAGCGCGCGTTCGCCACCGAGGGCAAGGGCCCGATGGGCGTCCTGACCGAGTCCCTGCGCAGGCTCTCGGGCCTGGTCACCCGACGCGGATCCGACGAAGGGCCCCGCGGCGCGTGCCGCGGGGCCCTTCGTCGGATCCGGCTCTCACGAGCACCGGCCGGCACTCGCCGCCAAGGCACTCGTCGACTCGGCACCCGTCACGTCAGTGCTCGTCGGCCAGGATCAGGTACAGCTTCTTCCGGGCCTCGTTGATCACGCCGACCGCCTTCTGCCGCTGCTCGGGAGTGCCGGTCTTCCAGACCTGCCCGAACGCCTCCATCAGACCGAAACCGGCCTGCCGGACCTCGTTCAGCGCCTCCCAGTCGACCCCGCGCCCGACTTCCTCCCAGGGAGCCTCGGGGCCGTCCTCGGCCTCGGCGCGCCCGGTGTCGGTGAGCGTGAACAGCTTCTTGCCGCCCTCGCTCTCGCTGATGATCAGCCCCTCGTCCTCCAGCATCTGGAGGGTCGGGTAGACCGAGCCGGGACTGGGCTTCCACGCCCCGTCGCTGCGCTCGCCGATCTCCCGGATCATCTCGTAGCCGTGCATCGGGCGGTCCTTCAGGAGCGCCAGGATCGAGGCCCGCACGTCACCGCGCCGCGCCCTCCCCCGGCCGCCGCCGCCGCGCCCGCGACCACCACCGAAAGGCCCTCCGCCGAAGGGTCCGCCACTGGAGCCCGGCCCGAAGGGACCGAACGCCGCACGCCGTCCCTCGAAGTCACCGCGAGGCCCGGGGCCACAGCCCCCACGGCCGGCTCCGTGTCCGTTTCCGTACTCGTGTCCATGTGAACGCATCGCAACGCTCCTTTCATCGGGATGACATCGTTGAACTGTCGCGATGTCTCAACGATATATCGGATGTATTCGCCGAGCAAGCATCCCGACTGTCCCGGCCGTCCCCGCAGGCCGCGGCCCCACCCCGTAAGCCGCCGACCGGTCCAGTTCTCCGCGATTGGCCTTGGCTCCCCGAGATCCGCCCTCGATACGGTCGGCCATATGCGGATCCGAATCGTCGACGCCTTCACCGACCAGCCCTTCTCCGGCAACCCGGCCGGAGTCCTGCTCCTCGACTCCTTCCCGGACGACACCTGGCTCCAGCGGGTCGCCGCGGAGGTCAACCTCTCCGAGACGGCCTTCGCCCACCCGCTGCCCGCCGGTGGGGAGGCCGACTGGGCCCTGCGCTGGTTCACGCCCACCACCGAGGTCGACATGTGCGGCCACGCCACGCTGGCCACGGCCCACGTCCTGCGCGCCACGGGGACGGTGAGCGGCCCCGTCCGTTTCGCGGCCCGGTGCGGGGTCCTCGGCGCCGCCCCCGAGTCCGACGGCACGATCACGATGGACTTCCCGACCTCCTCCCTCGCCCCCGTCCCCGTACCCGACGGCCTGGAGGAGGCGCTCGGCGCCGAGATCCTCGCCGTCCACGACACGGCCGGCCACATCGGCGACCTCGTCGTCGAGCTGCGCGACGAGGCCACCGTGCGCGGGCTCGCGCCGGACTTCGGCGCCCTGAAGAGCCTCTCCACGCGGGGCGTCATCGCGACCGCCGCCGCCGAACGGCCGGACCGTGGTTACGACTTCGTCTCCCGCGGCTTCTTCCCCGCCGTCGGCGTCGACGAGGACCCGGTGACCGGCAGCGCCCACACCGCCCTCGCCCCCTACTGGTCGGTCCGGTTCGGCCGCGACGACCTCGTCGGCCTCCAGGGCGGTGCCCGCACCGGGATCGTCCGCACCCGCCTGCGCGGCGAGCGCACCCTGCTGAACGGCCACGCGGTCACGGTCATCGAGGGCGACCTGCACGCCTGAGCGGCCCGGCACCAACCGCCCGCACCCGCACATGCGAAGGGGCGTACGGAACTCCCGTACGCCCCGGTCCTCCAAGCACCTCACACCGTGGGCAGCCACCCCACCTTGCCCGCGAGCAGCCCGTACCCGACGAAGGCCACGATGTCGAGCAGGGCGTGCGCCACGACCAGGGGCCCGATCCGCCCCCAGCGCCGGTACAGCAGGACGAAGACCACACCCATCACCACGTTGCCGAGGAAGCCGCCGATCCCCTGGTACAGGTGGTACGAGCCCCGCAGCACCGAACTCGCCACCAGGGCCGCCATCGGCGTCCACCCCAACTGGCCGAGCCTGCGCAGCAGATACCCGACGACGATGACCTCCTCCAGGACGGAGTTCTGGAGGGCGGAGAGAATCAGTACCGGGTACTTCCACCACACCTCGGGCAGCGACTCGGGCACGACGGTCAGGTTGAACCCGGTCGCCCGCATCACCAGGTAGAAGGCGAGCCCCGCGCTCCCGATGCCCGCCGCGACCAGCGTCCCGCGTCCCAGATCGAACCACGGCCGGGTCCGGTCGAAGCCGACGGCCCGGAGCCCGGCACCCTCGCGCAGCAGCAGATGGGCGACGAGCACGACCGGCACGAGGGCCGTGGCGATGCCGAACAGCTGCCAGGACAGGTCGAGCCACGGCCGCCCCAGGGCGTACGAGCCGTTGAGCGTGGCCGCCTGTTCCTTCAGCGCCCCCGACTTGGTCAGCGAGCCGACGAAACTGATGAAGGACGACACCGCGCTCGCTCCGAGCGAGAGCGCGAGGACGATGAGCGTCTCGGAGCGCAGCACCCGGCGGGGCAGGCCTTCGGGGGGCAGGGCGGCATCACTGACTCGTTGCTCCGACACCACGCCTGTCTCCACTTCCCGCTCGCGGACGGCCGACGCCGTTCCGGCGGCCCCGACCACTTTGCCATGATCAGCCGCCGCGCCGCCCGCGCCCCGGGCTCAGTCGATGCCCACCGGCCAGGTGTGCACCGGTTCACCCTCGTGCATGAGGGTCCGGTAGCGGCGGGTCGTCGCCGCGAGCGCCGCCTCGCGGTCGAGGCCCGACGCCAGGGCCCGGTGGAAGGTGTCGGCCTGCCAGGAGGCCCCGTTCACCCGCCGCAGACAGCGCTGCTCGATCACCCCGAGATAGAAGTCCCGGTCGACGGGCTCGATGTGCCAGGCGTCGAGTCCGGCCGCGGCGAGCGGCAGCAGCTCGTCGAGGACGAGCCGTACCGCCGGCACGGTCGCGATGCCGCCTGTGCGCCCCGACCGGGGCCAGCGCAGCTCCGCCTCGATGCCGTGACGGCAGGCGGTGTCGAAGTTGGCCTCGGCGTCCTCGAAGGTCAACCGCTTCCACACCGGTTTGGGGTCGTCCGCGAGCGAGCGGACGAGCCCGTAGTAGAAGGCCGCGTTGGCGATGACGTCGGTGACGGTCGGCCCGGCGGGCAGCACCCGGTTCTCGACGCGCAGGTGCGGGACGCCGTCGACCCAGCCGTACACGGGCCGGTTCCAGCGGTAGACCGTGCCGTTGTGGAGGACGAGTTCCTGGAGGCGTGGCACCCCGCCCCGGTCGAGGACGAGGAGCGGGTCCTCGTCGTCGACGAGGGGCAGCAGCGCGGGGAAGTAGCGGAGGTTCTCCTCGAAGAGGTCGTACACCGAGTCCACCCACCGCTCCCCGAACCAGGTGCGCGGCCGGACGCCCTGTGACTGCAGCTCGGGCGGGCGGGTGTCGGTGGCCTGCTGGAACAGCGGCGGACGCGACTCGCGCCAGAGTTCGCGGCCGAAGACGAAGGGCGCGTTGGCGCCGAGGGCGATCTGGACGCCCGCCACCGCCTGCGACGCGTTCCACACGGCGGCGAACCGGGCGGGCGTCACCTGGAGGTGGAGCTGGATCGAGGTGCAGGCCGCCTCGGGCACGATCGACTCCGAGGTGCAGAGGAGTCGTTCGACGCCGTGGATGTCGAGGGTGAAGTCCTCGCCGCGGGCGGCCAGGATCTGGTTGTTGAGCAGGGTGTAGCGGTCGGCGACCGAGAGGTTCTCAAAGACCAGGTCGTCCTGGGTGAGCGTGGGAAGTATGCCGATCATGACCACACCGGCGTCGAGTTCCGCGGCCTTGCGGTCGGCATATTTGATGCCGGTGCCGATCTCTTCCGCGAGCCGGTCGAAAACACGGCCACCGAGCTGGTGGGGCGCGATGTTCACTTCGAGGTTGAACATTCCGAGTTCCGTCTGGAAATCGGGGCTCGCGATCTTTTCGAGAACCGGCCCGTTCAGCATGCGGGGCAGTCCGTCCGCGCCCGCGAGATTGAGTTCGATCTCCACGCCCATGAGATTGCGGGGACGGTCGAACCGCTTCTCCGCCAACAACCTCGCCAGCCCCGCGAGACACTGCTGGAGCTTTCTCCGGTACTGCTGCCGGTCGGACGGGCCGAACCCGTCGGCCACGACCTTCTCCCCCATCGAAACGTCCCTCCCCGAGTGGCCGGCCGCCATCACGGCCGCGTGTCACGGACGATGATGCCCAACCCGCTGATCCACAACGCCTGCGGAAGAAGGCTGTCGGACGATAGGCTGGATGCGGCACTCCCACGGCACATCCCGAGGGCACAGGACGATCGACATATACCAATGTCCTATCTTCTCGGAACTCCGGGACGAAATTCAGCCGTCCCCCTCCGCGAGGAATACGCAGGTGAGAGCGGCACCCCTCCCGGATTCCGCTTCCGCGGCCCGCGTTTTACGACCTGATGACGCCTTGCCAGGAATATCGGCGACGTCTAGCGGAAACACTCTGTGAACACGTGTCGTATAAACTCCGCGGACGAGGCAGAGTGTTGGCGCCCGGGCCACGGCCTCATGGCCTCCTCCGGCCCCGCCGTCGACAGCGCCGTCGTACCTGCCCACGCGTCACCGTGTCTCCTGAGCGAGAGGCGACCCACCATGCTCCGACCCTCCCCGGCCCCTGCGCCGGCCCTCCGCAGTGTCCTCGCGGCCCTCGGCTCCCCGACCGCCGTCCACGAGGCACGCACTCCCGCCCTGCGGGCAGCGCAGGGACCGCTGAGCCCCGAACTCCCCCTGCCCGTCCACGTCCTTGACGTGACCGGAGCACCGGGGCAGGCACCCCGCATCCGGCTCGCCGGATGGCGTTTCCTGATCAGGAGCGGGGGCCGGGCGATCGCCGCCGCGGACACCATGCTCACCCCCGACGGCTGGTCCTTCTCGCACTTCTTCGAAGGGCCGTACGTCACCGCCACCGAGCGGGCGCTGCTCCAGGCCGAGGCCCTGCCCGTCGCGTACCAGCCGCGGCTGCTCTCAGTACCGGAGCTCTACATGCAGACCCTGTGGCTGCACGCCGATCCGGAGGCGGACGGTGCCGTCGCCGCCCCGGCCGCGGCCGATCTGATGGTGCCGCTCGCGCCCGCGCCGCCGGGGATCGCGGCCCACCGCGCCTACCAGGTCGCCGACCTCCTGCCCGTGCTCAGTACGCGTCTCGCGCCGCCGCCCCTCATGGGTTCGCCGGCGCCCGCCTGATCCACCGCACGCGCACTGCCGCCCCGTGACCCGGTCGGGTCACGGGGCGCACTGCCGTCCGAGCATCCCGCCCGAACGCTCCGGCGAACACCCCGCCCGGACGGACTAGCCCGCTCGGGCCATCCAGAACCACCCGAAGAGACGGTGCCGTTGACCTGAACCGCCCCTGCGGGTGATGCGTCTTCCCCGGAGAGGACGAGCTGACGTGAAATACCTGCGGAAGGCCGTCCAGGGGGCAAGACTGGGACCGGAACCGAACCGACCGACGGGGGCGGCGATGAGCGCGAAGAGCCGCAGGACATCCATCACGACGCAGCGAAAGAACCCACCCATGTGCCAGCACCAGCCTGCCTGTCCCACCGCCGACTCCGCCGACCGGGAGGCGGCCCGACTGACGGCACACCACCCGGAGCAGGGCTGGAGCCTGCTGTGCAACGGCGTCCTGCTCTTCGAGGACACCGGTGAACTGCTGCCGGACGGGCAGATCATCGCCCCGCACCGGCCGCTGACGGTGGGACGGGTGACGACCGCCGCCTGAAGCGGCGGCACCGACACCGTACGAACAATCCGGAGGCCCCGTACGGACGACCCGTACGAGCGACACCGAGGAGAACGCCGAGGGCCGGCCCGGAGAGAAATCTCCGAACCGGCCCTCACGTCATGCCGTGTGCCTAGTGGTTGTACTCGTCGAGCGGCGGGCACGAGCAGACCAGGTTCCGGTCACCGAAGGCACCGTCGATCCGGCGCACCGGCGGCCAGTACTTGTCGGCGGGCGAGACCCCGGCCGGGAAGACCGCCTCGTCCCGCGCGTACGCGTGGTTCCACTCTCCGCCCAGGGCGGCAGCGGTGTGCGGGGCGTTGCGCAGCGGGTTGTCGTCGGCGGGCCACTCGCCCGAGGCGACCTTCTCGATCTCGGTCCGGATCGCGATCATCGTGTCGCAGAAACGGTCCAGTTCGCTCAGGTCCTCGGACTCGGTCGGCTCGATCATCAGCGTGCCGGCCACCGGGAACGACATCGTGGGCGCGTGGAAGCCGTAGTCGATGAGGCGCTTGGCGATGTCGTCGACCGTAACGCCCGTCGCCTTGGACAGCGGGCGCAGGTCCACGATGCACTCGTGGGCGACCAGACCGGCGGGGCCGGTGTAGAGCACCGGGAAGTGCGGCTCGAGACGCTTGGCGATGTAGTTCGCCGCGAGCACGGCGACCTGGGTGGCCCGCTTGAGGCCTTCGCCGCCCATCAGGCGCACGTACGACCACGAGATCGGCAGGATGCCGGCGGAGCCCCAGGGGGCGGCCGAGATCGGGCCGACGCCGGTCTCCGGGCCCGCGGTGGGCTGGAGCGGGTGGTTCGGCAGGTACGGGGCGAGGTGCGCGCGGACGCCGACCGGGCCGACGCCGGGACCGCCACCCCCGTGCGGGATGCAGAACGTCTTGTGCAGGTTCAGGTGCGACACGTCGCCGCCGAAGTGGCCGGGCTTGGCCAGACCGACCAGCGCGTTGAGGTTGGCGCCGTCGACGTACACCTGGCCGCCGGCGTCGTGCACCTCGGCGCAGATGTCGGCGACGTGCTCCTCGAAGACGCCGTGCGTCGACGGGTAGGTGATCATCAGCACGGACAGCTCGTCGCGGTACTGCTCGATCTTGGCGCGCAGGTCCGCGACGTCGACCTCGCCGTCGTCGGCGGTCTTGACGACGACGACCTTCATGCCGGCCATCACCGCGGAGGCGGCGTTGGTGCCGTGCGCGGAGGACGGGATGAGGCAGACCGTGCGCTGGAGGTCGCCGTTGGCGCGGTGGTAGGCGCGGACGGCGAGCAGACCGGCCAGCTCGCCCTGCGAACCGGCGTTGGGCTGGATCGACACCTTGTCGTAGCCGGTGACCTCGGCGAGGCGCTCCTCCAGCTCGGTGATGAGCGTGACGTAGCCCTGCGCCTGCTCGACCGGGGCGAAGGGGTGCATCTGACCGAACTCGGGCCAGGTGACGGGCTCCATCTCGGTCGTCGCGTTCAGCTTCATCGTGCAGGAGCCGAGCGGGATCATGCCGCGGTCGAGCGCGTAGTCGCGGTCGGCGAGCCGGCGCAGGTAGCGCAGCATCGACGTCTCGGAGCGGTGCGCGTGGAAGACCGGGTGGGTCAGGTACGCGTCGGAGCGCAGCAGACCGGCGGGCAGCGCGTCCTCCGTGCCGGCGTCCAGGGTCTCGACGTCGGCGGTGACGCCGAAGGCGCCCCACACGGCGGCGAGCTGCGCCCGCCCGGTGGTCTCGTCGCACGACATGGACACGTGGTCGGCGTCGACGCGGTACAGGTTGACGCCGGCCTCACGGGCGGCGGCCACGACCTCGTGTGCCCTGCCGGGCACACGGGCGGTGAGGGTGTCGAAGAAGGCGCCCTGGGTGAGCTCCACGCCACCGGCCGTCAGACCGGCCGCGAGGATCGCGGCGTACCGGTGGGTGCGGCGCGCGATGCCCTTGAGGCCCTCGGGGCCGTGGTACACGGCGTACATGCCGGCCATGACGGCGAGCAGCACCTGGGCCGTACAGATGTTGCTGGTGGCCTTCTCGCGGCGGATGTGCTGCTCGCGGGTCTGCAGGGCCAAGCGGTACGCACGGTTGCCGTCGGCGTCGACGGACACGCCCACCAGTCGGCCGGGCAGCGAACGGGCGTGCTTGTCCTGGACGGCCATGTAGCCCGCGTGGGGGCCGCCGAAGCCCATGGGCACGCCGAACCGCTGCGTCGTTCCCACGGCGATGTCCGCGCCGAGCTCGCCGGGCGAGGTGAGCAGGGTGAGCGCGAGCAGGTCGGCGGCGACGGTGACGACGGCGCCGAGCTCGTGGGCGGCGTCGATCAGGGGCTTGATGTCGCGGACGGCACCGGACGCGCCGGGGTACTGGATCAGCACGCCGAAGACACCGCGCTCGGCGACCTCGGCGGGGATGCCCTCGCTCAGGTCGGCGACGACGACCTCGACGCCGGTCGGCTCGGCGCGGGTCTCGATGACGGCGATCGTCTGCGGCAGGGCGTCTGCGTCGATGAGGAAGACACCGTTCTTGACCTTGCCGACGCGCCGGGACAGGGCCATGGCCTCGGCGGCGGCGGTGCCCTCGTCGAGCAGGGAGGCGCCGGAGGTGGGCAGCCCCGTCAGGTCGGCCACGACGGTCTGGAAGTTCAGCAGGGCCTCCAGGCGGCCCTGGGAGATCTCCGGCTGGTACGGGGTGTACGCGGTGTACCAGGCGGGGTTCTCCATCACGTTCCGCAGGATCACCGGCGGCGTGAAGGTCCCGTAGTAGCCGAGGCCGATCATGGGCGCGAGGACCTGGTTGCGGTCGGCGAGCGTACGCAGCTCGGCGAGCACCTCGGCCTCCGTGCGGGCGGCCGGCAGGGCCAGCGCCTCGGTGTTCTTGATGACGTCCGGCACCGCGGCGGCCGTGAGCTCGTCGAGCGAGCCGTAGCCGACCTGGGCGAGCATCTTGGCGCGCGCCTCGACGTCGGGCCCGATGTGCCGCTGCTCGAACGGAATGCCCTGTTCGAGTTCGGAGAGCGAAATGCGGTTGACGGTCATGTGCGGAGGCCTCCTGGTCGTCACGACCTGCGAGGGGCACCACGGCGCGGGTACCCGGACGGCCTCCCCCTCTGTCATCTCAACCTGAGAGTTTCACCGGCACACCTCGCGGCACGCCGGCTTTCACCGTCGGTGAGAGCGCATGCCGTCGGACACCGCTCTGCTTTCCAGAGTGACCTCGTCCGCGCGGTACAGGGGCCTGAGAGATTCCGGGGAGGATTTGCTCCTTCGGCGCCCTCCGGAAGATTTCTCCGGGGGACTCTCCCGCACAGGGTCGACAGCCACAGCCAGCCTACCAGCGAGGTTCCGCCTCCTTTCGCTCAAGTGGCCGACATCCCACATGTGCACTTTCGTAGGGGGTACGTGCAGTTGCGACCAGTTGGAGGGACCGTGCAGACCGATATCGATCCGCGCAGCCTGATCGGCCGCAAGGCGTTCGACCGCAACGGACACAAGATAGGAACCGTGGACGAGGTGTACCTCGACGACGCGACCGGCGTCCCCGAGTGGGCCGCCGTCCGCACCGGCCTGTTCAGCCGGGACGCGTTCGTCCCCCTGGACCCGAGCGACCTGCTCGACGACGGCCTCCATGTCCCGTACGAGCGGGCCCTGATCAAGGACGCCCCGGACTTCGGCGTGGGCCGTCACCTCTCCCCCGAACAGGAACTCCAGCTCTACCGCCACTACGGCATGGCGCTCCCCCCATCCCCCACGGACACCCCGGACACGGACTTCGGCCGCCTGGCAGGCCAGTAGCCGATCCGGCACCGGCACCCCTGCCGAGCCCCAGAGGCGCTGAGACACGCCCCCGCGCGCCCTCGAGCCACAGCGGGGCCCCACGGCAGCTCCCCTCCGACTCGCACGGGCGGTAGGGGCGGGTGGTACGGCGGGAACCCCAGGCCCGCCCGCCAGGCCGGGCCACCATCCCTCACCCCTCGGTTCGCACCAGCGGCAACGCCTCCCCCGGCACGAGCTCCGGATCGTCCACCGCGAAGGTCCGCACCCGTCCCGGCTCCGACCACGGCTCCTCGAACCGCACCGTGACCCGTCCGACCCCGCTCCCCTGCACCCACCCCGCCCCGTACACGGCGTGCCGCACGTCGTGCCCCGGCGCCCAACGCCGCTCCACGGCCCCCTCGGCCTCGGGCTCGGGCTCGGACACGGCGGAGACCTCGGCCGCGTCCACCGCGGGGGCCTCACCGCCGGTGAGGCCCTCCGCCTCGGCCTGGGCGAACAGATCCTCCTGCGTGTAGTCCGCGAGCCCACTGACGCCCACGCCCAGCAACCGCACACCCCCCGTCGTGTCCACCGCTTCGAGCAGCCGCCCCGCCGCCTCCCGCACCACGCCCGGGTCGTCCGTCGGCCCCCGCAGCGTCTCGGACCGGGTCAGGGTCGAGAAGTCGTACCGCCGCACCTTGAGGACGATGGTCCGCCCGGAGTGGCCCGAGGCCCGAAGCCGCCCCACGCACCGCTCCGCGAGCCGCTCCACCTCCGTCCGGATCCGCACCCGGTCGTGCAGGTCCACGTCGAAGGTGTCCTCGACCGACACCGACTTGGCGTCCCTCTCGGCCACCACGGGCCGATCGTCGTGTCCCCGGGCCATCCGGTACAGCGAGGCCCCGTGCGCCCGTCCGAGGAGCCGTACGAGCTCGTCCTCCCCCGCCTCCGCGAGGTCGGACACCGTGGTCATCCCGGCCCGCCGCAGGTGCTCCCCGGTCGCGGGACCGACACCGGGAAGAATCCGGACCGAACGCGGCCCGAGGAGCTCGCGCTCGGTCCCGGGCTCGATCAGGACGAGCCCGTCGGGCTTGGCCTCCTCCGAGGCGATCTTCGCGATCATCTTGGACCCCGCGAGCCCCACGGACCCCGTCAGCGCCGTCGCCGCGAGGATGTCGACCCGCAGCCGCTCCCCGGCGGCGCGGGCGCTCGCGCTGTCGTCGGCGATCTCCCCGGCCTCCAGGTCCACGAAGGCCTCGTCGAGGCTGAGCGGCTCCACGAGCGGCGATAGCCGTCCGAGCAGCTCCATGACCTGCTCGCTGATCGACCGGTAGAAGGCGAAGCGCGGCACGAGATAGGCGGCGTTCGGAGCGAGTCGCCGGGCCTGGCCCATGGGCATCGCCGAGTGCACGCCGAACCGACGCGCCTCGTACGAGGCGGTGGCGACGACGCCCCGGGGCCCCAGACCGCCGACGACCACGGGTTTTCCGCGCAGGCTGGGCTTCGCCGCCTGCTCGGCGGCGGCGAAGAAGGCATCCATGTCGAGATGCAGGATCGTCGGCGCGGCTCTCACGCTACCGATGCTGCCTCACGCCACTGACAACGCCGCCACACCACCCCACGCCACCGACAGCCGCCCAGGGCGCACGGCCCGCGCGGAACCGCCTCGAAGGCGCCCCTTCGGACCGCCTGGCCCCTCGGACCGCCCTTCAGACCGCCCTGTCCCTCCGCCGCCTGGCCAGTTCGTCCCCCGGGTTGTGCCCCACGAGCGTCTCGCCGGTGTCGACGCGCTCCCCGTGCAGCTGCGAGAGCGCCGACTCGACGTCCCGCCACACCACGCCCACGGCGATCCCGAAGACCCCCTGCCCGCCCTTGAGCAGGTCGACGACCTCGTCCGGCGAGGAGCACTCGTACACCGTGGCCCCGTCGCTCATGAGCGTCATCCGCTCCAGGTCCCGGAAGCCCCGCGCCCTCAGGTGCTGGACGGCGGCCCGGATGTTCTGGAGGGCCACCCCGGTGTCGAGGAACCGCTTGACGATCTTCAGGACGACGACGTCACGGAAGCTGTAGAGCCGCTGTGTCCCCGACCCGTACGCGGGCCGTACGCTCGGTTCCACGAGCCCCGTACGCGCCCAGTAGTCCAATTGGCGGTAGGTGATCCCGGCTGCCGCGCACGCCGTCGGGCCGCGATAACCGACCGTCTCAGCGGCCGCGCCGGGCCCGGTTCCAGGAACGAGGCCCGCCCCCTTCGCACCCGCACCGGCATCCGTACCGAAGTCGCCGACCCTGCCGTGAAGCGGATACGGACCGCTCCCCCCGGACGCGCGTCCGAGCGAGCTCCCTGCCGTACCGTCCGCGCTGCTCATCACGCCGACCCTCCGTCCTTGACCTGCCCACTCGAAGGTAGGCAGTCACCTGGGGTGCGTCAACGATCGCCACACTCGGCACGCCGAGTGATAATCACCCTGAGAGTGGTTTCCCGTATCTCTCGTCGGGGAAAGGCTACTCGAATGCCCTCACGGCACCCCGCGAACGGCCCTCGGCCACGTCGGTCCGCGTCACTGGCTGTTGGTCCCGAAGTCCTCCGGTGAGATCTGGTCGAGGAACTCGCGGAACTTCTCCACCTCGTCCTCCTGCTCGTCCGGAATCGCGATGCCGGCATCGTCCAGCACACCGTCACTGCCGAAGATCGGCGTTCCGGTACGGAGGGCCAGTGCTATCGCGTCCGACGGCCGCGCACTCACCTCCACGCCGCTGGCGAAGACCAGCTCGGCATAGAAGACCCCGTCCCGCAGATCCGTGATGCGGACCTCGGTCAGTTCCTGTCCCACGGCCTCCAGCACGTCCTTGAACAGGTCGTGCGTCAGAGGCCGCGGCGGGGCCATCCCCTGCTGGGCGAAGGCGATCGCGGTCGCCTCACCCGGTCCGATCCAGATGGGGAGGTACCGATCGCCTCCCACTTCACGCAGGAGCACGATCGGCTGGTTGGAGGGCATTTCCACCCGGACACCCACAACGTCGAGCTCGTTCACACAGCAACCCTAGGACGTGCTCGACCGGTTTGGATAGTCGGGCCCGGCCAGGGCCGCTCCCCGCTCACTGCAGACGGATCCCCAGAGCGGTCTGTACGAGGGCCGCGTGCAGCCGTACCGACTGCGCGGCGAGGTCCTGTGCGGTGGTCTCCGCATGGGCTCTGGTCTGCGGATTACGGTGCCGACGCAGCGGCGCGACGACCTGTTCGATCAGTCCGGCCTCCCGGTCCGCGGCCGCCTTCACGGCCCTCAGGTGCCGGGGTTCCAGACCGAATCTCCCCAGATTCGCGACAAGTCGCGCGACGGTGACGGTCTCGGCGTGATATCCGCCGCCCTGCATCGGGGTGATCAGACCGTACAACTCCCACTCGACGAGCTCGGCCTCGGAGACCTCGGCGGCAGCCAGCAGCTCCGCCCGCCCGAGCCGGGTGGGGCTGGGCGTCTCCGCGTCCTGCTCCCAGGCCCCCTCGGCCAGGTCCCGCCGGCGCCCGGGGGCGGGGAGCGGGATCTGCTCCCCTCTGGCGAGGGCGTCGAGGTGCTCGCGGATGACCTTCAGCGGAAGATAGTGGTCCCGCTGCATCCGCAGGATCTGAGCGAGCCGCTCCACGTCCTGCGGGCTGAACTTCCGGTACCCGGAGGCCGTACGCCGGGGCTCCACGAGCCCCTCGGCCTCCAGAAACCGGATCTTGGAGATGGTCACTTCGGGAAATTCGTCGCGTAGCTGGCTCAGCACCGTGCCGATGCTCACCAGCCGGTCGCCCGCGGTGGGGGCGCCGGATTCGGCGCCGCCCGTCGGTGTTCGCAGCATGGACCTTCCCTGAAGGCTTCTCCGAGGCGCGTCACACGCCCCGCTGGCTCGAGTGGAAGACCAGCCGGTACTTGCCGATCTGCACCTCGTCGCCGTTGGACAGAACGACGGAGTCGATCGGCTCACGGTTGACGTACGTGCCGTTGAGACTGCCGACGTCGGACACGGTGAAGCTGCCGTCCTGACCCCGCCGGAACTCGACATGGCGCCGGGAGACCGTGAAGTCGTCCAGGAAGATGTCGCTCTGGGGGTGGCGGCCGGCCGTCGTCAGCTCCCCGTCCAGCAGGAACCGGCTGCCGGAGTTCGGCCCGCGGCGCACCACGAGCAGCGCTGAGCCCAGCGGCAGTGCCTCCACGGCCGCCAGCGCCTCGGGCGAGAGGGAGGGCAGCTGGGTCTGGCCGGTGACCTCCGACTCGTAGGCCTCGAGGCCCGAGATGGAGATCGTGGACGTCGTCTCCGAAGGACGCTCGGCGGCGACCCCGCCCCGCAGCGGCGTACCGCAGTGGGAGCAGAACCGGCTGTCGGCCGCGTTGCGGTGACCGCACCTCGTACACACCGGCATGGACGCATCCTCCTGCCGCGGCTGCCCCGCCGAGGTCTGTGTCGCGTACGGATCGGGGGCGAACCCTCCACCCGCACTTGAGGTTGATGGTTCTCCGAAACCTATGCGGCCAGCACCGGCGGGGTCAACGGACGACGCGCCCTGCGTGCCCGGAATGTCACCGCCCTGGCCCCCGACCTCGTCACGGAAGAGCGGGCGCTCGGCACCCTGCTCCTCGCTCTGGGCGTGGCGCGGCGCGCGGTGCCTGGCGTTGCCGCCGTCCTCGCGTGCGCTCTTGCCGAACAACTTCGCAAACAACTTCACGGGCGATTCCCCTTGACCGAAACAGACCCGCCCGTGGGGCAGGACGAACCGAGATCCATCACACCTGCCGACCCGGACACCTTCACAACGTCCGTATCCTCCGGACAGTTTCCACCACGCACCACCGTTGTGGTGCGCCGACCCCCCGCAACGCCTTGCCCATGTCGCGGGGCCCCCTCGTCCCCCCTCTCACGGGGAGGACGACTGAGCGTAGTCAGGCCGCTTCGCGGGTCGCAAGGCGTCGACGACGATCTTCGCCGACCGCTCCACCGTGGCTGTGGCCTGCTCCTTCTCCAGGGTCTGCACGACACCGCCGGGGATGTTGAGCGCGGGCTCGAGATCCTCCGGCTTGCCGATGACCTTGAAGACGTACGGAGCGGCCACCTTCGTTCCATCGATTCGCATGTCATCACCGATCCCGGTGAAATAACTGTCCGCGACGACCCGCACGCCGTTGACCTGGATCGCCTCGGCGCCCGCGGCGCGCAGCTCCTGGATGGCGTCGAGGAGCATGTCCGACTCGACGGCCCCGGTGGGATCGCCGACGGTCAGGGTGATGCCCGGCCCCTCCGCGGCCACGGTGCCGGCCAGGATGCCGAGCTGCCGTTCCTTCTCCTGCGTCTGCTTGCGCGCCTCCTCGGCCTGGTCGGAGCTGGACTCCAGCTCCATGCGCTGCTTCTCGAGCCGGGCCTTCTCGTCCTCCAGGCGCTGGGTGCGGTCGTCGAGCTCGTCGAGGATGCGCACCAGGTCCTCCTGGCGCGCCCCGCGCAGCGCGCTGTTGTCGCTGGTCGAGGAGACCTGGATGGCCAGGCCGAGACCGAGGACGAAGAGCAGCAGCGCGACGACGAGTTGGGCCCGGGTCACCCGGAGCGGCCACAGGGCGGAGGCCAGCCGTCGACGCCCGCTCGGGTCGGTGCCGGCCGGGGCGACCGGAGTGGCGGGAGCCACGGGCGCCTGGGCGTCCTGACCGCCGGAACCTGCATCGGCGGGGGCCCGGGGCGCCTCGACCTCCGGCGGCATCCCGACGCCGTCGACCTTCGGTACGTTGACCGGGCCCGGAGTGCCGACGCGGTTTCCCGGGTCCTGAGCGTCCTGGGGATCCTGTGGGTTCTGCGGATCCTGCGGGTTCTGGGGGTTCTCGCTCATCGGCGTCACGCCCGGAAGACGTGGCGCCGGATGGCGGCCGCGTTGGAGAAGATCCGGATGCCGAGCACGACGACCACGCCGGTCGACAGCTGGGCGCCGACGCCCAGCTTGTCGCCCAGGAAGACGATCAGCGCGGCCACGACCACGTTGGAGAGGAACGAGACCACGAAGACCTTGTCGACGAAGATGCCGTCGAGCATGGCCCGCAGCCCGCCGAAGACCGCGTCGAGGGCGGCGACCACGGCGATCGGAAGATAGGGCTCGACCACCGCCGGAACTTCGGGGCGGACCAGCAGTCCCACCACGACTCCGACGATCAGGCCCAGTACGGCGATCACGATGTGCCCTTCCCTGTGTCGGCCGTGGCCCGGCCGGAGGGCGTCGCGGCCCCGGCCCCCCTCGGCTCTGCGGTACGTACGGTCAGGCTCGGCGCGGCCGGCAGGCGTACGTCGCCCTCGGTCGTGATACCGCTCCTGATCCCGAAGTTCTCCACCAGCGCGTGCAGATACTGCCCGTCGGCGCTGTCCTGGAACGCGGTGCTCAGCCGTTGCCCGTCCCCGATCGCGAGGACGGTGTATGGCGGCACCAGCGGCTTGTTGTCGACCAGTATGGCGTCGCCGGCGGCCCGGATCGCGGACAGCGAGGTCAACCGCTGACCGTTGACGGCGACCGCTTCGGCGCCCGACTCCCACAGCCCGTTGATCACGCGCTGCATGTCACGGTCGCGCACCCGGCCCGTGTCGGAGAAACCGCTGCTCTCCCGCGGCCCGCCGCCACCGGAGTCGGTGTCCTTGGCGTCGTCGACGACGAGCTTCACCCCGGGGCCGTGCACCGCGGTGGCGCCCGAGAGCAGCGCCACGAGCTCGGCCTGGTCGCCGCCGTGCTGCTGCAGCGCCTGCCGCTGACGCTCCCCGACCTCGGTACGGATCCGCTCGACGTCCCGCTCCAGCTGGTCGGCGGTGGACGTCTCCGCGTCGATACGGGCGATCAGGTCCTGCCGCTCCTTGGCCACGACCGGAGCGGAGATACGCGCCTCGGCCGCGCCCACGGTCACCACGGCGGCGGCGAGCAGGAGGCCCGCGGCGACGCCGATCTTGGCCCGCAGGCTACGGGGCAGCCCCCCGCCCTCGGCCGCGCGCCGGGCGGTCGCCTCGGCGTAGCCGTCGTCGAGCGCGTGGTCGATCACGTTGTTCAGCAGCGACATGGACGCGTCCGGGCGCGGCGGCGGTGATCCGGTGCTCCGAACGGGGGGCTGCTGCGACATGCCGCACATCGTCGCACGTCGCACGACCTACCACCGAATGGCCCCTCCGTCCTGCGGGGAGGCGCCCTGAGGCGCCTCCCCGCAGACCGGTCCGCTGCGTCAGCTGCCGGCGCCGTCGACCACCACGGCCCATTCGTCGAGCAGGGCCTGCGCGGAGGCGTCGTCCGGGCCTTCCGCCCACAGATGGGTGACGGCCTCGGCGGGGTCGGGCAGCACCATCACCCACCGGCCGTCGGCCTCGACCACCCGCACGCCGTCGGTGGTGTCGACGGAACGATTCCCCGCCGCCTCCACCACCCGGCGCATCACCAGGCCCTTGACGGCCCACGGGGTCGCGATGTCCTTCTTGAGGACGTGCGCCCGCGGGATCCGCGCGTCGATCTGGCTCAGGGTGAGCTGGGTCCGCGCGACGAGACCGATCAGCCGGACGAAGGCGGCAGCGCCGTCGAAGACGCTGCTGAACTCGGGCACGATGAAACCGCCGCGCCCGTCGCCACCGAAGATCGTCGACTCCTCACGCCCGACCCGGGTGAGGTCGTCGGGCGAGGTGGTCGTCCACTCCACCTGCGTACCGTGGTAGGCGGCGACCTGCTCGGCGATCCGGGTGGTGGTCACGGGCAGGGCGACCCGCCCCGAGCGCCGCTCGGCCGCCACCAGGTCGAGCATGACCAGGAGCGCCCGGTCGTCCTCGATGATCCGCCCCCGCTCGTCCACGAGCGAGAGCCGTTCGCCGACGGGGTCGAACCGCACACCGAAGGCCGCTCGCGCCGAGGCCACGATCTCCCCGAGTCGTACGAGCCCGGCCCGCCGACTCTCCACCGACTCGGTGGGCCGGGACTCGTCGAGGCCGGGGTTGATGGTCAGCGAGTCGACCTGGAGGCGCCCCAGCAGACTGGGCAGCACGAGCCCGGCACTGCCGTTGGAGGCGTCCACGACGACCTTCAGACCGGCTTCCGCGATCCCGGAGGTGTCGACGTTCCGCAGCAGCGAGCCGGTGTACGAGTCGAAGACGCTCGCCGGGAAGGAGAGGTCGCCGATCTCCCCGGGGAAGGCCCGCCGGTACTCCTGGCGCGCGAACACCCGGTCCAGCTTCCGCTGCCCGCCCTGGGAGAGGTCCGCTCCACGTTCGTCGAAGAACATGATGTCCACGGAGTCGGGCACACCCGGCGAGGTCCGCACCATGATTCCGCCGGCACTTCCCCGCGCGGTCTGCTGCCGCGCCACCGGCAGCGGCACGTTCTCCAGGTCGCGCACGTCGATGGCGCTCGCCTGCAGTGCCGAGATCACCGCCCGCTTCAGCGCTCGCGCGCCCCGGGAGTGGTCTCGCGCCGTGGTGACGGTCGCCCCCTTCTTCAGGGTCGTGGCGTACGCCCCCGCGAGACGGACGGCGAGCTCCGGCGTGATCTCCACGTTGAGGATGCCGGAGACCCCTCGGGCTCCGAAGAGGTGGGCCTGCCCGCGGGACTCCCAGATGACCGAGGTGTTGACGAAGGCGCCGGCCTCGATCGTCTTGAACGGGTAGACCCGCACGTTGCCCTGCACGATCGATTCCTCACCGACCATGCACTCGTCCCCGATGACGGCCCCGTCCTCGATCCGGGCCGCCCGCATGATGTCGGTGTTCTTCCCGATCACACAGCCGCGCAGATTGCTCTGCGGCCCGATGTAGACGTTGTCGTGGACGACTGCCTTGTGCAGGAACGCGCCGCTCTTGACGACCACGTTCGAGCCGACGACCGTGTGCTCACGGATCTCGGCGCCGGCTTCGACCTTGGCGTAGTCACCGATATAGAGCGGCCCGCGGAGCACCGCGTCGGGGTGCACCTCGGCGCCTTCGGCGACCCAGACCCCCGGCGAGATCTCGAAGCCGTCGACGTCGACCTGGACCTTGCCCTCCAGGACGTCCGCCTGGGCCTTCACATAGCTCTCGTGGGTGCCGACGTCTTCCCAGTAGCCCTCGGCGATGTAGCCGTAGATGGGCTTGCCCTCCTTCATGAGCTGCGGGAAGACATCACCCGACCAGTCGACAGGAACGTCCGCCTGGACGTAGTCGAAGACCTCGGGCTCCATCACGTAGATGCCCGTGTTGACGGTGTCCGAGAAGACCTGTCCCCAGGTGGGCTTCTCCAGGAAGCGCTCGACCTTGCCTTCCTCGTCCACGATTGTGATGCCGAACTCCAGCGGGTTCGGCACCCGGGTGAGGCAGACCGTGACGAGGGCGCCCTTCTCCTTGTGGAAGGCGATGAGATCGGTGAGGTCGAAGTCGGTGAGCGCGTCCCCGGAAATGACGAGGAAGGCGTCGTCCTTCAACGCTTCCTCGGCATTCTTCACACTGCCCGCTGTACCGAGCGGCTTCTCCTCGTTGGCATACGTGAGCTCCATCCCGAGCTCCTCGCCGTCGCCGA
The DNA here is from genome assembly GCF_040632845.1 of Streptomyces sp. NPDC016459. Classification (NCBI taxonomy): domain Bacteria; kingdom Bacillati; phylum Actinomycetota; class Actinomycetes; order Kitasatosporales; family Streptomycetaceae; genus Streptomyces; species Streptomyces sp. NPDC016459. Next base: position 335,405 of record NZ_JBEYCR010000007.1, read on the forward strand.
AGTAGTTCCGGACGAGTGAGGCCAGGAATTGCACGGTGACGACGGTCTCGTTGAGACCGTGCCTCTTGAGCAGTCGTAGGACGTGCTCCATGATCGGCCGGTTCACCACCGGCAGAAGAGGCTTGGGCATGCTAGAGGTCATGGGGCGAAGACGGGTTCCCTCGCCACCGGCCATCACAACGGCCTTCATGTCGGAAACGTCCTCCTTCAAGTGATGACGGTCCTGCCGACTTCGCCTGTCCGCTCAGTAGACCGCGGACGTCCTCGTCGTTGCCGGCGACGCTGCTCGACACGGAGGGAACGGGCTCAATCGGCCTCGGTATCCGTCTTCACGAGTCGACGGACCTGGACCACGTAGAGGATCCCTGCCCACCAATACAGAGTTGTACCCCATCCGGCGAAAGCCCATCCGAAAACTTCAGCGAGTGACGAAAGCCAGCCCGTTCCGTCACTGAGAAGCAGCAGGGGGAACGCGTACATCAGGTTGAAAGTCGCAGCTTTGCCGAGGAAGTTCACCTGCGGCGGCGGGTAGCCGTGTCGCCGGAGGATTCCCACCATGACCAGCAGCATGGCCTCGCGCGCCAGGAGAGCGGCGGTCAGCCACCACGGCAGGATCTCCCGCCAGGTGAGCCCCACGAGAGTGGACAGGATGTACAGCCGGTCGGCGGCGGGGTCGAGCAGCCGGCCGAGTTTGCTGATCTGGTTCCAGCGCCGGGCCAGCTTGCCGTCGAGATAGTCACTGACGCCGCTGAGCATCAGCACGAGGAGCGCCCAACCGTCACTCTTGGGACCGCCGAACTCCGGCCGGAGAATCAGCCACAGAAACAGGGGCACGCCGAGGAGACGCGCCATGCTGAGAATGTTGGGGATGGTGAAGACCCGGTCGGTCTGCACACGGGTCTCCTGGACCTCCACCCGGGGGCCTCCTGCTGGGAACGTACGGACGATGCCCCCTGACCTTACCCCCCAGCCACGAGGCCGGGCGTACAGGGGCTCTCCCGTCGCCGGAACGCAAAAATGCCTCAACCCCCGGACAGAGTCCGGGGGTTGAGGCTAAAAATTGTTCGGCGGCGTCCTACTCTCCCACAGGGTCCCCCCTGCAGTACCATCGGCGCTGAAAGGCTTAGCTTCCGGGTTCGGAATGTAACCGGGCG
>NZ_JBEYCR010000008.1:0-306236 GCF_040632845.1 Streptomyces sp. NPDC016459
CGCCAACCTCATATCTGACCGCTGCACCACCGCCTGAGAACAGGCCATGAGCAGGTCAAACACGCCTCACCCACTATCACGCACCAACTCGTTAGCAGTTGCGCCCACGGCGGCGCATCACGACGAAGACGAGGAAGGCGGCTGTCGCCGAGAGCAGCGGAACCCACTTGGACCCTGCGCGTGCGCCGTCTGAGCAGCCTTTGCGCGGACGGCGTCGGGGGTCTTGTCGGCTGCGAGGTGGCCGGCTCGGCGGGCGGTGTCGCGGACGTGCGAAGCGGTTTGGTTCACGGTGTGCAGGAGTGGCTCGGGTGTCTTGTTCTTTGCCAGCTCGGTCGCGTGGCCGGCTTTCGCCCGGGCCTGGGCGGTGGCCTGTTTGGCTGCGGCGATGGTGTGGTCTTTGATCGCGGCGGTCCTCTCTTTGGCCGTGGGCTGGCCGTCGGCTCCGGCGCCCGGTTCTCCAGAGGGATAGGGAGACTCGTTGCTGTCATGCGGGCTGGTCATCGGGGTGCTTCTCCGTCCCGGCCGTATCGGCCGCGGCTGCGTCAGTGGTGCGCTCCCAGGCACGCTGGCTTTCCGGCTTCGATCCTCGTCGGGGGCCCGCGCCCTGAGTGCCCGTGCTGTGATGATTGCCCGCTGAGCGGCTGTACGCCCGGAGCCGGGCTGGTGGGCTACTTCTGTCGGACGCAGCAAGGACCCGATGAGCGGTACCGGCCCGACTGCACTATGGCTGGCGGCGGGATCGCCGTAAGCAGTGCGTGTAGCTAGCCCGCGTGAGGCCATCACCGTGTGCGGTATCGATTCCGGACGTCTTGCACGTCGGGTACGTGGGGAGCAAGCTGACTGGCGCGCTGCCACATGCCGCGGAGCTGTGATGTGGGCCGTTGCTGTTCGCCGTGGAGGGCATTGAGGATCAGCAGGCCGCCCGTGAGAGCCGGAACCGCCCACTGCGCGTAGGAAAGCTGACGTTCAGCTTTGACCGTGTCGTATGGGCGGCCTTCGGCGTCTTCTGCGTCTTGTGGGAGGCCGACGGAGACCAGCTCGATCTTCTTGCCCAGCGTCCGGGCGTATGCGGTGACGGCGAGAGCGGCCCCGGTGAGGACGGTCTTGGCCAAGGTGGAGGCCGTGACGCCTTGCTGGGTGGCGACACGGGCAGCGTTGGTCCCGAGCAGTCCGCCGGCGCCGACCAGGTGCATGCCGATCGCGGCAGCGCTGACCGGTGTCCACCTCGCCCAACCGGAGCTGGCGAGTGCCGCGTTCTCTTTCCATGGCCTGGGATGGTGTTTCACTGCGCCGTTGAGGCCGACCGCGCCCATCAACGAGCCGCCGAACCAAGCGGCGAGCCCGACATCGTGGAGGCTGCGCAGGACTGTGTTGCGTTCGGACGTCATGTGGCTCCCTACGGCATGCGGCGGGGACGCCGTCGTCGTAGGAAGCGGCGCTGCTACCACCGTCCACCGCGGATGCCGCCGACGGCCAGCGCAGCTGCTCCGAACGCCTGAGCGGTGGGAGGTAGCTGAGTCGAGCGGCGGGGCGCTCGGGGCGGCGGCAGGGTCGGTGGGCCCGCGGGAGCTTGCGCTAGGTGCGGGGCGGCAGGAGGGGGCCCAGCGGGCCGAGATCGAGGTTGAGGTCCTCCAGTGCGTAGCCGTGCTGGGCGCACAGGTCGGCCAGGCGGTCGTGGAGGGCCAGGAGTGTGGCTCCCAGCTCCTCTTCCTGTTCGTCGGTGAGGTCTCCTGCGTCCACGCGGCGCAATGCCTGGCGCTCGATGAGCTGGCGCAGGAGTTCGACGAGGGTGAGCACGAGTTTGAGGAGGTCTTCTTCGACCGTGTCGCGGTCGGTGTACATGCGGTGGGCTGGGCGTGGGGTTGCCTCGCGTGGCGTGGGGGGTGCCTGGAGCAGCCGGAAAGCCTGGGACATGGTGTCGCCGACGCCGTCCAGAGCGGGTGGTGGGGGCGGGGATGGGCGGCGGGACGGCCGCTGGGAGTGTTCGCGTTCTTCACTCACGGGGGCCGCCCTCCTGCGGTGCGATGGCTGGGCGTGTCTCGGAGCTCACGGACACGATGAGCGCGCGCAGGGAGATGCGGACGAGGTCGATGTCGGCGATGGAGAGAACGATGTCGCCGGTGATGACGACGCCGCCGCTGAGCAGCCGGTCGAGAAGGTCCACGAGCGCCACCTGGCGCCCGGGAAGCGGCTCTCCATACCTGTCGACAGTCATGGGGTGCGCTCCTCGCCGGTAGCCGCGTTGTGGCGTTCGGCCGGCGGCATGGCGAAGGAGTAGGGGGCCCAGGGACCGGTCACCTCGACACGAACGTCGTCGAAGACTCCGGCGGCCTCGGCGATGGCGGCCTGAAACTGTTCCGCGTACGGGTCGGGGATCAGGTAAGCGTCGTTGAGGACGTTCTCAGCGGGACCACTCAGGGTGCCGCTCTGGGTGGGGTGGCGCACGCGCTGTGAGGCGTATCGGGAGGTGATGGCATCGATGGCTGCGGCGGCCTTCTGCGCCTGGCTGTAGACGGCTTCCTGGGCGTTGTGCTGGGCCCTGCGGCGTTGGAGGTACGCCTTGCCGGGAGTGTTGCCGGCGTCGGCGGCGGGCCCGGTATCGGGCGGGGCGGTGGTGGAGGCGAGGTAGATTTTCACGCCGAATTCGGTGTGGTCGGCGAGCTGGGCGATTCTGTCGGCGAATGCGTTGTGCTGTTCGGCGAGCGCTTGGCGGGCGCGGTCGTCGTCCTGATAGACGGTGGCCATACGCAGGGGCAGGACGGTGGCGTGCAGGGAGAGTGCCTGGACGACATCGTGGTGTGCGCGGGCGACGCTCTCGAGCCAGTCCAGGTCCTCGAAGTGGTTCTTCAGCGCGTGCTCGCTGAAGTCACGGTGGGGAACGTGGCTGGTGGCGAAGCCCAGGGCCGGCTGGGTGGCGGTAGGGCCGGCGGTGAGGAAGAGAACGGGTGATCCGTAGATCCCGCGGAGGCTGCCGGCGGCGTCGCGGAGGTCTTTCGTAAGCAGGGCCGCGGCGTAGACGTAGGTGAGGGTGTCGTCGGTTGTGTTCATGTGCGGCGCCCCCGTGCGGTTCCCCCGCCCGTCTCGGGTTCCTCGCCGGTGGTGCGGGGCGGGAATTCTTGGCCGTCGATGCGGTCGCGGCGCAGGGCCTCCAGCTCGGCGCGCAGGCGGCGGTTTTCCTGCTCGAGGGGGCTGCCTGTGTGCCGGGAGGAGAGTGAGGGGTCGTGCTCCCACCAGTCGATGCCCATCTCTTTCGCCTTGTCGACGGAGGCGACCAGGATCCGGAGTTTGATCGTCAGCAGTTCGATGTCGAGGAGGTTGATGCGGATGTCACCGGCGATGACGATGCCTTTGTCCAGGACTCTCTCCAGGATGTCGGCGAGGCTGGAGGTGCTTTGTCCGTACGGCATCGGGGCGGCGCGGGACGGGAAGGATCCCAGCCGGTCGGGTAGTGGCTCAGACACGAGGGAAGCCTCCCTTGCCCATCAGGGAAATTGCTGGCGGAACTCCGCGATCTCTGTCAGCCGGTCGATCAGTTCATCCTCCCGGAGGTCGAAGGTCTCCTGGTCGATCTCGCCGCGCAGCAGGCGCCGCTCGAGGTCGGCGAGTTCGCGCCAGATCGGGGCCGGGTCGTAGTACTCCTCTTCGGCCTTCTCGGCGATCCGATGGGCTGCCCATACGACGGCTTCCACCGGTGCGATGGGAAGGGTGAACAGGCGGCTCAGCAGTCCCATGGTTCGTCTCCTCCTTCCGCGTTCGAAGCATCGCGGCTGGTCATTGGACGAAGCTGTAAGGGGGCAGGGGGCCGGTGAGCCGGAAGTCGACGCCGCCGTCGATCTGCGCGGCGAGTCCGGTCTGCGCTGCCAGGAAATCGTCTTTGCGCTCGTGCGGTACGAGCAGCGACAGATTGAGGAAGTCAGGGGGCGAGGGCGGATGAGTGACGTGCTCTCGCGCGTAGGGAGTCAGTGCTTGGACCAGCCCGGCGGCCAGTGCATCCTGGCGTTCTTGTACTTCGCGGGCGACGAGTTCGCCGAGCGTGAGGGGCAGCTGCGGATCCTGCGCGCCAGATCGGATCCGCTCGTTGAGTTCCCTCGCCTGGGGGGAGTCCTGCAGGATCTGGCGCAGCAGTTCATCCTCGTTCGCCTGGGTCGCCCTTGCGTGGTACTCGGCGCAGCCGTCTAGTCGTTCGAGAGTGGCCAGATAGCCATCCGGATTCTCTTCCAGGGCCTGCCGTACGGCCTGCTCATCGCGGGCGATGTAGCCGAACTGCAGCGGTAGGACCACTGCACCGGCCATGAGGCGCTCTTGGACTTCCTGGTGTGCTTGGAGGTCTCGGCGCTTGGGCCGGATCTCTTCGGAGATGTCGCTGACCACCGCGTACAGGGGCCCGGCGGCGACCGCGCGCACGGGTGCGGGGTGCGAGCCGACTCCGGTCAGGCCCTCCAGGCGTCGCGGGTGGTCCTTGCCGGTAATCGCGTATACGTAGAGCGCCATCGGTCACTCCCTCTCCCGGCGTACCGGGCGCCGGGCGGGACGCCGCTTTCTGGGGGCGGCTTCCTCTTCGGCTTCCTCCTCCAGTTCCTCCTCCTGCTTGGAAGGTCGGCCAGTCAGGGATTCGGTCACGGCGTCGACCGCTCCGCTGAGCGCGCCCTTGGACTTGCCGCGGGCGCCGCCTTCCATCATCGTTCCGACGACCTCGGGGAGCTGGGCGGGCGCCTTGCGGCCTGCTTCGAGATCGAGGCGGTTGCACGCTTCGGCGAAGCGCAGGTAGGTGTCCACACTGGCCACCACGATGCGGGCGTCGATCTTGATGAGTTCGATGCCTACCAGCGAGATGCGGACGAACACATCGATGACCAGACCGCGGTCGAGTATGAGTTCCAGGACGTCGTAGAGGCTGCCCGAATTGCTTGTGCCTCTGCTTACGCTGCTGCCGCTCTGCGGCACCATGGTCATGGCGCTTCCCTTCCCGGCGATCTGGTGTCAGGTCGGCCGGTCGATCATGCCTCGGCTGTAGCGGCGGGTGCGTTCGTAGGAGACCAGTTGTCCCTCCGGATCCAGAGTGACTTTGTAGCTGGCCATCACGCTGGTCGTGTCGGGGATGCGTTCCAGTTCCACTACTTCCACCTGTGCTTGCCAGCCGTCCTCGGTCGGTTTGAGGGAGGAGACGGAGTCGGGGGTGCGGCCCAGGAGTTGGGCCAGCTGCCCGGCTGCGGAGCGCATCGCCGAAGCCGCGCTGGGAACCCCGGCCTTCCGCTTGGAGGCGGAGGTGCGGTGTGCGGGGGCCCTGTCCTGCGTCTCGACGTGTTCCTCGGTCGGGCGGGGACGGGCTCTGCGTGGTCGTGCCGGTTCTGCGGCCATCGGACGCTCCGCTGGGGGAATACCGCTAGCAGAATCTATAATGTCAGCATATAGGGAAATATGTTCCGCGTTAGGGGAGGCGGCCTACAGGCCGCCTGAGCGGGGCGTACTTCAGCCGGCGCCAATCACACAGCAGTCGGCACATCCGCAGACCCACCCAGACGGTGTTCCTGGGCAGCGTCGTACAGCCCGCAAGCGCCCTGGTGAAGGGACAGCAGCTCATGCAGGACACAACCAAAATCGCGCTCGCGACCGCCGTGGCCGGGGGCTACGTACTCGGACGGACAAAAAAGGGCCGCCTCGCGTTCACCGCGGCGACCTACCTCGCCGGCCGACGCTTCGGTCTCGAGCCCGGCCAGCTCATGGCGCAGGGCCTCACCAAGCTCAAGGAGACGCCTCAGTTCGCTGAGATAAGCGACCAGCTTCGCGGTGAAGCCCTGGAGGCAGGCAAGAAGGCTCTGGGAGCCGCGGCCAACCGCAAGCTCGCCGACCTCGCCGGCTCGCTGCACCAGCGGACCTCCGAACTGGGCAGCGTCACCGCAACGGAAGACGAAGAGGACCAGGAGGAGCCCGAGGAGTACGAGGACGCAGAGGAAACCGAAGGCGAAGACGAGGACGAGGAGGGCTACGAGGAGCCGGAAGCCGAAGAAGGCTACGAGGAGTCTGAGGCAGACGAGGAAGAAGAGGGCGAGGAAGAGGAGGGCGAGGAGGAAGAGGGCGAGGAGGAAGGGGGCGAAGCCGAGAACGCCTACGAGCCCGAGGAAGAGGAACCCGAGGAAGAAGAGGAACCTGAGGAGGAACCCCCGCCCCGCAGGCGCGGCCGGCCCCGAACCAGGGCTGCCCAGGACGCACCCGCTCGCACGGCGCGCCGCTCAGCTCCCTCAGAGGCCCCGGCACGGAAGACCGCTGCGAAGAAGACCGCTGCGAAGAAGGCGCCGACGGCGAAGACCACGTCGAAGACCGCAGCCGCGAAGAAGACCGCGCCGTCCAAGACCGCTGCCAGGAAGACAGCGACGAAGGCCCCGGCGAAGGCCCCGGCGAAGAAGACCGCGGCGCGCGGCGCGGCGGGCAAGACAGCCGCGAAGAAGACCGCAGCGCGCACTCCGGCACGCAAAACGGCAGCCAAGAAGACTGCGGCGAAGAAGACACCGGGCCGCAAGCCGTCCACGCGGAGGTAGGTCATGGCAGAGTCAGACCGCGCCAGCGCGCAAGGGCCCAAGTCCGGGCTTGACCAGCTGCTCGAAGCGCTGACCACGTTCCTGGGGGCTCAGGCCGGGCAGCTCGCGGACAAGGCGTCGGACAAGCTGGGTGATGTGACAGGCCAGCTCCAGGACGTGGCGGAAGGCAACGGGAAGCTGTCCGACGTCGCCGGTATCGGGGGGCGGATGCTGCAGGGCGACTCGCCCATGAAGGCGATGATGAGCCAGGGCATGAGCGGCCTCAAGGACAAGGTGACTGGCGCCGCCTCCCAGATGTTCGGCAAGGGCAAGAAGGGCCGTAAGAGCGGCGGCAAGGTCATCAACATCGTCGAGTTCCTCGATGTCGGCCTGCCGCTGCGCACCGTGTACGACCACTGGACGCAGTACGAGGACTTCAGCGGCTTCGCCAAGGGTGTACGCGACGTCTCCCGCAACGATGACACCACCAGCGACTGGAAGGTCAAGGTCGGGCCGTCGACACGTGGCTGGAAGGCCACCGTGCAGGAGCAGGTACCGGACGAGCGGATCGTATGGACCTCCGAAGGCCCCAAGGGCACCACACGCGGCTGCGTCAGCTTCCACGAGATCACGCCGACGCTGACCCGCATCATCGCAGTGGTCGAGTACTACCCCTCCGGACTCTTCGAGAAGACCGGCAATGTGTGGCGCGCTCAAGGCCGGCGCCTGCGCCTGGACCTCAAGCATTTCCTTCGGCACGTCTCGCTCACGACCGATGAGGCGGAAGGCTGGCGTGGCGAGATCCGTGACGGCGAGGTGGTCCGCACCCACGAGGAAGCCCTGGAAGAAGAAGGCGAAGCGGAAGACCAGGACACCGACGAGGAGGAAGGCGCATACGAAGGCGAGTACGAAGACGAGGAAGGGCAGGAAAGCGAGGACGGACAACCTGAGGAGGACGAAGATTTCGGGGAGGACGAAGAGGAACCCGGGACGTACGCCGACGAAGCGGACGAGGAGGAGTACGAGGACGAAGAGGGTCCTGAAGAGGACGACGAAGAAAACGAGGACGACGAGGACGACGAGGACGACGAGGACAAAGCAAGCCGTCCGCGTCGGCGGCGCAGATAGCCGCACACAAGGCCGTGCCATCCGGGCGGCCGCCGACAAGGGCCGACGTGAGACGTCGGCCCTTGTCTATGGGTTTCCCGGAAGTCCCCGGTACCGGGGCTCCAAGTGTGGGGTCAATGCTTGAGCGTGTCCTTGGCCTTCTGCATGGTCTGCTTCGCATCGCCCGCCATCTGCTCGCGGGCCCCCTTCGCCTCCAAGCTCTCGTTGCCGACAGCCTGACCGGTGGTTTCCTTCAGTTTGCCCTTGGTCTTCTTGGCTACGTTCTTGACCTTCTTGCCAGCCGCCATCTCTGTCACCTCCCGCACCCGTGCATGGCGCGGTCTGTCGATGAGCTGCCCTGTGCCATATCCGGACGGGGCACCCTAAGCGAATTATGCACCCAAAACGGAAAAAGACCGGTCTTCTACTCTGCCTTCTTCTGGTCTGGATGCGGCTTGCAGCGCTCCCGGGGGGATAGCGGCACAGCGCCGACCGGGGAGCTGGCGCAAGCGGGGCCCGCCATGAAGATTGTTTCCTCCGAACACGTCGCGGACCCGTGTCTGCGGTGCCGGGACCGGCGCGTGACGGGCCTCTACGACGCGGTCGTCAGCGTGCAGGCTGCAGCGCGCCTATCCGCTGCGGGTATGCGCGGCGGATACCGGCCCGGCTTGTGGTGGCTGCGCTTGTCGCGTGGTGCGCGCGTGAGACTGCGAGCGGCTACGCCGGGAACGGCGATGATCTTCGGCCGCGGTTCGCTGAATCCCCTCCTGTGAATGCGGTCATCTTTCGCTCAGTTCTGCCCGCTCGCCGCTCGGTATGCGGGAGGGCTCCAGCACGGCGTTGACTTCTACGTCGACGGTGGTGACGGCGAGACCAAGAACATGCTCGGCTGCGTGCAGTACGGCTTGGCGCACTGCTTCGGCGCGCTCTCGCAACGGCTTGTCGAGCTTGGCCGCGACCGAGACAACGGCATGGACGGTGCGGTTGCCGTTGGACGGGGTCAGACGGCAGCCGGCTGTACGGGCACCGGGCACGGTGTCGGCTGCCCGGCGCAGAATTTTGGTGCTTTCTGCGATGCGCAGGTCGTGCTCGGGGTCGGCCAGTCCCAATAGGGTGCCAAGCCGTACCTCCGCGCGGACAGCGCTGATGACTCGGTTGGCAAGGCTGTGACCGTCGGGGCGTTCCTCGGCGCGCAGAGCACGGGTGGCCCGGTCCAGCGCTCTCAGCCCTTTAATGGCTTCCCGGCAACTGGGGCAGTGGCTGACGTGCGGATCTGTCGTGCCGACGGGGGTGCGGGCTTGTTCCCAAGCGTGGCCCAGGGGGCGTCCGCAGGGCAGAAACTCCGCGCCGGCAAGCATGTCGGCTTGTCCCCCGCGTGCTTCGGCGCTCGTGGCGCTCACGCTTTCGGGCTGGTCGCCGTCGGCCAGTGGCGGGTCTTCTAGCGCCATGGGCGCATCGCCTCCATCAGTATGCGTCGGGCGCGAGCAAGTCTGCCGCGAACCGTTTGTTCGCTGCTGCCCACCACGTGGGCGATTTCGTCGTAGTGCAGGCCGTGCAGTTCCCGCAGGACCCAGCACGCGCGAAGCTCGGGGCGCAGTCCCAGTAGCGCTCGCATCAGCGCGGTTGTAGCTGCGTCGGCCTCTGCCACTCGGGGCGGTGAGCTGCCCGCGTCCGCGGCAGCAAGTTCCGAAACGGTGTCCAAGGGAAGCGGGTGGGGCGGGCTGCGCAAGGTGTTGAGACAGCAGTTCGTCACGATGCGGTACATCCACGTGCCGAACGAGGCGCCGTGCCGCAATTCCGGCAGCTGCCTCCAGGCGCTGAGGAAGGCGTCCTGAACCGCGTCCTCGGCGTCCGCACGGTTACCGAGCAGATGCTGTGCGAGGGCGAGCAAGCGGCTGCTGTGCCGCCGGACCAGGACGGCGAAGGCCTCCTCATCGCCTTCGCACGCCCATACCACCAGCACGCTGTCGTCCAGGCCCGCGGGGGCCTCCTGATCCACAGCGGCGACGGCGGGCACCGAGTCCGGCCGCAGGGGGAAACCCGTGCTGGGAGGGGGAGGGAAACTCGTCCGGTTGCGCATCCGCCGCTCGCTTCCTGTCGCAGAATCGCGGCCCGCGTATGCCCTCCTCGATGGTACGGCTGCGAGCGTGAGGAATATCCGTGCGGTGTGTCTAAAACATGAGGGCGCCGCACCGGCGCGCCCGGATCGACATCATGGGGAGGTCCTCATGTCGGACACCGTCAACCCCACCGCAGGCGGGAAGACGCCACGCTCTGCGAGTAAAGCCCTCGCGGGTCAGGCCGGAGCCGGGGCCGCGCCTGAGACGCGGGGCCGGACGACCATCGCCGACAGCGTGGTCGAAAAGATCGCAGGTATGGCCACACGTGAGGTGCCGGGCATCCACAGCCTCGGCTCAGGCATGGCCCGCACGCTCGGGGCGGTCACGGACAAGGTTCCCGGCGGCCGTCCCAGCGTGTCCCGCGGCGTGAAGGTCGAGGTGGGCGAGCGGCAGGCCGCCGTCGATCTCGACGTCGTCGTGGAGTACGGCGTCGCCATCGTGGACATCGCCGGCGACGTCCGCACCAGTGTCATCACGGCGGTGGAGCGCATGACCAGCCTTGAAGTCGTCGAGGTGAACATCGCCGTCGACGACGTCCACCTGCCCGACGAGGAGGACGACGAGGAAACCACGGGCCGTGTGCAGTGACCCCTCGACCCGGCACGGCCACCGGGACGAAAGACGACCGACCTGAAAGTTCAGGTGAGTGAGATGAGCGCAGCAATCGTGGGCCTGCTTGCCGGCATGGCCTTGGGCTTCGCCGCCTATTTCGGCGGCTTCTGGGCGTTCCTGCTCGTGGCGTTCCTGGGCCTGGTGGGCCTGATCATCGGCCTCATGATTCAGGGTGACCTCGAGATGTCCGACTTCACCCGTTCCCGGGACCGGCAGTGACAACGCAGCCCGGCGCTGCCCTGCCCGGCGCCGCGGACCCCACCCAGGCGGCAGTCCTGCCGCCGGCCGAACGCGGTGCCACCGTGATTCCGGAGAAGGTGGTCGCCCGCATCGCGGCCCGCGCCGCGAAGGAGGCACTGGCCGCGCACACAGGCACCTCGGCCGCGCACGCGAAACTGGCGGCTCCGCACGCCTCCGCGACCATCGGCGGCGGCTCGGCACGGCTGAGGCTGACCGTGGACCTGCCCTATCCGACAGACCTCGCCACCGCCTCCCGGCAGGTGCAGCACTACATCAGCGAGCGGGTCGCCCACCTCACGGGGATGCGCGTCACAGAGGTGACCCTTGCCATCGAGCACCTGGTTTCCGCAGATGGCCAGGAACGCCGGCGCGTGCAGTGAACCGGAGCGCATTCCCCCGGGAAGGAGAGCCGGCATGGAACGCGACCAAGAACCCCCAGCCGCAACGGAGCAGCTCCCCGCGGCCGACGAGGTGACCTCCCGCACGGTAGAGCAACTGGCCAAACAGCCTGCGGCCGAAGGCCGGCCGACTCCCCGCCCCTGGTCCGCGCGCCGGATACCCGCCGCGCTCACGGCCCTGCTCACCGGGGCCGCGGCAGGCATCCTCTTGTTCGACGTCGTCAGGGTCCGCGCCGGCCAGACTGCCGCGGCCTGGCGCACGCGCCTGGCCGATGAACTGGCCACCCGCCCACTGCATGACATATGGATACAGGTCGGTGCCGCCGTCATCGCCGTCCTCGGTCTTTGGATGCTCGTCATGGCACTCACCCATGGTCTGCGCCACCAGCTGCCCCTGAAAACCCCCGACGCCCAGACGCACGCCGTGCTGGACCGCGCCGGCGCGGAACTCCTGCTGCGGGATGCCGCGATGCGCGTCCCCGGTGTCAGCGCCGCCAGGATCCGGATCCGCCACAACCGCATCGGGGCGCGCGCGGACGTGCGCTACCGCGCCCCCGCCGACGTCAAGGCCGACCTCCGGGTCGCTCTCCTGGCGGAACTCGACCGGCTCGCCCTCGCGCGTCCACCTCGGCTCACCGTCAAAGTGCGCCCACGCCGCAAGTAGCCCGCGCGCCTGGGCATGCCTGCCGCCGAGCGAGAGACAGGGATGGGATCCCATGAAGAGGAAATCCGCCGTCAACCGAGTCCTGCTGGCCCTGGCCGGAATCGTCCTGCTGGGCACCGGCCTCCTTATCCTGGCAGGCAGTCTCGACCTCTACCGGCACTGGCGCATGACCCCACCCGACGGCTGGCCCCTGACCACTCCCCAGGGCGTACTCCTCGATGACGCCGGCCGCACTCGCTGGGTCGACGAGGGATGGTGGTGGCCCGCGGTCATCGCCTTCTTGGCCATCGTCGTCCTCCTCGCCCTGTGGTGGCTGCTGGCACAACTGCGCCGCACTCATCCCGGCCCCACACCCGTCGGCGCCGACCCCGTGGAGGCAGCGGAACTGAACGAGCGTGCCCTCAGCGACGCTCTGACAGCCGACGCCCGGCACCTGCCCGGCGTCCACCAGGCCCGCGCACGGATGACGGGATCCTCCCGCCATCCCGAAGCCCACATCGACCTCGCCCTCACCCCCGACACCGAGCCCGGCCCCGTCCTGCAGGCGCTGTGCGACGGACCCCTGGAACATGCCCGCCAGTCCACCGGCCGGCCCCTTCCGGCAAAGGCGCAGCTGCGGGTGCCCCCGCACAAAGCACACCGCGCTGCATAGGACTCAATGCGGCTCCTAAAACGCCGCACAGGGGGCAGGCGCATCACCACACCGGGAACTCCGGACCCACGGCGGCGTGCCCCGACCCGCGCCTCTCGACTCCAGCCGACGGCGCGGGACCGCTGCGCTGGGGCGGCTGCGTCGACGCGCGGACCATGCGTGCGCCAGTTGCCGCCCCGCGCGGCGACCGCGTACGAAACCACCGTAACCGCCTACCTCAAGCAACACGGCACAACAGTCACCGTCTTGGTTACAGTCCCCCGCCCCCTCAAGCCCACCCGGGCCATGGCGACGGCATGCAACGCCCCCGGACGGCACACGAGAGCACCCGTTTTCAACGGAACAGCGTCACCACCAACGCCACAACGACCGTGCAGCTCGACACGAACAGCATCGAAATGCGACTCAAACCAGACGCAATGTGTGACTCACCAACGAAATCATCCACATAACCACTAACCTCGATCTTTCGTGACGGGTTGTCGGATTCTTCGGTGGCCCGTTTCGGCTTGTCGGGTCGGTGACGGGTAGAGCGAGGGCCCGACTGTCGCGTCGGGTGTGCGCCGGGTTCTACGGGGCCGGCAGTGGGTGGTGCTGCTCGTTGGGGTGGGTGGTTGTTGCTGCTCAGCCGGGATTCGGGAGGGCGTCGAGTCTCTGGATCGCGCTGGTGATCACGTCTGTCCCAGGGCCAGTGGCGGGCGAGTCTCAAGTGCCGGCGGCGGGCGGTGGTGACGAGTTGAGCGGCGGCGCTGAAGAGGCGAAGCCGCAGGCGGCGGGGCTCCCAGAGACGGGGTTTGCCGGTCAGGGCGAGCATCGGCAGCCAGGCCAGCAGGTCCAGCGCGAGCTGGACGATCTCAAGCCAGATCCGGTTCTGGGCGGTGTCGTGAAGGGGCAGGTTGCGCAGGCCGGTGGCGCGAGCGTTGCGGATACGGTCCTCGGCTCTGGCGCGTCGGCGGTGCCGCAGCTCAAGTTCAGCGATGGGGCTGTTGATGGTGTTGGTGGCGAAGCAGTTCAGCCGCAGGCCGTCGGCGTCGGTGAACCGCAACTGAGCGCCGGGGTGCGGACGTTCCTTGCGGACGATCAGCCGCATCTCCTTGGGCCAGCCGGTGAGTACGTCACCGTCGAGCTCGGCGACCCAGGCGCCGTCGCGGATCTCGCCACCCGGTTCGACGGCGGGCGTCCAGGCGGAGGCCGGGACCTTCAGGGCGGCCTGATGAATCTGCTCGGTGATGGTCATCCCGACCGAGTACGACAGCCACCGGCCCCGCTTCGCGAGCCAGGCCACGAACTCGCGCGTCCCGCCGCCGGAGTCGGTACGGATCAGCGTGGACCGGCCCCGCCGATACCTCTTGGGAAGCTGGGCCAGGGCGAGCTGGGTGGCGGTGATGTGGTCGGCGGCGGTGTTGCTGCCCGCGTTCCCGGGCCGCAACAGAGCGGCCACCGGCTCCCCGGTGCCACCATTCTCGTGATCGACGAACCCCATCAGCGGGTGATGTCCGTAGGTCTTCTTCCAGGTCGCGGCCGCGTCCTGCTTGTCGGAGTGGGCCAGCACCAGCACCCCGTCGAGGTCCACGATCACCTGACCCGAAGCGTCCGGCGACGAAGTCCCGGCCAACTTCCAGACTCGCTCGCGCACTTCTCGTAGGTGTCCTCCAGGGCTCGAGGTGCCATTGCGTTCATCACCGCGGTGTCCGCTGGCCACTGCCTCACGTCGCCTCCACGCCCGGAGCGGCGACTTGGTCGGCGCGGGCGACCGGGACGTCTCGGACAGGCTTCGGAAGCGTCGGGTCACGCGACCACGGCGACGCCGATGCCAATGACGATGAACAGCCAGCCCGTCGTCAGATCCCAGCGGTGGCGGATCTTCGGACGGGCCAGCAGGGCGCGCAGCTGGGCTGCGACGGCTACCAGGACGAACCAGAAGACGACTCCGATCAGGACGTCCAGGATGCCGAGGAAGAAGATCTGCCGGGTCGTCGAGCCGCCGTCGTTGACAAACTGCGGCAGGATGCTGAGGAAGAACAGGGCCGCCTTGGGGTTGAGCACGTTGGTGAAGAACCCCTGGACGAAACCGGAGCGCCATCGCGCGCCGCCCGACTGCGTCTCTCCCGCAGGTGCCTGTTCGGCCGCGTACGGCTCCTCGCCCTGGGGTGTCCGCCCCGCGGCGCGCTCCCGGGCGGCCCGCCGGGCGGCGAGCACCGCGCGTACGCCGAGGTAGACGAGGTACGCGGCGCCCAGGAGCTTGATGGCGTCGTAGACGAGAGGCGAGCGGGCGGCGACCATCGAAAGGCCAATGGCGGCGGCGAGCATGTGCACGCACAGCCCGGCCTGGGCGCCCAGTGCCGCCGCCCGCCCCTTCGACGGGTGTTCGGCCGCCGAGCGGACCACCACCAGGAAGTCCGGCCCCGGGACGACGTAGGCCACCAGCACCACGCCGAGGAAGCCGACAAGGTCGACCGACATCCGTACTCCGTTCGTTGGCCCCGTGCTTGGCTGCTCGGGGCTCCTGCTTCTGGTCGGGCCGGGGTGCCGGGTCAGGCCACCAGGGCGCGGTCGCCGACGACGGCCTCGTCGAGTGTCTCCAGGCCCTGCTCCAACTGCCCTTCCTCCACGGAGAGTGGGGCCGCAGCTTGACCACCTCGTCCTGCGGGCCGGCGGTCCCCCGCAGCTGTGGCGCCCTGAAGGCGGCGTCGCACACGTCGCGGGCGGCGCCCAGGCGGTCCATTGGAAGGCCCCAGGCCAGGCCCGGCCCGCGCGGAGCGCTCAGCCCGTGGCACTGTGCGGTCTCGGTGAGGCAGCGGCGTATCCGCTCCCCGAGCGCCGCGGTGCGGGCGGCGAGGGCCCCGTCCGACCAGTGCACCTCCAGGGCCCGGGCGGCGGTGACGAAGGCGGGTTGTAGCCCTCCGGCAGGTGCCGTTGTACTCGCCCGGGCCCCGCATGTCGTACTCGGGGCGCATCAGTGTGAGGGTCATGAGCATCCCGTACCCGCTGATGGACTTGGACAGGCAGATGATGCCACTTGACCCCCGGCGACTCCGCGTAGTCCGACGGTCAGTCCGCGGTACTCATGTGCGCGCCGAGCGGCTCCGGATGCTGATCGCGGGCTGCCTACGGTAGAGGTCAATTGTCGGTAGTGGCCCCGACGTTCATCAGGGCGAGCAGCACACGAAACAAGACGGGTGGCGCGGGCGGGGTCAGTACGGCACTTGGTGAGGATCCGCCAGTTCTCCAGGTGGGCAGAGCTGCGTTCGACGGGGACGCGTCCGGCGGCACGTGCCCTGACATCCTTCTGGCCGGGGGTCAGCTTGCGGGCGCGGGGGGCCTTGAATCCGGTGACGAACGCCGGAGGTGACCAGGACGGGGCATGGACCCTGGCGTCCAGGCCGCTCTGGAGCAGGAGAGCGTGTCAGTCATGTACGGGGCCGACGACACTGACGGGGTACCGAATCCAGCCCAGTGCCCGCACCGCCGTCGTTCTTCAACGACTGTGGCCCGAGCGTCGAGTTTCCGACGCTGCGGGCGCCCAAGGCCAGCGGCGGTCGGAGAGCCTCAGTGTGACGAGCATCCGGCCGTCAGTCCCGTCGCCGTCCCGCAACAACTTTGGCTTCGAAACTCCACCACCGCACCGTCCTGCGAACTGCAAACTGCGGGTACTGCGCCCCGAAGGAGACCGAGCTCACCGACGACGAGGTCGAGGGCGCGCTCGCGCTGATGAAGACGATAACCGAGGGCTCGATCACCGACCTCGACGTCTCCGACCGTTACACCGAGGCGCTCCTCGAGGTCATCCAGGCGAAGGCCGAGCACCGGGCGCTCAAGCCGGTGGACGGCGAGGCGGCACCGGCCGGTCAGGTCGTCGACCTGATGGCTGGCCTGGAGAAGTCGGTCGCCGACGCCCGCGAGCGCCGCGGTGAGACCGGCGACGGGGGCGAGGCGACCGTGCACGACCTGCCCGCGCCGAAGAAGAAGACGCCCGCGAAGAAGGCCCCGGCCAAGAGGCCGCTGCAAAGAAGACGGTCGGCGCACGGCGCCGGAAGTCCGCCTGATCTGGGCCTCGAACGAGGCCTCGCCCCCGTCCCCACCGGCCTTACGCTGTCCTGGAACTCCGCCGTCGTTGAAGGCCACGTCAACCGGATCAGAATGATCAAGCGATCAGGAGTACGGCCGGGCCGGCTTCGACGTGCTGCGGAAGCGAGTCCTCCTAGAGGACGCACTGTTCCCTGGATGGTCGATGCCCAGGAGAAGGCTCGTGAGCTCCACGCGATCGCGGCAGACCACGACGCCATGACCGCCTGGGTCACGCGGGCCGTCGACTCATGCCGGAGCAAGCTGGGCCTGGCTCCCGTGCCGTATGCGATCAGCTGAACAAGCCCGCCCCTCGATCGACAGAGCTGCAGTCAGGCATCGAAGGAGTGTCCGCGTCCCCGAGCAGGGCGGCTGCGATCCCTGAGTCGAAGCTGTCCCAGAGGAACCCGTGCCGGCTCGTGATCACTTCGACCGAGTCCGGCAGAGCGGGGAACCTCTCCCTCAGCGCGGTCACGTTCGCAGCCGCCTGCCGACTGAGTTCGTGTGCCAGCAGTGTGAACTGGTCCTCGGTGCGAAACAGATCGGAGCCGACCCGGACTGCGTCCACGTGGAAGGCCAGGTGGTCCACGTCGTGCCACAGCCACATCGCACCGACGTACAGACGGCTGCCGGCAATCCGCGGTGGGGTGAACTCCACAACCCCAAGCCACCACCCGTGATCATCAATCCACAGCCGCGACCGCCTTCGCCGGGCCAGGCCGAGCGGCTTCAGGGACTCCCGTGCCGCGGAGGTGACGATCCGGAGTACCGGACTGCGATCTGCCATGACCGGCATTATCGACTGCTCTGGACCGGGCCCGAGCTCCAGGAGCTGGACAGGCCGGCGGTCACGTCCTCCTGGTCCCGGTGGGGGCCATGAACAGGGAGCGCCGTCTGGGCGTCAGCCCGCGGACCGCCGAGGTCTGTGACGCGGCGCCCGAAAGGGTCACCGCGAGGCGGGGCGATGGGTGCCGACGATCGTGGCTCAGGGACGACGTCAGTCGAGCAGGCCGAAATCGGAGTCCGGCCGACAGATTTCGCAGGCCGGAAGTCCGCCTTCGGTCAGGGCGCGGCGGGCTTGGTCTCGGGTGAGGGGCTTGGTGTGCTTCCTGGCGAGGCGGCAGTCGTCGATGTGGACGGCGGCGGGTACCGGGCGGCCGTGCTCGCGGAGGTGGGCCAGGACCCAGCCGGGCTCTGTCGGCCCGGCCCGTACTGGTGTGCGTGGTGGGTGGCTTCCAGAAATCGAACAGAGGTACGTTTCTGGTGTGAGTGAGAACGGCACTGCGAAGAAGGACGACCCGTACGGCTTCCCCGAGGACCTGAAGACCCTCCAGGCCCGGCTGCATCAGGCCCGCGCCGAGTACCAGGCGCTGTGCCGCGCCCACCCCTGGTCGGTGGAGCCCCTGCCCGGCTGGCCCGGCACCGTGCACCCTCATACCGGGGAGGTGACGGGCGGGCGTGAGCCGTCCCCCGGCTACACCCCGGAGCAGGCCGCCGAGGAGCGGCGGCTGTGGGATCTCGTGCGGGGCCTGTCGGTCGCGGTGTCGACACATCCGTACTGGAGCGAGCTGGAGCGGGGCCCGGATCTCGTGAAGGCCAGGATGGCGCTGAAGAGCCATGAGGACGTCATGGCCGCTGTCACGGGCGTGGCCGAGGCGGCGTGAGCGGGTGTCCGTCATGGAGATGCCGACAGCCGACCGGCTGGGGAAGCAGCGGAGGTCCTCGCCGAGGCCGCCGCCGAAGCGCGGGCCTTCGGCGCCGGCCCGGCGGCCGCCGTCGACGAGCTGGTGCGCGGCCTGCTCAGGCGGTTGGCCGACTAGTAGCAGTCGATTGGCGAGCTGAGCCGCGCGCTCACCACGGCAACTGAAGGCCGACCGCTACCCGGCTGGTCAACCGACGTCGGCCGCACCGAGGACATCGGGTGACGCCAGGCCCGCACCACGCTGCTCGAGGCCGGCGCACGCCACCACCACGCTCACCTGCTCGCCGCCATCGTCGAGCTCGGCGGTGAGCTGGAGCTCCCAGCTACCCGTAACGGGCGCTTCAGGGGCGCGGTCATCCCAGAAGGCTGCGCGGTCAGCGACGCCGGCCGCCGCCGATGCGGCGGTCGTCGGCCAGTGCGGTAAGCGGGCCGAACTCGCGGGCAAGCTCGTTCCACGTCAGAACCTCGCCACAGCGGGCCGGGAACTCCTTCGGGTTGAACTCGGGCATGGTCCAGGTGCCAGTGCCCCGGTCCCGCAGCCACAGGTCCCCGTCACCGTCGACCACGGTCGGCGGGACCGGTACGGGCTCGGCCTGCTCGGTGGGCTCCCAGGTGACCCGGCCCGGGTGGGAAACGCGGCGAAGCTCGGTGGTGGCCAGCCGCGCGGCCAAGTCACGGGTGGACTCTTCGGCGTCCTTGACCGACTCGAGTCGGAATGCGTCGTCAAGTACGGGCAGGGCTGGATTCTTGCTGCGCTTTGAACTCATACGCTGACTACCTCCGGTGGGGGGCGTCACATCCGTTATGGCACCCCGTAAAGGAACACGGTATCCGAGACGGGAGCCGGGCCAGGCCTCCTCCGCTGGAACGATCAGCAAGCCCGCCGACGCTCAGGAAGATGTTCTGCGCCAGGTCAGCGACTTGTCGGGTGAGGCGAGGAAGGCACTCGACACGCTGACGAAGCAGCTGGAAGCAACCGTCCAGCCCACGGTTCAGCCCCCGCTCGGTGCAACCCTCTCCGGAGCGAGCGCGGCCTCCAGGCGGTCCAGGCGTTCGTCGAGGGCGCGGACGAGGCGGGCGTGGTTCTGGACGCAGCGCACTGTGCCCTCCAGCGTCGCGGACAGCCGGCCTTCCGCCTCGCGCAGGACGACGTCGGCGAGCGCCTTGGGTCCGCCGTCCTGGGCAGCTGGTCGGCGCGGCGGCGGACGTCGGAGGCGACCGCGCGGGCGTGGCCGGTCAGCTGGAGGGCGATCTGCTCCAGGTCACAGGCGGTGAGGGTGTCCTCGTCGGCCCACGCGAGGACGGCCGTGACGAGGCTCTCGTACGGTCCCGATCGAGCGGGAGCCCGGCTTCGATCAGGCCGTCGGGGTCGTACAGGACCGTGTGGGTGCTGGTGTGCATGGCGGACCTCCCTGCGGGAGCGTCCGTGGGCGGGTGGCCGGCGGTCACCGCTGGGGGTCCTCGCCGCCGTCGGCTCCGTCGTCCTGGTCGTCGTCGTGCTGGCCGAGAAGGGCGTGTCGCAACTACGGAGTCAACTGGACCACACCGAGGTGATCGCTGCGTGGGGAGCGTGCCCGTAGGCGTTAACCTCCGGATTCGGGAACCACGCAGGCCGCCCCGTCGGCAGTTCCGTGAAACCCCCGGCCAGTCGCTCACGGTGCAGCGGGTGTGGTCAGGGCTTCGGGACGGTGTTGATGTAGTCGGTGCCGGTGCGGTGGAAGCCGTCAACCGTCTTCTGGACGTCCGCCCGGGAGACGGCGTCATCGGCCTTGTGGTAGACCCAGTCGACCTTCATGTCCCAGATGCGCGGGCCACCGGTGAAGGGGAGGTCGATGAGCCAGTTGCTGAAGTGGATGTCCATCTGCTCGCGCGGGACGTACTTGCCGGAGCTGGTGAAGAGCTCCTCGCCGTCCAGGGAGTAGGTGACCTTTCCGTCCATGGCGGTGATCATCATGGTGTGCCAGCCCTCGAGGCGCCGCTTGAGGGTGTTGTGGACCCGGTCCGGCGGGTCTGCCCTGTACCAGCTGACGTTGTCGAGCTGCGGACCCACCGAACCCCAGCCGCCGTTCGGCAGGTACTCGAAGTCGAGTTCGCTGTAGTTCTCCGAGGAGTCCGAGGGGGAGATCGGGAAGAAGGTCTGGACGACGTGGTCGCCGTCGCGTCCGTTCGTGGGCTTGTCGCTGAGGTGGATCCGGGCGGCGAAGGTGCCCTTGAAGAAGTTCCGGCTCGTGGTCTGCACCTCGACCTGCGTCGTGCCCTGCTCGGTACCGTCGGTGGAGGAGCGCAGTCGTAGGACTTTGCCCCCCTTGGCCGTCGGGTCGGAGAGGAAGGCGGCGCCGTCGGCACTCCAGGTGCCCTTGATCCCCGGGCCGCCCCCGCCGGTACGGATCTGCCAGCCGTGCGCGGCGAGGGAAGGGTCGTCGGCGCCGGTGTAGTTGAAGTTGTCGAACAGGGTTCCCGGCGGTCCGGTGGGCGTCGGCGAGGCGTCCCGCGCGGGCCCGGCGGCGTCGGCGCGGGCGCCGGCCGCGGGGTCGGCGGAACACGCGGCGAGTACGCACAGGAGGACGGGCAGCGTGAGGGCCGTCCACGCGCGGCGACGAGAGGTCCGGCGGGGCTGGCTCACGCAGGCTCCTTGGGGCGTAGGGGTGACGTCTGGGCGCGCCCCTTGCTTGGGGGGCAAACGCTGATCACATGAAGTGAGGCGTCATCCTAGCGAAGGGTTTCGGCCACTCCGTTGCGTGTGCCCGACCGGCACTCATGGGTCGAGACACACTTGTCGACATACCGATCTGGTTACAGCGTTCGATCGGATCACGCTAAAAGTGGACATTATCTGCCAATCGATCAGAGGCGTCCACTACGGTGCGCTCTACGCTTCAGCCGTCTATCTCCTGCACAAAAAGGCCACACGAGATGCGCCAGTCCTCCACATCCTTCGGGCGTGGGTCGGCATACCCGGTACAGGTCGGCGTGGCCGAATCTAGTCTCCAGGAGCCCGTTCCGACACCGGTGTTCGTCGACCAGTCGGGTCTACGCAGTCGTCTGTTCCGGCGCTTCGGCTGGCCGGTCTCCGTGGTCGGCGCGATCCTGGCGGCCGCCATGGGCAGCAGCCTGATCGGTATGCAGTCGGACGCCCCGGCGATGGAGATTCCGCCGAAGCCCTCGTACATGCCCACCAGGGCGCCCCTGCCTCCGTCCTGGCCCTGAAGGGCCCGGTCTGCGAGACCCCACCGGAAAAGTTCGGCCATCACGCCGAACATCGCGACATTCCGCGGCATCCCGCGACCATCGTGCCGCCCGGAGCAACGCCTGCGGGCCGGCCGAGCGTGCCTGATCGTCCGCACCACCCATTTCCAGGAGCGCCCTTGTCCCGCCACCAGCGTCGTCGGCAGTCCCTGCTGAGGCCGCGCCGACTGGCTGCGCCGCCGCTGCGCTTCTTCATGCCGCTGTCCCTGCTGGCCTGCTTGCTCGCGCTCCTCGTCCTGCGCGGCCTCGCCACCAACGAGGCCTTCCACGACGACCGGATCGCAACCTCGGTCGACAAGACGATGGTGCCGCGCCACCTGCTCAAGGGCGGCCCGATCATCGACGCGCGCGGCGACAGGAACGAGCGTCCGGTGAGCTACCGGGTCCCCGACCGCACCGTGGTCCTGAGCTTCGACGACGGCCCCTCGCCTGAGTGGACCCCGAAGATCCTGGACGTGCTCGCGACCCACGACATCCACGCGGTCTTCTTCGTGACCGGCGCGATGACCACGCGCCATCCGGAGCTGATCCGGCAGATCGTCGCGGGCGGCCACGAGATCGGTGTGCACACCTTCACCCATCCCGATCTGGTGTACCAGTCCGAAGCCCGGATCAGCTGGGAGCTGGCGCAGACGCAGTTGGCGCTGGCCGGCGTGGCGGGCGTCCACAGCGCGCTCTTTCGCCCGCCGTACTCCTCCGACGCCTCGGCGCTCGACAACTGGAACTACCCGGTGATCAAGTACGTGGGTTCCCACGGCTACCTCACCGCGTTCATCGACCGCGACACCGACGACTGGAAGCGTCCCGGCGTCGACGCGATCGTCAAGGCGGCGATGCCGCGCAAGCCGGGCGCGGGCGAGCTGATCCTGCTGCACGACGCGGGTGGCGACCGTACCGAGACCATCGCCGCGCTCGAGCAGATCATCGAGAAGCTGCAGGGCGAGGGGTACCGCTTCGCCACCGTCTCCGAGGCGCTCGGCGCCACGGATGCCACCGTGCCGGTGCACGGCTACCAGCTGTGGGCGGGCAAGTGTTTCATCTGGGCCAGCCAGGCAGCCGTGCTCACCCTGCCGGTGCTGGTCGCGCTGCTGGCTGTCGTCGGCTTCCTCAACTTCGGCCGGTTCGCGCTGATGCTGGTCCTCGCGCCGCTCCACGCCCGGCGCTCCCGGCGGCGGGACGCGTGGGGACCACCGGTCATCGAGCCGGTGACCGTCCTCGTCCCTGCCTACAACGAACGCGAGTGCATCGCGAACACCCTCAACTCGCTGGCCGTCAGTGACTATCCGATCGAGGTCATCGTCATCGACGATGGCTCCACGGACGGCACGGCGGACATCGTCGAGGTGATGGCCCTGCCGTTCGTCCAGTTGATCCGCAAGGCCAACGGCGGCAAGTCCAGCGCGCTCAACACCGGTATAGCGGCCGCGTCGCACGACATCATCGTGATGATGGACGGCGACACCGTCTTCGAGCCGTGCACCGTGCGCGAGCTGGTCCAGCCATTCGGCGACCGGGGGATCGGCGCGGTCGCGGGTAACGCCAAGGTCGGCAACCGCGACAGCCTGATCGGTGCCTGGCAGCACATCGAGTACGTCCTCGGCCACAACCTGGACCGCCGGATGTACGACATGCTTAACGTCATCCCGACCATCCCCGGCGCGGTCGGCGCCTTCCGCAAGGAGGCCCTGCAGCGGGTTGGCGGGATGAGCGACGACACCCTTGCCGAGGACACCGACATCACCATGGCGGTGCTCTGCGACGGCTGGCGGATCGTCTACGCGGAGCGCGCCCGCGCCTGGACCGAGGCCCCCGCCAGCATCCAGCAGCTCTGGTCCCAGCGGTACCGCTGGAGCTACGGCAGCATGCAGGCGATGTGGAAACACCGGCGCGCCGTGACGTCCCGGGGTCCGGCGGGGCGCTTCGGCCGGATCGGGCTGCCCCTCGTCGTGCTGTTCGGCGTGGTCGCCCCGCTGCTCGCGCCGCTGGTCGACATGTTCCTGCTGTACGGCGTGCTGTTCGCGGACGCCCCGATCACCCTCGCCAGCTGGAGCGGCTTCATCCTGCTCCAGGCCGTGCTGTCCTGGTACGCCTTCCGACTCGATGGCGAGAAGCCCCTGCATCTGATCAGCCTGCCGATCCAGCAGCTGGTCTACCGGCAGCTGATGTACATCGTCCTGTTGCAGTCCACGATCACGGCGCTGACCGGTGGCCGACTGCGCTGGCAGAAACTCCGGCGCACCGGCGAGGTCGCCGTACCGGTGGAGGCCTGACCATGACCGCATCCTTCGAGTTCGGGGGAACCCAGGACACCGTCCGACTGAGGATCCCCGCCGCTCTGCGACGGGAGGCCCAGCCGGAGCCGGAGCCGTCGACACCGTCCCCGCGCAAGGGCGGACGAGACCGCTATCTCGACCTGTTGCGCGCGGTGGCGTTGGTCCGTGTAGTGATCTACCACAACTTCGGCTGGTTCTGGCTGCCCATCCTCTTCCCGTCGATGGGCGTGATGTTCGCGCTGGCCGGGTCACTGATGGCACGCTCGCTCAGCCGTCCCGCCCTGGGCGTCATCCGGGGCCGTCTGCGTCGGCTGCTGCCGCCGATGTGGCTGTTCGGCGCGGTCGTGCTCACCCTCGAGATCATCGACGGCTGGGAGCCCGAGGCCGAGGGGCATCCCAACTGGTGGTGGGGCAAGCTGCTGTTCTGGCTCGTGCCGCTGAGCACTCCGCCGTACGGCGAATCACTGAACGGTTTCGACCATCTTGTGGGGCAGGGGTGGGCGGCGCAGGTCATCGTCCCGCTCTGGTACCTCCGCGCGTACCTCTGGTACGTCCTGCTCTCACCGTTGATGCTGTGGGCGCTGCGGCGGATGCCGGTGGTGACGCTGTCTGTGCCGCTCGTGCTGTCGATCGTCATGAACACGTTCTTCATCGACCAGGAGTTCGTCTACGGCCGGGTCTGGGAGACCGTCAGCGACTTCGCCACCTTCGGTTCCTGCTGGATCCTCGGCATGGCCCACCAGGAGGGCCTGCTCAAGAAGATCCCGCAGTACGTCGTGCCGTCCGTCGCGCCGCTGATCATGGTGGCCGGCTGGTGGTACCTGCAGACCCGACCGGTTGATCCGACCGTACCCACCGACATCGAGAGCTGGCCGATAGCCCAGGCCCTGTGGTCCTTCGGCTTCGTCGCCATCCTGCTCCACGTGAGTCCCTCCTGGGAACAGTGGTCCCGACCGCTGGAACGCTGGAACGGCCTGATCAGCCTGCTCAATACACGCGCTGTCAGCGTCTACCTCTGGCACCAGGCCGCGTTGGTGGCCGCCATCCCGCTGATCGACCCCCTCTGGTCAGTCGGCTTCTTCTACGAGCACTTCCAGTGGCTGCTGTCCAGCCGCTGGTTTCCGCTGATGGTGGCGATCCCACTGACTGGGCTGCTGGTGTTGACCTTCGGCTGGGTCGAGGACGTGGCCGCGAAGCGCTCTCCGCGGCTCTTCCCGTACCCGCGCCGCGTGCGGGGCAGGCGCCGGGCCGGCGCCTGACGCTGGCCGTCCGCCCCGCACACGTGCAGGGACGGCAGTGACCCGCGCCACCGATTCCGGTGCCGCGGGTCACTGGTCGGGGCCTGAGGCCCGATGCTCAGCCGGCGATGCGGATGGGCTTGCAGTTCGCGAACTCGTCGGCACCGTAGCGGCCGAGCTCCCGAGCGAAACCGGATGCCTTGACACCCCCGAACGGCAGTCGGGGCTCCTCGGCGGCCACCACATCGACGTAGACCATGCCGCCTTCGATCCGGCCTGCGACGCACTGCGCCTGCTCCGGGTTGGCAAGCGCACGCCCCTCCTCCTCGGAGGCCACCCGGAAGACGTGGGCGAAGGAGCCGAAGAACTCCTGCTTGGCGGTCTCGTGCTCCGGGCCGATGTCGACCAGGACCGTCGGTCAATCGCCGTACGCCTCCAGGTCATGCCCGAAGTCGAGCCGGTAGGCCGGCGTGTGCAGGGCCTCCAGGCGCGTGATCAGACGGCTAAGGGTCTGCCGATCATCAACCTGTCGCTTTGATCTTGCTGTCGGGGCTCCCGCCCGGTGAACGGTCCAGTGATCAGCCGGCACACTGAGCGCGTTCGTCCGGGCCTGCGAGTCGGTGTAGACATCCGTGGCAGTGCACCGTGCCGGGAGCCGATGTCAGTACGTGGTGGCATGCTCGCGGCCATGAACAAGGAGCAGTTCCGGACGTTGATCGAGAAGGCCCGTGAACACGTACCTGACACCAGGGACGGTTCCGATATCGCCGGCCACGCCTCCGCGTTGCTTGCTCGCCGCTCAGCCCAAGAGATCACCGCGGCACAGCAGACCCTGTGGGATCTCATGGCCGAGTCCTACCAGAACCCTCTGTGGGCCGCCGCCTATGTCGTCAACGGCGGCTGCTCGGACGACGGCTGCGACTACTTCCGCGGCTGGCTGATCGCACAAGGACGTACGACATTCGAGCGCGTCCTCGCAGCTCCCGATGCACTTGCCGAACTCCCCCACGTCCGCGCCGCCGCGGCTGAGGGTATCGACCTCGAATGCGAAGACATGCTGAGCATCGCCTGGAACGCACACCAGAAGGCCACCGGCCAGGAACTTCCCGCCGACGCCTTCACCATCCGGTACCCGGACCTGGATCCTGCCTGGGACTTCAATTTCGACGACTGTGATGAGATGGCCCGCCGGCTTCCCGCCTTGACCGCGCTGTATTCGTACTGACAGCAGTCGGCAACATCCCGTGATTCCGACAGAGCCCAGCCTGAACTGCCCCGCCTCGAACCGCTACTCGAGTCCTGTCCGGAAGGTCATCATGAGCTGGGACGTGATCCTTCTCCGCCTGCCCGACGACGTCACCTCGGTGCAGGAGATCCCCGCCGACTACACCCCGGACGCGCTCGGTCGGCGACACGACGTACTCGCGGCTGTCACCCAGGCCGTGCCCGATGTTGATCTCTCGGATCCCGCGTGGGGCGAACTTTCCGGCCCCACGTGGTCCATCGAGCTCAACATCGGCTCAGAAGACCCGGTGGACTCCGTCATGCTCCACATCCGGGGCTCCGGCGACGACGTGCTGACGCCCGTCCTCCGTCTCGCCGAGGCTCTGCGGTGCAAGGCGCTCGACTGCGCCGAAGGGGACCTGATCACTCCGGGGCAGACGTCGGGCGGGCACGCTTTCCAGCAGTTCCGCGATCGAGTGATGGGACCCTTTCAGTGATACCTCCCGGCCACAGCGCCGGCATCCACCCCATGCACCCCGAAACCCGATGGGACCTTCCGCCCGGTCGGATGGTCACGTCCGATGAGGGCGAGGGAGATGTACAACCCCTCTGGCTCAGTGAAGGGTCGGCCGCGATCGAGCTGTGGACGCGAATGCACGCTGAACACGCACGTTCCGGCCTGTGGCCGCTGCTGCTCGACTCGCTGGATCCGAATGACGGCGAATTCCGCCCGTGGGGATCCGGAGAGGTCTTTCCCGAGCAGATGTCGTCCTCGGCGAGCCACGACTCTGTCGGCCTCCTCGCCCGGTGGTGGGATACCTACACAGCGGTCGACGAAGACGACATGCTCGACGCAGGCAGGCGCCTCGCCGTCACGACTCCCTTCGGGCAGACTTGGCCCGGTCTCGCGCCCAGTCGGGCGACGACAACGCACCCCGATCAACTGGCCGCCGGGTTCGCGCAGGCCTTCCTCGCTGACCGCCCCCAGACGCGTCTGGGGCTCGTCGCCGCAGCATCCGGTGCCGAGGCGCTGACAGCCGCGGGCTGGACCGGCCCCTGCAACTACGACAACGACACCGCGAAGTTCTCCGCGGTCGTCCGCGACTGGGAGCACCGGTTCGGCGCCCGTGTCGTCGCGGTCGGGTTCTCCACGCTGCACCTCAGTGTCGCCGCGCCGCCTGCGGGCGAGCACGAGGCTCTCCTGGTGGCGGCCGAGCACCTCGCCTTCTGCCCGGACAACATCCGGCAGGGCAGCGGGCCGTGCACACTGCCCGCATACGCCGAGCGGATCACCGACGCCCACCGCTGGGACTTCTGGTGGGACTGATCCTGTCCGCAGAAAACGCTCAACTGGGAAGTGAGCTCAGGGGTGCGGTGCCGGCGCTTCAGGCGGCGGACAGTCTGTGCCACCAGTGACTGCAGCCATGGGAGCAGAAGCGCTCGCGGCGCCGCGCGTCGGCAATCGCGAGCACCGCGATCAGCAGCCTGAACGCCTTGCGGCGTTCGTCGAGAGGCGCGAGACCGGCGATCTTTCCCAGCTGCTCGTCGATCCGGCCTCGTGAGATCAGCACTGCGGGCGTATGCGTCGGGCGCAGCCCGGCACGGCGGATGCTCTCCGGTCCGTCTTCGGGGACTGCGCGCGGCTGGGTGCAGTGGTGAACCAGGAACCGTAGAGTCTGGGCTCTGGTACGTCTTGGCGCAGATGGTCGGCGCGGACAGGCGGACGGGCCGGGTGGTGCGGATGAGGCGGCGTAGCCGGGCGGCCGAGGGCGCCGGGCGGGCGCGGCCGGCTGCGCAGGTAGGAGTGCGCGGGGTGGGCGTCGGCCCGGGCGGCGCCGTGGATGTTGCCGGCCGGGGCAGGGACGCGGAGCGGGCGGCAGAGCGCGCGCAGCGACTGGCTGCGGTCGATGAGGACTGGAACTGCCCGTGGCCGCTGGACTGGCAGTGGCACTACGGCGTCCTCGCGGACCTGGTCGATGCCGATGGCGTCCTGCCGGCCATCGAACCGGGGGTGTTGTTCGGGGGCGACGACCTGGGAAAGTGGCTGGATCGGCAGAAGAGCCCGGGCAGCTGGGCGCAGCTTCTTCCCCAACAGCAGGAGCGGTTGTCGAAGCTGGGCGTACAGCCCAACCAGGCCCCGGCACCCACATTGGCGGCCCCGCGTTCGGCGAAGGGCCCAAGCAAGGCGCAGGCGGCGTTCCAGCGGAATCTGGCCGCCCTGACGCAGCGGGTGGAGCGGGAGGGCTCGGACCGGCCCGTATCTCCAACGCCGCCTTCAGCACACCCGAACACCCCGCCCAGCGCATCCGCCGCGGTCTCGGCCACATCCAGTACCGCAGCCACCTCGTATACGGCTGCCTTGCCGAGACGGGACTGACCATCAACCCCTGATCACCGAGGACGGCAACACGAGTTCAAGCTCAGGAGCCGAGCCAGACGATGTCCAGGACCGCCAGGTGGCGGGTGAGCCGATTCGCCACGTAGACGACGGAAAGCTGTCCAACGGAGGCAGCTCGGACGTCCTCTCCTTCCACGTCGCTGGCATTCCACTGGGGCCAGCCCCATGGGGAGCGCGTCGCGATGTCAAGGACGTCCCGGACGGTCTCCTTGGCGTGGTCGGGGAGATCGGTGAGCGTCTTCGCGGCATGCGGGGAGAGGCGTATCACCCAGGGCTGTTCGGGCATCAGCGGGCACCGAGGACGTCGGCCAAGTCCACGAAGCCGCTCTCGTCCCGGCCGGAGTCCATGTAGGCGTCGACGGCCGGGGCCGCGGCAACGCGCAGCTGCCAGGTACGGACAACGTCATGGAGGGGCGTAAGGCTGAAGGTATGACGGGCGTCCTCCAGGGCCTTGGACCAGTCCCGCTCGAAGGCCGGTACCCAGCTGCCGGCACGTCGATCGGCACGCAGTTGGGCCATCAGCTCGGCTGCGGCGGCCGGAGCCGGCGGGACGGGCACTTCCTCAGGCTGCGCACTCATCGGCACCTCCGGACGGGTTGGTCGTGGCACCACCGTACGCGGAGCACGGGGTACCGGGGAGGGACTCTGCGGTGATGCCCTTCTGGCGAAGTGCTCACCCGCGACCGACCGGCAGGCCATGGCCGAACTCGTCCGGACGGTGCTGGGCCCGCTCCAGGAGGCCCGCGGCGGCGCGCGACCGCTTCCGGACACTCTCACCGCCTACTTCGACACGGGCTGCGTCACCGCCCAGGTGGCCCGCAGCTTCAGCCTCAGCCTCAGCGTGCGGGCCATGACGTACCGCCTCGACCGCATCCACCGCCTGACCGGCGCGGACCCCGCCGACCCGGTCCAGCGCCACACCCCTCCAGACCGTTGTCATCGGCGCCGTCTCCTGGACTGGCCCCACCAGCCCCTGTAGAGCCCGCGGGGTCGACGCGGCAGGGCCGCTCGACGGAGATCCCGCGAAGAAGTCACGAATTCAAACAAGGGGGAACAGAGAGGCGCAGCATGCTTCTTGACCTGGCGTCAGCAGATTCCTACGCTCACAGCCGTGGGAGCGTTCCCACACCCCTTGAGCGCCTAGGCGCTGCGAGAAGCCGCGTCAGGGCACCCCCATGCCACGGAGGTCACCATGACCGACGCACACCGGAGCCACGATTCGGCTTCGCAGCCCACCCCCAAGGCGGGGAGCCGGTCGAGGAGCAGGCTGCTGCGCGGGGTGACCGCCGCCGCGCTCGCCTTCTCCGCGCTCGCCGGACTGCCCCAGACCGCGCACGCGGCCACCGCACGGCAGGTGGAGCGACTCGACCGGGGCCTCACCAGTACCCACACCAGCACCGGGAACCTCGTGTCGTGGCGCTGGCTCGCCACCGATCCGAACGACGTGGCGTTCCACGTCTACCGCGGCACCACCAGGCTCACCTCCACACCCGTCACGGCCTCCACGAACTACTTCGACGCCGGAGCCCCCGACTCGGCCGACTACACGGTCCGAGCGGTGGTCAACGGCACGGAGCAGCCGGCCTCCGAGCACGCCCTCCAGTTCCGCCCCGGATACCTCGACGTCCCGATCTCGCCGCCCGTCGGTGGGTCGACCCCGGACGGCGTGGCGTACACCTACGAGGCCAACGATGCCTCCGCAGGCGACCTCGACGGCGACGGCAGGCTCGACCTGGTCCTCAAGTGGCAGCCGACCAACGCCAAGGACAACTCGCAGTCCGGCTACACCGGCAACACGATCGTCGACGGCATACGACTCGACGGCACCCGGCTGTGGCGCGTCGACCTCGGCCGCAACATCCGTTCCGGCGCCCACTACACGCAGTTCCAGGTGTACGACTACGACGGCGACGGCCGGGCCGAAGTCGCCATGAAGACCGCCGACGGCACCCGCGACGGTACGGGCACGGTCATCGGCAACTCCTCGGCCGATTACCGCAACTCCAGCGGATACGTCCTGGCCGGCCCCGAATACCTGACGATGTTCAACGGCCAGACCGGCAAGGCCATGGGCACCGTCGACTACGTTCCCGCCCGCGGCACCGTCTCCTCCTGGGGCGACTCCTACGGCAACCGCGTCGACCGCTTCCTCGCCGGCACCGCCTACCTCGACGGCGCCCGCCCCTCCCTGATCATGGCCCGCGGCTACTACACCCGTACCGTCATCGCCGCCTGGGACTGGCGGAACGGCCAGTTCACCCGCCGCTGGACCTTCGACACCAACTCCTCCACCAACACGGGCAAGGGCTACGACGGCCAGGGCAACCACAGTCTGTCGATCGCGGACGTCGACGCCGACGGCAGGGACGAGATCGTCTACGGCGCGATGACCGTCGACGACAACGGCGCCGGCCTCTGGACCAACCGGCTGGGCCACGGCGACGCGGGCCACGTCGGCGACCTGGACCCGTCCCGGGCGGGCCTGGAGTACTTCAAGGTCTCCGAGGACAAGAGCAAGCCCGGCTCCTGGCTGGCCGACGCGCGCACCGGACAGGTCCTGTGGCAGACCGCCTCGGGCGCCGACAACGGCCGGGGCATCGCCGCCGACATCTACGCCGGCAGCCCGGGCGCCGAGGCGTGGTCCGCCGCCGACACCACCCTGCGCTCGGCGGCCGGAGCCCCCCTCGGCCGGGAACCGTCCAGCATCAACTTCCTGTCCTGGTGGGACGGCGACCCCGTCCGCGAACTCCTCGACGGCACCCGCATCGACAAGTACGGCACCTCGGGCGACACCCGCCTGCTGACCGGCTCCGGCGTCTCCTCCAACAACAGCACGAAGTCCACGCCCGCCCTGTCCGGGGACATCCTCGGCGACTGGCGCGAGGAGGTCGTCTGGCGGACCGGCGACAACCGCGCCCTGCGGATCTACTCGACGCCCCACCAGACCGGCAGCAGGATCACCACCCTGCTCCACGACACCCAGTACCGCACGGCCCTCGCCTGGCAGAACACCGCCTACAACCAGCCCCCGCACCCGAGCTTCTTCATCGGCGCCGGCATGCCGACCGCGCCGCGCCCGACCGTCTACACCCCCTGAACGACGAGGAGATTCAGCGCCGGCCGGGGCGTCGTACCGCCTGGGTCCGGATCACCAGGAGGCCCGCCGCGGTCAGTGCGACGAGAGCGGGCGCGCGGCCACCGAAGGAGAGGAGCCGGCCCAGGGCGGCAGGAGCGGGCAGAGGTCGTTCACTTGCCGGACAGGGCAAGTGGCCGAGGAGGGTCGATGGAAGAGCCGGCTTCCGTGTGGTGCTGACAGAGGCAGGAGAACGGAAGACGGAGGTGGTCCGTGCGCTCCGTACGCGGTTCTCGGGCCGCTAGGACCCCTCGGCCAACAGTCGGTTCCTGACCGCGGCGAGGACTTCCGTGCGGCCGCGGGGGCCATTGTCGGCTGCGATGAGGTGGTTGCCGATGCGCAGTGAGAAGGTGATCAGGCAGCGGGCCTCGGCATCGCCCTCGTCGGGGCAGAAGGTTGCGTAGAGCTCGCGCAGATAGTCCATGCGCCGGTTGTCGGCCCGTCGGAGGCAGCGTGCGACGGCTTCGTCGCGCCGGGCCCAGTCGCGGATCGCGAGTTCGATCCCGGCGCCGGTGACGGGCGCTTCGCCCGACTCCACGAAGTCGAAGAGGCGCCCGAGTCGCTCGCGGGCGTCGCCTCCGTCGCGTTCGATCCGCTCGATGACATCCTCGGTGACCCCGCGTTCCCAGGTGTCGAGCATTTCCTCCAGCAGGCCGGCACGGTTGCGGAAGTAGCCGTAGAAACCGCCCTTGCTGACACCGAGCGCCTGGGCGAGGACCTCGACCCGGACGGCTTCGGGGCCGCCCGCGGCAAGCGCGCGCAGTCCTTCCTCGATCCACTTCTCCCGCGGTGTGCGGATCGTGCCCATCGGTGTCTCCTCGCATGTCCCACCCCAGTATACGGAGCCGTATGGATGGGCCTATGCTCGATCTATACGCCACCGTATAGACAGGGGTCTGCCATGAGCGATCTACGCCTTCCCGCAACCGACCACACGTCCCGCCCCTGGCGGATCCACGAGATCGCCGGCGACTTCCGGCTCGAGGATCTGTGGGCACTGCCGACGCCGGGCGGCCCGGACGACCTGCACCTCCTGGTCCAGCAGATGGCGGACGGCAAGGACGGCCCGGACGGTGGCAACCCCGTGGGCCGATTCCTCTTCTCGGTGCGCTGGAAACTCGGCGCGCTGCTCGGATGGGACAAGCCGGACTCGGGCGTCGGCGGCCGTGTGGCGACGCTGCGCGACCGGCTGCCGGACGACCTGCGTGAGGGACCGCAAGGGCCGGATCTCAGCGGGGCGCCCTTCACATCGGTCTTCCAGACACACGACGAGTGGGCCGCCGAGTGCGCCAACAAGACCATGCACGGGGTGATGCACATCGGCTGGGTCTCCGACGGGAACGGCGGTTACCGCGGCCAGATGGCCGTCCTGGTGAAGCCCAACGGCCGCCTCGGTTCGCTGTACATGCTCGGTATCAAGCCCTTCCGGTACCTGGGGGTGTACCCGGCCTTGATACGAGCGATCGGCCGGGAGTGGCGAGAGAACACGGCGCGCTGACGCGTTCCCTCCCTGCAGCCCCTCATCGAACGGCGCGGGCTTGGGCGAAAGCACGAGTCGAGGGTGACGACCCGGGTGCCTCGCGAGGTGCGCACCTACGGCCGCACGTAGGGTGATGCCACCGTCTTCGCTCCTGCTTGCTGGGCGAGGCTGACCGGAAGGTACTGGGACCATGACTGGGCAACGCGACCGTTGGGCAGAATTGACCGGCGGACAGTCCGGAGAGGACTACGCTCGGCGCTTCGCGCAGCTCGCCGAATCAGGCCACGACATCCACGGCGAGGCCACCTTCTGCACCGCATTGGTGAAGCCCGCCGCCCGGGTGCTCGATGCCGGCTGCGGCACCGGTCGGATCGCGATCCGACTCGCGGAGCTGGGACACCACTGCACCGGCGTGGACGTCGACCCCTCGATGCTCGCCGTGGCCCGCCGAGACGCCCCCGCGCAGGAATGGCTGTTCGGTGACCTGGCCCGCCTGGACACCCTCGGCCTGGACCAGGGCTTCGACCTGGCGCTCGCCGCCGGAAACGTCATCCCCCTGCTGGCCCCCGGCACCGAACCCGTGGTTGTTCGGCAGCTGGCCGCCGCACTGCGCCCCGGCGGTCTGCTGGTCACGGGCATGGGCTTGGACGCAGCGCATCTGCCGCTACCGGAACCGATGGTGACCCTGACGGAGTTCGACCAGTGGTGCGCCCAGGCCGGACTGACCCTGCGCCAGCGCTACGCCACCTGGAGCGGTGATCCCTACTACCAAGGCTGCGGCTACGCCGTCAGCGTGCACTGCCGCCCCGCCACATGAGTCCGCGCCTCCGTACGTCGGTCCGGCCCGGGCAGGCGCCCGAGTGATCTGATGACTTGATCGTCTGCATCCGGCGACGGGCGGCAGGGTGTCGGACGTGACCACGCATCCGATCCGGAATCCGACCCCGCCGGGACAGAAGACTCTGGCGCCCCTCCGCCCCGAGCTGATGCCTGAGCCTGTCCAACCTGGCATCCGCGCTGGTCAGCGCACTGTCGTTGACAGGCTAACCGAGTCCAGCCCGGGCTCCTGGCCAGATCTTCACCAGTTGACTGGCCTCCGGGGAACTGCTGCAGGGTCCTCCGACTGACAGGTGCTTCAGGTTGACAAAGGCGCACTGATAATCCGGGGTGCGGGTGGTTCGGTCGAAGCTCTGGCAAGGCGACGACGAGTTGTGGGCGGTGCATGCTGCGCCGCGGAGACCTTAAATGCGTCGACAATGCCTCTCGGCACCCGGCAAAGTGGCCACCCGTGACGAGCAGTGAACTGTGGACCCGCGCGACCGCCGACCGCTACGACGCCGAGGAGGCCGAAGCGTCCTCGGCTGCCGTTCTCGGACCGACCCTCGCCTTCCTCGCCGAGCTCGCCGGAGACGGGCGGGCACTGGAGTTCGCCATCGGGACCGGACGCGTGGGCGTCCCGCTCCGGGAACGTGACGTACCGGTCGTAGGCATCGAACTGTCCGAGCACATGGCGGCGGTGCTGCGGCGCAAGGTCGACGAGGATACCCTCCCGGTGATCATCGGGGACATGGCCACCACTGTCGTTCCGGGCGGGTTCACCCTGGTCTATCTCGTCTACAACACCATCACGAACCTGCTTACGCAGGACGAGCAGGTCGAGTGCTTCCGCAACGCCGCACGGCATCTGGAGCCCGGCGGCCGATTCGTCATCGAGCTGGGTGTACCGCCGCTGCGGCTCCTGCCGCCCGGCCAGGTCGCTGTGCCCTTCGACGTCTCCCAGCAGCATCTCGGCTTCGACACCTTCGATCTGGTCGAGCAGATCCTCGTCTCGCACCACTTCACCCGCGACGGCGACGACGGCCACTATCGCCGCGAGAACTCCCGGCACCGGTACGCCTGGCCGGCGGAGCTCGACCTGATGGCACGGATCGCCGGGCTCGAGCTGGAACGTCGCGTTGCGGATTGGGACGGATCTCCGTTCACCCAGGACTCCGCGAAGCACGTCTCTGTGTGGCGCAAGCCAGCCTGAGGTCGGTCACGGTGCCATCAACGTTGGCCGTGCCTGTCTCGAACTTCTATCGGGAGTTCAGGCGTCGCCAGCAGATCTGCCCGTCCAACGTGGCGGCGGCCCGGACCGTGAGTGACGCCCAGGTCGAGGACGCTGTCCGGTCGCCGACCTTCACGACCACCGCGGCCGGGCAGCGTGTGCTGGCTCCGAAAGGGTTCTATGGGCGGAGCAAGATGCTGGCTCTGCTCCGCCGGACTTTGCTGCCCGAGGCCGGATTCGGCGCCGTCGACCGTGCGATGTGCTCGCTCGGGCTGGCCGGCGCCGTCCGTGGGAAGAGGCCGAGAACCACGACCCGGCCGATACCAGGGCCCAGGACCCGCTGGACAGGGACTTCACCACTCCGGCTCTGGACCAGAAGTGGAGCACCGACTTCACCTGCGTGCGCACCTACCAGTCGTTCACCTGCGTGGCGTTCATCGTGGACTGCTTCTCCCAGAAGACCGTGGGCTGGCATGCCTGCATCAGGAAGGACGTGGAGCTGGTCGACGTGCCGCTGCGGATGGCGCTGTGGCGCCGCGACCACGAAGGAAACCCCGTCCCGCGAGGCCAGTGCCTTACCCCGCAGTCATAGCTCACGGAGTTGGTGCAGCGGGCCGATCGGTGACTTTGACGTAGGCGTCGCATGTCAGGAGTTGTGGGGCGTCACCAGGCCGGATTCGTAGGCGAGGACCACGAGCTGGGCGCGGTCGCGGGCCCGGAGTTTGGTCATGGCCCGGTTGATATGGGTCTTCGCGGTCAGTGGGCTGATCACCATGCGGGCCGCGATCTCGTCGTTGGAAAGGCCCTGCGCGACCAGGACAACGGCCTCCCGTTCGCGGCCGGTCAGCTCTTCCAGGGCCGTGCCAGGGGCGGTGGGGGGCGGCTGGGTGACGTACCGGTTGATCAGTTTGCGGGTGATCGAGGGGGCGAGGAGGGCGTCGCCGCGCGCGGCCACGCGTACTGCGTGCAGGAAGTCCTCCGGCACGATGTCCTTGACGAGGAATCCGGCTGCGCCGACGCGCAGGGCGTTGAAGACGTGTTCGTCCAGGCCATAGTTGGTGAGGATGACGACGTGCATTCCGGCGAGGGCGGGGTCGGCTGCGATGCGCCGGGTCGTCTCGATGCCGTCGAGGACCGGCATCTGGATGTCGATGAGTGCGATGTCGGGGAGGTGCTCTCTGGCGAGCTTGAGGCCCTCCTGCCCATTGGCGGCCTCGGCAACGACCTCGATGTCGTCTTCGAGGTCGAGGAACGCGCGGAATCCGCTGCGGATGAGCGGCTGGTCGTCGATCAGCAGGACACGGATCACGATGCTCGTTCCACGGGTAGTTCGGCCTGGACGGTGAAGCCGCCTTCGCTTCTCGGTTCGGCGCGGAGCCGGCCGCCAAGGGCGGTGACGCGTTCGCGCATCCCCAGGAGCCCGATGCCGGGCTCCGGCGCGCTGTCCGGCGTGGCTTTGCCGTCGTCGTCGATGCGGATCGCGAGGGTGTCCGGCCGGTAGTCGATGTGGACCGATGCCGTGCCGGCGTCCGCGTGACGGGCGATGTTGGTCAGCGATTCTTGAACGACCCGGTAGGCGGTCCTGCCCACTGCGGTTGGCACGTCGTGTCGTCGGCCCTCGATCGTCAGCGTCGCCTCCAGGCCGCTCTTGCCGGCCCGCTCGACAAGTTCGGTGACGTGATCGAGCCCGTGCGGCGGGGTGGTGTCGTCGTCGCGCAGCGCCTCCAGGGTGGCGCGGAGCTCGCGGGACGCCTCCCGGCCGGCCTCCCGGATCGCCAGCAGGGCCTCCGGGACCTCTTCACCGCGCCTTTGTGCCACGTGGACGGCGGCTTCGGCCTGCACCTTGATGACGGAGATCTGATGGGTGAGCGAATCGTGCAGCTCCCGCGCGATGTGCAGGCGCTCCTCGTCGGCGCGGCGCCGCGCGGTCTCCTCACGGGTGCGCTCTGCTTCGTCGGCCCGCTGCTCGGCTTGGCGGAGTGCTTCACCGGCGGCGCCGGCGGCGATGAGCCAGGCGATTTGGAGGGCGCCCCGGGCCTGCGCGAACGCCTCGCCCGTGCTGTGCAGGCCCGATACGAGAGCCGCGAGGGGGAGAGAGGCCAGCACGGCCACGCTCACCGCTACCGTGACGATCCGGTGTCCCGCCCGCATGGCCGCGTACACCGCGAAGAGGAACGCGACGGCAGCCACGTCGAACCCGGCCGCCTGGTAGCCCACCGCGCAGAGCCCGGTGACGGCGAGGACGGCGACCGGAGCCCGGCGGCCTGCGGCCAGCGCCAGGCCGCCCACCGCCAACAGCACGTAGCCGAGCAGGCCTAGGCCCGAGGCGGAGTGATGCACCGACAGACCGGTGACCAGAAGCGCCGCCGCCACGCCTACGGCGATCAGCCAGTCCCTGACACCAGTCCGCACGCGGAACCGTCCTTTGTCCATGCGCGCACGGTAGCCCGTGGCCGCCGCGGGCGAATCCCGCTCGCGGACGAGCGGTCGACTACCGCGCGCGCAGTAGCTCGGCGGCACCTGCCGCGTCCGTGGTAGCGCGAGGTGTCTGCGCCTGCTGGACGACCTGCCATGGGCCCGGCCGACATGCTCGAACCACATCCAGACGTGGGAAGAGAAGGAGCACCCCTGATGTCCGCTCATCGCCTGTTCACCGCCTCCGCGACCGCCCTGTTCGCCGGGGTCGGTCTTGCCACACCAGCGGCAGCGTACGACTCGGTCCAGCCCTTCGCCGCCGAGGTCACCGGCTTCAGCCTCGGAAGGCTCGGAGCCACCACCGGCGGGCTGCTGGGGCTGGCCGCCGTGGTCATCGCCGTGCTGGCGCTGAACCGGCCCGCCAGTCGTCTTGGCATTGCCAACGGGTCGTTCGGGGCCAGGGCGGCCGTGGGCTCGGGGCTGATCGCCATGGCTCTCGGCGGGCTGGTCGCGGCCACCGCCGACGGAGGACTCGGTACCGGCAACGGGCTCGGCGGCGCCTACGTGGCGCTGCTGCTGGGGCTGATCGGGACGACCCTGGGCGGGCGGGCTCTGGCCCGTTCCCGCCACACCTGTTGACCACAGCGGATGCGTGTCTGACGGTGAACGTCTCGTTTGATCACCGGGTGACCGGAGGTCAGTGTGAACAGGCACGCCCATGGCAGCCAGCCATCCCCGCGATGGGCATTCGGCGGCAGCAACGTGGTCACCGTGCGGCAGCCATGATCACTAACGCGGTGCACTCTGAGCAGGAACAGCCTTCCCATCCCTGCTGGCGCCCAGGGACTCACCTGCGCACCCATTCACAGCACGGGGTCAGCGACCGTACTTCTCCGGCACAACTCGGGGGCGCCCATGGGGGCCTGAATGCCCTGGGCTTGGCGGCAGAGCTCGCGCATCTGCGGGGCCTGCCGTCGTCGGCTGCCGACGCGGGGTGGTCTGGTGGGGCTTGGTGGCCGTCCTGGCGGGAACCTTGGTGGTCTTCCTCTTCGTGTTCTTCGTGTTCTTCGTGCTCTTCGTGGTCGCGGGCCGCTTCGTCGTCGTCGGTGGTCCGGTGGGCGGGCTTGGCGTCGCCGGGCCGTACGGCCCGGCGCGCGGCGGCCGGTGCGGTGAGCGCGGGGGCGGCCTTCGGCGGGGTGGGACGGGGGTCGGTAGGGGCCAGGAATTCGCGGGGTGCGGCCGGGGTGGTGCGATGTGCCGTCTACATGACAGTCAGCGACCTGGGGATGTACCGCACTCTGTCAGCCACCAGAACACAAGACACCACCTCGTGTCAGCGACCAACCATCGCCATAGGGCCAGAGACCTGCAAGACCATGCCGCTCCTGACCAGCCGTCACTGCCATGACCTCACTACCATGAGTT
Source organism: Streptomyces sp. NPDC016459 (assembly GCF_040632845.1). NCBI lineage: Bacteria > Bacillati > Actinomycetota > Actinomycetes > Kitasatosporales > Streptomycetaceae > Streptomyces > Streptomyces sp. NPDC016459. The sequence continues at coordinate 38,955 of NZ_JBEYCR010000008.1, forward strand.
CGACACTTCGCAGACGACGCCCAGCAGTGAAGAAGCCGCGACGCCCCTCAGGCAAGCCGGCCTTCGGCGGCTGGGTAGGGGGCGGCCACCGGAAGCCGCGAGCAAAGCCATGCCGTATACGCTCGCCTGGTTCTACAACGCCAGGGGGGGGACCCACATGATCCGCAAGAAGTCCGTGCGAGGCACCGCATTAGTCACCGCCGTCCTGGCCGCCCTGGCCGTCTCCTGCGGCACAACTCCCGAGCCCGACCGCCCGGCATCGGGCGCAGGTACGCCCGACGGGGCCGGCGCAACCCCCTACCCGAACGACGAGTACGCGCCCTCCACCGGCGAGAAGGTCCGGGACGCCTTCGCCACCCTCCAGGCCACGCTCTACGACTCCTGCGCGAAGGACTGCGGCTATTTCCTGGGCCGTGTGAACAAGGAACTCCAGGAGCTGGACCGGGCGATGAAGAACGACCCCAAGGGACCCGGACACTTCCCCGAGCCGATCCAGAAGATGACCGAGCTCAACAAGACGCTCGGTGGCAACGCCTCCTTCGAGAACCTCAAGAAGCACGAGAAACAGCTCGTCGCCACCCGCGACTTCATCAACACGTGGATGCAAGACCACCCCGACGACTACCGCTAACCGGGGTGGCGGCCGTGCGGGCCAGGTGCGTGCAGCGGACGCCGTCGGCCAGATGCCACTCCATCGCCAGGACGTCGGCTCTGGAGTGCTCGGTGCAGTGGGCACTGGGGACAAGGGCGCCGCAGGCCTGACGCGTGCACCGGCATATCGAGCTGGGGGTGGTGTCGGGCGGACATCGCGAACCTGGCCGCCCAGGGTTCCTTGCCGAGCCCTGCCGCGCAGACCGGCGGGCCAAGCGAGGGTGATGCGCCGGCCTCACCCGCATCTTCCGCGGCAGTGATCTGCCTGCGGCGTGGAACGTGGATCCCAGCGCGTGTCAGCCGAGGGCACTGCGACGGTGACCAGTACGGCCAGCGCCCTTGTAGGGCGTAGCCGAGCGTTGTCTGTCGCGAGGCCATGTATGGGGCCGAGGCCGCTTCCACCGACGAGTTCGCCGAATCTCGGAGGACTCTGACCGGGAACCGGCGGCGATTCTGCCCTATCGCGGAGAGTCTGGCGTGGGTTGGGCTCGATGCCCTGGGCGAGACCGGCGACCGCAAGACACTGGCCGGTTCAGTGAGTCGGGCGCAGGCCGTCGAGGGTGACGGCGACCAGACGGGCCACCGCGGTCTGGGACGTGAGGGCGGCCGCGGCGGTCAGGGCGTGGAGGCAGTACTGCGCGAGTTCGGCCGGCGGAACGTCCGAGCGCAGGTCACCAGCGTCGGCCGCTTCGGCGAGGAGGTGCTGGAGCAAGCCGGTCAGGTGCCGCTCGGCGTGTGGGACATGTTCGCCTTGGTGTAGGAGGGCGGCGAGTTCGCCGCCGTGCCGCTGGCGGGCGATGCCCGCGTACGCCTCCAGCACCGCTCTCAGGCGCTCCACGGCGCTGCCGGTCTGGTCGCGGATGCTCGTGAGTTGCTGGAGGTGGGCGCCGACCTGGCGCTCATGCCAGGCCAGCAGGACCGCTTCGACGTCGGAGAAGTACTTGTAGAGCGTGGCCCGCCCGATCCCGGTCTGCTCGGCGATCTGGGACATGGTCACCGACCGCAGGCCGCCTTGGGCCGCTAGCTTCGCGGTGGTGTCCAGGATCGCCTCGCGCACGGCGGCGCGGTGCGCGTCGATCGTCTCGTTCCACAGCTTCGGCACCCACCCAGGATACGGACGTCCACAGGGCATACACTCAGTTTCTGGTAGAGACACAGTGTCTCGAAAAATGGGTGGAGGCGTCATGGCAGGCTCACCGGACCGTCACGATGACGACGGCGAGGGGGCGCCGCGCTGGGTGAAGGTCTCCGCGGCGGTCGCTGTCGGTCTGGTCGTGGTGTTCGTGATCGTGCACCTGGTCGGCGGCGGCATGGCGGGGCACGCGCCGTGAGCCCGTTCCCGCCGCGGCTCCGCAAGCTGATGCTCACGCTGCACGTCACCTCCTCGGTCGGCTGGCTGGGCGCGGTCGCCGCCTTCCTCACCCTCGCCATCGCTGGCCTGACCAGCAGCTCATCCCAGACGGTGCGGGGCGCCTATCTGGCCATGGACGTGGTGGGCTGGTACGTGATCGTCCCCTTCAGCGTTGCCTGCCTGCTGACCGGCCTGGTGCAGTCGCTGGGAACGGCGTGGGGGCTGCTGCGGCACTACTGGGTGATCGCTAAGCTGCTGATCACCGTGGTCGCGACGCTTCTGCTGCTGGTCCACATGCAGCCGGTCGGCCACCTCGCGGATGCGGCCGCCCGGGCTGCCCTCGCGGGCGGCGAGCTGGAGGGCATGCGATTCCAGCTGATCGCGGACGCGGCCGCCGCCCTGCTGGTGCTCCTGGCGGCGACCGCCCTGTCGGTGTTCAAGCCGCGCGGGGTGACCCGCTACGGACGCCGTCGCCGGCGCGAGCAGATTCCCCAGCCGCGCTGAACCGCTCAGCTGAGCCGTGTTCAGCGTCTCGGTCAGCCTCTCCATGCGAGCGGGGCTGGGGTCAGTGGTAGGCGTGGACGACGGCGTGGCCCTTGCCGCGGCCGATCATCCACTTGTTGACCGGTGTCGTGATCACGAAGGCCACGGCGAAGCCACCCAGCAGCGCCGTCCAGAACAGCGCGTCCGACAGGTGCGCGTCCATCGCCCCGGGCGTCAGGGCGATGATGCCGTTGTCGACGAGCTCCATCACCGCGATCGAGACGGTGTCCGCGGCGAGCGCCACCTTGATCGCGCTCTTCCAGTCCAGGCCGGCCCGGCGGACAGCGAACAGGGTGAAGGAGTAGCCGAAGACGAACGCCAGGGTGATGGCCAGGACCATCGTCTGGACATTGCCCCACATCAGGGCGGTGCCGATGACCATGCCGAGGATCTCGCCGATCGCACATCCGGTCAGGCAGTGCAGCGTCGCCTTCGCGGCCGCCCCCCAGGTCACCGGGCCCATCCGATGCCCGGAGTGACCCGCGCGCGCCTGGTGCGCCGTGTGGTCCGGTGCGGTGTCGGTGTGGTGTGCGCTGTCGTCCATGACCGTCATCCCCAATCCCGTCCAGTGTGACCCCGCTCTCGCGGACTCACATCAAGCATATACCCCTGGGGGGTATTCCGCGAAGGGTCGTGAGCGCCGCAGAAGGCGGAGGGGTGTGCCGGGCCGTGGGGCCTGGCACACCCCTCCGCTGGGGTGGGTCAGCTCCTGTCGAGCAGGCGTTCATCCTGGTGATCTCGACGGTCTGCGAGGTGATGACGGCGTCGGCCATTGTGAACAGGCACGCCCATGACAGCCAGCCATCCCCACGTCGGACATCCGGCAGCAGCAACGGTCACTGCGCAACAACCATGATCACTAACGCGGTGCGCTCTGAGCAGGAAAAGCCCTCCCATCCCTGCTGACGCCCCTCCGATGTCACCGGCGCACCCATTCACACAACCCTGAGCTGCGTATTAACCCAGCTCAAAACTCGAACGGTGCTGGTTCGGGGGCTCGGCGTAGGCGCTGGGAGCGTGCTTGTCAGAGTCCTGCCAGCAGAGCCGGTTCAGCCCGGTGGGCGACAGCCGAGTAGGAGCCTCCTACCAGGCCAAGGGTGCGCCTTCCCGGAAGAAACCGCCGGTAGGACCGGAATCGGGCACGGTGGCGGCCCAGACGACACTGGCGGCGCCCTGCTCGACAGGTCCGCCACTCGGACCGCCCATGTCGGTGGCGATCCATCCCGGACAGACGGCGTTGACCAGGATCCGCTCGGCGAGCAGTTCGTCAGCGAGCTTGCGGGTGAGGGCGTTGAGGGCCGCTTTCGAGACTCCATAGGCGGGGGTCCCGCCGGACATGTGCGACAGGGAGCCGGACTCGCTGGAGACGTTCACCAGGCGGGGGTGGGGTGAGCGGCGCAGGAGCGGCAGGAACGCCTGCGCGGTTCGCCAGGCGCCGAAGAGGTTGGTCTCCAGGGTGCGCCGGACCTCGTCGAGGTCGGCGAAGACGGCCCGCTGGGTGGTGTCGTAGTTGATGGCGGCGTTGTTGACGAGGACGTCGAGGAGCCCGAACTCTTTCTCCACGTTGCTGGCGAGAGTACTGACGCTGTCAGCGTCGGTCACGTCCAGCCGGTAGGGCAGCAGCGTGCCGGGCACTCCGGGGGCCAGGTCGGCGACGGCCTGTTCGGCGTCCTTTGAACGGCGGGCGCACAGCAAGACGGTGTGGCCGAGCGCGGCGAGCTGCCGCGCAGTCTCCCGGCCGATTCCCCGGTTGGCGCCCGTGACCAGCGAGACTGGTGCAGCGGTGCTCATATTCTCTCCCCTACGCGGACGATCTGGACCCAGCAGCACGTTATGGCATCGTCCTGCGTACACAGATCAGGCACGGACTGGCAGCGGGCAATGCGGGCAGTGCCCTCCTCAAGCTGAACGCGAACCCGCGGAAAGTAGACGCTCTCGTTCCTTGTACCGCCACTGCCGAACCTTTACCTCATTTCGGTCACGCCGCGAGTGGACGGGGTGGGGGCGCAGCGAGTTCGCCTAGGACGCGGGCTGCCGGCGCGGGGTCGACGAGCATTTCAGGTGACCGCCTTCCAGGGTCTGGACGTCGTACGGATTGTCGGGTGTCAGCTCGTGGCCCTCGTGGATCAGGCGGTCCTGTATGGCGAGGGGCAGGCTCGTGTCGTCGGCCAGGCGGATGTAGGTCTTTGGGATGCGGCCCCAGGTCAGGGCCTGGGCCCGGTCGGCGGAGCCGCCGACGTCCAGGTTCTCGTCGGGCTGGAAGGTATTGAGGAAGGTGAGGAACTGCTCGTCGGTGCCGTCGGCGAGGCAGGCCGCCTTACCTGTTCCCGGCCTCACCTGTGGGATCAGCGGGCCAGCATCCACGCTACGAAGAGACTGCCTCGCCCTGTCAGGGCTGGCGCTCGTGCATCTCATCCGCAGTCAGCCAATGCCTCCAGCACCGAGGACCACTTTTTCGATCATTTTGACTGGGCTCAAGCCATACCGGGGCCGAAGGCCGGGCGCTTCCGCGCGAGGTCACGACGACGGTACCGCGGCGCCGGGTCCGAGCCCGAGGATCACGCGGTGGGACACTCTCTCGGTGGCTTGAGCAGGAAGGACCACCTGGCTCGTGACAACCGGGCACAGCTCTGCCCATCCACGTCACCACGGGCCAGACCGGTGACGCGATGGCCTTCGAGGCCGTCATGGCCGCAATCCGCATCACGCGAGGCGGACTCGGTAGGCCAAGGACCCGCCCCCAGGTCGTCCCGGCCGACCCGGCCCACTCTTCCCGCGCGATCCGTGGGCACCTCTGTCGACGCGGCATTCGGGCCGTCATCCCGCAGCCAGCCGACTCGCCATGACCCGCTCTTGACAGAGCGGTCGGCACCAGCGGGACCATGCCGCTGCGGAGAGCTTCGATGAGACCTTGACCTGAGACACCAAGAAAGGAAGCGTCGGCCAGGAGCGCGTGAGGCAGTCACGCCGCGTTCCAGGGACTATCCGGTCACAACGCGACGCGTCGTCAGTGGACTTGGCGGCATCATCCCGATCGCTTCCAGGCGGAGCTCAGTTAAGCTGACTGCTGCCGCCTGGCAAACGGTGTCCACGCTTCGGGGGAAGCCCCCAGGCCAGTTCAACCTCGCCCCGGGAGCATTCCAATGAAGCGCACTGACGCCCCACGCCGGACGGAGGTCTCGAGTGGACGCCACACCCAACGCCCGACCACCCCGGTCGGAGCGATCGTCGCGCTGGTCTCGCTCATCCTGACCGGATGCACGGCGGCCACCGAGGCGTCCCAGCGCACCTCGGTAGTGGGTGAGAAGCTCACCTATGCCCAGGAGTTGCGGATCGCCGACGCCGAGCAGCACCTGATCACGCGCTGTATGAGGCAGCAGGGATTCCACTTCTGGGAGGAGAAGTCGCTGACCCTGGAGGAGAGCCGGCCGATTGGTTACGTCCAGGACGACATCGACTGGGCGCGCAGTCACGGCTACGGCAGCCGGATCATGGCGAAAGAGGACCGTGCCCGCCTGCGCAACCCCAACATCGCCTACCGCAAGTCCCTTTCCCGTTCGCGCCAGACGGCCTACGACACCGCGATGGACCGTGGGCGGAACGCAGTACTGCTGAAGTCGACGACACCGTCCGGCGGCACGATCACCAAGCAGTCCGGCGGCTGCGCCGGGCAGGCCGAGAAGGTGCTGTACGGCGATCCGGCGGCGTGGTTCCGCACCGACGCGACCGCCAGAAACCTGCGCCCCCTGTACGTGGGCAAGCTGCTGCGCGACAAGGAGTTCACGACCGCGGTGGGCGCCTGGTCGACTTGTATGAGCAAGGCGGGCCACCCCTTCCCCGATCCCGCCGAGGCCCGTCGATCCGCGCGCGAGCACCGCGCGGAGCAGACCCAGGCCGAGGAGGCCAGGACTTTCGCGAACGAGACGCGGATCGCGGTCGCCGACGCCACCTGTGCCCGGTCCGTCTCTCTCCGCTCGATCGGCGAGCGGCGCGAGGCCCATTACGTCGGCGAACTGGCCGGTCAGTACGGCGACCTACTCGACGCCCGCCTGCAGATGCAGCGGCGCGCCCTCGCCCGCGCCGAGCGCCTAGTGCCCGCCCGTGCCTGATTCGGATCGCTCGGGCTCCCGACTTCCGCGACCTCTTGTCATGGACAGACCCCGCGACAACGCTCGCGGTTCGTCAACCCGCCCACGCCTCCCACGAGGCGGAACCAGAACAGGAATCCGTCATGCGCAAACTGACCGTCTTCGTTGCCACCCTGGGCGTCGCGGCCCTCGGCATCGCCATCCCGACCGCGGCCCACGCGGGCCCCGGCTGTAACGCCAACTGGAACTCGCACGGCCGTGACGGCAACGTTCGCGCCTGGGACGGCACCGACTGCGGCGGGTCCCTCCTCGGCGTAACCCCCGGCAATGACCCCTCGTGGGGCGACGGCTTCGGGCCCTTCCAAGGCTCAGACGCGGACAGCGCATCGTCGGTCATGAACAGCGGTTTCATCGGCGGCAAGGATGTCGTGGCCTTCTACTGGCGCGATCAGCCGGACTCCACCTCGTACGGCTGCCTCAGCCCGGGCGAGTTGTACGTGGACGACCTCAGCCGAAACCGTTTCACCAACGACGCGAACATGAACAACAACATCCGGTCGCACGTCTGGGTGACCGCGAGCGCCTGTGCCGCGGGCTCCTTTATCAGCTGAAGCCCTTTGTGACGACCATAGTTCCCCGGCCAGTCATGGCCCGTCGGCTTCGCGCCGACGGGCCGTGCCGTTCACTGCCTGCTCGAGCGGCATTGACGTCACGGCCAAGAGAGATGCCGCTCTCGGCCCACTGCAGGGTCTATAGGTTGATGGCGTGCCAGTAGGTCACCCGCCGTTGGCAGCCACCGTGCCTGTGGTGGCTCGCTCCACACCTCGTACACCCACCCTCCCGCTTCCACCATCTGGCGTATCCAGCCGAAGGTGAAGTCCACGGTGTGTTCGCTCGGGCATCCCCTTCGCGTTGTACGGCAGCAGGCCAAACCCGCGGTGGAGGAATGAGACGGGCGGCTGCCGGCAGGGCCCTGCCCGCAGCATGGTACCGGTGGTACCGTTGGCGCTATGACGGAGCCGAAGGCCATGAATCTGCGTTTCCCCGACCCTGAGCAGCGGGCTGCAATCGCGGCCGCGGCGAAGCAGGAGGGTGTGAGCCTGCAGGAGTACATCCTTTCCGCCGCTTATGCCCGTGCAACTGCGGTCGAGCAGCGGTTCCTGGAAGGCTTCAAGCAGTCGACGGCGCGCAGCGGGGCCGCGTTCGCCGCCGAACCCAGCACCACTGACCTCTCACAGGAGCAGCGGGCCGCCGAGCGGCAGGCCCGCACCGAGCTTGAGCAGCAGAAGCGGGGCCAGGCCGCGTGAGCCAGCCCGGACCGCCGTACCCGCTCGACATCACCTTCCTCCTGCACGCCGCCGAGCTACTCGACGGCGACCCGCAGGTCGACGATCTCGGCCCGCTGTACGCAGCTGTCTCCCGGGTCAACGCCGGCGCCATGGGACGCGACGTCTACGACTCACTTCACCTCAAGGCTGCTGCCCTGCTGCAGACCCTGGTGAAGCTGCCCTGCCTCGAGCACTCGGGCGAGGCGTTCGCCTGGCACTCCACCGAGGCCTACCTCGCCCTGAACGGCCACCAGCTCGACTACCCGCCCAAAGCAGCCGTCGCCCTCGTGCGCGACGCCGCCGACGGGACCCTGGGCGTCGCCCGCATCGCCCGCCAACTGCGCGACTGGACCGTCGACTGACCAACACGCCCCTCCAGTCCCGCCCATCGATGGTGGGACGTGTCAGGGCAACCCGGGGCCGCCGCCAGAGGTAAAGGCCACCCGAAGGGTTGGCTCAGGGGAGCGCCCCCGGTACGACGAGCGCGGTGGAGGTTCCTGGCATTCCGGTCGACGACGTCGCAGTCGTCGGCCGCCGCCCACCACGCCGGCGGGCCGCTGTAGCCGAAACGAGCGGCCGCCGACGGGCGGTCCGGTGCGTGGCCCGCGGGCTGCGCCGGTTACGGGGCCGGGGTGTAGGGACGACGGTGGTCTCACACGGACCGCCGGCGTAGACGCTGATGGCGTCACTCTCACGCTGGTCGGCGGCCTGGCCCCAGCGGAGCTTGGTCGCGGTCCACACGGCGAGGCGAGGTCGCGGCAGGTCGCGCCCGGGGCCGGCGGCATCCACGTCGCCGGGTCTCAGTCCGCCTTCTGACGGTTCGTCCGCGCGGTCACCGCGACCAGGCTAACGGCCGCGCCCTGGTCGTGTCGCGTACGCCTCACGCCGCGCTGCGTCCCAGGCCCGCCGCCACAGGCGCGGTCAGCCCGTGAGGAAGGCGCCCTCGGAGCAGGTGCGGCAGACGAAGACGTAGCCCAACTGGCCGCCGAGGTTCATCGCGGTCTGCCGGTCGATCCCCTCCTCCAGGTGTGCCGCGAATTCCGTCGTGCCGGAGCAGGAGGGGCACCCGGGCAACCGGTCGTCGTCCAGGTAGGAGGGGCTGCCGCCGAGCGATCCGAGCACCTCGCGTTGCTTCCCGAACCGTTCGCCGGGCTCCCGCTTCCACCCTGAACGGGCGAGGTCGTATGCGTCGCGCCGGAGATCGTCGCTGGGGTCCTCCGAAGGTTCGAGCGTCACGACCCGGGTCGTGATCGCCGACACTGCAGGCAGAAGCGTCACGCCCTTCTCGGGTACGGCCATCGGTACCAGTCCCGTGGACGGGAGAAGAAGGACCCGATTCGCCCCGGAGGTCGCGTCCCACAGCTCGCAGGCGCCCGGTTCGTTCTGGCACACGAACACCGACAGGACGCCGTACTCGACCGGCAGATGTGCGAAGAACTGCATCGGCCCTCCGCAGTAGTCGCCGCACACCGGCCAGGTGAACCCCTCGGGGGCCAGCGGCACACCCCCGGTACGGGGCACGTCTGCATCGGGCGCGGCCGTGCCGCCGTAGATCATCAAAGTTGCCTGCATGGAGGAAGGCTACGGGCAGTCGACAGCTCAGGATCCCTGCACCGTGCGCCGTCGCAGGACATCCCGATGCGCTCCGAAGAGGGGGCGGGCACTCCACGAGCTCGGCGACACCGGCGGCGGTAAGCGGGCCAAGGACGGCGCGATGCTGATCCTCAGTCAGTCTTCCGCGCTTGTGTACGGCCCGTCGGTGATGGCGCAGGCGGACTTGCTCTGTGTGAGAAGGCCCGCGAACCTGGTCCAGCGTATCGACGAGCACGAGCAATGCCGATGAGACGTGTGGTCAATCGCGGAATGCTCCGAGGTGGCACCCGGGCCGCGCCCTCGCTCGAGCGCTTACCCGCCATGGGGTCTTCGATGGGCCGAAATGGGGGGCCGACCCAGCGTGGGGCCGCGCTCAGGGTCAGCCGCTCCACGATCCGGTGCCGACGCGAGGTTGCGGCTACCCAGGCCCATGCAGGACGAGATGGCTTCGGGGTTCCGGTCCCGAAGCATTACCGCGGGCCCTCGCGGCCCACAACGCACAGGCCCCCACATCGCTGTGCGTAGCGCTACTCAGGCGCCGGGGGGCCGCCCTGCCACACGATGGAAGCGTCGTCTACACGGCGGAACCGATCCGCCCAGGAGGAATCGCACATGCGAGACAGCCATGCCCGCACATTCGTCCGGCTCACGTTCGCCAACCCCGCCTCGCTGGTCTATCTCGGCCTGGTGGTCACGGCCGCGCTTCCCCTGGTGTTCGCCTCAGTGACCGCCGACGCCGGCTTCGCAGCCGTCTGGCTCCTCCTGATCACTGCCCCCACCAGCATGGTTCTGCTTGCTGACCAGGACACTGATGAGTGCGTCGGCGGCGCGATCTCGGGGGCGCACCCCGACGAGAGGAGGGCCCACCTGGGAACAGGTCGCATCGGCCCGCCGTAGGGCCCGAGCCGCCCTCCCCCGCGCGCACGCGGGCGCGTCGCGGCGGGTTTCACGCGAGCCTGACCACCGCCTTGTGCGTGGCGGCGAGCGTTCCCGGCGTGATCCGGAGCTGGAGCGCGGAACCCGTGGCCACCACCTGGACCGTCGCGTCCTTGGACAGCACCGCCGACACGGGGCGGTTCCAGGTGAGGTCGATCGTCGCGCCGTCGCGCAGGGGGCCGGAGACGCACACCGTGGCGGTGGTACCGGACTCCCGGATCAGCACGGACGCGGGGGCGCCCGCGGTGACGCCGCCGACCGTGCCACCGAGCCAGAAGTTGATGCCGGTGAAACCCTGCGCGGGAACGCGTACGCCCTGCTGTTCCTTGGTGTTGACGAGGACGGTGAGCCAGTTCGTGTCGGCCGCGCGGGCGGCCGTCTGCGCCTGGCTCGCGCCGGGCATCAGGACGTAGGAGTACGCGGCCCAGGTCGGATCGGTGCCGTGGTCGAACCAGAGGGTGAGGTACCGGCGGGTGACCGGATCGGTCACGGCGCCTTTGTTGATGTCCGACCACGCGCCCGTCCGGGCCTGGCGCAGGGCCTTCAACGCCGGGGCGCCGCCGGGGAATACGTACCCGGCGTGACCGGCGAGGTGCGCCCACCGCGCGCCGGTGAGGGTGGCGCTCCAGCCGAGCGTGGTCGGCTGGGCCGTGCCGTCGACGGTGAAGGCGTGCACGCCGGTCTCACCGAGGTTGCGGTTCTCCACGACCGACTCGACGCCCGTGCCGTCGCGCCCGTGGATCCCGGAGCCCAGGCAGACGATCGCGTCGTCGAGAAAGAACCAGGACTTCTTGGCCAGCAGCGTGGAGGACAGGCCCTTGAGGTACTGGCCCACGGCCGCGTGCGTGCCGTCGGTCGTCCCGCCCACCCAGCGCACGTCGGGCCGGGCCGCGCCCCAGGTGCCGCCTTCACCGTCGACGAGCGGCTTGCGGGAGGCGGTGGTGCCCGGCAGCCGGTACGGGTCGACCGTCGGCCAGAAGTCGTCGCTGTACTGGCCGTTGGCGAAGGTGTCGCCCCACCAGTAGAGCATTCCCGAGCCGCTGTGCCAGGCGCGCAGGTTCTCGCCGTTGCCGTTCTCGTAGTACGTGATCCGGTTCGACGACATGGAGAGCGAGGCCGCCCAGCCGGCGCGCCGGTGCACGGCCCGGTCCATACCGGAGAAGAGGCGGTGGCCGGACGGTTCGGGGCTCACCGAGGCCGCGCCGTCGTTGACGGCCTTGAGGCGGGCGAGCGCGGCGACGCCCAGCGCGGGGCTGACGAGCAGCGGACTGTAGTGGTCGCGGGCGATCCAGCCCTTCACCATCCCCTCCCAGCGGGCCTTCTCCACCGCCGACGCGGTCTGCGCGAGCAGCGTGACGCACGCGATGATCGCGTGGCCGCGCAGATGGTCGTCCTGACGGACGCCCCGGGTGTCCGACTTCTGTATCCCCCGGCTGATCGCCCGTCCGGATACGGCGTCCATGGCCAGACCGTTGAAGAGGAAGGGTGCGTACGCCTTCTCCACCGAGTCGAACACCACCTGCCGACCACCGTCGGTGACCTCCCATGGCGAACCCTTGAGCAGCGTGAACAGCAGGGACAGGCCGCCGAGCATGACCGCGCCGTACGAACCCGCGTAGGGGACGTAGGTGTGCTGGATGAAGCTCCCGTCGGCGAAGAGCCCGTCCCCACTCGTGACGTACGGGAAGACCGGCGTGAGCGCGTCACGGGCCAGGGTCAGCTTCGCGGCGGATCTGCCGACGACGCCCCGCAGGGCGAGGACCCGGCACAGGTCGACCCGGTTGGCGCCGGTGGACGTGCCGGTGTAGTTCGCCACGACGCTGTCGGGGACGAAGTGGTCGACGGCGGCGCAGTGTTCGGCGATCCGGGTCGCGCCGAGGTGGTCGTACAACAGGATGTCGATGTCGAGCAGCGCCTGCGGAATGCCGATCTGCCAGTTGTACCAGTTGCCGTAGCGGGCGTGTGTCGGGTGGTACGCCTGGTCGTGGAGGTGGTCGAGCCCGGCGAGGATCTCGGCCCGCAGGGCCGTGTCGCCGGTGAGACCCGTGCCGGGCTGGGAGTACGCCTCGGCAAGGGTGCGCAGTCGGTTGTAACTGGTGTTGAGGTTCCCGGAGTATGTGTACGACTCGGCGTCCGTGTCCGGCTCGGGGTCGGCGTAGGGCAGGTCCGGCCAGAGCGAGCCGTTCGTCCGTGCCATGGAGGAGCGCAGACCACGGGCGGTGTCGCCGAGCGCGGCGAGCTTCGAGGCGAAGGGCTCGGCGGTCGGAGTGACGTTCGTACCGAGGATCAGTTCCCGCCACGTCACGCGCAGCGCGTCGTACGCGTCGGCGGCGCGCGCGGGCGTCGCGGCGAGCGGCACCGCGAGCGGTGCGACGGCGGCGGTGCCCAGGGCGGCACGCAGCAGACCGCGTCGAGACAGCAGGGAAGCGGGCACGGAGGAGTGCATGGCGGGGCGGACCTCCTGGGGAAGGGCGCCCGGCGGTCGGCGCTGTGGCCGACAGCATGCCCGGGACAGAAAGGTTTTAGGCCAAGGGAACAGCGTCAGCCACGCGCTGGGCGAGCTCCCCGCACCCGCGGGCAGCTTCAACGTCTTCCTCCGCCTGCGCTGGCCCCAGCAGCCCGCCCTCACCGGCGACTGGACCCCGCCCACACTGCAACGCACCAGCTGAAACCTGAGGGCCCCGTCACCTCCCCGAAGGATTACTCGTCGACGCCATCAAGCCGAACAAGAGGGATCGCAACCGGGGCCCGCCTGCTTCAGGAGACCAGCTCGTAAATGCTCACGGCGGTCAGCCAGAGACCGGCGAGCAGGGAGATCGTGACGATCAGTTGTTCCTGGTGCTGCCCCAGCCAGTTCCGCAGGGCGTTCAGCCGGGCGTTCGCGGCCGTGGGCGCCCAGACCGCGTACATCTCCATGACGATGAGGCTGAGGGTGGCCAGCAGGCAGTAACAGGTCAGCGCGAGCCAGTCCCCAGCGGTGGAGAGGTTCGCCTCAAGGGCCGCTGCGGCACCGGCGCCCACGAGTCCCCAGGGCTGCAGCAGCCACGCCAGACCGGCTGCCGTGACCCAGGATGCGTTGTCGATCCGCGCGGCCCAGCGCGGTGGGCCGTGCGGGCGGGGCGGCCGGCGCCGCCGGTGCGCGCCGTACAGCACCAGGGCCAGACCGATGGCGAGCTTCGCGGCCAGCGCGGCGGTCGAGGGCGCGCTATGTCGAGCCGGAGGCTGCCCGCCCGTCAGCAGCACCACGACGGCGATCACGGCGATCAGGTTGGCCAGCCACGACAACAGGAACGCCAGACCCTTACGGACGCCCCGCCGCGAGGAGAGCAGCAGGATGAACGCGCTGTTATGCAGGGGCCCCAGGGTGATAGCCGTACCGATCACTACCAGGTCGAGGACCATCGGACCAGTCGCTCCTGGCTGTCAGGGTCGTCCGCGCCCCGTGGACGAGGGGCCAGCCGACAGAGGGAAGCGGCGCTGCCGCGGTGCCGCACCCCGACTGTGCAGGCGGCGGCCTGGCGGGTCAAGCAGGCCACGCCCACGAAGCCCTGTCGGCCCATTCGGGAAAAGCCTCGTCGGCTGACGTCTGCCTCGGCTTCAACGAGGCCACTGATTGATCCTTGGAGGTCATCTCATCTGGCTGCCGATAGTGGGGAATATTGCTGGTAGGAGCGTCTCGATCGCTGTTGAATGCCCCGATGAGCGACTACTGGACACGGAGGAGTCGGCAATCCTGAGGAGGACGTTCAGCGCCACTACCTCACCCCCACCACGCTCGAGGCCGCGACCGGCGAAGTCGCTGTCTCCCCCGGAGGCCTCACCCTCAAGCCCAGCTAGGTTCTGTCCGGCCGATCTTGGGTTATGGGAGGATGCCGCCCATGACATACATCCGAAGGGGCCGTGCCTCGTAGAACACCAGCGTCACTTCGGCCGCGGGAACGCGGCTGGGGGGGTAGACCCTGGGCACGGTATCGCGATGTCACGGGGCTGTCGGGAGCGGCGAATGCCGCTGTCCGTGTGCTCGAACGGGATCGGTTGTCTCCGGGCATCGTGGCGGTGGCGCTGAGGGTGTGGTCCGTGCGCGTCCACGGCACGAGGCGCCGGTGGAGACAAGGGGAGGCGGAGTTCACCTGTCTCTGCTGCGGCGAGGGTTGGGCCCGGGACAAGCTGCAGGATGCCCTGTTTATGCTTCCGCCAAGGGCCTCCAGCGAACTTCGGGTGCAGGTCGAGCGCCTGGACGCGGTGCTCCTCGGGCGAACGCACCACGAGGCGACGACAGAGCCGGAGTTGGCGTGGTGGCATCGCAGGTGCTGACCCGTAACAATGTCGCCTACTGGTTCGTCGGCTCTTGCGTGACTGGCCGGGGGGATCTGACAGAGGGCGGAGTAGCGAAGTCTGGAGCCACTGGCCCGCGGGCAGTAACCGCTGCGAGCGGTGGCGCGATCACCGCCAGGTGGGCAACGGCATCCTGCACCGGTGCGAACCGGGGGTGCAGTGGCGTGACCTGCCTGAACGCTACGGGCCGTGGAAAACCGCCTACGAGCGCCACCGGCGCTGGCCGGCCGTGGAAGACCGTCTACGAGCGCCACCGGCGCTGGCCAGCCGTGGAAGACCGTCTACGAGCGCCACCGGCGCTGGCCAGCCGACCGTACCTGGGAACGGCTACTCCAGCAGGTACAGGCCAAAGCCGATGCCGCCGGTGGGATCGACTGGGACGACTCGGTAATCCCACCTCGATTCCTGCCCACCAGCATGCCGCCGGCGCGCGGAAAGCCCCGCCGCCCGCCGCATCACAAGGGGTGGGCCGCGCAGCCCAGCACCCTGAAGATCACCACTCCGTCACAGCAACAGGCCTGGGGTGTAGGTGCTCGAGCTCCTGGAAGGGAAGGCGTCCCCACGGCTGAGGTGGGTGACCTGGTGGCGGGCTGGAGGCCCGGGGGCGCAGCCGGGGGCGCAGCGTGCATTGGTGGAGCTGGGCGGCATGGCGTCTGTCGGGACGGCGGGGCTCAGGCGCGCCGCTCCCGGCAGGCCTGCACGTACTTGATGCAGACCCACACGGCCAAGGTGAGGACGCCAGCCAGTATGACGACGCCGACAAGGAAGGGAACGATCATGCTGCCAGCATCTCAGGCGATCCTGCAACGACCTCCAGTACCCCCGGCTGGGGGTGGAGCACCTGGAAAGGCGTATGTCCGGGAGACGGTCCTGCCGCGCACCCACCCCGCACGACGCGGTTGTCTTTGCCCACGGCCTCGAAGGCCCATTTGTGCACGATGGTGACAGGTGCGTTGAAGGGCGGCTTCTTCGAGTCCTTGGGCAGACAGTTCTCGGGTTCTGGCTCACTTTCCGTGGAGCTTGCCCCCTGAGTGACGGTTGCGCCGGGTGCGGCTTGTCGGAGCGCGTTTACGGCTCCTGTCTGCGTCTTCCTGCCGACGTGCCCAGCGTCGGCAGGCGCCCTGGCTCGTGGCGCGCCTCTACCCGCGTGCTCGCCGACGTGGCAAGGAGGGGCGGATGGCGGGCGTTCTCCGGCCATAATCTCGGTGAGGATATGCGTCCAGTGCTTGGCGCCCTCGCAGCCGTCGCCGACCCACAGCCCGAGGACGTCGCGGCGGCCCTCGGTGGTTACGGCCAGGGCGACGTAGATCGGCCGGTTGGCAACGGCGCCGTCGCGGATCTTCACGTGGATCGCGTCGATGAAGACCACCGGATAGACCGCGTCCAGAGGCCGGTTCTGCCATTCGGCCATGCCGTCCATGACCTTGTCGGTGATCGTTTGAGATCGTCTGGCGGGAGACATCCGCGCCACAGACCTCAGCGAGGTGGGCCTGGACCTCGCCGGTGGTCAGGCCCTTCGCGGACAGGGAGATGACCATCTCGTCGACGCCGGACAGGCGCTTCTGCCGCTTCCTGGCGATCTTCGGCTCGAACGTGCCTTCGCGGTCGCGGGGGGGCACGGCTATCTCCACCGGACCGACGTCGGTCAGATGCAGGCCCTCGGCCTGGGCGCGGAGCCGTGTCCGTCGGACTCCCTGCCACACAACGGCACTCCCCGAAAGGAACACCGCCGGACCCTCTGGGACGCCGATTGTCCGTGCGCGTCCAGATGGGAGGGGATGTGGGTGCGGAAGGATGGCGGGCTGCGGAAGAACTTCCGCAAGCGGCGCGGCCCGGGCATCAGCCGAGCAGGTGATGGTTCAGTCGCTGCGGCCAGATCCCCGGACTGAAGTCCGGGCCCGCGATCCGCATCCGCGCCGTGTCAGGTCCGGGCCGGTCGTGGCAGCCCGGCACGAACCCCACCTCGGCGTCGGCGGCACCCTGGCGCGGTCCGGCGACCACATCAGGTACGCCCGCGGCCTCCCCCCGGAGGAAGGGGGAGGCCGTTTTGTTCAGGGCGGTTGCCCTGCGGCTGTTTTTTGAAGCTGGCGGACCTGCGGTCGGCATCCTGCTCTCAGCAGGACGTCACAACCGGTGGTGCTGTCAGTACTCGCCGTTGTGCTCGCCCTTGTGCTCGCCCTTGTGGCCGTCCTTGAAATCGCCGTTGATGCAGGTGTTACCGAAGGCGGGGTTGAGGAGGCCGACGACGTTGACGGTGTTGCCGCAGACGTTGATCGGAATGTGAATGGGCACCTGGACGACGTTGCCGGACAGCACGCCGGGAGAGCCCACGGCAACGCCCTCGGCCACGGCGTCAGCGGCGGCCATTCCGGCGCCCCCGGCCACCATGGCACCAGCGGCGAGGGTTACGGCTACCGACTTTGCGAAACGCGACATGGAGATCTCCTTGGAAACTGGACCCGCCGCAGGAGTGCGGCATGGACACCCTCCCAACAGCACGACCCTCCCCCCGGTCACAGAAGTTAGGCCGAATGGTCGTCTGTCCTCCCCTGCCGCCAATCCGGCGCCGCGGGCCCCAGCACCCGGCGCGACGGAGGTCCTGGCGGCCTGGTCGGCGTGCGGCTGATGTTCCGTGTAGTACCGCAGGGCACGGCGGATGCCGTCGCGCGGACGAGTACATGCGGTGCCGGAACAAAGCGGCTGGCCTGGTCACGCGGTGAGGGTCGCCACGACCGCCCGGACAGGCGGCGGCTTCCCTCGAACGCCCGCCTGCGGTGGCCCGGCGTGACCGAAGGGCCGACGCTCGTCACAGCACGCGTCCGGTCGGATGCGTGAGTCCGACACCAAGCTGGTCGGAATCGACTTCCGCGTCCAGAACGGCAAGCTGTACGGCGTCGGCGACCGAGGAGGCATCTACACCCTCGACAAGAACGCCAGGGCCGTGAAGGTTTCCCGGCTCACCGTCGCGCTCTCCGGCTGGTACTTCGGCGTCGACTTCAACCCCGCGGCCAACCGCCTGCGTGTCATCAGCGACACGGGCCAGAACCTGCGTCCCAACATCGACGACCCCGCCGCGCCGCTCGCTGTTCGACATCGACACCACCAACGACCGCGTCTCACTGCAGTCGCCCGCCAACGCCGGCACACTCGCCCCCACCGGCAACCTCGGAGTCAACGCCGGACCCTCGGCCGGCTTCGACATCTACTACTCCCCCGCAAGGGCACGAACCACGGATTCGCCGCCCTCAAGACCGGCGGCAGCCACCGCTTCTACAAGGTGGACGTCCTCACCGGACAGGCCCAGCTCATCGGCACGTTCCCCGCATCCCGCCGGGTCACCGACATCGCCCTCCCCCTCGACCAGAACTGACCACAACCCGCCGAGCAGCCCGAGCCCTGTCGCCCGGCGGCAGGTCGCGGACGGCGAGCATGTCGACGACGGCAGCGGCTGTCAGGCGGCCCTCCGGTTGGGGAGAGCAGGCAGGAGTCAGCTGCGGCCTGTACTCGAGAAACAGGCACGGCCGGAGCGCGGCGCCTTAACGTCGTGGGTGGGAATTCCGGCCCGTTCGGGCTAGCGCCACGCGTTCCGTACGTGAACCGCTCATAGCGTGGGGTGACGTCTGCAGGACGCTGGCTGAGGAGGTCTTCTGATGAGCAGTCGCAGCGCGGTCGCCGGTATAGCCCTGGCCATCACCCCTATCGTCCCCTTGTCCGGTGTCACGCTCAGGATCTCGATCACTGAGACTTCCGCTCCCAGGAAGACGCCCAGGCGGAATTCAACCGAGACACGAGTGACCCGAACCGGCTCGACGAAGACCAGGGCCCCGATGACGGCATCGCCTGCGAAGCACTGCCCAGGCGCACCAGCACGGACCCCGTGCAGCCGGTGGGCCGAGCGCCACCACTGTCCAGCCGGGGATTCCAAGTGCCACCGTCGTCCAGCCAGCGGCTCCCGTCGTTCCGAGCCGTGGCACCCGGGCCGGAATCGGAGGAGCATCCCGCCCCACGGATCTGCATACGGGCATAGGTCTTACCCTGGCCGTCGGAGCCGTCGTGGCGGGCAGCTACCTCGCCGTACGGCGCCTGAGCCGCGGAGCAAAACAGGCGTGATCGTCAGTCGTGCGGCCAGCCCGTCGAGGCGAGGATCGGTCGGCTGACTGAATGGCCGTGAGAGCTTCGATGGTGGCGACCACGAAGAGCGGTACAGGTCAGGCGAGGTGCCGTCTGCGTCGTCGGGTGAGGAGAAGGACCGAGGTGGCGATGAGGGCGACCACTTGGGCGATGACGACGATGTTCTTGTCGGTGAACCAGGCTGGTTCGTACATGTTGGGCAGGGGGCCGAGTTCACCGACGTCGACGTAGCGGTAGAGCAGGAGTGCGGCGAGTCCGCCTGCTGCCACGGTCCAGGCGAAGACGTCTGCCAGAGCATGGCGCCAGACGAGGACCAGCAGCGCCGCAAGGGCGGCGATGGCGGCTTCGATTCTGAAGAGGGTGCCCTGGCTGATGGTGGCGCTGACCGCGTCGTAGCGTTCGGCGAGGTGAGCGTGGAGGTAGGCGTCGACTGCCAGGCCGGTTGCGGCCAGTCCGCGGGCGACTGCGCGAAGCTTCCGGTGTGCGGTGTCCGGCCGAGTCGGATCGTGGGGCATGGGGCTGCTCCGGCGTGAGGGGTCTCGTGGCCGTGCGGGTCAGCGGACGGTGAGGGTGCCCCTCATGGACTGGTGGATGTCACAGAGGTAGCGGTACGTGCCGGCGGTGGGCGGTGCGGTGAAGGTGGCGGTCTTGCCGCCTTCGATGGTGCTGGTGTCGAAGGCGTTGGCGGCTTCGGCCGTCACGGTGTGCGGGGTCGAGTCCTCGTTCACCACGGACACCTTGGTTCCTGGTGCGACGGTGAGGTCGGCCGGTTCGAAGCGGAAGTCCTTGATGACGATGCGTGCTTCCTGGGCTGCCGTGGCTGACGTGGCTGGTGACGAGGGGGAGGTGGGGGCGGACCCGCCGGAGTCGGAGCAGCTGACGAGGGGGATGAGCATGCACAGCAGGGTGATCGTCAGGGCAACGTGCGGCCTGCGGATGCGGGGTCGGGTGAGCAAGGGATTCTCCTGGGGGTGCTGTGCTGGGCGTTGAGGCCCGAGTGCCGGGGGCGCCAGGTGATGCGTGCCGGCCCCCGGCACTCGGGTGATCACGCCGGTCCGCGGGTCTGCCGGGTGCCTGTGGAGCTCAGACGGTGAGGAGGTCGGGGCTGGCGGCCTTGTCGGTCCTGATGAAGTCGTCGGGCACCGGGTACTGGCCGAGGATGAAGTGGAGGATCGCGGCGTGCATCGCCTCGACGGGGGCGATGGTTGCCGCCGTGTTGACACCGCCGATGTCCTTCACGTTGAACGTGGCGAAGACGTACGTCTCGGTCGCCTGGTCCTCCAGTTGGAGCGCCAGCTTCGCCACCCCGGGGACGTCCTTGACCTGGCCCAGTGCCTTGACGACGTCGTCGTGGTTGGAGAGCGGGACCCCGGTGATCTTCGGCTTGCCGGCCCCCGTAAGGACCGCGTTCCACGCTTCGGCGTGGTCCTGGTGCTGGCTCATGGCGGTCTGGGCGAAGGTGGCGACGGCCGGAGGTACGGTGCCGAGCTTGCCGGCCTTGGCCGCGGCGAGGGCGGCCTGGTACGCGGCGACGGCCTGGTTCTCCAGTGCCGCGGCCAGGGCGACGACCTTCAGATCCCCGGTGTAGGTGCCTGCGGACGGTGAACCCGACGGGCTGGGGGCCGCGGCCCTGATGTCGGAGCTGCCGCCTCCGCAGGCGGCCAGGGTCAGCATGGCCGCGCCCGCGCCGGCGCCGATCAGGAAGTTCCGGCGCCCCAGGGACGGGGGCTGCTCCTGATCGGCCTGCGGACCGGTCCGCCTGAGGTCGAACACGCCCTGGACCATGTCGCGTGCCGAGGCCTGCATGACCGGCAGGGTCGCTTCGTGGGCGTCGCGCATCTCTCCGGTCAGGCGGGAGAGTTCACCTTCGCTGATGGGCAGCTCCCAGCCGTCCTTGTGGTTGCTCATTTCACGGCCCCTTCGCTGACCGGGGAGGCGTTCTTGGTCGGGTAGAAGGCATCGGGGAACCCGACCTTCCCGGCGGCCGCCGGAAGCTTGGCGACATCGGTGGGGATGGCGATCAGCTCGGGCATGTCCGCGGCCAGCAGTGCCTGCACGGCCAGCAGTGTGGCCCGGTGCTGGGCTTCGACCGGGGCGACGGAGGCGAAGAGCTGCCGCAGGTTGCGGTCCTCGACCTGCCCGATGTTCTTGGTGTAGGTCTGCGCCGCGACGTCTTCAAGGGTGATGGCCAGTTCCACGACGTCCGCCGGGGTCTTGATCGTCGGGAGCTTCTCCTTGACGATCGCCGCGTACTTGGGGTCGGGCGCGTTCTGGGCCTTGCCGCCGGCCTTGGTGGCTGCCGCGTTGAACGCCTTGGCGTGCGCGGTGTGCTGCTCGGTGGTCTTGGTGATGAACGCGACGACCGTCTTGTTGCCGTTCTTGATGAACGGCAGCCCGGCCGCGGTCCGGTAGACGTTCACGGCCAGGTTCTCCAGTGACGCGGCGGTCTGCAGCGCCATGATGTCGTTGCTGGTCGCGGCCGTCGCGCGTGCCGCCCCGAGCAGCGTGGCGGCGCCTGCCGCGCCGAGCACCGTGGTGCGGCGCTGCCACCAGCGGCGACGCCCGGGCTCGGCGGACTCCGTGAAGTCCGTCAGCGCCGTGCGCGTGACGCGCAGTGCGTCGCTGTTGAGGTCTTGTGACTGCTCGGTCAGCTCCCTCAGCAGTCTGGTGTCGATGTGTTCTGTGCCCATCAGGTCCTGCCTCTCTGCCGTGCTGGTCGGCACGGGCGTCGATGTGTTACTTCGGCACATGCGGCCCGAAGGTCGAGTGGTGTCGCGCGAACGGCCCACACCGGCCGCGGCTCCGGTGGGTCACCACGGGCCCATGGCGGCGCGCGCGGTGAGACCGAGGCCCACTGCGAGGACAAGGGCCGAGGTGCCCACGGGCGCGTAGCGGGCCAGGCTTCGTACCCGCTTCCAGCGGTCGGCCGCGGCGGCCTTCAGTCCGGCTTCGACGCGGTCGCGCAACCGTACGAGGAGCAGTCCTGCGAGGGTGAGGGTGGCTGCCATCCCGAGGCCGTAGGCGAGGACGAGCAGGACGCCGAAAGCGGTACGGCCCAGTGCGATGGCGCCGAGCAGGACGACGAGAGCGGAAGGACTCGGTACCAGTCCCCCGGCGACCCCCATCCCGATCAGACCGCCCCGAGTCGTCCGCGCGGGCTCCGGCTCGGGGGCGTGAGAATGATCGTGCGCGTGGGCGTGTGCGTGCTCGTCATCCTGCCTGGTCAGCAGCGCGACGGGGCTGCCCTGGTCGTTCTCGGTGTGGGGGCGGCGGCTGTCGGGGACCACAGGCGCGGGGTCGTGTTCGCCATGGTGGTGGCCGTGGTGATGATGGTGGTGGTGTCCGTGGCTGTGGCTGTGGCTGTGGCCGTGATGGTGATGCCCGTGACCGTGGTGATGGCCGGTGTTCTTGTGGGAGAGGGCGGAGCGCAGGAGCCACAGACCGATGCCAGTGACCAGCAGGCCGCTGGTGATGCCGAGCCAGGTCAGGATGGTCTCACCGGCCAGGTGGGTGGCCAGGGGAAGGGCGAGGCCGAGGATGAGGACCCCGCCGGTGTGGGTGAGGGTGACCGTCGCGCCGACGGTGACCGCGTCCCTCGGCGTTCCGCGACGGCCGGCGAGGTAGGCGGCCATGAGTGTCTTCCCGTGACCGGGCAGAGCCGCGTGGGAAGCTCCGAGCACGATGGCCAGGACGAGAGCAAGCAGCCCGACCGGGACGGTCAGCTCCCGCGAGCCGACGACGGATTCGAAGGTCGAGGAGATCTTGCCCAGGACCGTGCCGAGGGGACCGGCGCCGTCAGTCGCACTCCGAGTGACGGCGATCGGCCCGTCGTTGCCGGGTGCGGTGCGGAGCGTCGCTGTCCGCTGTTCCAAGGGAGTGGCCAGCGGATCCTCGGGGTAGCGGCGCAGTTCGTCGGTCGATGACCTGGCGGGCACGTCCGCGTCGAGGAGTTGCACGCCGTCGCCGCGGGCGGTGATCTCCTGCCAGCCGATGCGTCGGGTGTCGTAGGAGGTGCGCAGCTCGACGTGTGCCGGGGCGCGCAGGTCGGCCGGGGCGGTCAGGGTGCACTGGAGCCTGCTGGTCTTCAGCCCGGCCTCACCTGGATGGTGGGTCAGGGCGGCGGCCGTGACCGGTGCCCAGCGAAGTGGCACGCCGTCGGCGGTCGCGTGCAGCTGCGTGGCGAGGGTGGCACAGCTCTTGCGTGCGTACGCCGCGGACTCCTGGGTGGCGATCTTGCCGTCACGGTCGCTGTCGATGGCAGGGAGCTCCTGCATGGCGGCGATCTCGGCCCGGTCGATGACCAGGCGGACGTCGACGCGGTCCGGGTGGAGTACGAGTCCGGTGTGGTGGTTGACGGTGAAGTTGCCCAGCGGGTGCGCGGAGGCCACGGGCGTGCCGATGGCGGCGATGAGGAGGGCCGTTGACGCGCCGGCGGTCGCGCGCAGGAGGGTCGGGATCATGCGGTGTCGTCGATTCTGCTGAGCGTGCTGCGGGCTTCGGGGGCATGCAGAGGATGGAAGTGCGGGTCGATGGAGAGTGCGCGTCGGAGGTCGTCCCGGGCTTGTGCGGTGTGGCCGAGCGCCTGGTGGATCATTCCGCGGTGGTAGTGGAAGAGGGCACTGCGTGTGCCGAGGGCGAGGGCCTGATCGGCGTGCTCCAGCGCGTCGGTGTCGCGGCCGGCGCGGTGCAGGGCCCATGCGTAGGCGTCGTGGACGGCGATGAACGGCCTTCCCGTCAGTGCCGTGTCGGCCATCGAGACGGCCTCGCGTGCATCGCCGTGGTCGGCTTCGAACAAGATGGCGTCGATGTCGGCCGGGCCCCCGTTCGCAGCGCGAATGGCCTCCTGGGCGCGCAGGATCGCGTACTGGGCCTGGGCTTGCTCCGGCCGCCGGAGTGACTGCTGGAGTTCACCCAGGCCGAGCAGGTAGTGCGGCAGGGGAGCGATCGCGATGGCAGAGGTGTAGTCGTTGACGGCCTTCTCCGTGTTGCCCAGTGCCGTGTGGGCGCGGGCGCGGGCCTCCAGGAGGGCGCTGTCCCGTGGGGCTTCCCCCAGCCCGGCCTCCGCCTGCTCGACCGCTGTGCGCGGGTCACCGTTCTCCAGGGCGAGGAGCGCCAGATGCGTACGGGCGAACGACCTCTCGTCCGTGGTCGCCGCCGCCTTGAGTGAGCGAGTCATCAGCTCGCGGGCCCGGCGCTGGTCGCCCCGCAGCTCCCAGGTGTAGGAGGCGCGGGCGTAGGAGGCGGTGTCCGGCCGCAGGTCGACCATGCGCTGTACGGTCCGGTACGACTCCTCGTACCGGCCCAGCTGGGTGTAGGCGTCGGCCAGTACGCCGTGGGCGGTCGGGCTGTACGGGTTGGACGCCGTTGCCTTCTCGGCCCAGTCGAGCGCTTCTGCGAAGTCGTGACGCCCGGCGGCGAGCGCGCCCATGGCCGTCTCTGCCTGGTGGTTGCCGGACGGCTGGAGCTTCAGGGATCTCCGCAGGGCGTTCTCCGCCCGGTCGTAGGTGGCCGGGTCGGCGGTGGCACGGGCCTGCTGGACGTACGCCATTCCCAGCACGGCCCACCCGCCCGGGTCCTTCGGAAGCCGGCGCACGCGTTCCTGGAGCGCTGCGACGGTCCCCCGCCCGGCGGCGGCACTCTGCGGAGAGTTCTCGGTCAGGCCGGTCGGCGAGGGCCCGGTCGGAGCAAGTCCTACGGCTCCGACGGCGAACATGACCGCCCCGAGAGCGAGGGTCACCGCCGTACTGCGCAGGTGTCTGCGCCTGCGAGGTGGTTCGGGGGCGCGGGTGTTCTGGCCGGGCACTGATCCTCCGGTCGTGCGGGGGCGGGGCGACGGGCGCCTTGGTGGGGCGCGGCAGCCGCCGCGCCCCACCAGGGCACATGTGTCAGGCGGTGCGGCGGCGACGCCAGGCGCGGTAACCGCCCACGCCGAGCAGCAGCGCGCCCAGCGCGCCGAAGGCGGACGCCTGGGCCGGCTTCAGCGAGGACTGCTTGACACCGTTCCCGCCGCCGGAACGGTTGACGTTCTTGGTGTGCGGCAGAGCCACGTACGGGAACGACGACCCGAAGGCGACCTCGTTGGCGTTGACCTTGTCGCCCTCCGCCAGGGCGGGGACGAGCTGCCCGGTCTGGGCCGCGCCTTCGACGGCCTGCAGCGAGATGTCGATGACGTCGTCGGCCAGGCGTCGGCCGTTGGGGAAGCCGCCCAGGTCACCGGCGAGGACGCCGAGGCGGTTGGGCCGGGCGGTGGGCGGCACGGCCATGTTGAGGCGCAGTTCCTCGGCCGGGACGATCTGCCTCAGGTCGGCGTCCTGGTTGAGGCGGTGCGCGTTCAGGTCGGCCTTGATCGGGCCGCACGCCTTGCAGATGCCGGTGAGGTAGATCTCGGCGAGGTCGTTGCGCGGGGTGGCCGGTGCGGGGATGCCGTAGATCTGCTGGATGAGCTTGGGCAGGATCGGGTCGTAGACCTTGTCGACGACCGGCTGGACGGTGCGGTCCTGGTCGGGCGAGATGGAGTTGAAGGCGTCCTTGAACTGCAGCGGGACGACGACCTCGTTGACGAGCGGGTTGCCGAGGCGGGAGACCTGGCGGTACCCGTCCTTGGTCTTGGCCTTGGGGCCGCTGCCGGTGACGTCGGCGCCTCGGCGCTCGGTGGTCGACCAGATGCCGATGACCGGGTTGCGGGTGGCGTTGCCGCGCAGGGCCAGATCCTTCTTGGGGATCTGCAGGGCGACGGTGTTGACGTTGTACCCGGCGAGGGTGTCCTGGCCTCGCTTGCTCAGGTCGCCGCCGTACAGGAGGTCGAAGACCCGCAGGTCGGCGAAGAACGGGTCCTCGGTCTGCCCTGCGAACGCCTTGCCGCCGCCCTGCACGCCGAGCACGGCCTGGTTGCGCAGGGTGCCGTAGTTCGGCATCGACGCCTCGCCCGTGCGCGAGGGCGCGACGGGGGCGTTCCGCAGCAGGGTACGGGTCTGACCGCGCTCGTCGGTGACGGTGAGGTCGTAGAACTGGCGGAAGTTCAGGTCCGGGTCGTTCAGCGACGTGACCTGGCCGGTGTTGTACAGGAACTGGTTGGCCGCGTCGCGGATCTCGTTGCGGAACTTCCAGGTGTAGGTGACGTCCGGCCGCCCGTCGCCCGTGTTGTCGATCTTGATGGTGTAGCAGGCGTCGTCGGCGAACGGGTAGAAGTTCGGCCCGCCGTTGGGCTCCTCGAACGGGATCCAGTTCGCGACGAGAGTCACGGTGTCGCTGCGGTCGGGGCTGGTGAACGCGTACACGTCGGTGTTGTCCGCGCGCGGGTCACCGGCGATCAGGGGAGCCTCGCGGTGGCTGGAGGCGACGCTGGTGCTCGGGGCGAGGGTGAGCACCGCCAGGCCGGTGGCCAGAGCGCCGGCGCCCAGGACGAGGAGCGACTGGTCGACGACGCGCTTACCGGGCCTCTTGGAACGGGACATCTACGGCTGGTCCTTTCGGCTACGAACCCACCCGGCCCCCGCCGGATGCGCGGCGGAAAGCGGGGGTTCAGCACGTGTGGGGGTGGTGACCGAGCGAGGCGGCCGGCCTGGCGAAGGGATGCCGGACGGGCCGCCGCGTGGATCACCACGCGCAGGCTGCGTAAGCCGTAGAAAAGCATGAGCGCAGCGTCACCATCACGGTCGGAAAATCACCACACAGCGTGGTGGGACTGGAGGGATTCCCGTAAAGGCGCAGGTGAAAGTGCGTCAGCCCCCGGCAAATCGGTCCGGAAAAGAGGTCGACACGAAAAGCCGCAATTACGCCACTCGGGCACCCGAGCCCCTTAATGCGAACTATGCGCAATAAAGCACGTAACGGTCAGCGGGCAAGATCCTGAGGGCTTCCGCAGCCCTGCGAACGGGCGCGGCTCCGATCGGTTGTGCGCGGTTCCATCGGGCAAGGGGTGCCGCGTCCTGCCCATCCACGAGGGCGGTCGCGACGAATGACGGGTGACAGACGTCGAATGTGGTGAGTGGGATGACCGACGAAGAGTTCCTTCGCCTCCTACAGGAGGCGAAGGAGGAAGCCCGCAAGAACTTGTTGCCGCCCGTGACGGCCGAGGGCGAGTCGCTCTACGAGGTGCTCGGGCGGCACGCCGAATGGGGCGCGGCGGCCCACTGAGCGCGGTGGTGGGCGGACGGCTGGCCACGGCCCGTGCGCCGAGACTGCTGGTCCCTTCGAGTGAATGCGATCTCCTCGCCCAAGCCGGGCCGCCCCCACGGCCGAATCAGATGCGCAGACCTCGTCGGGGTCCGTGCGGCGCCGATGCGCCGGTCAGTGAGAGAACGAGGAGTTGTGCGATGTCCCGTGGATGGATGAGTGCCGGTCTGGCCCTGGCGGCTGGAGCGGCGGTGATCGGCGGCGCGTCGGCCGCTTCGGCGGACAGCTGGGCCGGGGGTGTGGCGGCGTACTCGCCGGGTGCCGGGTCGGGAAACCTGATCCAGGTGCCCGTGCATGTTCCCGTCAACGCGTGCGGCAACACGGTGTCGGTCATCGGTCTGCTGAACCCGACGTTCGGCAACGTCTGCGTGAACTACTGAGGATGAACGACGCCGGCTCCTTCCGCTGAGACTCGGGGACGGAAAGAAACCGGAAGGCCCGGGTGAAGGACCAGACATCGCGGTGACGGGCAGGGGTCAGGGCGTGGGGCCGGAGCGCCCCCGTCCCGTGCTCACACCTGGAGATTCCTCTTGCGATCGCCAGGCGGGGTTCAGGGGCTTTCGTCAACGTTCTCGCCGGAGATCCGAAATTCGGGTACGGGACCAATCCGTCAGGCCGGCGGCTGCGAATTCCGTTCGTGAGCATCAACAAGGCGGTTCTGGGGCGGGGCGCATCCGCGGCGCTCGCCGGGCTCATGTCCGGCTATGCGGCGCTGGCGTTGGCGGAACTGATCGCCGCGTGGGTCCGTCCTGAGGCCGGGCCCGTGACGGCGGTCGGGGCGCGGTCATCGACCGCGTCCCCGACCGGTGTCAAGGACTGGGCCATCCGCAACTTCGGCACCAACGACAAGCTGGTCCTCCAGGCCGGGATCCTGGTGGTGATCGCCCTGCTTGCGATGGCCCTGGGGGTACTCGCTCTGCGAATGCGCCGCGCGGGGGCCGCAGGTGTGGTCCTCTTCGGTGTCGTCGGAGCGGTCGCCGCACTGAACCGGCCCGACTCCGCCTCGCTCACCGACGCCCTGCCCTCGCTCGCCGGCGGCGTGGCTGGTGGTGCGCTGCTGTACTTCCTCAGTGGCCTGCTGGTCGCCCGGACCGAGCACGAGGCGACCGCAGTGGGAAAGGGCGGTTGGAATCGCCGCCGGTTCCTCCTGGCGGCCGGTGCCGCTGCCGCCGCGGGTACGGGTGCCGGTCTGGTGGGCCGGGCCTTGAGCTCGTCCCGCAGCGGCGACGCGGTCGCCTCCCGGGCTGCAGTGACGCCGCCTCGCCCCTCGTCCCCGGCTCCTGCCGTTCCTCGTGGCGCGGCGTTGCGCGTGCCCGGGATCAGCGCGTTCGTCACGCCCAACAAGGACTTCTACCGGGTGGACACCGCCCTGGTCGTCCCGAAGGTGTCGGCGGATTCCTGGCGCCTGCGGATCCACGGGCGGGGTGTAACGCCGGGAGTTGGAGATCTCCATCGAGGAGTTGCTCTCCCGGGAGCTCATCGAGCGCGACGTCACGCTGACCTGCGTCTCCAACGAGGTCGGCGGCCCGTACGTGGGGAACGCCAGGTGGCTCGGAGTCCGGCTCGCGGACCTTCTCACCGAGGCGGGCGTCCGGCCCCCGTCCCAGGGCGGACCGGCTGATCAGCTCGTCGCCCGCTCGGTCGACGGCATGACGCTCGGCACCCCGGTCGAGGACGTCATGGACGGCCGCGACGCCATGCTCGCGGTCGGGATGAACGGCGAACCGCTCCCCTTCATCCACGGATTCCCGGTGCGCATGCTCGTCCCCGGTCTCTACGGCTACGTCTCGGCGTGCACGTGGATCGAGGACATCGAGCTCACCACGTTCGACGTCCTGGAAGGCCGCACCCGGCACCCACACCCTCACCGTCCGGGCCACCGACCGCACCGGCGAGACACAGACCGAACGGCACACGCACGATCCCGGACGGTGCCAGCGGCTGGCACTCCGTCGTCGTCACCGCCGAATAGACCACCGCTCCCCTCTCCCATTCCTTATACAGAAATTCTTCGAAGGAGATCCCTCTCATGAACGCTCTTCGTTTCCGCCGCGCGGCTGTCGCCGTGGCTGCCGCGTCCGTCCTTCCCTTCTCGCTCGCCGCCTGCTCGGACTCCGGCAATGACGCCGCCTCCAACGAGACCAGCAGCGGGGCACCCGCGACCCAGGACGACTCCCCCAGCGCGGACGCCGACATGGCAGCGGACAAGCCGTTCGGTCCCGCCTGCGCAGGCGTACCCAAGGAGGGCGCCGGCTCCTTCGACGGCATGGCGAAGGACCCCGTCGCCACGGCCGCCTCGAACAACCCTGCGCTGTCCACGCTGGTCGCCGCCGTCAAGCAGGCCGGCCTGGTGGACACCCTCAACAACGCGCAGAACATCACCGTCTTCGCACCCACCAACGACGCCTTCGCCAAGATCCCCAAGACCGACCTGGACAAGGTCCTCGCCGACAAGGCCACGCTGACGAAGATCCTCACCTACCACGTCGTGGGGCAGAAGCTGACGCCGAAGCAGCTGGAGAACGGCTCCTTCGAGACCCTGCAGAAGGGGATGGTCACCACCAAGGGCTCAGGCGAGGACTACACCGTCAACGACTCCTCCAAGGTCGTCTGCGGCAACGTCCCCACGGCCAACGCCACCGTCTACATCGTCGACACCGTCCTCATGCCCAAGTAGGCACGACACACCGCGCACACGCCGAGCCGTGCGACCTCCCGAAACAGGGCAGTCGCATGGCTCGGCGTGTGCGCGGCGACAGCTGCCGCTCGCGGAGCGACGGCACGACCCAAGCGTCCTGCCGCCCTCCTGCCTCACGTGGTGGGGAAGGAGGTGAGGGCGAGCGGCGCGCTGGTGGGCTGGGGGGATCCACCGGCCGGTTCCAGGGTGATGCCCATCCCCCTCGCCTTGGCCACCGGCCCGTCGAGAAGGGTCACTGTGGTGGTCCGGTCGGGTTCGATCAGACCGGCCGGGCGCATGGTGCCCCGGTCGTCGAACCACAGCTGGTACACCTTGCCGGCGGGCGGTTCGGCAAGGCCCGTCGCGGTGAACACCGCCTGGTCGCGGCTCTTGGACACCGCCACGGTGCCGGTGGCCCGCTCCGGCAGTCGCATCACCGCGAGCTGGGCGTCGGGAGCGGACAGAACAGCGGCCACGGCGTCCGCCGCCTGCTGGACGCGCTGGGTGTCCCGTTCCGCGTCGCGGGCCGCATTCGTCTGCACGGCTGCGGTTCCACCGAGGATCACCGCGGAAGCGATGCTCGCGGCCAGGGCCCATATCAGGCCCGCCCGTCCGGCTCCTTTGCGCTTCTGCCGCGGCACAGGCGCTCCGGGTACCGTGGGCGGCACCTGGCGTACGAGAGGGATCTGCCGCATGACGTCGTCGTGCAGGGATTCGGGGGCGGGCGCCGACACCGCGAGCGCGAGCCGCGCCGCCGTCTCGGACAGCTCTCGTACTTCCTGGACGCACGAGGCGCAGCCGGTCAGGTGCCGTTCGAACGCCTCACGTTCTGCGTCGTTGAGCGCGTCGAGCGCGTAGGCACCGGAGAGCATGTGCAGGTCGTCCGGGTTCATGCCGTCACCCCCAGGCAGTCGCGCAGCTTCATCAGGCCGTCGCGCAGACGGGACTTGATCGTGCCCAGCGGCTGTGCGAGCCGTTCGGCGACCTCCCGATAGGTGAGACCCCGGTAGTAGGCGAGCGTCACCGACTGCCGCTGCAGTTCACTCAGCCCCCGCAGACAGGACCTCACGGCCTCACGCTCGAACCGCGCCTCGACCTCCTCGACCACCTCGTCGAACTCGGTCTTCCTGTCGAGGAGTGCCACGCGTGCCTCACGCGAGGATGCCGCCTGTTCCGAGCGGACACGGTCGACCGCCCGGCGATGAGCCATGGTGAGCACCCACGCGAACACCGACCCACGGCCGGGATCGTAACGAGGTGCCGTCCGCCATACCTCCACCAGAACCTCCTGAGCGACCTCCTCCGACATGGCGCGGTCCCGCAGGACACGGCTGACCATGCCGAAGACCGGATCCGACACTGCCTGGAAGACCCCGGTAAACGCCTCCTGGTCGCCCTCCGCCACCTTCTTCATCAGCGACGGCAGGTCGGCCTCTAGCTCGGGGGTCCTGTCACTGCGGACGTTGTCTGTCACGGAAGTGATTCTCCAGCACCGCCCGCCTACGACCCTCATTCGGAGCGGCAAGCCGCCCGGTTTGGTCCCCGTGAGGACAAAGGCACGCAAACCGTAAACCTCGCCGACAGGGGCACCTGGAGTAGCAACGGAGAGTACACAAACGGGTGCAAGGCGAAGTCTTCGGCGGAGATGGTGACGGCCTCGGTGTCGAGCGGACACCGAGGCCGTCGTGATGACGGAATGGCTGTGGTCCTAGGGCAGGGGGAGCCACCTTTTGAAGGAGGCTAGTTCTTGCCCATGGAGCCGCCGCTGTGGCCTTCGATCGTGCCGCAGCTGGCGGGGGCGGTGGCTTCCTGGGGCAGCTTGGGGTCGAGTTCGCTCTTGCCCTTGCCGAAGTCGTACATGCCGTTGCCGTTGGGGTCGATTCCGTGCTGGACGACGTGCAGGTAGGTGATGTTGTCGGCGACGGCCTGGGAGACGGCGATGGTACGCGAGTAGGAGAGGTTGCCGTTCTTGTCCGCGACCGGCATCCGGTCGACGGCCAGGCCGCTGGCCTTGGTCGTGTCGCCCTTGGTGGTCAGGGAGATGTTGATGTCTCCGTAGGCCGGCAGTCCCTCGGTGGTGGTGACGACGCCGTCGCCGTTCTTGTCGGCACTGGCGTCGGGGCAGGTGAAGTCGTGTCCGGTGGTGGAGCCGTGGATGTGCTGGGCGTGGGGCTGGCCGGGGACCAGGCCCTGAGCGTCGATCTTCACGGTGAGCTGGCGGCCGTCCAGGCTGAGCTGTGCGGTTCCTCGGGCTCCGGAGTCGTTCAGCTGCCGCAGATCGACCTTGTAGCTCTGGGCTTGCCGCGCCTGCGAGCCTCCGCTGTTTCCGTCGTGGGCGAGGGCCGGGGCTGCCATGGCGAGCCCGAGAGCCGCGGGGAGGGCCACGAGGGCGGTGATACGGGTTGAGCGCTTGACTGTCATCGCGATGCATCCCCTTCCGGGGAGATTTCACCGGCATGAGGCCGGATCGCATTCGGACATTCGTCCCTTTCACCCTCTATTCGGAGTGATGGCAGTAGAAGGATTGGTAACAGGTGGGACTGCTGTGATGTGAGAGAGGAGCGGGCCAGGAGGTACCGGTCCCACCTGAGAGGCGCCCAAAACCAGACGCCCGGCGGGCAGCTCGGCCAGGGGCAGCCGGGCGCGTGGGGCTGTCCGGCCCGATTCTGAGGGAAGGCGACTTCGCCGGGGAAGTGGCTTTTCAAGCGGGTGCTCATGAGGGGTAGAGCTTGATGGTCTCGGTGATGAGGTGCCGGGTGGGGTCCGGGCTGAGGGCCTGGGTCTGGAGGTGCGCGTACAACCGGCTGTACTGCTGCACGTCGACCGGCCTTTCCAGGCAGAGGCCGCTGGTGAACCTCTCCAGATACACCACCGCCTTGGGGCTGTCGGGGAACCGCAGGAGGCAGAACTGCCCCGACAGGCCCGGATGAGCGCCCGCCGTGTGCGGGAGGACCTGCACCGTGATGTGCGGTTCGGTGCTCAGGGCGTGCAGGTGCTCCAGTTGCTCGCGCATGATCTCCCGGCTGCCGACGACGCGCCGCAGGGCTGACTCGTCCAGGACGACCCACAGACGAAGGCGGGGAGTGGGGTCGTAGATCCTGTGCTGACGGCGAAGCCGCACCTTCAGGCGCGCGGCGGCTTGTCCGACCGTGACCAGGGGGATCGTTTCCTCGATGACCGCGGCCGCGTAAGCGGGAGTCTGCAGAAGTCCGGGGATCACCATCGGCTCGAAGGCATGGATGGAGGCGGCGTCCGCCTCCAGGTCCACATAGACGCTGTGGGGGATGTCGCCGTAGGAGTGCCACCAGCCCTGCCGGCCCGATTCCCTGGCCAGCGCCGTCAGGGAGTCGACGACATGCTGGTCGGTGACACCGTAGAGCCTGCACAGGTCGCGTACGTCGCGGGGACTGACCGCACGGCGGCCGGTCTCCATGTGACTGACCTTGGCCTGCGAGATCAGCAGTCGCGCCGCTACCTGCGTACCGGTCATGCCACTGTCCATACGGAGCCGGCGCAGCTCCGCTCCCAGTCGCCGCCCCCTGACCGTGGGGTTGTTGTCCGACGTCATCCGCCTGATGATCACGTACCGGGCCGTCGGATTCGGCAGCGACACAAGCGGATTGTGACCGTGCCATTTGTTGATCACCACCCCCTGGCGGGGTCTGTCACGGCTGGTGGCCGAGGACGTCCCCGCCGGGGTCGTCGGCCAGCGTGATCGCCGTGGTGATGCGTTTGCCCACAGGCTCGCGGTGGACCGCGAAGCTCTGGGAGACGGCCATGACGATCTCCAGCCCGTGCTGGCCGATCCGGGTGGGGTCGGGTGCGAGGATCGCCGGCGGTGTCGGGTTGCTGTCCCACACGCTCACCTCGACCTGCCCGCCCCCGTGGACCTCCAGGGTCAGCAGGCACGGCCCGGGTGCGTACTTCCGGGCATTGGTCACCAGCTCACTCACCACCAGCT
The DNA here is from genome assembly GCF_040632845.1 of Streptomyces sp. NPDC016459. Classification (NCBI taxonomy): domain Bacteria; kingdom Bacillati; phylum Actinomycetota; class Actinomycetes; order Kitasatosporales; family Streptomycetaceae; genus Streptomyces; species Streptomyces sp. NPDC016459. The sequence continues at coordinate 72,724 of NZ_JBEYCR010000008.1, forward strand.
GCACCGTGCCCATCACCCGCCCGGACACCGGCAGGCCGTACACGGCCTGCACGTCAGTGAGAAAGCCACGGGCCAGGGCACGCGCACCGCCGATGTCCTCACTGCCCTCGAACACCCCGGACACCGAGAAGACATCCCCCCGCAGCAACCGCATGCGCTCGCCGCCGGCCATCTGTTCCATTTGTCCGCCCCTGTCCGTTCCACCAGCTCCGGACCCTCGCTTACCCCCGCATCCTCCGCACAAACTCCCCACTGACCGGCCGATACAGCATTCCCGCCACTGGCCCTGTCCATGAGAGTTCCGACAGCAGCCGGGCCTTCGGCGTGGGCTGATCAAGCTCACCCACAGCAGTCGCAGCCGGGGCGGCAACCACACGCGTCTACCGGTGCCTGAGCGGACGAGCCTGCAGAAACGGGAGCTGCGCAGCATCCCTTGCCCTGCCAGGCGTCGCGGCCTTCCTTGACGGCGATGGCGGCGATGACGAGGGCGGCGATGGGATCGGCCCAGGACCAGCCGAGGGTGGCGTTGAGGATCAGGCCGACCAAGAGCACGGCGGACAGATAGGTGCACAGCAGGGTCTGCTTGGAGTCGGCGACCGCGCTGGCGGAGCCGAGTTCGCGTCCGGCTCGGCGCTGGGCCGTGGACAGGAACGGCATGACCGCGAGGGAGAGGGCGGCGATGACGATGCCGGGGAAGGAGCGTTCGGCCTCACCGGGGCCGGTCAACGCGCGGATAGCGTCGATGCCGACGAACGCGGCGAGCGCGAAGAACGACACCGCGATGATCCGCAGCGTCCGTTTCTCCCGCGCCTCTCGGGTGGCGTGGTCGGAGGCGGAGAACTGCCAGGCGACCGCGGCGGCGGAGGAAACCTCGATGACGGAGTCGAGTCCGAAGCCGATCAGCGCGGTGGAGGAGGCGATCGTCCCGGCGGTGATCGCGACGACGGCTTCGATGACGTTGTAGGTGATGGTGGCCGCGACCAGCAGCCGTATCCGCCTGGCGAGGACGTCGCGGCGGGCCGGGGAGGGGCCTATGCCGATGGATATCTCGGCGGTCATCAGCAGCAGCCCTTCTGCTCCGCGTCCGCACACGTCTTGTCGGCTTCGACGGCGACCACGGCGGTGCGCAGGTCGTCCAGCGCGTGACCGAGGCGCTCGTCGGCGAGCTCGTAGCGGGTGCGCCGGCCCACCGGCACCGCGACGACAAGACCGCAGTCGCGCAGGCACGCCAGGTGGTTCGACAGCCGGGTGCGGGAGATCTCCAGGGCGTCGGCCAGGTCGGCGGGGTGGGCCGGTGCCTCACGCAGGGCGAGGAGAATCCGGCAGCGGATCGGGTCGGCGAGGGCGCGGCCGAACCGCGCCAGCACCTCGATGTCAGCAGCGAGAGTCAGCACACCCACGACAGTACATGAAAGGCTGAATTCACCAAAGGCTGGAACGTCGAAGTCCCTGCCGCCTGCACAACGGTCCAACTTCGACGACAATCGGTCCAGGTCCCTTGTCACAGGACAGCGTGGCCTGGTGTCGCTCGCCAGTCCGGGTGTCAGAGGGCCGGGGTGGCGGCCGCCTCCAGGCGGATCCAGGCGTTCGTAGAGGGCGCGGACGAGACGGGCGCGGTCCTGGACACAGTGCACGGTGCCCTCGATCGTCACGGACAGCCGGCACTCCGCCTCCCGGAGAGCGACGTCGACGAATGATTCGTCGCGAGGAGCCCAGGGGCGGGACGAACTCCATCCGTACGGGTTGCCAGGATCGGGCTGAGCACGTCAGGTTCTGGAACGGAATCCCTGCGCGGGATCGCCCAGGAGCACGGCTACACCCCGCGGGACTGGGATGCGCCACAGTTGCACGGCACCCTTGTCGTGGCACCCCTGGCGGACGCGCGTGATCTATGACGGTCGGTTCAGCCAGCGGCTTCCGCGAGATGGCCGCCCAGCCTGCGCCGTGACGCGGTGGTTGCGGGGCTCAGGCCGGGCGACAGGCCCAGAGAGGCGCGAAGTGCTGCCGCTTCGTGACGCGCCTGGTCACTGAAGCCTTGCTCCTCGTGGATATCTGCGAGGACGTCGAGCGTACGTGCGGTCCAGTAGGGGGAATCGATCCGGTTCCAGATCGCCAGCGACTGCCCGATCGCCTCCATCGCAGCGGTGCGACGTCCGGCGTGCAGGTGCAGGTCGGCCAGGGAGCGCAAGGTGATCGCCTCGCCGAATCGTTCACCGAACCGACGATAGGCGCCCAGACAGCCGTCCAGGATGGTCTCGGCAAGCTCTGCGTCGCCGTGAACGTCGGTGAGATGGCCTAGCCACTGCAAGGCGTGCACTTCGCTGACATGGTTTCGCTGGGTTGCGGCCATGCGCTGAGCCAGTTCCAGCCGCTCCTGGGCGGCGTCGAGCCGACCGACGGCGAGCTCGGCGAGGCCGAGGCAGCGCTGTGCCGAGAATTCGCCCATGGGATAGTCGATGATGCGCGAGAGGGTGAGAGAGCGTCCGAACGCGGTTCGCGCGGCGCCGATTTCGCCACGCTCCATATGGACCGTGCCAAGCGCACACAGTGCGTAAGCCTCCGCGCGTGCGTTGCCAGTCGTCCGGGCTCCGGAGATCCCCCGCTCCAGGCTCAAGGACGCCTCGCGGTATCGGCCTCGCAGCCGCAGCAGGACGCCGAGGCCCACGGCAGCCGCGTGCTCACCCGGGTCCGGTTGCCCGCGTTGCACGTAGGCATCCAATGATCTCTGGAAGCAGGTGATGCCCTCGGTATAGCGGTCCTGGGCGGTGTTGAGTTCACCGAGCCCTCGGTAGATGACGGCTTCACCGAGCGTGTCACCCGCGGTTTGGGCGGCAGCCAGCGCCGCTTCGTGGGTCTCGCGCCAGTCGTCGAAGTGGCCCGCTGACTCGAAGTAGTCAGCGAGGGCGGCGGCGAGCCGCCAGGCTGTGCCGGGATCGGCTTGGCGCACCAGCGCGGACAGCGTGGTGCGCTCCGCGCTCAGCCAGCCCAGAGGCTCAGCCAGCAGACGGTCGGAGTCGTCCGGCTGCCACGGGGATGTCAGAGTAGGCACAGGCAAGGCGAAGCCCGAGGCGAGAGAACGGTCGGCACGCTGAGCAAGTGTCAGATACGCGATCCAGACTCGGGCGAGCGCGGCGGCCTGCTCGTGCGGCGGTTCGTGTGCGGCGGCCTGTTCCTGTGCGCACAACCGGACGAGGGTGTGCATGCGAAAACGCGGTTCGCCCGTGGCGTCGGCCGCAGCGACCTCCAGCAGGCGGTTGTCGACGAGGGAGTCCAAGGCGCGTTCGGCCTCCGCGAGCTCGCAGTCGAGGAGCGCGCCGACAACCCAACCCGGAACGGCAGGGGCCGACAGCACGCCGAGCAGCCGGAAGGCGCGCTCCGCGCTCGAGTCGAGAGCCTCGTAGCTCAGCGAGACGCTGGCGCGTACCTCCAGATCTCCGGCGATCAGCTCATCCAGGCGCCGACGCTCGTCCGCGAGCGCGTCTGCGATGCGCTCGGGGGAGAGATGGGAGCGGGTGGCCAGCCGCGCGCCGACGATGCGCAGCGCGAGCGGCAGATTCCCGCACTGGCGGGTGATGCGGGCGGCGGCGTCGGGGAAACGCCGTGTGCGGTCGTCCCCGACCGCGCGCGCCAGGAGTGTGAGCGCCTCGTCGTCGGGGAGGAGGCCCAGGTCGAGGCGGAGCGCCCCCTCCAGGCCTGCGAGTCCGCTGCGGCTGGTGATGAGGGCGGCGCTGTGGCCCGTGCCGGGCAGCAGGGGGCGCACCTGTCGTTCGCTGTAGGCATTGTCGAGGACGACGAGTACACGGCGGTCGGCGAGTTCTGCGCGATAGCGCCGGGAGCGTTCGTCGAGTCCCTCAGGGACGGCGGCGCCGCTTACCCCGAGGGTTCCCAACAGGGAGAAGAGGATGTCGCCGGGCTCGGCAGGATGCTGGGCGGAGGTGCGCAGGTCGGCGTAGAGCTGGCCGTCGGGAAACGACTCGCGCCGCAGATGCGCGGCATGCACGGCGAACGAACTCTTGCCGGCCCCGGCTACACCCGTGACGACGGCGATGCGTGGCACGCCCACATCGGGATTCTCGAGGAAGCCGAGAACCCGGTCCAGATACGTTTCGCGCCCAACGAAGTCCGGGATAGCGGGCGGAAGTTGGCAGATGGTCCTGGTTCTCTGGCGCTCGGCGTCGTCGAGTACCGTGCGGAGCGCCTCCTGCAGTCGGGCACCCGGCGCGACACCGAGTTCATCGCGCAGGAGACGCCTGGCCGAGGCAAACGCGTGCACTGCGTCGGAGCGGCGCCCCGAGCGGTGGAGCGCGATCATCAAAGTGGCCCACAGCGATTCGTGCAACGGCTGCTCGGCGAGCAGTGCGCCCAGCTCCGCTGCCAGTTCGCCATGCATGCCGGCGGCCAGTTTGGCTTCAGCCAGAGCCTGCCGGGCTGTCAGCCGCTCCTCTTCCAGACGCGCGGCCTCAGCCAGCACCGACGTCGTGGGCGGTACGTCACCGAGCGCCCGTCCGCGCCACAATCCCAGAGCTTCGACCAGAGCGCCGACAGCCTCGTTCGGGCGGCCGTCGGCCAGCGCGGCCCGGCCGGCGGCCGCGAGAACGGCAAACTTGCCGGCGTCCGTCTCGCCGGGGCTCACGGAAAGCTCGTAACCCCCGGACCGAGTGAGCAGGGCGCCCTCGGCCGTCCCCAGGGCCTTTCGTATCCGGTGCACGTACACCTGGAGGGACTTCACGGCCGAGCTGGGAGTCCGATCGCCCCACAGTTCGTGGATGAGCGCGTCCGCGGACACGAAGTGGTTGGCGTTGATGAGCAGGAGGCTCAGTACCGCTCGCTGTTTTGCGGCATTCAACGGAGTCCATTGCCTACCGTCGAAAACATCGAGCCGCCCGAGGATTCGGTAGCGCATCACACCGCCCCGTCCGCGGTAGAAAGTCCGGCCGCCCGGGATGCCCGCCGACGACGAAGCGAGCATGCCAAGTCGCGCCGCCGTCGCGCAACCACCCCGACACTACTGCTCGGTAATACAGTCACCGCTTCCGTGAACAGGCAGGAGACCGTCCATGGAACCCTTCTGCTCGGACGCCGTCGCCAGTGCCTGGCAACGGATGTCGCCACTCGCCGTCACGGGCGCGGTGGCCCAAGCACCGGCCAGGGCAGATCGACGGGTCGAAGCAGCAACCGTTACGCAACCACCGCGCAGCGCCTCTGTTCTAGAACGTGACCTGCGAACCCGAGGAGGACAGCCCGCACGGATTCGGTCCGTTCCGTTCTCCCCGCGACGCATCGTGGGCGTAGCCCTTTGAGAAGTAGATCCACGCAATTCATCAGATGGGAGCATTCGCGTGAAAAGGAACATCCGACGGGTCGCTGTGGCCTGCGCTCTGGTTGCCGGTTCCCTCGTGGTTACCTCCCCGGCCGCGCACGCGGAGCCCACCACGCCGGAGCACGCCGTCATCGTGTGCGACAGCGCCAGCTTCTTCGCCAATTACGACAGCGCGAACGGCCCGACCGGCTTGAAGCGCACCCTGCAGCGCGGCAACAAGGTCGGGCACACCCGCGGCGCCCACCCGGTGTACAACGGCTGGGCGGCGACGTTCGACTTCGGCCCCAACGACTGGGGATACGTCCGCAATGAATGTCTCGGCGGCTTCGGCTCCTGGTAGACCCCATGTGCCCTCTCCCTCCCCCTCGAAGGAACCGTTGATGAAACGAACCGCTCTGCGAGCCGCCGCCGTCTGTGGCCTCGCGCTCACCGCCACTCTCACCGCTACACCCGCCCAGGCCGCGAATGGCACCGTCGGCGAGCGCGAGACCGTCTGCGCCACTGATCTCTTCGTCCGTGTGACCGCGCCTCACGGAGCCTGGATGGGCACGCTCTACAGGGGTCAGACGTTCCTCGTCGAGAAAGTGAACGGGGACTGGGTCTACGGCTTCGCCTACGGTGACATCAACAGGCGAGGCTGGGTCCAGAACGGATGGTTCTGCTGACCGGTGTCGTAGCTCGCGGCCCACCCGGCGACAGCATGATCGGTGTTGTGCCGTGCGGCCGGCTCCCGCCCGGTTCGGCCACGCCCGTAGCGCGTTCGCCGCGAGCTCGTGGCCGAGCTGCCGGTCGGGTGACGTCCCAGCACTTGGTCCCGGTCTCAGCGGGCCGGGGGCAACGTAGCCCGGGATCGCCGGTTGCCCAAACCGGCGATCCCGCGCGTCACCAACCTCCTCGTTTCAGTCCGGGTAGGCTGAGCTGGCCTGACTGGCATGGGCCGTGACCGTCGCCGGCTGGGCATGGTTGGGGCCCGGCGCTCGGGTCCGGTGCTCCGGGGTTCCCCGGTTGGGGATGGCAGAGGTAGCGCGGCGGTTCAGGTTGCTGGCCCAGGCAGGGCCGTGAGGCAGGCGAAGGCGTTCGCCAGCTCATGCCCAGGTGACCGCCGCCCGCAGCGGCGGAAGTGGCCGGTCGCCGCCCGGCTCTGTCGTCACGCGGGCACCCCCGGGGGCATACAGAGACTGAAGAGTGGCCCGGCCGCGCTCGGTCACGGAATGAAGGACTGGCGCGAGCTGGATCGACGCGAAGGCCCGCAGCTGTAGGACGCGCAATAACGCCAACATGACCAGCAGCAAGACACCGGCGACGACAGGCACCACGATCGTCACCCGGACGCGGGTCCCGATCGTCCGCGCCGCGGTGAGGCAGAAGACCGCCAGGCTGATCGCGAACGCGAACGTGCGCCACACGATCGGGGCATTGCGGAACATGGTCAACCGTGGCGTGAACGTGGTGTGCGCCCACTGCACCCCCAGGAACAGCAGCCAGAAGATCACGGCCGTCACGCCGAGCACGCCGAAACCCAGTCCCAGCAGCATGTCGTTCACCGTTCACCTGCGCACCCGACGCTTGCGGTCGGGACGACCAGCACGACTCCCTCAGCGACACGACCACGCATCCTGCGGCCTCCACGAGCACACCCCCGCCGTCCACGCCCTCACTGGCCGGCGCGCCCGCCGTGGCCCGCGGGTCGCCTGAACGGCTCACACGAAGAGGTTCAGCCCGGAGGCTGTCGCATCTCCAGCACGTGCAGCCCGAGAGACTGGAAGCGCAGGAGCAGCCCGCACAAGTGGGCTTCGTCGTCGCACTGCCGAAGAAGAGTGTCTGTTCCGGTGCGCAGATGCGCTCGGGGTGGAGGTTTCGGCGAGGGCGTCCGAAACGACGCCGGCGATGCGGAACTCGTAGCGCATACGAGCACTTCTCTCGGACCGAGGCGGAGGCGAGGGGTGGCCGAGGCGCGGTTCTGCTGCCTCTTTCTGCCATGGTCCGTGGCCTGTGAACGTCCCCACATCGCCCGGCTTGCGTAGCGGCGTGCCCTCCGTGTCAATGCCGGGACCTCGGCCGAAGGTGACGCACCGCAGGCGGCCTGCGTGCCGCATCTGCCGTTCACCCCCACGGTCACTGAGCGCTCGCGCGTGACCGCGGTCGGGGTTTTGCTGGGATCGCACCGGCACACGAGAGGTCGCGCCATGCCGAATGAGGGATCAGCGGGCCCCAGGGGGGACGAACGCTCCGAGCTGGAGCGCCTACAAGCACGCATCACCGCTTTGGAGGCCGACAAGAAGGCTCGGGCTTCCCGTCACCGGTGGCGGTCCTTCTTCTCCGCGCTGCTCATCGTCCTCGGCTGCATCCTTGCCCCGCTGGCCGTCGTCGCGGCCTGGACGGCGGACGAGATCGGCGACACGGACCGCTACGTCGACACGGTCGCCCCACTCGCTTCCGACCCCGACATCCAGGCGGCCGCCGCGAACCGGGTCACCGACGCGGTGATGGAACACATCGACCTGCCGACCCTCCTGGAGGCAGTGGCGCCGGCTGACCGGCCGCTCGCCGAGAAGGCGCTCGGCAAACTCGGCGACTCGTTGGAGAGCGCCCTCCGCAGCTTCGTCCACGACAAGTCGCAGGAGATCGTCTCCTCCGACACCTTCGAGGATTTCTGGACCGATGCCAACCGCCGGATCCACTCGGCCGTCGACAAAGCCCTGACGGGCAGCGGCGGCGGCGCGGCGAAGATCAACAACGACTCGGTCACCGTCGACCTCGGCCCGGTCGTCGACCAGGTCAAGCAGCGCCTCATCGACGACGGAATGACCGCGGCCGCGAAGATCCCCGAAGTGCACACCGACTTCACGGTGCTGCGCGCCGACGACATCGGCAAGGTCAAGACGTACTTCCGCATCCTGCAGATGGCCGGGTTCTGGCTGCCCGTGCTCTCTGTGCTGCTCATCGCCGCCGGGGTCCTGCTGTCCGCGCACCGCCGCCGCATTCTCGTGGTCGCCGCGCTCGCCTTCGCCTTCGTCATGCTGCTGCTCGGTGGAGGCCTGACCCTCTTCCGCGTGGCATACCTGAACGCGCTTCCGGACACCGTCTCCCAGCCCGCTGCCGAGTCGGTCTACGACGCGCTCACGCGCTACATGCGCACCCTGGTCCGCATGGCGGTGACGCTCGGCGTGGTTGTCGCCCTGGCCGCCTGGCTGAGCGGGCACGGCCGACGGGCGACGTTCGTAAGGCAATCGTGGCATTCCGGCATCGGCTCCGTCCGCTCCACCGCCGACCGCGCGGGGATGCGCACCGGACCGGTCGGACCGTTCATCCGGCGCCACCGCACATGGATCACCTGGGTCCTGGTCGGTCTGGCCGTACTGACCTCCATCCTGTGGAGCTACCCGACCGCCCTGGTCATCGTCGGCATCGCACTGGTCTGGCTCCTCTTGATGGCCCTGGTGGAGTTCCTCGCCGGGAACCCGGAAGAAGAAGACGCATTGCCGGCCGACGTTCCGGCGGGGCAACCGACCAGCTGAGGACGGCGCGTCAGGTCGTCGCGTTCCCCGGCAACAAGATGACCTCCGTCGGACTGCTGGACGACGAAGACATCGACGAAGCCGGTTCCACGCTGGAGCCGGCCGGCTTCACGTCTCGGGCTGGTCCAGCGGGCCGAGCCTGCGGCGCCCGGGGGTCTCGAGTACGGGTGTGCCCTCGCGCAGGTCGCTGGTCGTGGCCGCGGTCTTCTCATGCCAGCGGCCGTACCGCTCGGCGAGGAATACGGCCGAGGCGCCGTGCAGCAGGACGCTGAGGCCGACGGTGATCGCGACCACCCTGCCCAGCAGCTCCACCCCAGGCACGTGTTCCTCCACTACGAGCAGCGCCAGCACGACGGACGCGAGACCTCGTGGCCCGAACCATCCGATGTACGCCACCGTGGGCAGCCGCAGCCTGCTTCCGGCCAGGGAGAGGGCCACAGGCACCATCCGGACAACGGTGAGGCTGAGCACTGCGTACAGGACGAGCCGCCAGCTCAGATGCTCCAGCGCTGGGCCGAGCAGCACCGCCCCGAAAACCAGAAGGCTCAACGACGCCAAGAGCCCTCCGAGGTTCTCGGCGAAGTCGGCCGTACGGTCCGGGCCTTCCACCTCGCTGCCGGTCCGGAAACGGCGCATGGCGAATCCGCAAGCGAATCCGGCGACCCAGGCGGCGATGAAACCGCTGCCGTCCGTCAGGACAGCGAGTTCGTACGACGCCCCCGCGACAGCCAGCAGGTAGACCTGCCGCCACTCCCGAGTGGCCCATCCCCGGACCCGGGCCCACTGCAGCAGCCGGCCGCCGAACCCGCCGATCAGTAACCCCAACGCGGTGCTCAGCACGAGTGCGCGCCAGAAGACACCCGCCACGCCCTCTTCCGCGTAGTGCGTGCCCGGGATGGCTGCCAGGAACAGGAGGAAGAACGGCAGCGTCATGCCGTCGTTCAGGCCGCTTTCGACATTGAGTCCCTGACGTACGAGCGCCGGCACTCGGGGATTGGAGATGGCGGTTTTTCCGAGGGCGGCGTCGGTAGGGGCGAGGATGGCGCCGACGAGTGCGAGTTCCCACATCGTCAGCCCCGGCAGCAACGGCCAGGCAAGGAGCCAACCCGCCCCGATACTCAGTGGCAGTCCGAGGCTCAGCAGACGGCCGGGCACAAAACCGCCGGTCTGCAGGTCCCGTCGGCGGACCGTCATGGCATCGGTGAACAGCACAAGTGCCAGCGTAATTTCGAGAAGCAAGATGATCGGTGCCGCGTCGTGCTCAAGGTCGACGAGGTCGAGCAGGGCCGGCCCGAGGAGGATGCCGCAGCCGACGAACACGATCGCCGACGACAATGGCGTCGAGGACAGCCGACGTGACCCCAATGCGTATGCCGCGGTGACGCCCGCCACCGCCACACCGGTCCATGCCTCACTGCTCATGTCCTGCCCTCCAGGAGATCCGAGGTCGCCTTCACGCCGCCAAGGCCCTGCCGGTCCGTGCCTTCCGCGACCGAGGCGAAGAGAGGATCGGGGAAGGACCGTGTCAGCCGGTCCAGTGCGGCTACGCGCTCCTCCAACGGAGCCGTCCGATCTGCCGTAACCGTCGCGGCCGCCTCCGTAAGCAGTGCGCGCATGCGGCGGACAACCTGCAACGATCCCGCGCCGTACTGCAGGATTTCGTCCAGCACGAGGCTCACGAGCTCCGGCCACTCCGCCGCGGGCCGGGTCAAACGGGGCACGCCGCTGCCGTCGAGGATCACCGTCCGGCCGACGGGACGGTGGGACAACCGGACCAGCGCGTCCTGAAGGTGGTCCAGGACTTGAACCGCCGTGGTCTGGTCGTTGACCGCCGGGGACAGCGCCCGAATCGCCATGTCAACCAGCAACCGCAGGCCGTAGGCGGGGTCCTGGTCGATGACGCGAGCGCGGCCGACACGGACACATGCCGCCAGGCGGCGCAGTCCCAGCCGTACCGCGGCCCGCAGCAAGACGACTGTGTCCATGACCACCAGGAGGATCGCCAGGGCTACCGACAGTTGTGGCCCGTCGGCCGTCCGGGTCTGCGCCAGCACGATGAGCGCGTACACCGCAGTGCCGATCAAGAGGCCCACATGTGCCAGCGATCGGCCGAAGTGCCGGACGACGCCAATCAGGCGGGGCGACATGTTCTGGACGGTCTGGATGACAAGAGTGACGGCAGTGATGACGAAGCCGGACAGCGTGATCATCCCGCCGGAGATGGCCGCGAGGGTCGCCTGTGCCGTCGCCACCTCGTAGTTCAGGCCTGGCGACGGAACGGCCCTCTCCCAGTGCGGCATTCCCAGACCCAGCACGCTCAGGGCGGCCACCGCAGCCACCCCGAGACCCTGATCGCGAAATCGTGCCGCGCGCCCCCAACGGGACTCGGGCATAGGGCCACGCGCCTTCACCGCCTCACCCAGCACCTCATTACGGTAGAAGCCGAGCCGGGCCGGCGCGCTTCCGCCGCAGGAAACCGACCACGTCTCGCTCGTATGGCCCACGGCGTCGGAGATTTCGCTCTGACACCGTCAGCGGTCGCCCGCCCGCAGCTCGGGGGCGACGAACGGCCCGTGTACCCGTGCACGCTTGTCCGCCGAAGCGGCACCTCGATACGTGCACCGCCTTCGACAGACAAAAGGGCGACGGCCACGCGTTTCCCGAGACGTCTCACCTCGCCCGGCTCGGCCGCACGAGCCGCGCCCGCCAGGGCATCTGCCAGAAGGAAGTAGCCCCTGAACAGGAAGGGCGCCTCCCTCCACACAAGAATGTCGCGGACCCCAGTAGCCATAACCTGTCGCCACTTCGAGGACAGCCCGGGCCCCTGGCCGTCGACGACCCTGATACGGGAGCTGGACCGTCCGCAGGCAGACCACCCCGGCCCGCGGCGGGCTCGTCGACAAGGCCACGAAGGGGCAAGCGCGCCCAAGGTGCCCCTCATCGAAGGAGTACGACCGGTGGTCGCCCAGCGCCTGCTCGCGGCCGGTGACAGCCCAGACGCCCGACTCTTCTTCGGCCATGGTGGCGGACGGATCTCCACCGCCGCCTGCGCGACACAACCCACTGGGACGACGTCGTCACCGAGCTCGGCTTCGAACACCTGCGACGACACGACCTGCAGCACACCGGATCGACGTGGTTCGCAGACGCCGGAGTCCCCCTGCACGTCCTGCACAAGATCGCCGGGCACGGCTCGCCAACCACCACCCAGCGCTACCTACACCCCTTCCTGGTCCCCAACTTGTCCCCAAAAACGATCTAAAGGCCGTATCGGATGCTTCCGCTACGGCCTCTGACCTTCGTAAAAGCGCCCGCGCTGCCCGGCCGCACCCACGACCTGACCGCCGCCCGCACCCACCGCATCATCCGAATCTGCGAACGGCCAGGGCGTTCCCGTCCTCGCCGACCACGCCTACATCGGAGCCGGCCCCTGGGTGACCACACCGATCAGACGGCTCCCGAACCGAGACCTCACCACAACCCGGCGAACGATCAACCGAGCCCTGTCCGCAGCGCGAGCACCGGTCGAACGAAGCATCGCGTGACTGAAGTCCTGGCGAATCCTCCGCAGCGCCCGCTGCAGCCCCCGAGCCATCGCGTGTCGAGTGATCACCCTGTGTTGCCGTAGCCGTGCCCTCATGCCAGGATTCCGACAATAGAGGCTTTTAGGAGCATATGATGTCGAAATCTCTCCGAGTGAACGTCGACAACTTCGTACGCGCCGAGACCGACAGAATGTTCAACGACCTCCAGCGGGCAGCTGGCGGCGTGAACCGCTGGTCCCACAACCGCACCCCCACCCCCATCGACCAGCAGCCCGTCATCCGGATGAACCGGGACACGCTCTACAGTTTCGCGGTCGTCGACATCAGCCGCGGCGCGACGCTGAACATCCCGGACCCCGGTGATCGCTACATCTCGGTGATGGTGGTCAACCAGGATCACTACATCAACCGCATCTTCCGCGAGCCCGGTGAGTACGAGCTGACCGTGGAGGAGTTCGACACTCCCTTCGTGGTCGTCGCCCTGCGCGTGCTCGTCGACCCCTCCAGTTCCGACGACTTGGCCGCCGTCGGCGAGCTGCAGGACAGGTTCGAGCTCACGGCCGTGTCGGACCACCCGTTCGAACCGGCCGGCTACGACGAGGAGAGCCTCACCGCCACCCGCCAGGCCCTGCTCGAACTCGCCAAGGGCCTCAGCGGAGTGGAACGCGCCTTCGGTACGCGCGACGCCGTGGACCCGGTACGCCATCTCGTCGGAACCGCCGCCGGGTGGGGCGGCCTGCCTGAAGCGGAGGCGTCCTACATCACCGTCAACCCCGGTTTGCCCGCCGGTGAGTACGAACTAACGGTCCGCGACGTTCCCGTCGATGCCTTCTGGTCGATCTCGCTGTACAACGCGGACGGATTCTTCCAGGCCAACGACCGGGATGCCTACAGCGTCAACAGTGTCACCGGAGTGCCCGATGACGACGGTTCGATCACCGTCCGTTTCGGAGGCTGCGCGGACGGCCGGGCCAACTGCCTGCCCATCATGGAGGGCTGGAACTACCTGGTCCGGCTCTACCGCCCCCGCCAGGAGATTCTCGACGGCTCCTGGACCTTCCCCACCATCGACGCAGGTTCATGACGTTGCGGGCCGGTGCCGGCCTGCATACTCCGCCTGTCGTACGGTCGGCTGACGGCCTTCGGCTTCCCGCGCCGCTGCTCCAGCCCGATGCGCCCCGCGGGGATGCCGGGTTCACCGTGGGTGGTCTCAGCTCGCTTCCCGCCCAGGGTCGGTCACGATTTCGGTCCACACCGCAGGGAAGCGTTCGGCGAGCTCGCTTTCGACCCAAGCCAGGCGGCGGGTCAGGGCCTCGTCGCGAAACGTGTGGCTGGCGCACAAGTGCTGGAGCAGACCTCGCAGGCGGAGGAATACAGCCGGTGAATTGGCCGCGGCGATGATGTCGTCGAGACTGCCGCGCAGGAATGCCTCCCCGTCGGGGAGCCGCATCAGCACCCGCGCCACCCCCTCGGGATCGGTGATCCGCATTCAACCCGCGGTCTCCCGTTCCGGCCCCGGCGCGCCGAGCACGTCCTGAAGGCAGTCCACGTCACGCACCCAGCGCCGTATCCCCAATCCGGTGAGTACGAACTTACTCCCGAGGAGTTCGACACCCCGGTCGTCGTCGTGGCTCTGCGCGCGGGCCGAGCATGCGGCGCACGACAGTCTTGGGTACAGGTGTGGCCTCGCGAAGGTCGAGAGTTGCCTGTGCCGCCGCTGCCTCCTAGTCCAGGCCGCCGGAGGAATGACCTGTGCCCAGTGCGGCATCCCAGACCCAGCACCGCACACCCAGTGCGACCGCCGCGGCCCCCCGAGTGTCGCGTCGTCCCCTGCTGGGGACCCGGCCGTGCCCTTGACGGGACTCAGGCACAGGGGCCCGCACACGCGCCTCGCCGGCTCACCCACCTCGTAACCGTAGAAGCCGGGCCGGGCCCGCCTGCTCATGACACAGGGAACCGACCGCATCTTGCCCGCATGGCACGACACCGTCGGCGCAACGTCACCCCGTGCAACGTCTCTCAGTGCGAACAAACCTTCGCTCTGGCCCTCTCAGCGGTCGCCCGCTCACCGCCCAGGAACGACGAACGGCCCATGCACCCGTTCACGCTTGTCCGCCGAAGTAGCAACCTCGATACGTGCACCGCCTTCGACCTCCACGGAAGTGACGACCACGCGCTTCCCGAGACGTCTCACCTCGCCCGGCTCGGCCGCACGATCCGCGCCTGTCAGGGCATCTGCAGGAACAAAGTCACCCCGGTACAGGAAGGGCGCCTTCCTCCAGACAAGAACGTCACGGACCCAGTAGCCATAGCCTCGCCGCCATTTCGCGGACAGCCCTCGTACCTGGCCGTCGACGACCCTGATCGCTCCCTTGAAAACGCCCGGCTGACGGCTGATCCAACGCCGGCGCGTCAGCACAACGAGCAACAGAACGACGACCAGGATCAAGTCGACACCCAGCACAGCGAGCAGCGCGAGCACCATGCGTCCATCCTCTCGCGGTTGCGGCGGGACCGCCTTCCCGCCACACCTGATCACAGCCCTCCGACCAGACGACGACTTCATCGTCGAGGACCAGGCCGTACGGAAGCTGCGCCGCCGCACTGACGAGGGCGGGCAAGTGGCGCTCGATCAAGCTGCCGCGTCGGGACTGCAGGAGCACCGGCTCGCCCCGGGCCGGGGTGAACAGCAGTCACCTGTAGCCGTCGAACTTGGTCGAACGCGAGCCCGCCGGGCAGGACGCCGGGGCCGGGGAGGGCTCCCTGGCCTGGGCGAGCATCGGCTCCACCGGGGGACGTAGCACCAGGTCCTCGTTCCCGACAGGGAGCCGCGCCGCTCGGGGGCGGGCACGGCTCCCCGACTGTGGGGTCGCAACCGGCCCGGTCCTGTCAGCGGACGCAGCTGCTCCTCCCTGTCTACGGCCCGGACCGCCTCCGCGCGACCGGCGCCCCGCAAGTCGGTGACCAGGCTCCCTCGTACGGATGCTTCTCCACCCGTCGGCGAATCGGTAGAACCGGCGGATCCGTCGGTGAGGGCCTGCATATCGATGAACAGCACATCGCCGAACCCGGGCTCGTGGTTCCCTCCGGCGGGGTCAACAAGCCGGTCTGGCTGTGGTGGTCGGGCACCGGCGCCACCGCGGCGGACCTCGACCGCTGCTGGCGGTCCTTCCTGCGCAGATTCGACGTCGAGCACACATTCTGCCTGTTCAAGCAGACCCTGGGATAGACGAAGCCGAGGCTCCGCAGCCCCGAGGCCGCCGACCGCTGGGCGTGGCTGGTGATCGCCGCTCACACCCAGCTCCGGCTCGCCCGTCCGCTCCCCGTCGACCTGCGGCGGCCGTGGGAGAAGAAGGCCGAGCCGAACAGGCTCACCCCCGCCCGGGTCCGCCGGGGGTTCCGGAACCTCCACGCGAAGACGCCCTCCCCAGCGCGTCCACCGAAACCCGCCGCGCCCCCCGGCCGCCCGCCCGACTCCAAGAACCGCCGGGGGGCGCCACGCCACGACGTGGGGCGGGTCCTGGTCACGGGCGGAGGCCTACACTCGCCCCGCCCCCCACAGGAAGGGCACCGAGCCCCGCCGAACGCAATAGACGAGCAGCCGAGCCCCTCGTGCTGCCGCGATGCGCTCCATGGATCTTGAGAACCCCAGCGGACTGGTGATACGCCACGCGTATGCCTCGGACTGGTCCGTACTGGCCCGCATCGGCTCCATCGCGGCATCGGGCGACGAGGCGCGGCGCGCGAGTATCCGACGCTGGTGCGAGCAAGGCTCGGTCCTCCTGGCCGAGGACGCATCCGGCCCCTCGGGCTGCAGCGTGCTGGAACACACCTTCTTCGAGCAGGGCTTCATCACCATGGTGACGTCGCGCCCACCGCCCCCCGACAAAGGGTGGGCGCACGACTCCTCAAGGCCTCCGAGGCCGCGTGCACCAGCCCGAAGCTGTTCACCTCGACCACCGTCTCCAACCACCCCATGCAACTGCTACTGCAGCGCGTCGGCTGGAAACCGGTTGGCCTGCTCCACGGCCTGGACGAAGGCGATCCCGAACTCTTCTACCTCTGCCCAGGCGCCCAACCACACGGCCTGGTCGAGGCCGAAGGTTGCACGACAAGCTAAGAACTCGCGCAGATAGGGCGCAGACTCATGTGCCCGTTGGTGCTTCATCCGGTGTGCCCGCTATGCTCCGCCCCCACCGAAGCGGTGGGTGCAGAATCACTACGATGGGCGGCTGTGACGCAACCGCAGATACGGGATCTACTCGACGAGAGTCGCCGCGACTATCGGGACGACGGGCGCCCGCGCCCGGTCCGGACATACCTGTGGCACCCGCCAGTACCGTATGGCGACGCGCCGCCGGTGGTGCTGGTCTCGCACGGCACCGGCGGGGCGGCTCAGCAGATGGCGTGGTTGGCGGAGCCGCTCGCGGCGGCTGGCTTTCTGGCGGTCTCGGTGGACCACCACGCCAACAACCTCGTGGACGGCTACCTTCCACAGGGCTTCGCCTTCGAATGGGAGCGGCCCCGGGACTTGTCGTTCGCCTTGAGCGTGCTGGCGGCAGAGCGGCCGTTGGGCCCCGTGGGGGCGGCCGGCTTCTCCTCCGGCGGGTACACGAGCGCGGCCCTGGTCGGCGCCCGGCTCGACCGGGCGCTGTTGCTAGCCGTACTGGGCGGTCGAGTGCCGATTCCTGACCTGCCGGAGTTTCCGGGTCTGCTGGATGCCCTCCGCGCGTCCGTTCCGGACGAACAGCTGGTGCAGGCCATGGCGGAAGCAGACGGAGACCATGCGGATACCCGAGTGCGAGCGGCGTTCCTCGTGTGCCCCGCGATCGGCGAACTGCTCGCCCTGGAGAGCCTGACAGCGGTCGACCGGCCGGTGGAGATCCGATGGGGCGACGCCGACACGATCACGCCGCCGGAGGCGAACGCGCTGCGGTACCTGAACGCCATCCCCACCGCTGATGGCCGTTCGGCCGGCGCGGACGTGGAGCACTACCACTTCCTCAGCGACAACCCGGTCGGCGAGAGCACACGCCGTCAAGTGGCTTCCGAAGCGGTGAACTTCTTCCACGCCCAATTGAGGACAGAGCCCAGGAGAGCTTGATCTTCAAGAACTCGCCGCACGGACGGGCACGGATGACGCCCCGCCAGAACGGCAGGCGGTGAAGCGGGGGTCGGTGACGATGATGTACGCCAGCGCGTGCGCAGCCTCTTCGACCTGCTCCAGCACGTCCTGGGTGACGTGGGTGAGGTAGAGCTCCAGGATCCCGATGGCGTCACCGCGGTTGGTGACCGGGGCGAGCACCCGCTGCCCGCGCGCACCCTCCGACACCCGCACCAGTTTCTGGCCGCGCAGCACCTCGTCGTAGACACTGCCGAGCAAGGGGACCTGACCGGCGTCATGCCCCCGGCGCGGCGCTTTCTCCTCGTAGACGGGCAAGAGTCGTCGGCCGACGACATCGACGAACAGGAACGACACAGAACGCGCACCGAACCGCTCGCGCAGATAGTGCGTCACGACATCCAGGGAACGCACCGGCGCTGCAACCTCCGCCTCCGCCAGCACCCTCGCCAACCCGATCCGATCACGCCCCACCACAGCCTCCCTCGGTCACAGACTTCCTTCCCCCGCCCACCCCCAGGAATCACAGCCGCCGCGCATCCCTCACCTCCCCACGCCTCGGCGAGCGCGGCTGTGCGACGGGGTCGATTCACTCGGCAGCTAACAGGTGGCCGCCATGGCCCGCCAGGCCGAGGCCCTTGATGTGCCGGTGCTGACCGCGACGCCTTCCTGCGCGAGCCAGATCAGCGCGTCGTGGATCTCGCCGATGTCCCGGCAGTAGGTGACGCCGGGCACGCCGCGGGCCCAGGTGTGGGAGATCCGTTTGAAGTCCAGGACGAACGCGTGCGCGCCGTTGTGGATGAACTGGCAGGTGATGCAGCGCAGGATGGTCGACTTGCCACCGCCGGTGGCTGCGGAGATCAGGAGGTGCGGGGAGTCGGCGTCCAGGTCGACGGAGACCTTCTTCTTGCCCGCGCCGAAACCGATCAGCGGCGCCGAATCGGGCATCTTCGCCAGGATCTCGCGCACGCCCGGGTCGGACAGGCGCAGCATCTTGGGCGGGGTCTGGCGCTTTTCGACGACGACGTGGGTGTCCTTGCCCGCCCGGCGCCAGGTGAAGGAGACGTTCTCCAGGGCGAGCTTCTTCTTGATGTGGCGGCCTCAGCCCCGCCCCAGCGGAGACATGGGCCGGGTACGCCAACGACAGCTGGACCCACTACCTCGCAGCCCGGCCATGATGAGGAATGACCGTGTGGACATCGCTACGTCCTGCTAACGTCTGCGGCATGAAGCGCGCTGCTATGACGACGACGCCGGAGAGTGTCCCGGCGCGCTGACAGATGATCTGATCCGAAGCCCCGGGGCAAGTGCCCCGGGGCTCCGTCGTAGGCCCGGTCACTTGCTCCGCAACCAGCAAGGGAGACCGCGATGACCACCGTGCACGACCACCGCAAGCTCGGCCGGGAACTGAGCCTGTTCGACACCGACCCGCTGATCGGCGCCGGCCTGCCGTTCTGGCTGCCCGACGGCGCGGCCGTGAGGCACACCCTGGAGGAGTACATCCGTACCGCCGAGCGGCGGGCGGGCTACCAGCACGTGTACTCGCCGGTCCTCGGCAAGCGGGAACTGTACGAAATCTCGGGGCACTGGGCGCACTACAGCGACGACATGTTCCCTCCGATGGACCTCGGCGGTGAGCAGGTCGTCCTGCGGCCGAGCCTGTGCCCTCATCACGCGGTGATCTACCGTTCCCGCTCCCACAGCTACCGCGAACTGCCTCTGCGCGTGGCCGAACTGGGAGGCATGTACCGCTCCGAACTCTCCGGCGTGCTCGGCGGGCTGACCCGGGTGCGGGCGATCCAGCTCAACGACGCGCACATCTTCTGCACCCTGGACCAGGTCGCCGGGGAGGCACAGGCGGCGCTGGAGATGATCCGCCGGGCGTACAAGGCACTCGGCATCACCCCGACCCGGTACCGGCTCTCCCTCCCGGGCCCGGGCGGCAAGTACGTGGCCGCACCCGAGAAGTGGCAGCGGTCCATCGCCCTGCTGACCGACGTCCTCGACCGCTCCGGCCTGCCCTACGAGGCAGCCGAGGGAGAAGCCGCCTTCTACGGTCCCAAGATCGACGTCCAGGTCACCGACGGCGCCGGCCGGGAGTCCACCCTGTCCACCGTCCAGGTCGACTTCCACCAGCCCGAGCAATTCGACCTGCACTATATCGGCGCGGACGGCGCCAAACACCGCCCGGTCATGGTCCACCGCAGCATCATCGGCAGTGTGGAACGTGCCGTCGCCCATCTCATCGAACAGCACGGCGGTGCCTTCCCCGCCTGGCTCGCCCCTACTCAGCTGGTGATTCTCCCGATCTCCGACACCGAATTGCCGAACGCCGTAGCACTCGCCGAGCGATGCACCCATCTCGGGCTGCGTGCCCAGGTCGCGGGACCGGAACGCGGCAGCCTGGGCGCCCGTATCCGAGAGGCCCGCCTGGTTCCCTACCAAGCCGTCATCGGCGCCAAGGAGACCGCTGACGATCACGTCGCACTGCGCTTGCGTGACGGACGCCGACTCGACCCACAGCCGGTCAGCGACGTACTCACCCATATCAGTGCTCTCATCGGGGCCCACAGCACCGACCTGTGGGCGGACGCCGCCTCGTAACAGGCGTCGCGATCAGCTCCTGTTGCCGCCCGGCGCGAGGAGACTAGTGATTTTTGCGAGGGCGTCGGACGAGGGCTTGAAGTGACGGCGGACGTTATCCGGCTCCGGCCTTGTTGTGTCTCGACTTGGCCATCGGCATCAGCCTGCTGACTCGGGCCTCGCCAAGCTGGGCGAGGCCCGAGCGACGGTAGTCGTGTCGGGCCGTCCCAGCCTCTGCCCGGCAGTGGGCTCATCGCCAAGGGCGCGAGTCTGGGGTGACCGAATGGCGCACGGCCGACATACCACCTCTTCACCAGTGGAACAGCGGCGTCGAGGCGGCAGAGTACCGGGTCTGGGCGGAGACGCCAACGATGGTTCGGCCCGTCAACGACCTCGACTACAGCTCGGTCCCGACGGTCCCGCTCCCGCCGCCCTCAGCGATCGCTGAGGCGCTCGGCCTGCGCCGCCTGTCCGGCTGGGTCCTGCGGAAGGCTGGTCCTGGCCGTGGCCTCGCCCAGGGCATCGTCCGCGCTGTCGACTGCGCCGAGGCCCCGAACGATGCGCCCCGACTCGGCTGGAGCGCGCCCGGGAGGTCGCCGAGCAGCCGGGCGTCCGGCTCTGCTCCCTCTGCGCTGCTGCGGCCGAGCTTGGCCCCGTGCTCCGCGGTTTCGACCAACGCTTCAGTGACTGACCACAGACATCAGACACTGTGGGACACGATCAGCCGGCTCGTCAGCCCACCAGGCCTGACCTGCGGCAACGCCCGGCCCCTGTGACGGGGCGGGGAGGGGGTGATGGAGAAGTCCACGGAGGGGACTGCTCGTCCCGGTCTAGGGTCTGCTCGGGCTCGTCTGCGGTGCTCGCCGCAGGGCGCTCCTGAAAGGTGGGGCGGGTCCATCCCGCCATTCACTTCGTGCAGGTGCGGTCTTCGGCTCTCGCGTGACGCCGGTCTTGAAGAACCTCTCCGTCGTCACCGCATCGTGATCAGCCGGAAGGGAAGAGTTCTCCCCCGTCAGCAGCCCGACGTTCAAAGATCGCCAGAACACGACTCCTCACGGGCGGTCGGTAATTCGATGGCGGGCGTACCGGGCGGGACCTATGGTCTCGATCATGTACTCGCTCCTGCACAACTGGCAGTCTCTGCGCATCCGTTCGGTGTCTCGGACTCGGTGCTGACCCGAGCGTTCCGTCGGCACCTGGTCATCCGTGCACGTACACCGTTCGCCTCAGGATGACGAGGATTCCTTCATGCGTATCACCGCACACCCCACCTTCGTATTTGTTCCCGGCGGGTCCAGCAATGCCCGCGCCTGGGGGCCGTTGCAGAACGAGCTGGCCCTGCTCGGTCACCGTTCGTACGCCGTCGACCTGCCCGGTCACGGCGACCACGCCGACCACCCGGCCGTCTACTACCGCCAGCCGCAGGACCTTGCAGCACTGGCCACCGCGCCCTCCCCGATGCGCGGCATCACGTTGCGGGACAACGTGCGTCACGTGGTGGACGTCCTGCACCGGCTTGCCCCGTCCGGGCCCCTGGTCCTGGCGGCCAACAGCTTCGGCGGCCTGACCGTCACCGCCGTCGCGAACGCCGTGCCCGAACTCCTCGACCGTGTCGTCTATCTCTCCGCGGTCTGCCTCAGCGACTCGGCAATGGTCACCGAGAAGTGGGACGTCCTCGACAACAACTTGCTGGACGCCGCAGCAGCACACATCACCGTGCCGCACCCAGGGAATCAGGGAGTGGTACGGCTCAACTGGGGTGCCGCGCACACCGACTCCGTACTGTTCGCGCAGCTCAAGACCGCCATCATGGCCGATTCCACCGACCACCAGTTTCGGATGCTGCTCGACTCTATGGACCCGGACGAGAACTACGCGGTACTGGAGGAAGGCGCGGTGGCCCGGGCCGCGCAATGGGGCAAGGTCCCGCACACCTTCGTACGCCTCACCGAAGACCTGAGCATCCCCCCGGCCGTCCAGGACTACATGGTCCGCAAGGCCGACGAACTGACCCCGGAGAACCCGTTCGACGTCCGTACGCTGGCCACGTCACACGTCGGATACTTCAGCCGCCCACACCTCTTCGCAGCACTGCTGGCCGACCTGGTCCAAGCAACGCCGATGTAACAGATCCTCCCGACCGGGTGCTGATGCAGTTCGGAGCCGCGCGTCACCAGATGGTGGAGACCACGGTGCTGGTGAGTAATTTGCGGGAGAACTTCGATACGACCACACGCCTGCACGCCGAGTACTTCGGAGAACACCGCCCCACCCGCACAGTCATGGGCATTTCCGATCTGGCTGTCGAGACGCACAAGCGCGCCAATCTCCACGAGCTGGTCCGGCAGCGGCTCCTGCCTGCGGAAACGACGGTCCGGCGGCTACTGGCCCGCTTCGACGGCGACACGCTGGACCAGGCGGTCCGACGCTGGCTCGCCGACCGCCGCCCGAAGGTGACCGGGCTGCGCGGCCTCGCGGTGGACGGCAAAAGCCTGCGCGGCGCGGCCAAAGCAAACGGCCGCAAGATCCACCGGCTTGCCGCACTGGAGCATGCCACCGGCCTGGTCCGGGCCCAGCTGGATGTCGGTGGGGAGACGAACGAGCTCACCTGCTGGGCTCGGGGCTTGGGGAAGGGCGCGTCGTCGTAGGTGAGGGGCCGACGGTGTCGACGTCGAGGGGTCAGCGGAGCTTGTGAGGAGGGCGGTGAGCGCCGGCGAATAGAGCTGGGCGGCGCGCACGGTGCCGTTGGTGTCTGCGGGGAGGGGGCCGGGGTCGGCGCCGTCGACAAGGTCGCGCGCGGGCGGCGAGGGCGGGCAGGCCGGCCCTGAGCGGGGTTGGTCCGTCGGTGGCGCCGGGGCAGTCCGCCTCCGAGCCCCACGACACGACGAACGACAAGGCGACAGTGCACGAGATGCCCACGGGCAGGCGCCCAGTGCCTCCGTGGCCACATAGGCAACCGCCCGGTGACCGCTTCCCCCTCCGCTCTACTCATACTCGTTCTTGAGGAATACCCCATGCCTGACCACCCCACTGCGTTCGGACGGACACCATGACCACAGCCGGAACCGGACGCTTCGGCGCCATACTGGACCGCATCGAGAAGGAGACCGCGGCGCTCGACGAACGCGGCCGTCCCGCCGACTACATCCCCCTGCTCGCCGGTGCCGACCCCCGGCGCTTCGGCATGGCCGTCGCCGAACCGGACGGAACGGTCTACGGCGTCGGCGACTGGCGGCAGCCCTTCTCGACGCAGTCCATCACCAAGGTCTTCGCCCTGACCCTGGCGCTCTCCCTGGACGGTGAACGGATCTGGCACGGTGTGGGCCGCGAGCCCTCTGGCAACCCCTTCAACTCACTGGTGCAGCTGGAGTACGAGAATGGCATCCCTCGAAACCCCTTCATCAACGCCGGCGCCCTGGTGGTGACCGATCGGCTGCAGACACTGACCGGGGACGCGGCCGGCCTCATAAGAGAGCTGCTGCGTACCGAAAGCGGCAACCCGGCCATCGACTTCGAACCGGCGATCGCCGCCTCGGAAGCTGCCCGCGGCGACCGCAACGCTGCCCTCGCCCATTTCATGGCCTCCTACGGCAACATCGCCAATCCCGTCCCCGATCTGCTGGCCGCTTACTTTCAGCAGTGCTCGATCACGGCCTCCTGCGCGGACCTGGCACTCGCCGCAGGTTTCCTTGCACGGCAGGGTGTCCGGGCCGATGGCTCGGCACTGCTGACGCGGAGCCAGGCCAAGCAGATCAACGCGGTCATGCTCACCTGCGGCACGTACGACGCGGCAGGGGAATTCGCCTACCGGGTGGGCCTGCCGGGCAAAAGCGGCGTGGGCGGCGGGATCATCGCGGTCGTACCCGGCGTGTGCACCCTGTGCGTGTGGAGTCCCGGATTGGACCAGCGCGGCAACTCGGTGGCAGGCGTAGCGGCCCTCGACCGCTTCACCACGCTCACCGGCCTCTCAATCTTCTGATCAAGCTGCCATCCGGCACCCGGCACCGGGCAGCCACCCGGTGCCTGATCCGACGCCTATTGCGCGGACATGGCTGAGCTGTGGCGCGCGGCCCATGGCGTCACTCGGCTGGCCGACCGCCGACGACGCGAGCGCGTGAGCCGTCCCCTCCCCCGGATGGCCGGTTTCCCATGACGGCACCGGGTCGTCGGCCAGGGCATGTCCAACGTGGTCTTCCCGCGCCTGCCGTTCCCGGCCTGGTCGCCGTTGGTGCCTCCGCCGTCCTTGGAACCACCACGCACGCCGCATCACGTTCCGACGGCGCCGTCGAATTCGCCTACGAAGCCCCCGAGATCAACGACGAAGACGGCCACGTCATCTGGCACTGGACCCTCGCCGACAAGACCGACCACCCCGTCTCGAACGTGGTGCTCACCAGCAAGATCGCCCCGCAGCTGACCGTCACCGACGTGTCCCAGGGGTGCGAGGTGCAGGACACCAGCACCATCGTACGAGGCACACCCACGCCCCGAAGCGTCAGGCAACGCCGTCACCGAAGGACCCGCCCTCGGCGTAGGAGACGGGGCCTACCTGGCTACTCCTTGGAAATGGCCCTCCACCTCGTCCGTCAGCACCTGGGCGACGGCGGGACGCTGCCGGTCGCGGCCGGTGAGGTCGTACGCCGGGGCGAAGACCTCGGACGGTGAGTGCGGGCACAACGCCTCAGCTTCGACAAGCTGACGAGCGTGCAGCAGTGGATGTGCGAACACGTCCTGGGCCCACCAGGTGATCGCCGCGGGCGGGATGCGGGCGTGCGAGACATGCCCACCCGGCTCCGACCGTCGGCATGGCCGACTGACCGACACTGCGCGGGCCCCGGTCGGCTACTCGGCGGGGGTCCGGCGGGCAAGATCCGCGGCGAGTTGCCCGGCGGCCTGCCCCCGCGGGGTGAGGTCGAGCACCTCCAGCAAGCTCAGGTAGCCCACCGCGTCCCGTGCTCCGGCCGCAGTGATCGGCGGCAGGCGGGGGTCGGTCCGGTAGTCACCGGTCCCCGGCTCAGCAGTCTCCACACGGAGATCAACCGGTGACCTGCCCATCGGACACGATCTGCTGCTGCCGTTTCACGGCACCGTTGGTATTTCAGCTTGCCGTTGTGGCGCTGGTGAGAGACCGGATGGCGAGCGGTGTCGATCAGGAGGCCTACGTGTGCTGCCCTGTGGAGTTGTTCTCCTTGCCGTCGGCACGGGTATTGGCGTTGTTGTTCTCGGTCTTCTGAGAGTCGCTGATAGCGGCGGTGTTCAACAGTGCGATGTTGTCCAGGACGTCGGCGTTGTTGAGGGTGCCGTCCACGATTCCGGCGTGCGCCGGTACGGCGGCCGTGAGGGCCATGCCGACAGCAAGTACGGCAGTGGTCATGAGGTTTCGCTTCGTCATGATCTCAGCAACGACGATCACTACCGAAGGTCACACGGGCTGAGCGATGGCGGGGCCCGGGCAGCGTCGGCACGGAGGCGACGCGCAGGCTTCCTCAGCGCCTTCGCCCTGAACACCAGGCGCGAGAGGGTCCGCGGCATCAGCCCGACCGAACACCGGGACGCGAGGCCGGTACTGAGCCGATCCGTTCGGCCCCGGCGTCGTCTACAACGCGCTGAAGCTGGCCTGCCGCAGCGTCACTCGTTCGAGCGGAGGCCCTGCCGTGGTACCTCGTCGCCGTCGTCCCGAGCGGTGCGTTCCAGGACCGCGTAGACCTCGTCGGTCGGCGCGACGTTCCAGCTCGGCGCCGGCGTCTTGGCAGGGGTCCAGTCGGTGGCCTGGACGAGCCGGCTCAGGTCCTCGGGACCACGGGTCGAGGCGTAGCGGCCGCACATGAAGCCACTGTGCCAAGCAACTCCCAGGCCGGGATGACGAAGAGAGGGACGCTCACGGCTCACGACAGCGGGTGCCGCCGGGCAGACTCGGGCTGAAAGTCAGGTGCGCCTGCAACAGGAGAAGGCTGCAGTTCCGGCACCAGATCTGTGCTGCGGGCGCTTTCCTGCGCGCCGCCTTGAGGAGCTACGTGAACGTCACCCCGGAGAAAAGCGCGCCGCACTGGGCAGACGAGATCCGCTCCCCCGCCGAGCTTGCCCCGCCCGAGACCGACCACGAGGTTGTCCACGGCGCCTCCTGGTCCATTGAAGCGATCGGTTGTCCGGCTTCCGTCGCGTACCCCCATCCCGGCCGCGCACCGCACTTTCATCCAGAAATGCGTCGATGCCTTGGCCTGACCCCCACAAGCCCGACTGGTACGCCGTTAACGGCCTGAGAGTGCCGAGGCGTCATGCGCTCGCCTACATCCCGCGCACGGTCTCTCCGGGCAGGCTTTGCGTCCAGTTCCTACGTGCCGCACGCAAGCTACCCCCCGGGCGTAAGGCCGACAGCGCAGACTGGGCGACCGGTCTCCTGCGACGCGGGGGCTCGGGAGCGGTGTGAGCGCTGCTGACTCGGGTAGCCGGGCCGTCATGTTCAGACACCGACGTGTAAGGGTTACGTGCGTTCTGCTGGTCAGCTGGGGGGCGCTGACCGCCATGGGACGCTGGGCGGAGCACGCCACTTGGCCGACGGCCATGGTGAACGGACTGCTGCTGGGGTGTGTGGTGGCGGGTACGTGGTGGTTCGCCGAGATGACACAGGGGCGATCATCACGAAGGAGGGATTCCCGCCCCGATACCTCGGGGCGGGCTGACACGAAACCGGAGCAGGAGTCAGCACCCGAGCGTCGCACCGAGAAGGGGCTCGGGCGTGCTCGGTGATCCCGTGTGAGCGAGACGCTGGGCGCGAGAAGGAACACGGCCACGACGTACGCAAAGAACGCGTTGCGGGCCGGCGGTGGCCGCAGCGATACCAGGCATCCAGCGCCGCGGCCGGCCCATAGGCATCAGGCTCAACGGCGTCGAGAAGAAGGTGTTCACCGCGACCGGCTGTCCGTCGCGCACCGTACGGTCGACGGCGTCCGTGCCCTCCTGCGAGGCGAGATCGACCACACCGCGAGGAACCTCCTACGCGACGCCCCACTGCCCCGGGATGGGGCAGTGCCACCAGATGTCGTCGCGGATTGGGGCGGCGTGACCTTCCTGGAATGCACGAGCGACAGCGCAAAGACACATTCCTCCTGTCCAACCCCTGAGGGTGAGGCTGTGCAGACGAGCGATGCCGCTCATCGTGTGGTGGACCCTGAGCCTTTTCCAGGATGGTGGTGCTGACCGCGGCCACGGCACATGAACACGTCGCGTCTGAGCTGCGGCAACGCGGGTAGGCGGGGAGAACTGCCGCCCTTTCGACGTATGGAGTGCGAGGGGAGCTACGGCCCCGCACGCCCGCCGCACGAGGAGATGCCCGCCATGAGCCCCGCCCCGGTCCCGCCCCTCCCCCGCCGGGCGGTGCGCGCCGCCGCCGATGCGTCTGTCGCCGTCCCGCCTTCGGCGCTCGACGCGATGCTGGACGCCGCCTACGAAACGCACCGCCGCTTCTGCCACGGCGCTTTCGCCGAGCCCTGCCCGACCTGCCACGTCGCTGCGGGCGAGCTCTGCCTGGCGCGTCGCAGTGTGCACGCCGCCCGCCGCCTGGCGCACCGGGCTCGGGTGGTGCAAGCCAAGCCGGTTTCCCGCACGGCCGCGGAGGCCTGCTGAACACATGGATGGGTGGCGTCGGGGTCAGGTGCCGGTCGGGCCGTGCCTCGGGCGCGTCCCGCGAGAGCCGCCGGGCGGGCAGGGAGCGGCGTGTGACAGCCGGCGTCCCTCTTGTTCGTGCGTGGCGTGTTGCGCTGGCGGTGTGTTTCAGGCCTCGGCGGTCGCCGGGCGCGTGCCGAGAGCGGCCCGGACCGAGTTCGTCAGTACCTCAGCCGCACGTGCGTGAGGCCGTGCCGTGGGCGTGATGTCAGCCGTCTGCGGGTGGCCGGACGCGCACGCCCGGGCGAGAGACGTCCCGGGTTCCGTGTTGTTTTCCTTGTCGCCGGGCACCTGGCCGCCAGGGTCCGGGTCCGCATGGCGGGGATCAGTCGGTTGCCGAGCCCGCGCGCGGGACAACCCTGCGAACAAGGCAGGAGTTGGTGTCAGCCGCTGCGGCTGTGCATGGTGCTCTCCGCCATCCCGTAGATGAGCCCGCCCAGCCGCTCGCGGGCCGACTCCGAGACCTCTACGTGTCCGTGGCGACCGAGGTCGTCGCAGTCCGCCGGGTCCAGTCCTCGGAGGAGGTGGTCCGTCCGGGCCACGACGCACCTGGGCCTGTCGGCTGACGTAGGAGATGGCGCCGGGGCGGGCGGCACGCGGAGAGTTGACACGGTTGCCCCCTCCTCAACCGCAGGGCCCCACTCACCGCGTCTGGCTTCCTGGAGGTTCACACCACGGCCCGTACCCTCCCGGCGCGGACGTACATTGATGTCTCCTCCCGCCCGGGCGGACCCCCGGCACAGCACGACAACGAGGAGCACGCGTGGCCACCACCACAGAGTCCGCCCCACCTTCCGAGGCCGCACCGCTGGACCGGTCCGCGAACGATGAGCCGACCGAAACCGCCACGCCCGCCTGGCGCATGCTCCTGGGCTACGTACGTCCGCACCGTTGGACGCTGCTCCTCGGGGCGGTGCTGTCGCTGGTCACCGGAGCCACCGGGCTCGCGCTGCCGCTGGTGGCCAAGTTCCTCATCGACGCGCTCTCCGACGACCGTCCGATCGCCGGGGCCCTGTTGCTGATGTCGGCTCTGGTCGTCGCCAACGCGGGGATCGGCGCGCTCGGCGGGTACGTCCTGCAGCGCACCGCGGAGTCGGTCGTCCTCGGCGCGCGGCGCGCCCTGTCGTCGTATCTGCTGCGACTTCGCATCGCGGCCGTGGACCGCAGTGAACCCGGCGATCTGATGGCCCGGGTCACCTCGGACACGACCCTGCTGCGCGAGGTCACCACCGATTCCCTGGTGGGTCTCGGCACCGGGGGGCTGACACTCGTCGCGACTCTGGTGATGATGGGCGTGGTCGACCCGGTCCTGTTGGCGGTCACGCTCGGCGTCGTGGTGGTCGCGGGAACGGTGATCGGTGTCTTCGTGCCCCGTATCAACAAGGCCAGCAGGCAGGCACAGGACGCCGTCGGGGCGATGGGGGCATCACTGGAACGCGTCCTCGGCGCACTGCGCACGGTCAAGGCATCCGGCGCCGAGCACCGTGAGGAGCAGGCCGTGCACGCGGCGGCCGAGGAGTCCTGGCGGCAGAGCCTTCGAGCCGCCAAGTGGTCCGCGCTGGCCGGCAACACGGCCGGCCTTTCCCTGCAGATCGCGTTCATCACCGTGCTCGCGGTCGGCGGTGCCCGGGTCGCCACCGGCGCGATCGATGTGGGAACGCTGGTCGCCTTCCTGCTGTACGTCTTCTACCTGATGTCGCCGATCCAGCAGGTCGTCGGCGCCGTCACCCAGTACCAGGCCGGAGCCGGCGCCCTGGCCCGTATCCGCGAGGCTCTGCAGTTGCCGGCCGAGCCGCCCGCCGCGCCCGCGCCGCTGCCCGCACCCGGTGCCGAACCCGCCGCGCTGGCCTTCGAGGACGTCAGGTTCCGGTACTCGGACGATCTGCCGCATGTCCACCACGGCGTGACCTTCTCCGTACCGCAGCGAGGCATGACGGCCTTCGTCGGTCCGTCCGGCGCGGGCAAGACAACCGTCTTCTCGCTCATCGAGCGGTTCTACGACCCGGAGGCCGGACGGATCACCCTCGACGGCCGCGACCTGAACGCCTGGGAGATACCGCAGCTCCGTTCCGCGATCGGGTACGTCGAACAGGACGCGCCCGTCCTCTCCGGCACCCTGCGCGACAACCTGCTGCTCGGCAACCCCGGCGCCGGCGAGGACGACGTACTGAGGGTGCTGGGGACCACTCGGCTCGACGGTCTCGTCGAGCGGCTCCCCAAGGGCCTGGACACACTCGTGGGCCATCGCGGGACGAGGTTGTCCGGCGGCGAGCGTCAGCGCGTCGCCATCGCCCGCGCGCTGCTGCGGCGCCCCCGGCTGCTCCTGCTCGACGAGGCCACAAGCCAGCTCGACGCCGTCAACGAGGCCGCGCTGCGCGACACCGTGGCCGATGTGGCCCGCACCACGACCGTGATGGTGGTCGCCCACCGGCTGTCCACGGTCACCATGGCGGACCGTATCGTCGTCATGGACGCAGGCCGTGTCCGGGCCGTGGGCACGCACCGCGAACTCATCGCCGCCGACCCGCTGTACGCCGAGCTCGCCGCCACCCAGTTCCTGGCCACGGCCGACAAGTGACCTCTACGAGCCGCCCGCCGCGGCACCCGGTTCGCACGGGGCTCCGCCCTGGTGATGGGCGCGGTGGCACCTTTGGTGCTGGGCGGCTGGTTCGGTTATCGGCACTGGACGGAACCGCTCGAGGGGCACGTGCTGTGCGGATGCGACGACGCCACCAGCCCGGCGAGCACCACGCCACACAGCGAGAACGTGTTCACCGGGCGCGCCGTGGCGTTCGAGGAGCAACGGCATCGCGGGGTGGACCCGGGACGTCTACCGGATAGAGGTCACCTCGGTCCTGCGGGGCACCCTGCCCGGAATCTACCGTCTGGACGAGGGCAACACGGGCCGGGAGCCGGCACGGTCCGGCCCCCGACCGTACGCACCACCGCACTCGCTTCCGCCACACTGGTACTCGTGGCCATGGCCACGAGTACCAGGCCGCTTCCACCCCCGGCTCCGGCAGTTTCCAGACGATCTCGCGGGGGAGGCAGCAGGCACGCCCCAGGAGTTGGGCGAGAACCCACTCTCTCTTCTCCGGAACCATCCCGCCGACTACCGCTTCCGTCATGTCGGCTTGCCGGATCAGGTACTCGGCGACATCGCCGAGTACCTCGTTCCAGCGAAGCAGGCGTCACGACGACTCGCGCACCACCAGTTCGGTCGGCAGCGTCACCTGCTGTCGTTCCGCGCCGTGACGGGTGATGTCGGTCAGGATCCGGGCCATCGTCCGGCCCAGTTCCTCGACCGGCTGACGCACCGTGGTAAGAGGTGGGGAGGTGTGGCGGGCGAGGACGGAGTCCTCGAATCCGACAAGGGCGATGTCACCCGGCACCTGCCGACCCAGACTGCGGAGTTCGGCCAGAGCGCCGACGGCCATGAGGTCCGATGCGGCGAAGACGGCGTCCAGGTCCGGTGCACGTTCAAGAAGCGAACGCATCGCGCGACGCCCCCCTTCCTCGGAGAAGTCGCCGCCTTCCACGAGGCTCTCGTCGGCTCGCACGCCTGCCGTGCGGTGTGCGTCGCGCCAGCCGGCCAGTCTCCTCCGGCCGACGTCCATGTCGAGCGGACCGGTGATCGTGGCGATGCGGCGCCGACCCGTGTCGAGCAGATGCCGGACCGCCTCGGCGGCGCCTCCCGCGTTGTCGGAGTCGACGTAACTCAACTCCTCCCCCTCGCCCCGGCGGCCGGCCAGCACGGTCGGCAGTCCCATCTCCTCCAGCATGCCGGGCAGCGGGTCGTCCGCGTGAACCGAGACCAGCAGGACGCCGTCGACCCGGCGGGTGGCCACCGAAGCGATCATCTGGTCCCGTTCGGACTGGTCACGGACGAGGGTCAGTTGCAACTGCGTCCGGGTGTCGGCGAGCGCCGCGCTCACCCCGCGGATCAGGGCGGCGAAGAACGGCTCCGAGCCGAGCCGGCTCTCGGACTCCGGGATCACCAGGGCCACCGCGTCCGTGCGGCTGGTCACCAGGCCCCGGGCCACGGAGTTGGGAACGTAGTTCAATTCCTTGATCGCCGCAAGGACCCGCTCACGGGCTTCCGCGCTGACGAGGTCCGAGCCGTTGACCACACGGGACACAGTGGTCCGCCCCACCCCAGCGCGGGCGGCGACGGTTTTGATCGTGGGCCGACGGTTCTCTGCCATGTGCTCCTCCGGGCGGCTGCCACGGCATCGCCGCGGATGTGATCAGCGGTAATTGTGGCAGACGGGCCAGCGATGACGTCACCTTCCCAACGCCATGAAACGAACGCTGATGACCGTTTCGGCGTAGGGAATTGTTTACAAGCCATTGACATGCGCGTACGACACCCAGGAGTCTTCCAACCGCCGGTGGGCACGTTCCCACCCCTCGATGGGCACGTTCCCATCACGTGTTGATCCGTCGTTGCCCCACGCCCAGCCGCCACTCCGGTGCGTCAGCGCCGCCGCTAGGAGGAAAGTCATGAGCACAGTTCGCAGGACACCCCGTACGAGAGCGGTCGCGGTCACCGCGGCCGTCGGTGCGCTCGCACTCGTCGTCGGCTGTGGAGGCGGTGACGACTCGGCGACGGGCGGTGGCGAGAAGGACGGCAAGGTCACCATCACCATGGGGATGTACGGGGTGATGGGCTTCAAGGAGACGGGCCTCCTGGAGCAGTACGAGAAGGAGAACCCGAACGTCGACATCAAGGCCGAGATAGCCGGTGACGAGCAGACCTACTACACCGCCCTGCAGACGCGGCTGGCCGGCGGCAAGGGCCTGAAGGACATCCAGGGCATCGAGATCGGCCGGGCCAAGGAGATCGTCGACACCCAGGCCGACAAGTTCGCGGACTTCGCCGGCATGAGCGGCACCGACCACTTCCTGCCCTGGAAGCAGTCCCAGATCACCACCACCGACGGCAGGGTGCTCGGTCTCGGCACCGATATCGGCCCGATGGCCATCTGCTACCGCAAGGACCACTTCGAGAAGGCCGGTCTGCCCACCGACCGCGAGGAGGTCGCCAAGCTGTGGCAGGGCGACTGGAAGAAGTACGTGGAGGTCGGCCGCACCTTCAAGAAGGACTTCAAGGGTGACGGCGTGGCCTACATGGACGCGGCCAGCGGTCTGTTCAACGCCATGGTCTACGGGCACTCCGAGCAGTACTACGACGCCCGGGGCGAGCTGATCTACGACAAGAACCCCGTCGTCAAGGAGGCCTGGAACCTCGCCGCCGACGCCGCCGAAGCCGACCTGACCGCCAAGCTGCGCCAGTTCCAGCCCGGTTGGGACCCCGGCCTGGCCAACGGCACGTTCGCCACGACCGTCTGCCCCGCCTGGATGCTCGGCCACATCGGCGAGAAGGCCGGTCCGGCCAACAAGGGCAAGTGGGACGTCGCCAAGGCGCCCAAGGGCGCCAACTGGGGCGGTTCCTTCCTCGGCGTGGTGAAGCAGAGCCCGGTGCAGGAAGAGGCCAAGAAGCTCGTCGCCTGGCTGACCGCCCCCGAACAGCAGGTGCACATCTTCCAGAAGCAGGGCAGCGTCCCGTCCTCGCAGAAGGCGCTGGAGGCCCCCGAGGTCCGGAACGTCACCTCCGAGTACTTCGACAACGCCCCGATCGGCCAGATCTTCGGCGCGGCCGCCCGGGAGATCCCGGCCAAGCAGGTCCTCGGCCGCAAGGACGGCACGATCAAGGACACCTTCTCCCAGGGGCTGACCCTGATCGAGCAGGGCACCTCGCGGGACAAGGCCTGGGAGACCACCGCGCAGCGCATCGAGAAGGCGGTCGGTTGACCGTCGCTCCTCCGGCCGCCCGGGCCCGCCCGCACCACGCCGGCGGGCCCGGGGGAACGGCTCACCTCTCTGCTCTGCTTGCTCTCAGGAAGGAACTCCGGTGGCCACTTCCACCACCAAGGCCCGAGCCGGCCAGGGGCGTCGCGGACCGTCCCGCACTCCGGGCGGCGAAAACGCGGGTCGGCGGAGCGGCGCGCTGCTGCACCGGCTGGACGTCAGGGGCGCGCCGTACGCGTTCGTCGCCCCGTTCTTCGTCGTGTTCGCCGCGTTCAGCTTCTACCCCCTCGTCTACACGTCCTGGATCTCCCTGCACCGGGTGGAGCTGGCCACTCTCGACGTCATGGAGTGGGTGCGGTTCGACAACTACGTCGAACTCTGGAACGACGCCCGGTTCTGGAACGCCCTGGCCAACACCGTCACCATCGGCGTCATCTCCACGGTGCCGCAGCTGCTGATGGCGCTCGGTCTGGCCCATCTGCTCAACTACAAGATGCGCGGCTCGCTCTTCTTCCGCATCGCCTCGCTCGTCCCCTACGCCACCTCGGTCGGTGCCGCCGCCCTCGTGTTCACCATGCTCTTCGAACGCGACTTCGGCATGATCAACTGGGCACTCGGACTGGTCGGCCTGGACCCGGTGGACTGGGAGGCGGACAAGTGGCCCGCCCAGGCCGCGATCTCCACCATCGTCATCTGGCGCTGGACCGGATACAACGCGCTGCTTTACCTGGCCGCCATGCAGGCCATCCCCGCCGAGCGCTACGAGGCCGCCGCCATCGACGGGGCCTCCCGCTGGAAGCAGTTCACTCACGTCACCGTGCCGGGGATCCGCTCCACCATCGTCTTCACCATCGTGCTCTCCACCATCGGCGCGACGCAGCTGTTCGGCGAGCCGCTGATCTTCGGACAGGGCCCCAACGGAGTGACGGGCGGCGCGGACAACCAGTACCAGACGCTGGGTCTGCTGCTGTACGAGGAGGGCTGGAAGAACTACCAGATGGGCCGCTCGGCGACCGTCGCCTGGGCGATGTTCCTGCTGCTCGTCCTCGTCTTCGTGGCGCAGCGCCTCATCGGGCGCCTGCGTTCCCGCACGTCCTGACCAGGAGTCTCCATGACCACAGAAAGCCTCCCGGTCCGGACGGACGCGCCGGTCCGGACCGCCCCGAAGAAGACTGCCGCCCGCGCCGGTCGGCGGATGCTCGGCCGGGGTGCCGGCCGCCAGCACCACGCGGGCCCGCTCGCCTACGTCCTGCTCTCGATCACGGCCGTCGTGTCGGTCTTCCCGCTGTACTGGACGATGGTGGCCGCCTCGACCGACAACACCCGGGTCAGCCAGACACCCCCGCCGCTCCTGCCCGGCCCGAACCTCTTCAACAACCTCGCCCGAGCCTGGGACGAGGCGGCGATGGGCAAGGCCATGTTCAACAGCCTGATCGTGGCCGGCTTCATCGCCCTGTCCACGGTCATGTTCGCGACGCTGGCCGGGTTCGCCTTCGCCAAGCTGCGCTTCAAGGGCCGCAACGTCCTGCTCATGCTCGTGATCGGGACCATGATGGTGCCGCCCCAGCTCGGTGTCGTCCCGCTGTTCATGATGATGTCCGAGCTGGGCTGGTCGCAGGAACTGCCCGCCGTCATCTTCCCCACCCTGGTGAGCGCGGTCGGTGTCTTCTTCATGCGGCAGTACCTGTCGGAAGCCCTGCCGGACGAGCTGGTCGAGGCCGCCCGCGTGGACGGCGCGCACTCCCTTCGCATCTTCTGGAGCATCGTGCTGCCCGTGGCGCGGCCCGCGATGGCCGTCCTGTTCATGATCACGTTCGTGCACGCCTGGAACGACTTCTTCTGGCCCTTCGTGGTGCTCGACATGACGAACCCGACCGTCCCCGTCGCCCTCACCCAGCTCAGCGCCGGATACGTCCGGGACCAGTCCCTGATCATGGCAGGCGCCCTCCTCGGCACGCTGCCACTCCTTGCGATGTTCATCGTCTTCGGCCGTCAGATCGTCAGCGGCATCATGGCCGGCGCCGTCAAGGGCTGACCCGCCGCACCGGCCGGCCGGACGGCCGCCGTCCCGCGCCGCCCGGCCGCCCGCCACTTCGCACACCCCCGAACATCCGACACCCCACCAGGAAAGGACCTACGTGGTCACCGCAGCGCAGCAGCAGGCCGTTTCCGCCCCAGAGGCCTCCCGCACCTTCCCCGAGGACTTCGTCTGGGGCTCCGCGACCGCCTCGTACCAGATCGAGGGGGCAGCCGCGGAGGACGGTCGCACGCCGTCCATCTGGGACACCTACGCCCGCACCCCCGGCCGCGTCCGCAACGGTGACACCGGTGACACGGCCACCGACCACTACCACCGCTGGCGCGAGGACGTCGCCCTCATGGCCGACCTCGGCATCGGCGCCTACCGCTTCTCCCTCGCCTGGCCCCGCATCCAGCCCTCCGGCCGCGGCCCCGCCGTACAGAAGGGTCTCGACTTCTACCGGCGTCTCGTCGACGAACTCCTCGGCAAGGGCATCCAGCCCGTCGCCACCCTCTACCACTGGGACCTGCCGCAGGAGCTGGAGGACGCCGGCGGCTGGCCGGAGCGCGCCACCGCGGAGCGGTTCGCCGAATACGCGGCCCTGGCCGCCGACGCACTCGGGGACCGGGTGAACACCTGGACCACCCTCAACGAGCCCTGGTGCAGCGCCTTCCTCGGCTACGGCTCCGGCGTACACGCACCCGGCCGCACCGACCCGGTCGCCGCCCTGCGCGCCGCCCACCACCTCAACCTGGCCCACGGCCTGGCCGTCCAGGCGGTGCGGGACCGGACCCCTGCTCCCACCCGGTGCTCGGTCACGCTCAACATCCACCACGTCCGCCCGCTCACCGGTGCCGAAGCCGACGCCGACGCGGTCCGTCGCATCGACGCACTGGCCAACCGGGTCTTCACCGGACCGATGCTGAGAGGCGCCTACCCGGAGGACCTGCTCAAGGACACCGCGGCGCTCACCGACTGGTCCTTCGTCCGCGACGGCGACCTCCAGCAGATCCACCGGCCACTCGACTTCCTCGGCGTCAACTACTACACGCCCACCCTCGTCTCGCGGGCCGACGGCAGCGGCACCCACACCTCGGACGGCCACGGCAGGAGCACCCACAGCCCGTGGCCGGCCGCCGACCAGGTCGCCTTCCACCAGCCGCCCGGCGACACCACCGCCATGGGCTGGGCCGTCGATCCCAGCGGTCTGTACGACCTTCTGCGTCGGCTGGCCTCCGACTTCCCCGAGGTGCCGCTGGTCATCACCGAGAACGGCGCCGCGTTCGACGACTACGCCGACCCCTCCGGCAACGTCAACGACCCCGCCCGCATCGCCTACCTGCGCGGCCACCTGGCCGCCGTCCACCGGGCCATCGCGGACGGCGCGGACGTACGGGGCTACTTCCTCTGGTCGCTGCTCGACAACTTCGAGTGGGCCCACGGCTACAGCAAGCGTTTCGGCGCCGTCTACGTCGACTACCCGACGGGTACCCGCATCCCCAAGGCCAGTGCTCGCTGGTACTCCGGAGTGGCCCGTACCGGCGTCCTGCCCGGCGCCTGACCAGGCTTGGTGGGGCGCCTCCTCGCGCCGCACGGTGCCGCAGCGCGAGCCCGCCCCCGCAGCCCCTCGCCCGGGGGCCCGGAGGCGGGCTCGCCCTTTCCCTCCGTTCACTCCCCCGGGTAGCGCACGCCGATCCGTGCGCGGACCGCGTCCAGGGTGTCCATGACCGCCAGGGTGCCGGCCAGCGGCACCAGCGGCGACTCGGTCAGTCCCGACCGCAGGCACCGCATCACCTCCCGCGCCTGGTGGCCGTAGCCGTTGCCCCGCTGTGGCGGTGCCGTGTACGTCTGCGGCTCGTGTCCGTCGCGGTGCAGCACGAGAGCGGACGGGTTGTAGAAGTCGGCAGGAATCTCGATGCGTCCCGCCGTGCCGTACACCACCGCCCTGCGCTCGTCGTCGGCGAGCAGGGAGCACGACAGCACGGCCATGGCCCCGCCCGAGTGTCCGAGCAGGATGCCGGTCTGCTCGTCGACGCCCTGCGGCGACAACCGTGCGTGCGCCGCGACCGACTCCGGCGCGCCGAGGAGCAGATGCGCGAACGACACCGGATAGGTGCCGAGATCCAGCAGCGCGCCACCACCGGTGGCGGGGTCCCAGAGCCGGTGCTCCGGCGGCACGGTCACTCGCCCTCCGAAGTGGGCGTGCAGCGCGCGGATCTCACCGATGGCCCCGTCGGCCACCAGTTCCACGACACGGCGCACCAGCGGATGCACGTACGTCCACATCGCCTCCATCAGGAACAAACCCTGCTCGGTGGCGAGTTCGGTCAGGAGGCGGGCCTGGTGGCCGCTCAGCGCGAACGGCTTCTCGCACAACACCGGCTTGCCCGCCTCCAGACAGGCCGTCGCGGCCGCCACGTGGTTGGCGTGGGGAGTGGCGACGTAGACGACGTCGACCTCCGGGTCGGCCGCCAGCTCATGCCAGCTGCCGTAGGCCTGGGGTATGCCGTACCGCTGCGCGAACTGCCTCGCGGCAGCCTCCGATCTCGACCCCACGGCGGCCACCTGAGCCCCTGGTTCACGCAGAAGGTCCTCGGTGAAGGCGGCGGCCATGCCACCAGTGGCCAGGATTCCCCAGCGGATGATCTGCTCGCTCACTCACAACTCCTGTTCTGTACGACGAAGGGCTGCACGTCGCACTCTATGGGCACGTTCCCAATCGTGGGCAAGCCGTACCCCCGAACCTCCATAGGAGTACACCCGACGTCACGAGACTGCAGCAGTTGCCGTTCGGCCAGGGTTTCCCCTTCGTCACCGTCAACGGCACCTACGACGAGGCCCCCGCCACGGCGGCCACTCCGCTCTCACACCGCCCTTGCATGCTCGTCCGTCGCTCGGCACCGCTGGCGACAACGTCGGTGCCGCGCAGCATCTCCTCGTCCGACGGGCGTGCCCGCCGCACCACGACCTCATCCCCGCTTCTCGCCGCCGCACCGCCATACTGCCGTCTCTTCGGTGGACAGGCGCCGTGCCGGCGTCCCGACGTAGCGGTCGATGCGGCCGGAAACACGCGTGCGGTCCTTCAGCGGCGCCAAGTCTCCGTTTCGTTCAGGTGGACTCCCGCACCACCAGTTCGTTGGGCATGATCACAGGCTCCAGGGCCTGCCCTGCCAGCAGGCCGAGCAGGAGGCGGACGGCGGCCGACGCCTGGTCGGCCATCGGGCTGCGCACCGTGGTCAGCGGCGGGGCACTGTAGGCAGCGGCCTCGATGTCGTCGAAGCCGACGACGGCAACATCGTCCGGTACGCGCCGCCCCATCTCCCTCAATGTCCGCAGAGCACCGATCGCCATCAGGTCGTTGGCTGCGAACACCGCGTCGAGGGACGGCTCGTCGGCCAGGAGCTGACGCATCGCTTCGGCGCCGGAGATCCGGGTGAAGTCGCCCAGCGCCACCAACGGGCGCCGTCCGGTGGCGCCCAGGGTCTCGCGGTAGCCCGCGAGGCGTTCGCGGGCGTCGCTGAGATCCAGTGGCCCGGTGACGGTGGCGATGCGTTTCCGCCCTCGGTTCAGGAGATGGCGCACGGCGAGGTCGGCACCGCCGACGTTGTCCAGGTCCACGTAGGGCACGGCCGGGGCCGCGGTGCGGCCGAAGGAGACAATCGGCAGCGAAGTCCTGGCCAGCAGGGCGGGCAGCGGGTCGGCGCCGTGCAGGGAGAGGAGAAGGACGCCGTCCACGTTGCCGGCGGCCACGTAGCTTTCGACGCGGGCCCGGCTCCGGTCGGACTCCGCGAGCATGAGCACCACCTGTTTGTCGGCCGCCTCCAGTTCGCGGCTTGCGGCCCGCACCACGGTGGAGAACAGCGGGTCGTCGGAGAGCACTCCCTGCGGCGGGTCGGAGACGACCATCGCGATCGCGTCCGTCCTGCGCGTCACCAGTTTGCGGGCCGCCGCATTGGGGACGTATCCCAGTTCGCGTACGGCGCGCATCACCACGTCCCGGATCTCCGGCGCAACGGTGTGTTCACCATTGACCACCCGCGACACGCTCGACTTGGACACGCCGGCACGTGCCGCGACTACGTCCAACGTGGGTCGCTTCGCCCCGGACCGCCTCGCTGCCCCCGGTGCCATCTGCCGCCCCCGTCTGTCGTGCCCGTACTGTCGCGGCGCTCGGTGTCGCCGAACCGCCGTCCGGACGGGGCCGCGTCGGCACATCGTCCTGCCCCGACCTTACGAAATGCCCGGGCGTCCGCAATCCCCCGGTCCGGAAGAGGACCGGCACTCGTGCGGGACCGTTCCGTTCCGGTAGTCCACATGCCGCCGACGCCGTGGCGTTCAGGGAGCGCTCCCTGGCCAAGGGCGGGGTGGGCGGGCGCCTGCCGGGACACGACCGGGAAGTGGACCCACTCGACGATGACTGCCGTCTGACCAACGCGACGAGGGAACTGTCCACAATTAGGCTGCGATAGACAAGTTTTGATTGTCCATCAGATGCTGAGGCCATGCTTCCTCCTGCCGTGTCGAGACCCTTGACACCTCCTCGCGACAGCAGCAGGCTCCCCCTCCAGGGAGCGCTCCCTGACGTTCTCACCCCACGCATCCGCTTCGAGGAGCCGCCATGAGTCCGATGCGCCGCCGCCTGGGCCTGCTCATAGCCCTCGCGGTCACCCTGCTGTCGCTCGCCGGCCTGTCCGGCCCTCCGCCAGCCCACGCCGCCGACACCCTGCTCTCCCAAGGCAGACCGGTGACGGTCTCATCCACGGAGAACCCGTTCGCCGGCGCCAACGCCGTGGACGGCGACCTCGGCACCCGCTGGTCCAGCGCCTTCGCCGACCCCCAGTGGATCCAGGTCGACCTGGGTGCTTCCGCCAAGATCAGCGAGGTCTCCCTGAGCTGGGAAGCCGCCTACGCCAAGGCGTTCCAGGTCCAGGTGTCCGCCGACGCCCGTACCTGGTCCACGGTGCACGAGACCTCCGTGGGCCCCGGTGGCAATCAGCGGATGAGCGTATCGGGAACCGGCCGGTACGTCCGCGTGTACGGCACGCAGCGGGCCACCCAGTACGGCTACTCCCTGTGGGAGTTCCAGGTGTACGGCACGAAGGACACCGGCGGCGACCCGGACCCCGCCCCCGGTGAGAAGCTCCTGTCCTACGGCAGGACCGGCGCGGCGTCCAGCTCGCAGACCGACGGACACTGCTGGGAGTGCACCCCGGCCCGCGCCTTCGACCGCGACCCCGCCTCCCGCTGGGCGACCAGTCCCACGAACGGCTGGGTCGACCCGGCCTGGATCTCCGTCGATCTGGGCGCGACGGCGCAGATCAGCAGGGTGGTGCTCCAGTGGGACCCGGCGTACGCCAAGGCGTTCCAGATCCAGGTCTCTCCCGACAACGCGAACTGGACCCCGATCTACTCGACCACGACGGGGACCGGGTTGAAGCAGACCCTGGCCGTGTCCGGCACCGTCCGGTACGTCCGCATGTATGGCACCCAGCGGGCCACCCAGTACGGCTACTCCCTGTGGGAGTTCCAGGTGTACGGCACCGGCGGAGCGCCGATCACCCCGCCTCCGCTGCCGCCCGACCCCGCCGACCCGCCCCGGATCGTCTGGCAGGACGAGTTCAACACCCCGGCGGGCACCAAGCCGGACCCGGCCAAGTGGACCGCGGACCCCGGGACCGGCCCCAACAACGAGCTGGAGTACTACACCAACCACGACAACGCGAGCATGGACGGCGCAGGGCACCTCGTCATAGAGGCCCGCAAGCAGGCCACCCCCGGCACCTCGTGCCCGACCGACCCGCTCACCGGGAGCGGCACCTGCCAGTACACCTCAGCCCGGATGAACACCGGCAACAAGTTCGAGTTCACGTACGGCAGGGTCGAGGCACGGATCAAGGTGCCCAAGGGCAACGGACTGTGGCCCGCCTTCTGGATGATGGGCGCCGACTTCCTCGACGGCCGCCCGTGGCCGTACAACGGCGAGGTCGACATCATGGAGGTCCTCGGCAAGGACGTGAAGACCTCGTACTCGACCGTCCACGCTCCGGCGTACAACGGTGGTGGTGGCATCGGAGCGTCCTACCGGCTTCCGGGGGACGTCGACTACTCCGACGACTTCCACGTGTGGGCCGCGCACTGGGACAGCAAGGGCATCGTCTACAGCCTCGACGGCCGGACCGTCCTCACACTCGACAAGGCCGAGATCGAGCGGACCCGCGGCCCGTGGGTCTTCGATCACCCCTTCTACCTGATCCTCAACCTCGCCGTCGGCGGCGACTGGCCCGGACCGACCGACGCCTCGACTCCCTTCCCGGCGAAGATGCTGGTGGACTACGTGCGGGTCTACCAGTGACCGGCCGTTCATGACCGTCACCGCATGAACCCCGGCGGCCGCCACCGGCCGCCGGGCGCCCATGGGCCACGTGGCCGGGATCGGCGCTCCCGGCCACTCCGTGTCCGCGAGGCGCGCGGGATCGTCGGGTGCGGGCGATCGAGCCGCAGCCGGCAGGGACAGTCCCGGTGCCGGTCGCGGGGCCTGTGTGGCTCGCGCCGTGCAGGCCCCGGCGGGTCAGCTTGATCAGGAAGGAACATCCCCATGCTGTTGTCAAGCCGCCAGCGTGACGGGCAACGGGCCCTCGCAGCACTCTCCGTTGCGGAGCACTGAGGAGGCGCCCGGCGGGCGCCGGGCGAAGACCGAGCGGTACGGGGCCGGCGCCCCCGCTCCACCAGCCGGAAGCGGGCGCTCAGCCACCGTTCCGGTCGAGGCGACCGAAGTCGGAGTCGCAGGGCCAGCTGCAGAAGCCGGCACGTTCGACCTCCTGGTAGAAGGGGATGTCGTCGTCGCCCCGGTGGGCCGCCCGGTCGTGGTGGAGGTGGACGAGCGGGTCGCGGTGCCGGTCCATCGGTCCGTACCGCTCGACGCGCCAGACGAAGTCCTGGTCCTCGCCGCCCCAGCCGCAGAAGCGCTCGTCCATCCCGCCGATCCGGGTGTAGAGATCCTCACGCAGCCAGACGCAGCCGCCGGGCGGCCGACGCAGGTGGACGCCGCGCAGCCGGTCCTGGCCGGGGGCCGGCCGGTGGTCGAGGCAGCGGGTGCGGACGGCGTCCGCGCTGGAGGCCGGGTCGAGGAACAGCAGGTCCTCGAACGGCCAGTGCGCCTGGGTGCCCGGCTGCCGGAAGCGCTCGACGGCGCGCGCGACGAAGTCGCGGTCGACGAGGATGTCGCCGTCAAGGACGCAGACCAGTTCGGCGGGCCGGGCCCCGTGCACCACGCCGACGTTGACGGTCCAGGACTTGTTGAACCGGCCCGGGTCGGGGGCGAAGACGTAGGAGTCGCAGGCGTCGGTGAACATCCGGTCCCAGTGCGGCCGTTCGTCGCTCTCCACCACCACGACGCGATAGCGCTCACGCGGGTGCGACTGGTCGGCGAGAGCATTGAGCACGGCCGCGAGGTTGCGGACCCGGCCGGTGGCTCCGTCGGGGGCGCGGAACGGGATGACGACGGCCGCGTCGACGGGGTGCCCGCCGTGGTGCGGTGGGCGGGCCACGGAGGCCAGCAGCTCGGCGGGGTCCGGCGCGGGGCCCACGGCCGGCCGGCCGGCCGCTCCGGGCTGGACCAGCAGCCGGGACAACGACTCGGTGCGGGCGGCGGCCACGCGCAGCGCGTCGACGGCCCCGTCCTCGCCCTCGGGCCGACCGAGCAGTCCGGTGAGCGCGGCGGTGAGCCGGGCGGCGGCGTGGTCGTCGGCCGGGTCGTCGGTCAGCCGGTCGGCGGCTGCCCCGACCTGCTCGTCGTCGAGGGCGGTGAGCGCTTTGGCGGCGGTGCGGTGGGCGTCGGCGGACCAGTCCCAGTAGTCGGGGGCGACGGCGCGCGCGACCGGATCGTGCAGCAGGACCAGGCTGCTGGTGA
The DNA here is from genome assembly GCF_040632845.1 of Streptomyces sp. NPDC016459. Classification (NCBI taxonomy): domain Bacteria; kingdom Bacillati; phylum Actinomycetota; class Actinomycetes; order Kitasatosporales; family Streptomycetaceae; genus Streptomyces; species Streptomyces sp. NPDC016459. The sequence continues at coordinate 116,214 of NZ_JBEYCR010000008.1, forward strand.
CGGCGGCGGCCAGCGCGGCGGGCTCGGACGGGCGGGCGGCGGACATCGGTCGTCTCCCCACGGTGTCGACGGGCGCGGTGGGCGGATGAGAGCAGGGTGGGCGGTGAGCGGGCAGGAGAGGTGAGCGGATGAGGGGGCGGCGCCGGAGGAACGGTGGCGGTCAGCTCGCGGGGGCGACCTCGGTCCAGCGCAGCGCGGTGAGGTCGGGGACCACCAGGTCGGCGTGGGCGAGGTCGGCCGCGCCGTGGGTGGTGGTGAGGGCGACGCAGCGCAGCCCGGCGGCCTTGGCGGCGCGGATGCCGGCCGGGGCGTCCTCGAAGGCGAGGCCGTCGGCGGGGTGGACGCCGAGGGAGCGGCAAGCGGCGAGGAAACCTTGCGGGTCGGGCTTGCCGGCGGTGACGTCCTCGGCGGTGACGATGACCTGGAACAGGCCGGTCCCGCCGACGTGTTCCAGCAGCTCGGTGGCGTGGGCACGCAGGCCGGAGGTGACCACCGCGAGCGGGACGCCCCTGCCGTGCAGGTCGGCGAGGAGGTCGGCGGCGCCGGGGACGGCGTACGGCGGCGGGCTGTCGGGGCCCATCAGGTAGCCGCAGGCCTCCTCGAACAGCTCGTCGACGGTGTGGCCGGGGAAGCGGTCGACGTGGTCGGCCAGGGCCTCCTGCCCGCGCCGCCCGACGAAGGTCGCGAGCAGGGCGTCGTCGCAGGGCAGGCCGTGGGTGGTGAACAGCCGGGTCCAGGCGGCCCGGCTGCGGTGCTCGGTCGCCACCAGGGTGCCGTCGAGGTCGAACAGCGCGGCCTTGGCGTGGAGGTGGTGGAGCGCGGTCATGGCGGTTCGTCCTTACGTGGTGCGGTCGGCTTCCGAAGCGCGGCCCGCGGCGGGCGCGCCGGGTCGTTCTCTGGTGGTGAACACCGGGCCCGCCGGTTCGGTTGCACCGGCCGCGGGGCCTGCCCCGGTCTTCGGAACGACGGTCGCCGCCCCGGCCTGCCCCGGCGCGGCGGCCGCGGCCCCCTCCTCGTCGGATTCCGGTCCCGGTCCCGATCCCTGCCCCGGACCCGACTCCGTGGCCGCCGCCCGCAGCGCGGCCAGGCCGCAGAGCGCGGCGATCAGGGCGAGCCCGGCGCAGACCAGCGCCCAGGCGCCCCCCGGACCGACTCCGTCGCTGCGGCCGAGCCAGGTGTAGACCGCTCCGAACAAGGCGATGCCGGTGACACCGACGACGGTGGAGAGGGTGTTGACGGTCCCGCTGAGCGTCGCCGCGAAGCGCGACGGGACGGCGGTGGTGAGCAGGTTGAGCAGGGCGGTGTGGCTGAGGCCGAGCCCGAAGCCGCCGGCGCACAGCACGGCGGTCAGCGGCCAGATGGCGGTGCCCTCCCCCGCGGGGACGACGGGGGCGAGGGCGTAGGCGGCGGTGAGCAGGGCGCAGCCGATGACCGGCAACAGCCGGGCGAGCCGCTGCGGGGACCGGCCGATGACCGGCCCGGCCAGCCCGAAGGCGAGGACCCAGCCCAGCGGCACGAGTCCGGCCTGCCAGGCGGGCAGCAGCAGCTGGCCCTGGAGGTGCAGGGAGAGCAGGTAGAGCATGGCCAGGTAGGTCAGCGTGGTCCCGGCGTACGAGGCAAGCGCCCAGCGGACGGCGGGGGCGGACAGCGGCCGCAGGTCGAGCGCGGGGGTGTCGCCCCGGGCGATGACGCGCCGCTCGGTGCGGATCAGCTGGACGCCGAGCGGGACGGCGGCGGCCAGCAGGATCCAGATCCAGTCCGGCTTCTCCAGACTGAGCGGGATCAGGACGGCGAGGGTCGCGGCGGCGAGCAGCACGGTGCCGGGTACGTCGTTGTCGCCGCGCCGGACGTCGGCGGGGGCCGGCCGGTCGTGCGGGAGCAGGGTGACGCCGAGCGCCAGGATCAGCACGCCGATCGGCACGTTGAGCAGGAAGACGGCGCGCCAGCCGGTGCCGAGGATGTCGGCGGAGACGATGGTGCCGCCGAGGACCTGGCCGAGCGCCGCGCCGCCGGAGAGAGTGAGGGCGTTCCAGCCGAGGGCCTTGGCGCGGGCGGAGCCGGTGTACCAGCGGTGGATGCCGACCAGGACCTGGGAGATCATCAGCGAGGTGGCCGCGCCCTGCAGGCAGCGGCCGGCGATGAGGACCGGGGTGCTGCCGGCCAGGCCGCAGCCGAGCGAGGCGAGGGTGAACAGGGCGAGGCCCCACAGGTACACGCGGCGCACGCCCTGGCGCTCGCCGAGCCGGGCGGCCGGGGCCAGCAGGACCGCCGAGCACAGCGCGTAGGCGGTGACCATCAGGGTGAGTTCGGAACTGCTCACGTGCAGGTCGGCGCTGACCGCCGGAGCGGCGAGGTTGACAATGGCCAGGTCGATGTTGGCCATCGCCTGCCCGATCAGCAGGACCAGCAGCGCGGTGCCGCTGGGCCCGGTTCGTCCGCCGGCGCTCTGCCCGGTGGTGGCGTGCACGGTGTCTCCCCTCGTCGCTCCCCGCCGGCGAGGTCCGTCCGCGCGGGAAGATCGTTCCCCTGCTTGAACACCGGCCGGCCCGGTCGGGTTGCGTCCGCCGCCGGGTCAGGCGCTGAGGACGCCCAGGCCGAGGTCCCGGTAGCCGGCGGCCCAGGGCCGGTGCTTCTCCAGGGCGGCGGCGGCGCGGATGACCAGCGCGTCCCCTCGGCGGCGGGCGGCGACCTGCAGGCCGACGGGCACGCCGTTGCCCGCCCGGCCGACGGGCACGGAGGCGGCGGGGCTGCCGATCAGGTTGTACGGGCTGGTGAGGGACCAGCCGACGTACGGGTCGACGCGCTGCCCGGCGACGGTGTCGGGGCCGACGGTGTCGCGGCCGGGGGAGTTGGGGATGCCGGCCACGGAGTTCACCGGGCTGACGATCAGGTCGTAGCGGTCGAAGACGCTCTCGAAGGCGTAGAGCACCCGCGTGCGGCCGAGGTCCTCCAGGCGGAAGTCGACGGCGCTGAGCGACTGTCCGACGCGTACGGAGTCGAGGTAGCCGGGGTCGATGGAGCCGGCGTAGGCGCCGAGCAGGTCGATGCCGCTGTCGCGGGAGATGGCGGCGGACTCGGCGTGCGCGACGGACAGGTAGCGGCGCCACATGGCGGTGAGTTCGGCGTGCGGCAGCGGCAGTTCGAAGTCGATCTCCTCGACGGTGGCCCCGGCCGCCCGCAGTGCGGGCAGCGCAGCCCGCACCACGGCCTCGACCTCGGGCTCGACGGGGTACCCGCCGAGGTCGGGGCTGTAGGCGACGGTCAGCCCGGTCAGGTCGCCGTGCAGCTCGTCGGCGAGTCGGCCGGTCACCGGGTACGAGTACGGGTCGTACGGGTGCTCGCCCGACATCAGGTCGACGCCCAGGGCGGCGTCGGCGACGGTGCGGGCGAGGGTGGAGTAGCAGACCATCGGGTTGTAGCGCCGGAAGGCGTTGGGCTTGGCGGGGACGGCGACCCGGCCGAAGCTGGGCATCAGGGTGAAGACCCCGCAGAACGCGGCGGGTACGCGCAGCGAGCCGCCGGCGTCGGAGCCCTGGGCGAGCGGCACCATGCCGGCGGCTACGGCGGCGGCGCTGCCGCCGGACGAGCCGCCGGCGTTCATCGCGGGGTTGAACGGCGTGGAGGCTGGCCCGAAGAGGGCACTGTCGGTGGTGGCCTTGAAGCCGAACTCGGGGGTGTTGGTCTTCCCGACGACGATCGCCCCGGCCTCTTCGAGGCGGGCGACGCAGGAGATGGTCTCCTGCGGGACGTCCTCGGCGAACACCAGCGAACCGCGGGCCATGCGCACGCCGGCCACGGGGTCGAGGTCCTTCACCCCGATGGGCACCCCGTGCAGCGGGCCGAGCTCGGCGCCGGAGCCGACGGCCCGCTCGGCGTCGGCGGCCCGCTCCAGGGCGCGCTCGCCGCAGACGGTCACGAAGGCGTTCACGGCGGGGTCGGTCTTCTCGATCCGGTCCAGTGCGGCCTGGACGGCCTCGACCGGAGAGATCTCCCGCCGGCGGATCGCATCGGCGAGCCGGGTGGCGCTGAGTTCGGTGCTGTCGGTCATCTGCTGCCTCGCACTGGTTCGACTGGTGGCTCCGAGAGCCGGGCGAGAGGGAGAACACCGGGTCGGCCGCCCGGGTTGCACGGCGGCGGTCCGGGTTGTGCGGGAGCCGCCCGGGATGCGGGGCGGCGGTCTCCGGGTCGAGCGGCGGCCCGGCGGTGCGTGCGGGCGCCGGTCCGGCGGCGCGGTCACCGGTACGCGCCTCGCGGGCGGGCTGCCGTGCGCGCGATTCGCGTCCGTGCGGTCACCGGTAGGCGACCCGCGGGCCGGGCCGCCGTGCGCGCGATTCGCGTCCGTGCGGTCCCCGCCGCGGTCCTCTTGGGATCCGCGCGCGTACCGGATCGATCCGGTCCGATCAAGACTTACCACATGCCCGACGCTCCGCTAGTCTCGCCGCAGAATCGGCAGGTCTAGACCTATCGGAGATCCGCCCATGGTCGCAGTGCCCCGTTCACCCCAAGCCCGGCCCGGTGGTCCCGCCACCCGCCCCGACCTGGTGCGACTGCTCGGTCGGCACTTCACCCGGGCCGAGCCGCGCGACAGCGCCCTCGCCTACGTCCGCGCGCTGCTGGCCGATCCGACCCGCGGCGGAGCCGCCGAGATCGCCGCGCGCACCGGCGCGGACAACGCCTGGAGCACCCAGCGGCTGCTCACCCGCACGGTCTGGGACGCCGACCTGCTGCGCGACAGCGTCCGCGCCCACGTGGTGCCACTGCTCGGGGCGTCCGGCCCGTACGCGGTGCTCTGCCGGCACGAGACGGCGCGGACCGGAGCGGGGGCCGTCGCGGTCGCCCCCGCCTCGGCGCGTGCTCCCGGCCGGGAGCGCAACACCCAGGTCGCCGCCCTGCTGTGCTACGTGTCCGGCGGCGCGGGCGCGCTGATCGACCGCGAGCTGTACCTGCCGCCCCGTTGGACCTCCGACCCGGCGCGCTGCGCCCGCGCGGGCGTGCCCCCTGAGCGGGCCCAGCCGCGCGGCATGGCCGCCCTCGGCCAGGAGATGCTGGAACGGGCGCTCGCCGCGACCGTGCCGATCGGCTGGGTGTTCGGCGGCCCCGACTTCGCCGACCCGCACCTGCGCCAGTGGCTGTGCCGCCGCCGGCTTCCCTTCTGCGTCGAGCTCCCGCAACTCCCCAGCGTGCAGGCAGAGTCCGAGTTATCGGCCGCGGGCGGCAAGCCCGGCCGGGAGGAGTCCTGGCAACTTCTGGGCCGCGACCTGGGGGCGGTCTACGGGCATCCCGCCCCCGGCTTCCGGCTCACCCTGCTGGCCCGCCGGCGGCCCGCCGGACACACCGCGCGCTTCCTGCTGCACGTGCCCGCCTCCGCACCCGACCTGCCCGCCGCCCGAGCCGCGGCGGCGGCCGGCCGCGCCGCCGCCCGAGCCGTCCGCGAGGCAGACGCCCGGGCCGGCCTGAGCAGCCATCACGTCCGCAGCTGGGTGGCCTGGTACCGGCACACCACGCTGGCGATGACCGCGGCCGCGCTGCGTCTGGAAGGCGGGCCGGCGGCGGACGGAGAAGCAGCGGACGGGGCCGCGCGCGGGGCTCCGCCGACGCGTCCGCACAGGTCGGACTGAATGGTTCCCCATTCCCGGAACCGTTTCCGGTTGTACAAGTACCGCTCCTCGCGGGGCGTGCTTGCCACCCCGACTCGGGTGATGTTCTAATCGCATCGGCGGAAAGCGGTTTCGAGTGCGCACGCAATGCACCCTCGAATTTATCCACCGTTTATATTGAATTGTCCGGCACCCGGGATCTCCATTCTTTTCGCGCCTCGGTCGGCCTCGATGAGTTCTCCGCAAATTCGCGGAGAGTTCAGGTTCCTCATCGGGGTGAGCGCGGTCCCGGCCTCTGTACAGCGTGTCTCGAATAGCCATTCCTACCAGGAGTCTGCGAAGCGACATGCCCCCATTGATGAGTGTCACCAGCCCGACGGCCGAGCAAGAGGTCCGGCTCGTCCTGGCGGGTCTGAGGGCTCGGGCCGAGGAGCTGAGCCGGGTCGCCGAGGCCACGGCGCGAATGCTGGCCTCGCCGGACAGTCTGACCCCGTCGGCGCCCCTCTTCCGCGAGTTCGTGCGCGAGGCGGTGCCGCGCTGGCACTTCGCCATGCTCAACGACCACGAGCGCAACGACGCACTGGCCACCGCCCTGGAGCGGGTGATCCCGCGCGGCGGCACCGTACTGGACATCGGCGCGGGCACCGGCCTGCTGGCGATGACCGCGGTGCGGGCCGGCGCCGAACACGTCTACAGCTGTGAGGCCAACCCGCTGATGGCGGAGGTGGCCCGGCAGGTGGTGGCGGACGAGGGCTTCGCCGACCGGGTGACCGTGCTGACCTGCCGCTCCGACGAGCTGGTGGTCGGCCGCGAACTGCCGCGCCGGGTCGACGCGGTGATCTCCGAGATCGTGGACTGCGGACTGATCGGCGAGGGCATCCTGCCCTCCGTACGGCACGCCCGCAGCGAACTGCTGGCCACGAACGGCGTGATGCTGCCGAAGGGGGCCCGGCTCCTCGGGATGCTCCTGCAGAGCGAGAACGCCGTGAACCTCAACCGCGTCGACCGGGCCGGCGGTTTCGACGTGTCCCGCCTCAACGCCCTCTCCACCCCGGGCCACTTCCCGATTCGGCTGCACACCTGGCCGCACCGCGTCCTCTCCGAGCCGCAGGAGCTGGCCTCCTTCGACTTCGCCGCCGACCCGCTCGGCCCCGGTGGCAGCAAACTCGCCGTCCCGGTGCGGGAGTCGGGGACGGTGCACGCCCTGGTCGCCTGGTTCGAGCTGGACCTCGGCGGCGGGGTGACCCTGCGCAACTCGCCGGACAACGTCGGCTCGCACTGGATGCAGGCGCTTCTGCCGCTGGCCGAGCCGGTCGAGGCGGAGGCCGGCGAGACCCTCCTGCTCGACCTGGTGTGGACCGACACCCACCTCTCCCTGGCCTGAGCCCCGCAGGCCGCCGCCGGAACCCGGCCGCGCGCACCCCGCCGTCACCGGAACCCGGCCGCCCGCACCCGACGCCGCCAGGCCCGCGCCCCCACCGACCAGCGGAAGGCAGATCCGAACATGTCGCACGCACCCGTACCGTACGAGCCGTTCGAACTGCGCGGCGAGGCGCTGCGCGAGGCGGTGCTGGCCTACGCCGCCAACCCGCTCTACACCGACAACCAGGAGTGGGAGAACTCCGACAACCCCTATCGACGCCAGCTGCGCCCGCAGGTGCTGCCCCACCTCGACTTCGACCGGGTGGCCCCCCGGGACCGGATCCTGGAGTACAGCAGCCTGGCCGCGCAGCGCCTGCTCACCAGCATCTACGAGGCCGACCTGGTGTTCTTCCCCAAGGGCGGCCTCGGCGGGCAGGGCGAGGACTTCCGCCGCTACTACAGCCCCGGCAACCGGGCCCGCGGCGAGCTGATACGCCCCGCCCTGGAACGCTTCGCCTTCGGCTTCCTGGAGCAGGAGGTGGAGGTCAGCGGGGACTGGACCACCGAGGGCCTGCTCACCTACCTGGAGGGCCTCGACGTCCTCGCCCAGGCTGAGCCGTCCCCCGCCGAGAAGGCGATCCGCGATTCCACCGACCCGCAGCGGGCCGCCCGGAAATGGCTCATCCAGTTCGCACCGGACTTCCTCTCCGAAGCCTCCCCGATGGCCCGGAACGTGCTCGGCTATTACGGGCCCGAGCAGTCGGAATGGTTCAAGATACTGATCGACGAATACGGCTACGGCGTCCACGACACGAAGCACAGCACGCTTTTCGAAGCCACCCTGGAATCGGTCGGCCTCGGCTCCGACGTGCACCGATACTGGCAGTACTACCTGGTGTCCAGTCTGGCCCTGAACAACTACTTCCACTACCTCGGGAAGAACCACGAGCACTTCTTCCGGTACATCGGCGCGCTCTACTACACCGAGAGCGTGCTCGTGGACTTCTGCCGCCGCGCGGACAGCCTGCTGACCGACGTTTTCGACGGCTCCGTGGACACCCGCTACTTCACCGAGCACGTCCACATCGACCAGCACCACGGCCGGATGGCGTTGGAGAAGCTGGTCAAGCCGCTCATCGCCCGGCACGGCGAACAGATCATCCCCGAGATCGTGCGCGGCATCGAGGAGTTCCGCCTCCTGAGCGACATCGCCGACGAGGACTTCGCCACCCAGATCGCCTGGATGGACGACGCCGACCGCTACGCGAAACTGCACGACCCGGTGTACGCGGCGATCGTCGAGGGCCGCATCGACCCCCCGCTCGCCAACGTCTTCGAACCCCGCGGCGAGCTCTCCAACACCCACAGCCACGAGGGCGACGAGCTCTGCCACATCGTCAGCGGCACCATGCGGTTCGTCAGCGGCTTCAACTCCTACCGGATCCTGGAAGCCGGCGAGGGCACGGTCATCCAGCGCAACAGGCTGCACGGCGCGATCATCGAGTCCGAGGAGTGCGCTTACCAGATCTACTCGGTGGGGGACTACCGCGCATGCCTCTCGTGACCTTCAAGGTCAGCGGCACGGACAACTGCGTCCGGATCGACGACCTGCCCTATGTGTACATCCGCACCGAGGCGGGCGGGTCGGTGCTCGCCGCCTCCTGCCCGCACCGGGGCGGACCGCTGCACCTCGGCACCCCGGACGCCGACAACCGGCGCCTGGTCTGCCCCTGGCACGAGCGGGGCACCTCGCTCAGCCGGCTGCGCCGCCTGGTGCCGGCCGTCCGCACCGGCGACACCGTGACCGCAGTACTGCCGGGCCCGGCCGACGCCGACGTGGAACTCTGCCACCTCCCGCTGTCCCCGGCGCTCGCCGCCGGAGCCTGACGCGCCCCGGGGGCGGCCCACGCGGCGGCCCCCGGGAGACAGGACCGCCCCCGTGACCTCCTCCCCCGCCACGCCGTCCGCACCGGTCGCCGTCATCGTCGACCCCTTCTCCTCCGGCGCCCGGTACGCGCCCGAGTTCGCCGCCCTCGGCGTCCCCTCGGTCGCGGTCAGCTCCCTGCCCGAGGTCCCCGCCGCCTACGCGGACTCCTGGGACCCCGACCGCTACCGGCGCCTCTTCACCTACGACGGTGACCTGGAGAAGCTGGTCTCCCGGCTCCGCCCGCTGGGCGTCCGCTGCGTGCTGGCCGGCGCCGAGAGCGGGGTCGAGCTCGCCGACCGGCTCACCGAACGGCTGCTCCCCGAGCAGGCCAACGCCCCGGCACTCTCGGCGGCCCGCCGCGACAAGGGCGCCATGGCGCAGGCGCTGCGCACCGCGGGCGTCCCGGCTATCCGGCAGATCTGCACCGACGACCGGACCGCTGTACAGGACTGGATCGACCGGGAGGGCCTGACGGGCCGCGACCTGGTCGTCAAGCCGCCCCGCAGCGGCAGCACGGACGGCGTCACCCGGGTCCCGGCCGGCGCGGACTGGCGGGTGCCCTTCGACGCCCAGCTGGGCAGGATCAACCAGTGGCACAACCTCAACGACCGCATGATGGTGCAGGAGTACGCCCGGGGCACCGAGTTCGTCGTCGACACCTTCAGCCACGGCGGCCGGCACACCGTCGCCGACATCTGCCGCTACGGCAAGGTCGACAACGGCGAGCAGATGGCCGTGTACGAGACCCTCACCTGGGTCTCCCCCGACGACCCGGCGGCCGGGGAACTCACCCGCTACGCCGAGGCGGTGCTCGACGCGGTGGGACTGCGGCAGGGGACCGCGCACATCGAGATCATGCTGACCGCCGAGGGCCCCCGCCTGATCGAGATCAACTCCCGCCCTCACGGTGGCGGCCACCCCGCGTTCAACCTGGCCGCCACCGGCGACAGCCAGGTGCACCGGGCCGTGCGCTGGCACGTGACCGGGGAGAGCGCCCCCAAGGGCTACCGCCTGCTGCGGCACATGACCGTGGTGTTCCTGATCGCCCGGCGCTCCGGGACGGTGTCCGGCGCGGCCGCCCTGGACGGGATCGCCGAGCTGGCCTCCCACCACCACTCGGCGATCCGGCTCCGGGACGGCGACCGGATCGAGGCCACCCGGGACCTGCTCGGCACCCTCACCCTCGGCTTCGTGGTGCTCGCACACACCGATCCCGCCCAGGTCGAGCGGGACGTGGCCCGGGTCCGCGCCATGGAAGCCGCCGTCGTGATCGCACCGGAGCCGGGACCCGGGCCGGGGGCCGCGCCGGAACCGGCTGCGGAATCCGCCCCGCGGCCCGCTCCGGAGCCCGCCGCCGCGGAGCCCGTCGCTCCGGAGCCCGCCGCTCCGGAGCCGGCCGCCCCGGGCCGCGCCGCGCGGTGATCCCGGCAGCCCTCGCCGCTGCCGCCAGCCCGGTCTTCCTGGCCAGCTGCGCGGCGGTGGTGTGCAGCCCCGGCCCGGACAGCATGCTGCTGCTCCGCCTGGTCAGCCGCACCCGCCGCCGTCCTCCCGTGCTGGCCGCCGCCCTCGGCATGCTGCTGGCCGGCGCCGGCTACGCGGTGCTGGCGATCACCGGCAGCATGGCCGTGGTGGCGCTGCGCCCCGGACTCTTCCTGGCCTGGCAGGCGGCCGGCGCGCTGGTGCTGGCAGTGACCGGCGTCCGGGCGCTGTGGGAGGCATTGCGCCCGGCGCCCGCCGACCCCGAGGCCGACGACCCGGGCGCGCCTGCGGCCGACCGGCTGCCCCGCCACCTGCTGCTCGGCTTCCTCTGCACGGCGGGCAACCCCAAGGTCGGGCTGTTCCTGACGGTCTTCCTGCCGCAGTTCCTGCCCCCCGAGGCGTCGCCGGCCGGCTCGCTGCCTCTGCTGGCCGCGGTCTACCTGTCAATCTGCGCGCTCTGGCTGCTGCTGCTCACCGAGGTCGGGGTGCGGGTCGTGTCCGCGCGCGGTGCGGGCGGCCGGACCGCCTTCCCCCCGGTCGCCTCCCGGATCGGCGGCGCGGTGGTCGGCGTGGTCCTGCTGCTCCTCGCCGCCGGGCTGCTGCTCCGATGAGTGCCGAGGCGCCGGCCACCGCCCGGGGGCCGCTGACCGTCAGGAGATCGCTGGCCGCCCGGGGACCGCTGACCGTCAGGAGACCTGTGCGGCGGGCCGCCCGCCCTCCAGGTCGAGGAGGAACCGCTTGGCCTCGACCCCGCCCGCGTACCCGGTCAGCGCCCCCGACGCGCCGAGCACCCGGTGGCAGGGCAGCACCACGCACAGCGGGTTCGCGCCGAGCGCCGCGCCCACTGCGCGGGCCGCCGTCGGTCGGCCGGCCAGCACCGCCACCTCGCCGTACCGCGCGGTCCGGCCGTAGCCGACGCCGCCGAGCGTGGCCAGCACCGTACGCCCGAAGTCGGTGCTCAGGCGCAGGTCCACCGGCACGGTGAACTCCCGGGTGCGGCCCGCCAGATAGGCGTCGATCTGCTCGGCCGCCTCCCGCAGCACCGCATGCCCGCCCGGGTCCGCGACCTCGTGCGGCGGCCGCAGACCCGCCCGTCGCAGCCGGTCGGCGGGGGCGGCCGACCAGCGGCAGGCCAGCAGCGCGCCGTCGTCGGCGAGCAGCGTCAGCCGGCCGACGGCCGTGTCGTGTTCGGTCTGGTAGCACTCGGTCATGCGGTGGTCCTTCGGCAGTGGGATGAGAGGAGGGAAGGGTGACGGAGGGGTCAGGCGGCCGCCGGGCGGCAGCTGAGGCACGCGCGGAAGCCGGCCGCGCGGGCGGCTTCCGCCGAGTGGAACGGCACCCGGTGCCGGTCGGTGATCCGGCGCGCATGGGCACAGGTGGGGTAGCAGAAGATACGGGTGGTGCCGCTGCCCAACCAGTGGGTGCCGTCGGCCGAGAAGCGGACGAGCCGCTCCTCGTCGATGCCCTCGTGCGCGCGCAGCCGGGCCACCAGCTCCGCGGGCAACCCGCACGCGACCGACCGCCCCTCCTCGTCGCTGAGCCGGTGCACCGGGATCAGCACCGGGGCCGGATTGGCCCGGACCGCCGCCGGCACCTCCGCCGCGTCCGCATCGGACAGCCCCGCCTCGCGGAGCAGCCAGCGCGCGGGCCGCAGCTGGCCACGCGGAATGGTCCGCACCGCCTCCAGCAGCCGCCGCCGCGCCTCCGGCAGCGTGCCGTAGTCGTAGCGCAGCGTCCGGTCCCGGCCGGTGCGCAGCGCCCCCACCACACCGGGCAGCGGCTTACGGCTGGGCAGCGCCGTACGCCCGGTCAGCCGCAGGTGCGCCTCCTCGAACGCCTCCGCGTCGGCGTGCCGGCCGGCGGGCGCGGCACCGGTGACGGCACCCCGGCCGAAAGCCACGAACAGATCGGTGACCGGGCCGTCGAGCAGGGTGTACCGGTCGTAGTCGTGGTCCGTGATCCCGGCCCGCCGCAGGATCCGGATCCCCAGATCCGCCGGCATGGGAACGCGCAGGACGTCGAGGCCGGGCAGGACGTCGAGGCCGGGCGGGGCGTCGTCGTCGGGCGGGGCGTCGGGACCGGGCGCGTCGCCGTACGGCAGGCCGTCCTCGTACGACCGGCCGTCCGTGAACCGCTGACGGGCAGCCCCGGGCACGGGCGTGCCGTTCACCCGGCGCCGGGCCGCACCGTCGGGGTCCTCGTCTCCGGGCCCGCTCATCCTCCCACCTCCTCCGCCGCCGGCCGGGGCATGTCGCGCAGTGCGGCCAGCCCTCTCGACACCTGTGCCTTGACCGTGCCGACCGGACGTCCCAGCAGCTCGGCGATCTCCGTGTAGCTCAGCTCACCCACGTGCCGCAGGACCACCGGCAGCCGGTGGTGCTCCGGCAGCGCGGCGAGCGCGGCCACCAGTCTCCCTCGTTCGTACGCGTGCTCCGCCCGTTGCTCGGGGCCGGGGCTCCCGTCCGCGAGCGGCAGGTCCTGGACGTCCACCCCCGCCTCTGCCGCCGGCCGGCGGGTCAGTGTGCGCACATGGTTGCGCCACACGTTGGTGCCGATCGCCAACAGCCACGCCCGCGGCTGGAGCGCCCGCCGCCGCTCCGGCGCATAGTCGCGCAACGCCGTGTAGGCCCGCAGGAAGGTGTCCTGCACCAGGTCCTCCACGTCGCGCGGCGACCCGTTCAGCCGCAGCAGCACCGCGTACACCGAGCCGCCGTGGGTCCGCACGAGCTCGGCGAACCCACGGTCGAGGTTCGCCGCGAGCAGCTCGGTGAGCGGAGCAGGCATCTCGTCCATCACCTCTCAGAACACCGCCGTCCGCGGATCGGTTGCACCGCCTCGGCGCGACGCTGCGGCGCGGGGCGCGGACCGGTGCCCGCCCGGGTGGCCATCATCGCCGGGATCCGCCCGGCACGCGGTCCGGACGCCCGCGGCCGCCCATCCGCAGGAACCTTTTTGCTCGCCGACGACCAGGACCTCGACTTCGCGCGTGGCACTTCGTGGGACGGCGGGAGGCGGACGGTCCGCCGCTCGGTTGCGTGTGGCTCTCGACCCCGGAGGCGGGTGACCTGTTCCAGACCCGGGCCCCTCGCGGCGCCGACCGCTACGAGACCGCTCGCCCTGTATCCGGGGCGGGAGAAGGACGGCGTCCGTGACGAGGGACCGAGCAACTCGGGGTCCCACCGGTCCTCCCGTTTCCGCCCGACGCCGTGGCCCACAGGGCGGGAGTGCTGGATGGTCTTCCCACAGCGGGACCAACACTGCCCAGTGCCCTGCGGGCTCTCCACCTTCTGCCTGAGTCGGCCGCCCATGGTACGCGGGCGATGACGGCCGCCGAGCGCGCCGCCGGCGACCGGCCTGCTCAACGCGTCCCCGCCCCCAGGCCCGTCGGGCACCTGGAGCCCCGGCTCCCCCGGCGGTGCCTCGGACCCGGCCCGGCCGGTCCCGGCAGGCACAGAGGGCCGGCGCAGAGGCGTGAGTCTGCGGCGCTGGCCCTTTCGCGTGCTCACGGCCGTGCCGTCCCCATGCCAGAAGGCCCGGGCGCACGTCGTCATCGTCGGCGTCCGTCCTCGTGTCGAAGGCGGTGATGCGCATGAGGGCGCGCACAACCTTTCGTGGCGTCACGGGTCAAACAGGTGCACGGGAAGCGGGTCGGCGCTCCGTGAGCATCAGATCCCTCCGCATCCGGGGGGCGAGGAGGATTTCATGGCACGTGTGCCTACGGCAGTGGTGGCGGCGGCGTTGATCGCCGCGGTGGCGCCGGTGACGTTCGGGGGATCGGCGGCCTTCGCCGCGCCCGCGATGCAGGCCGCCGTCACGACGGCGGAGGTCGGGACGGTCGTCCAGGACGGCGGTCCTGTGGCCGTTCCGGCGGGCGAGGAAGGGGCGGTGGCGCTGCGGTTCACGGCCTCGCTGCCGACGGGGGTCCAGGGGCCGTTGACCGGGGTCCTCCGGCTGCCCACCACGCTCACCGAGCTTGCGGGAAGCTCGCCGGTGAGCGAGAACGTGATCCGTTCCACCTGTTCGGTCGACGGCGTCGCGTACGGCGAGTGCCGGTGGAACATGCCCTACGTGCACGACATGCAGGATGTCGATCCCCCGTCTCTCGACCTTCCGACGGTGACCGCCGCAGGCACCCTTGCCTACACGGTCACCCTGGACGCCGACGCGAGTGCGCTCGCCCTGATCGACAAGGAAGCCCGGGTCGAGCTGAAGGACAGCACGGGCGCGGTGGTGGCTCGGGGAACGGTCGGCCTCGACTTCGTCCCCGGGACGCCTCCGCCGCGGCTGCGCGGCACCGTACACGCGCGGGACGCGTACGGCGTGCTGTGGCGGTACGAGGGCACGGGCGACGTCACCAGGCCGTTCGCCGCGCGCAAGCGCGTCGGTGGCGGCTGGAACGCCTACACCGCCGTCACCCCGGTCAGGAGCGCCAGGGCAGATGGCCAGGGCTCCCTCGTGGCCCGCGACAGGGCGGGTGTGCTCTGGTACTACGCGGGCACCGACGATCCTTCCGCGCCCTTCGCGCCGCGGAAGCGGGTCGGTGGCGGCTGGAACGTCTACACGGCCCTCGTCGGCGTCGGCGACGGCGGTCTGGTCGCCCGCGACAAGGAGGGCGTGCTCTGGCGCTACGAGCCTGGGTACGGCGGCGTTCCGTTCACACCGCGGCAGCGGGTGGGCGGCGGCTGGAACACGTACACCGCCCTGACCATGAACGGTGCCGGGGACGGTGTTCTGGGCCGTGACAAGGACGGCGCGCTCTGGAAGTACGAACGCACGGGCATCATTCCCGGTCCGCCCTTCGAAGCGAGACAGCGCGTCGGCGGCGGGTGGAACATCTACACCGCCATCGCCGGTGCGTCCGACCTCGGACGTGACAGGAACCCCGACCTCGTCGCCCGCGACCGCAACGGGAAGCTCTGGCTCTACCAGGGCGTGCGCAAGCCCCTGCCCCACGGGCAGTACAGCCTCGTCCCCGGCCCCACCCGGAGCGTGGTCGGCGGCGGATGGAACACCTACAACCTGATCTTCTGAGCTTCCGCTCCCCCGGCCGTCACCTCTCGTGGCGAGGCCGGACGGTCTGCCTGAGTGCTGGTCCGTCCGGTCCGGCAGACCCCGTCGGCTCAGGGCGTGCTGAACGGTGCCGGCCCTCGGCGGGTATCCGGCCCGGCCCGTCGGGGTGGAGGTGACCTGCTCGCGCGGAAGGTCGAGGCCCAGTCCGATGGCCTCGACGGACAGGACGGGCCCATTGCACGGCAGTGGGCCCACGGCGGATGCCGGGTCCGGATGATCACGTCTTGCGGGGTTCGATGTCCTGAGCCTCCGGAGCTGTTTGCACGGACGATCTTGACCGGGCAGCATAGCCCGACGACGGGACACCGTGGCCGCCGGGAGTCGCGGCGGCCGGGCGGGAGGAGCGCGGAATGATCAGGCTGGCGGACGGCCCCATGACCTGGGTGGCGACAGGCGACAGCATCACTCAGGGCGTCCTGCACACCCACGGCGGCCGCGGCTGGGTCGAGCACCTGCACGAGCGGGTCCGCTGGCAGCTGGACCGGCTCACCGACATCGTGGTCAACACCGGTGTCTCCGGCTGGGGCGCGGTCGACGTGCTGGCTGCCCACGAGCGGCTCATCGGCCGATTCGATCCCGATGTCCTGTCCGTGTCCCTCGGCACCAACGACTGCCTCGCCGGAGAGGACGGCCTGCCCGCGTTCCACGACGCGATGCGCCGGATCGTCGCCGGGGTGAGCCCGAGGACGCAGGTCGTGCTGCACACGCCCGCCCTGGTGGGTTTCTCGGGCAGGGAGCGACGCGCGGCACTTCCCGCGTACTGCCAGGCCGTACGGGAGATCGCCGAGGACACCGGCGCGCTCCTCGTGGACCACGAGACGCACTGGCGGAAGCACCACGGCACGGCCGACCCCATCGCGTGGCTCGACGACGCAGCCCACCCCAACGCGGTCGGCCACCTGCAGATGGCCGAACACACCCTGCATACGCTGGGCCTGGGCGGGCTGGACCCCCTCTAGGGACTGTCCGAGGAGTCGTGTGAGCTTGATCAGGGCTGTGGGCTAGGAGGCGACCCTGGGGGTGGTCGTGCCAGCGTGAGTGCTGGCAGTCCGCATCCTGGGCGCCGGGCTGCGTACGGTCCCATTCCAGCAGGCTCCGCGCCGACCGGTCCGCGAGGGTGGCGAGTTCACCGGACGGCGGCGCGGGCCGACCACGTCGAGTCGGGTAGCCCTCCTGGTACGCGGACACGATCCGCGCCAGGGTCACCGAGCGCCCGGGCAACCGGAGCCGTCGGGTCTGAAGCCTGTGCGACGTCGGCCTCCGAAACCCGGCTCCGACCGGCTTTCGGAGGCCTCGGAGGCCGACGTGGGTCGTTTCAAGAGAGTGTCGGCGGTCAGCGCTTGACGCCACGCGCCTTCATCCACAGAACGTTGAACTCCTCGGGCGTGAGGTCGGCCGGCCGGCCCTCGGGGGCGGCGTCCGGCGTCGTCTCCTCGCGCCAGTCCGACGGAAGGGCCGCGAGCACGCCAGAGGCGTCCCGGCGCACCGCGCGCAGTGGCTCGCCGCGGAAACTCTCGGTGTACTCCGTGATGCCGCCGGGGCAGCCTGACTCACTGATCGTCGTCCCGGTGGCGTCGAAGTCGTCCGGAACGGTCCGGAGGGCGAGCAGCTCCAGGTTCCACACCAGCACGCGCACCCGCTGCCCGTCGGCGTCGACGCAGCGGTATTCGGGGTCGAAGTCGTCGACGAACTCGAGTGCCGTGTCGAGCTCAGCGGGGTCGGACAGGGTCTGGGTCTCCCCCTCGTCGTCCGTGAAGAGAAGAGGGAAGGAGGGGACGTGGGACATGGACCTCAGTTCCTTCGTACGTGTGTGAAGAGAAACGGGCGCCGGCCGGAAGGGTTCCGGCCGGCCGCCCTACGGTGCATCCGGATCATCCGACAAGGGTCGGACCTCGGCGGTCAGAAACGCTTCCACCAGGGTCGGCCGTCGTTGTACGGCTGCCACGGCCGGTGCCGGCCGGTGCCGGCCGGTGCCGGGACGCCGGTGGTAGTGCCACCTCTTCCACCAACTGCCGCCGGACCAGTTGTGCCGGTGGTAGTGGATGCCGAACTTCCGCTGGCCCTTCCAGCTGAAGTCGCACTCGCCACCGCCCGTGTTGGGGAAGCGGCCGCAGCGGATCTTGCTGTTGCGCCAGACGCTCTTCGCTCCGCGCCACAGCTTCTTGCCGCCGCGCCAGATCTTCTTGCAGTGCTTCCAGCAGGCGACGGCGCCGCGGACGGCGACCCACACCCAGCGGCCGTCGAGGTCGAACTTGTTCCTCGGGTCCGCGTAGGCGTCGGCGGCTGCGCGCTGGATGGCGAGTGGGGTGGGTAGTCCGTGGGCGGCGTTGGCGACGACCATTGCTGGGCGGTGACGAGCCGCTCCAGGCCCTCCAGCGCCGTGAGCCGCTGAGCGACGGCCTTCACAGAAGTCGGGCCAGATCCGCTTCACGTGAACGAAGCCTGCAGCCCCCCATTGACATGCCTAGTTAAATGTCGGACCATCCGTTCGGCCTTCAAGTGATCATTTCGGGCCATTCTTTTCGAACTCCCAGGTCGATAAGCCCCTTTCGGTGGCCAGAATCGGCCTGCCCTGTGTCAAGGGTGGAACCTCATATGTCAGCAGTTGTGGCGCGTCGCGCTGTCGTCGGCGGCACGGCCGCCGTCTGTCTGGTCCTCGCCGGCGGTTCCGGCGCCCGGGCCCAAGGGACGCCGGGCGGTGACGGCTGGGAGAAGCGGAACGCCGGGTCGTACCAGGCGGCAAGCTCGGTCCCGGCGCAGGACACCAGCGGGGACTGCGAGTTCTCCCTGGACGGCGAGGCATGGGCAGCTGCCGTGAAGGTGGACGACCTGTCCCTCAAGCCGGGCGCCGACGGCAAGGTGCACATCCAGGTCCGGCCCGCCCAGGGCGCTGCCGACTGCACCGTCTCCCTCGCCTCGTACCGCACCCACGGTCCGACGTGGAACACCTCCGGGCTCCAGGTCTTCCACCACTTCGACAGTGCGTCGGTCACGAGCGGCGCGACCGACTCCCTTGACATCTCCGTCCCCGACGCCGGGTGTTACGCGCAAGTGGACCTGTACCGCGGCAGCGTGAAGTACGACGGACGGCACGGCGCCGACGACGGCTTTGAGCACGGCGACCTGCCGGAGGGCCCGGGCAAGCCGGTCATCAAGGAGAAGAACATCAGCTGGTGGAACGGCGGGAGCCGTGATTGCACCGCCGAGAGCACCCCCACCCCGAGCACGACCACGACGGCCCCGTCCACTCAGGAGCCCACCCCCAGCACCACCCCTGAGGCCGGTACCAGCTCGGCGACCTCGGTCTCGCCGTCGGACGAGGCCCCCGCGCCGAGCGACACCCCGGACGAGACCCCGTCCTCGTCCGAGACCGTCCCGTCGGACACCCCGACCCCGTCCGTGACCCCGGACGCCTCCGGCGGCGCGGCCGCGCCGCCGGCATCCGGCGACGACCTGGCAGAGACGGGCGGCGGGAACGTCACCGTGATCGCAGGCATCGCCGCAGGTCTGCTGGCCCTGGGCGGCGGGCTGGTCTTCCTGCGCCGCCGGAACGTGAACACGCGCGCCTGACCACCCACCACCTGCGTGAGGATCGCAGCATGACGCCCCGCCCCGACGAGGTTCCCACCTACATCTGCCCGGTGCCGGACTTCGCCGGAGCGGACCAGGTGGTCGATGTCGAACTGGTCCGACCCTACGTACCCACCGTCGCAGCACCCGCAGTCGGTGCAAGGCAGCCGACGGACATAGCCCTGCTCGACGGACGCGGCTCCCTGGCGGCGCCCGCACAGCCGCCTTGCTGCGACACCCACAGGCGTGGTCGCAGCAAGCGCAGGCTCACAACCGGGCGACGCCTGGGCACAGCAGGCCTCTTCCTGGCCGCCGTCCTCGGCGGCGCACTGTACGTTCTGGATGTCGGCAAGGACGCAGGGCCGCATCCTTCCGACGCCGGTCACGACGATCCGCAGGTGGCCAGCCTTCCTGGATTGTCCGGCTCTACACCGGTCTCACCCATGCCCAAGACCGACGCCGCCACCCCAGCAGTTCAGGGGCCGGGCCGGACATCGACCAGCACTGCCCTGCCCGCCGCCCCTCATCCCCTCCAGAGTGACGCGCCCGTCACGGGCTCCCCCGCAGACGCCGGCCCGACACCGAGTGTTGCCCCCTCGCCTCATGACAATCCTGCCCAAGGACACAGCTCGACACCGAGCAGGACACAAGAACCCGCGGAACCGAGCTCCCGGACCGAACCCCGAACCCTCAGCAGGGGTGACACCGGGCCCGATGTCACGAGACTGCAGCAACTGCTGTACGGCCAGGGGTTCACCTACGTCACCGTCAACGGCACCTACGACGAGGCCACCCGCCGCGGCGTCGTGCAGCTCCAGAGGGACCGGGGCCTCACAGGGGATCCCAAAGGCGTGTACGGGCCCGCCAGCCGTGCGTCCCTGGAAGGGACATAACCACGACGCCTCCATGGCCATGATCCGCGTTGCGGTCTGCTGGGCGGCGGTGCGAGGAAGACCGTTGACGTCAACCCGGTGCCGTTCCCCTGCCGGGGTTTGGGCAGCGACGGGTTCTCCGGCACGTCGGCATGGTTGGCACTCGGCCGTGTCTGTTGGATCTTGGCGGCATGTGCGACGCGTTGAGCCCTCTCATGAGTACCAGCCTCACGCGGAACCGGCCTGGACGCTTCGGCGTCACCCCACGCAAGATCTACTCCCATGGAGGACTCGCGCATGATCCGCACAGCCGTCCGGTATCTGTACCTCACTCGGCACGGCGAGGCCACGTCGGACGAGACCGAACTGACGGAGGCTGGCCGCCGCCAGGCCACCCTACTCGGAGAGCGGCTGCGTGGGGTCCCGCTGACGGCGATCCACCACGGGCCGCTCTCCCGTGCCGCACAGACCGCGCGGCTGGTCGGTGAGCAGCTCGACGGCGTCCCCCTGCAGCCCGCCGCAACGGCCGGCGACTACATCCCCTACGTGCCGTCGCGCGAGGAACTGCCTTCAGAGACGGCCGATGCCGTGCTGGACTTTCTGAACCACTTCCCAGTCGAGGATCGCAAGCAAGGTCCCGGCCTTGCGGAGGCAGCGCTAGCGCAGTTCACCGGGCCCGTCGTCGGCGACGAGCCACGCCACGAACTTGTCGTCACACACAACTTCCTCGTCGGCTGGCTCTTGCGTGCCGCCTTCGACGCCCCGAAGTGGCGCTGGATGGGCATCAACCACGCCAACGCGGCATTGACCGTCATCCGTTATGCGCCCGGCCGTCCCCCGGCGGTTCTCCTCTTCAACGACACCGGCCATCTCCCCGCTGAACTCCGCTGGACCGGCTTCCCGCAGGAGCTCCACATCTGAGATCTCAGCTCCCGCTTCCGAGTCACCTTGCGGACCAGATATGCATTCCGGCGGCGTGGAGCGCCGCGAGGTGGATGGTGGCGGTCCGGCCGCCCGACTGCGGATGGACGGCTTCGGCATCGGCGGAATGCAGGGCATGGTCCCGGGGCGTTGTGGGTCGTTTCGCCCGGATGGGGGCCTGCGCCAAGTAGCATCCGGCAGCAACACCTATCCCCTCGTAAGGAGTCGATTGCATGCCCGACGAGCCGATCAGCACCTCGATTCAGACCAAGTACGCGGAGCAGCTCGCCGCTGACCTTGCCACTAACCAGTCCGCGCAGGCCACTCTGATCGGTCGGCTGAACCTGCTGAAGGAGGAGGAGAAGTGGCTCGCCACGACGTTGGATTCCCTGCCCTCGTCCGCCGGCGAGTCGGCGGACGAAGGCGTTGCGGCTGACGCCGGTACAGAAGATGTCTCCGTGCCGCAGCCGAGGGCCAGGGAGACCACGGACACCGCTGCGTTGAAGCAGGCTCCGACGAAGAAGACCACCGCAGTCAAGCGTCCCGCCAAGGCGGCTCCCGCGAAGAAGGCCCCCGCTGTCGTTGAGGACGCCGAGGTCGAAAAGGCGCCCGTTGCCAAGAAGGCTGCGGCAGCGAGGACGGCGGCCCAGAAGCCGGTCGTCAGGAAGACCACGGCGGCGGCGAAGAAGGCCGTGAAGCCGACGGGCCCCACGCTCGGTGAACTCCTCAAGGAACTCCTTGCCCGGCAGCCTGGTGAGCCGAAGAAGGTCAGTGAGATCAGCGCCGAACTGAAGACAGCCCACCCCGAGCGCGCAACATCGGACCAGACCGTCCGCAATACCCTGGAGAGACTGGTGAAGGACGGCCTGGAGAAGGACACCCGCCAGGGCCTCGTCCTCTACACCTGGCCCACGGCCGAAACCCCTGCTCCAGCCGCTGTCGCGGAGCGGGCGAAGGACGAGGAGCCCGCCGAGGCGGACCTGGCCGGAGTCTGAGCAGCGCGGCCGCAGGAGGCTGTCGCGGGCGCAAGCGCCGCAGAGGGCCGGAGTAGCAGGAACTCGGTCACCTGCTGTCCCCTGCGGCCGCCTCACAGGTCGGCCCGGGCACGCAAGGGCACCGTAGCCACTTGCTGCCCAGCGCACATGAGGGTGATCACCGGGGGTGCCTTCCCGCGTTCACACCGATCGTTTCCCCAGCCGGGTGTCGCGAGATGCTCAGGAGTGCGTCCTGCAGGGAGAGGGGAAAAGCCGTGGCAGTCGGCGTTGCATCTCTCCGGGGTCGGCGAAGTCGCAGTCGTCGCCCGTGTCGTCGGCCCACGAGCTCGTGCACGAGGGGCGGTGGGACTTCGAGGGCTTCGGCTACGTGGTCCTGGACGAGCCGGACGAGCGGACGGGGGCTTGCGCCACCTGTACGTGGCGCTGACGCGTGCGATGAGGCGACCGTGCGCGAGATGCCGAAGGCTGTCGGACCGGGGCCAAAGCATGGTGGCGGTCCGACAGCCGGGAGCCCAGCGCGTGCGCCGGTACGGCTCCTCGGGGGCACGGCTCGGGGGTGCTGCCGAACCATGAGGCCAGCCTCGGGGACCGGGGAGCGGCGCGCCAGGATCGTCCACTCCTCACGTGCTGCCCAGACCTGCTCCCGCACACCGGTCAGTGGCGGGAATGACGATCCGGACACCGGACTGCTCGTGCGCTGCCCCGGCCTGCCACCCCGCGTGTCGGGCTACGTCAGCAGGGGCGGCCGGCCGGGTCGTCACCGACGTTCACATTGCCGCCCCACACGTACACGTGGTGGCGCGTGGGCTCCGCCATGCGCCCGTCCACTACGTGCCCGTGGTACCAGACGTCCGTGCCGTACGTGCCGATCCGCACGTACTGGCCGCGCACGTAGCACAGCCCGTCCATGTAGTAGCGGGCCACCGTCGAACCAGTGTTGAGGACCAGGGTGCTGCTCGTGGTGGGGGCCGTGCGGACGTTGCTGTTCGTCTGGAGCGAGACGTAGAAGTTGCTGGTGCCGGCGTGTGCGGTGCCGGTCGCGCCGGACATGACGAGGGCGGCGCCGGCGGCGGCGCCGGCGAGGGCGCGTCGGACAGTGAGCTGGGACATGTTCTCTCCGTCGGGTCCTGGGCCCCTGCGGGCCGAAGGGGGCTCGTCCCAAGGACGGGCCTGGGGACGCCTCCGTATGACTCGGTGCTCGAGATGTCGGAGACCTGCCGATCTCACAGCGCGGCAGCAGTCAGCCGGAGGGGATGACGGTCAGCTCGCCGAATCCTCGGACGGCAGAGCAGGCAGAGCCGGCGCACATCCAGGGAAAAGCCGCCGGGGCAGTGGGCGTCCCGGGGTCAGGGCCGTGGCGTCGAAGGCGAGGGCCGTCTCCCTGCACACCACCCACGCCGGTCGGTGCATCTTCCACTTCGCCCGCCCCGCCCCCTCGCCCCGGGCCCGGTCACGGAACGCGCCTCCGCCATGGCCGGCCTCGCCCCGCTACGCCCTGGCCAACGCGCAGACCACCCCCATGGACCGCGTCATCGCGCGGCAGATGGACTTGCGCAAGTCCTCCATGCGCGGTCAGAAAACCTTCGACCCGCACACCCTCCCCATCCCCGGTCCCCACCGCCGCCCCCCGCTGTGCGGACTTGACGGGAGGGACTGTCAGTGTCCGGCGCCGGCATGCTTACCTGGGTCATGCCCCGGATCCGCCGTCACGGGCAGGCACTCGGCGAGCAGGTCGACGACGTCGCGCCAGGCTCGCTGCGCGTGCCGTGGGTGGTAGCCGACGCCGGGGACCGTGGGGTGGTCGACCGGTGGGTGGTGGAAGCCGTGCAGGGCGCCGCCGTACACCGCAAGACGCCAGTCGACGCCCGCGGCCTGCATCTCAGCGGTGAACGCGTCCCGTTGCGCGGGCGGCATGATCGGGTCTTCCGACCCGACGCCGGCCCACACCGGGCAGCGAATGCGCGCCGCCTCGCCCGGCCGGCCCGTGGTCAGTGCGTTGACAGTTCCGATGGCGCGCAGGTTGACGCCGCCGCGCCCGAGTTCCAGCCCGACGGCGCCCCCGGTGCCGTAGCCGACGGCGGCGATCCGGTCGGGGTCCGTCCGCGGTTCGGTGCGCAACACGTCGAGCGCCGCATGGCCGATGCCCCGCATCCGGTCGGGATCAGCGAGCAGCGGTAGGCAACGGGCCAGCATCTCCTCGGGGTCGCCCAGATAGCGCCCGCCGTGAAGGTCGAAGGCCAGTGCCACATATCCCAGTTCGGCGAGAGCATCGGCCCGGCGGCGCTCGACGTCGCTGAGCCCCATGCCCTCTGGTCCGAGCAGCACCGCGGGTCGGCGGTCGACACCGGCCGGGAGCGCGAGGTGCCCGATCATCGTCAAACCGTCGGCCGGATACTCGACCGTACGCGTCGTCATCGTCGTCATGAGACTGGACTGTAGTGATCGTCGGACCCGGTCCGGCCGCTGTTCTGCCGCTGGCGGAACGGCACGCGTGCCCCACTGAGATACGGGGGCTGGGCTCAGGGTTCCAACCTCATCCCGTTGCCCCTCTGGCGCGAATATGGTGTCCGTGGCCGCGGCGGATACGCGTGCCCGGCCAGCCTCACGGGCTCGACGCGGTCAGGTACCGCTGGATCGTCGGTGCCAGCCATGCCACGATCTCCGCCCGCGCCAGCCCCACCGCCGGCGGCATCCGCAGCACGTACCGCGTGAGCGCCAGCCCCAGCAGCTGGGACGCCATGAGTGCCGCCCGTGCCGGGACCTGCTCGGGGTCGGGGCACACCTGCCGGGCGACCGGCAGCAACTGGTCCCGCAGGATGCCCTGCATGCGCTCCGCCCCGGCCTGGTTGGTCACGCCGACCCGCAGCAGAGCGGTGAGGACCTCGTTGTCCTCCCACATGTCGAGGAAGTGCTCGACGAGGATCCGCCCCGCGTCCTGCCGGCGGTCCGCCCCGCTCACGTCCGGCAGCCGCAGGTCGATGGCGACGGCCGCCGCGAAGAGGCCCTCCTTGTTGCGGTAGTACCGCATCACCATCGACGGATCGATGTTCGCGTCCTTGGCGATGGCGCGGATGGTGGCTCGCTCGTAGCCGTCGGTCGCGAAGCGCTCGCGGGCCGCCGCGAGGATCGCGCCGCGAGTGGCGTCGGAGCGGCGGGGGGCGCCGGAGCCGGGAACCGTGGAGGTGCTGTCGCTGACGCTCATGCCAACAAGCGTAGGCCAGTGCACGAAGGTCAACAAGTGTCGTCAACGATTGTTTGCCAACAAGCGTTGACATGCCTGTTACCGCCTCGCTAAATTTCCCAACAACCGTTGGCCAACATTTGTTGGCGTCAAGGGACGGCAGGCAAGCGTCGGCAACAGGAGGCCACCGTGAACGGCACCGCCACCCCTCGCGCCGTAATCGTCGTCGGCTCCGGCCCCACCGGCCTCCTCCTCGCCGGTGACCTCGCCACAGCCGGGACCACCGTGACCCTCGTCGAGAAGCGGCCGCGCAAGATCAGCAACCTCTCCCGCGCCTTCGGCGTGCACGCCCGCACCCTGGAGCAGCTCGACGCCCGCGGTCTCGCCGACGAGCTCCTCACCACCGGGGACACCATCACCGGCCTGCGGCTCTTCCGCCGCCTCACCCTCGATCTGAGCACGCTGCCCTCGCGTTTCCCGTTCCTGCTCATCACCCCGCAGTACGAGGTCGAGCGGCTCCTGGAACGGCGGGCGCGGGAGGCCGGGGTCGAGTTCGCGTACGAGAGCGAGGTCGTGGGGCTGCGGCAGGACGGCGAGGGGGTCGGCCTCGACGTGCGCGGCGCCGACGGAGCGGTCGTCACCCGCCGGGCGGCCTATGTGGTCGGCGCCGACGGTCACCGGAGCGCCGTGCGGGAGGCGATCGGCCTCGACTTCCCCGGTGTCTCCGTCATCAAGTCGCTGATTCTGGCCGATGTCCGGCTGGCCGAGCAGCCCGAGGGCGTCCTCACCGTCAACGGACGCGGCGACACCTTCGCGATGATCGCCTCCTTCGGCGACGGCTGGTACCGGGTCATGGGCTGGAACCGCCACAACGAGGTCTCCGACGACGCCCCGCTCGACCTCGACGAGGTCAAGGAGATCACCCGCCGTGCCCTGGGCTCCGACTACGGCATGCACGACGCCCGCTGGCTCTCCCGTTTCCACAGTGACGAGCGCCAGGCACCGCACTACCGGGTCGGGCGGGTCTTCCTCGCCGGGGACGCCGCGCACATCCACTCCCCGGCCGGCGGGCAGGGCATGAACACCGGTCTCCAGGACGCCGCCAACCTGAGCTGGAAGCTCGCCGCGGCCGTCCAGGGCCGGGCGCCCGAAGGGCTCCTCGACAGCTACGAGGCCGAGCGCCACCCGGTCGGCAGGGCCGTGCTGCGCAGCAGTGGCGGACTGGTCCGGCTGGCCCGCGCGCGGAATCCGCTGGTGCGTGCCGCCCGCGCCCTCGTCTCCGCGTTCGCCGGCATGGCCCCGCCCGTCCAGCGCAAGGCCGTGGGCCAGATCAGTGGGATCGGCTACGCCTACCCCGCCCCCCGCGGCGCCCACCGCCTCACCGGCACTCGCGCCCCCGACGTGGCCCTCAGGGACGGCCGGCTCTACGAGGCGCTGCGTGGCGGCCGGTTCGTGCTGATCACGCCCGGGACGTACGAAGGCCCCGGTGTCCGTGAGGGGTGGCTGACCGTGGAGCGCTGGGCGGGCGACCGCCGGACGACCGTCCTGGTACGGCCCGACGGATACGTGGCCTGGGCGGCGGAGGGTGCGGACGCGGCGGGGATCGGGGAGGCGGTGGCCCGGTATCTGGGCTGAGGGCCTGCAGAGAATCGACATGCTGACTTGATCTCTGTGAGGTCGCTGACGGTGAGGACCGCGGTGACGGCGGGGGGGGTGCGGAGCCGGGTTGTCGAGGGTGGGTTGGCGCGGCCGGTCTCGGCGCTACGTACCCCGTCCCGCGCTCAGGGCCGACAGCTCAGCGATCGGGAGAGAAGCGCACTCGCACGGCGAGGAGGTCACCCGACGAATCCAGATCGGCGAGCACCGGGAAGAAGCCGTCGCCCTAGCTCGTCATCGCGCACAGTACTCGAGCGTCACCGAATTGCACGGATCCGGCCTCGACGGGCGAAGCACGTACCTCGCGCATGATCTGCCAGTGGTGGGAGTGCGGTCGGAAGTCCACGGCCATGCGCCGTCCGCCCTCGTCCTTCCATCGGGACAGAGCACGTGCTCTTGCCCATGTCGGCCCTCCGCAGGCGGATGGCTCAGCTGTCCGACGGCCCCCGACAACTCGACGACCCGCAACACACCCGGCATCAAAAAGTCGCTGTGGACCCTCCACGATTCCACCTGCACTGCACGCCGACCAGTTCGTCCTGACTGAACCTCGTGGCGCGTGGTTGGCCGAGCTCGCACAGAAGAAACGCGAGCATGGAGTCGACCGCCCGGTCCAGACCCCCGAACGCACCATCCGGGCCTGGCTCGCCGAATGGAACGATCACCCGCGGCCCGTCCTCTCGACGAAGAGAGCCGACAAGGTCCTCGACGAAGTCGCCGCCTACTGCCACCTACCGGCTGACTCAGGTCACTCGTGGTGAAAGGTGAGAACGACCGGGCGGCGACAACCTCGTCCTGCTGCTGGCCTCGAACGGCATCACTCAGCGATCTCCGTGTGTGCCGGTCCCGAGTCGTAACGGTCGAGAAACTCGTTCGGCGGGAGGTCGAGCACATGGAGCTTCGAGAACACCTCCGTACCCGCGCCCACCTCCTCGTCGACGTCGGAGATCCGGTATGCCTGCATCATGTCGAGGACTTCGAAGTCGCTCTCCCCCGCGTACTCGGCCGACTCCCGCTCAGCCAGCTCGAGGGCGTCGTCGAGGGACCGCGCTCGGAACAGGACGACGCGCTCCTCGTAGGGGCGGTTTTCCCAGGTTGGCCAGCGGTAGAAGGTTCTGACGCCGTACCACCCCTTCGGCTCTTGCTTCATCGCCGGTCTGCCATGTCCTCTCGCGCTACACCCTGAATCACTGTAGAGAAGGATCCACTCTCACAACAGGCCCTAGGATGATCATCCGTTTGAACGGTGAGGGAGAGCATGATCGACGTCGACGGGTACTTGACCGTGCTGGGGGTGGCCCGGCCCGCCGCCCCGACCCTCACGTCGCTGTGTGCGCTGCACCGGGCGCAGGTGGAACGGGTCACATACGAGAATGTCGACATCCATCTGGGGCGTCCGACGGGCATCGGCGCCGCGGAATCCGTTGCCCGGATCCTGCGCGGGCGCGGCGGCTACTGCTTCCATCTCAACGGCGCCTTCGGCGCGCTCCTGGCGGCACTGGGCTACGACGTCACCCTCCACCGGGCCGGGGTTCAGGGCACTCCCGGGGATCCCGCGGGCGCGACCGGTGACCATCTGGCGCTCACCGTGCGGCTCGACGGTGAGCGGTGGCTGGTCGACGCCGGGCTCGGCGACGCGGTGCACGAACCGCTGCCCCTGCGCGAAGGCAGTTACGTCCAGGGGCCGTTCACCTACAAGATGGCCCCATCGGCGGCGGAGCCCGGCGGTTGGCGGTTCAACCATGACCCCCGCGGCTCGTTCACTGCGATGGACTTCGCGCCGGACCCTGTCGAGCTGTCCTCCTTCGCCGCGGAACACGCCCGGCTGTCCACTTCCGCCGAATCCGGCTTCGTCCGGGTCCTCACCGCCCAGCGCCGCGACGCCAAGGGTGTGGACGTGCTGCGCGGCCGCGTGCTGCGCCGGGTCGGCACCGGGGGCATGGACGAGTGGACCATCGCCTCGCCCGACGAGTGGTACGACGTACTGACCGGCGTGTTCCGCCTGGACCTGACCGACGTCGCCGCCTCCGCGCGGGCGGAACTGTGGCACCGCGTCCACACCGCGCACCAGGGGTGGAAGGCCGCCCGGCAGCGCGCGACCACGCGCTGACCGGACGGCCGCCTCGTCGGCTTCTTCCCGCTGTGGCTGGACCTCTACGGCCCGCTCGTGCACGGCTTCCTTCTGCCTGCCGTGAAAGTGGTCCGGTCCCGTGGCCCGCGCCCGGAGCCGTAACGCTCCATCCACCCTGACGCCGGCATCGCACGGTCGACGCCGGCCCGCCGAGGTTGGTGTACAGCTAGGCGACAGGAACCCACCGCCGGCCTACCGTCTCTCCCCTGCTCCGTCAGTTGATGGCGATTGCCCTCTGCCCGGTCACGGTCCGGGAGTCCCGTGCGGTGGCGAAGGTGTGGAGGCCCGGGACGAGGGTCCAGGTTCCGGCGTTCCAGACGGTCAGGTCGTCGGCGGGGATGGTGAAGGTGACGCGCTGGTTGACGCCGGGGGCGAGGGTGAGCTTGCGGAAGGCGACGAGGCGGCGTGGTTCGGCTGCCGCCCCGGCCGGGAGGGTGGCGTAGATCTGGACGACGTCGGTGCCCTGGCGGTTTCCGCTGTTGGTGACGGTGACCGAGAGGGTCACCGTCTTGGCGGTGGCGTTGTAGGCAGCTTCGAGGGCGCCGTGGGCGAAGGTCGTGTAGGACAGGCCGTGCCCGAAGGGGAACTGGGGCTGTTGTCCCTTGTCGTCGTAGTAGCGGTAGCCGATGGCGGTGCCCTCGTCGTAGGAGACGGTGGCGTTCGCACCGGGGTAGGTCGCGGCAGTGGTGCCGGGACCCTGCGCGGGGCTCGCGGGGAACGTGACGGGCAGCCTGCCGGAGGGGTCACTGTCGCCGAAGAGGACGGCGGCGAGCGCGGTGCCCATGCCGCGGCCTCCGTACCACGCCTGGACGACGGCTTCGACGTCGTTCAGCCAGGGCATCGCCACGGGCCCGTCGGTGTTCAGGACGACGATCGTGCGGGAGTTGGCGGCGGCGACGGCGCTGATGAGCTGGTTCTGGTCCGCGGGAAGGGTGAGCTGCTCGTGGTCCATCGCTTCGCCCGCGATGCGGTTGACGAAGACGACGGCGGCGTCGGCGGTGCGCGCGGCCTGGACGGCGGCGGGGATCAGGGAGGCCGGCTGCCAGCCGAGCGTGAGTCCGCACGTGCCCTGGTCGGCGGTGGCGTTGCTGTAAGTGAGCTCGATGGAGACGGCCTTGCCTGCGGTGAGCTCGATCGTGCCCTGAAGGGGGTAGTCGTAGGTGCCCAGGAAGAAGCGGCGGGTGCCTCGGGAACCGGAGACCACCGTGACGCCCCCGATCTTCAGCGTGGCGGTGCCGGCCGGCAGGAGGGAAAAACGGTGGAGGCCGGTGTGGGTCGGGGTCAGGGTCCCCGACCAGGTGGCGGACCAGACCGTGGGGAGGTTCTCGACCGGGGCGCTGGTGAAGTCGATGACGCTGTCGGTGCGGGTGGCGGCCGGGGTGCCGGTGGGCTGGGCGGAGGCGTAGTAGCGGCCGGTGAGACCGGCGGCTCCGCCGGAGGTGCGCAGCGCGGAGGCCGGGACGGTGGTCAGCGGGACGTCGCCGGTGGTCCCCTGAGCGTGGGTGACGGTGGTGCCGCCGCCGACGCGTGCCCTGATGGCCTGGAGGGGGGTGGTCCAGGTGCCGGGGTCGACGTAGGTGGAGCCGGCGACTCCGGTGAGGGCGTCGGTGCCGGCCGGGCCGATGACGGCGAGCGACCGGAGGGAGGACGGCAGCGGCAGCGCCGAGGAGCGGTTCGCGAGCAGGACGGTGGAGGCGAGGGCCGCTTCGTGGGCGAGGCTCTTGTGTGCGGCGGTACTGACGTCCGGGGCCGGAGCGGGGACGGGGTTGTCGACGAGTCCGTTGGCGAACATGGTCACGAGGATGCGGCGGGCCGCGTCGTTGAGCCTGGCGGCGGATATGGCCCCGCCGGTGAGTGCGCCGGGTGCGAGCTTGACGCCGCCGGGGCCGAGTCCGGCGAGGTCCATGCCGGCCTTGGCGGCGGCGACCTGGTCGTCGCCGGCCCAGAAGTCGGGGACGGTGTAGCCCTGGAGGCCCAGGCGGTTCTTGACGTCGGCGAAGAGGGTGGGGTGCTGGGTGGCGAAGGTGCCGTTGATCTTGGGGTAGGCCATCATCACCGAGGTGGTGGGCGCGGCGGCGATCACGCGGCGGAAGGGCGCCTGGTACATCTCGTGCATGGCACGGTCGGGCACCCGGGTGTCGGTGAAGAAGCGGTTCACCTCCTGGGTGTAGGCGGCGAAGTGCTTGACGGTGGCGGTGACCTGACGGCTCTGCATGCCGGTGGTGAGGGCGGCGCCGAGGCGGCCGGCGAGCAGCGGGTCCTCGCCGAGGCTCTCGGCCTGGCGCCCGAAGTGCCAGGTGCGGGTGACGTCGACGGTGGGTCCGAGGAGGGTGTTGTAGCCCTTGGCGCGTCCTTCGGTGCCGATGGCGACGCCGATACGCCGGGTCAGGTCCTCGTCGAACGTCGCGGCCTGGGCGAGGGGCACGGGGAAGGCGGTGACGTTCTGCTCGCCACGCAGTCCGGCGGAGGCGTCGACCATGGTGAGCGCGGGGATGCCGAGGTGCGCCAGGGCGGCGAAGTCGCAGCGGACGAGGGACTCCTTCTCGGCGGACGTCATCCGTGCGAGAACGGCATCGACGCGGTCGACGACTCGGGGATCGGCGGCGGCGATTGCTTGAACGGTGGCTCCAGGGCTCATGGTGGCGACTGCTGCTGTGGCAGCGGCGGCAGACAGGAAGGCGCGTCGGTTCACGGCGACTCTCCGGACGATAGGGATGACGGGCGGGACCCGCAGATTCGGATGCTGCAATCCGGCTGTAGGGGAATTCGCCGGTTTGCTCAGCGTCCCCCTCGAGGACTTCCCGCGTCCCGCGGGAACCTACAGGGGTTTTCAGGCGCCTCGCTCTCAGCACCTCACGCAATCCGAAAAGTTATGACCACGAACGCTTCGGGTCAACCCGCCGGACGTGATGAATTCTCGGACAGCAACTTGACCTGCATCGACATCGTTTTCTTATTCCACATGGAGAATTCGGCAGACCGTCTACCCAAGAGCCTTCGGGGCGCCATACAGATATTCGATGACTCTCATCTGTTCCATGGATAGGGGTGGTCACCTTTCACCGATATACACGTGCCCGGCATGGCTGTGAAGCCATGCCGGGCCGTCTCCCATGCTCTCAGATATCGCCGATCATCCTTCAGATGATGTCGACGGGCCGAGGGTGTGTGTTCCTGCGGCGAGTCTGCTGGGTGCACGCCCGGGCAGTTCGACGACGGCCGTGCAATTCGGGGGCACGGTGATCTCTGCCTTCATGCCGTCCGCGCTGGTCTCCCAGAACATGGATGCGGTGCCGTGGGGCGTTTCGTGGTGGGTGCGGGCCCAGGTGATACCGCCTCCCGGGCGAGGCCGGAAGGCGAGAGTCCGGGCGCCGGGCGAGGTGACTTCGAGACCGCCGACGACTCGGTGGAGCCAGTCGGCGACGGCTCCGAGGGCGTAATGGTTGAAGGAGGTCATGCCGCCGGGGTTGAGGGTGCCGTCAGGGCGGAGGCTGTCCCAGCGCTCCCAGATCGTGGTGGCGCCCATGGTGACGGTGTAGAGCCAGGACGGGCAGTCGGTCTGCAGCAGCAGCCGGTAGGCGGTGTCGAGATGGCCGGTGTCGGTCAGCGCGTCGCAGATGAGGGGGGTGCCGACGAAGCCGGTGGCGATGCGGGCGCCGTCTTGGGCTACGAGTTCGGCCAGGCGGGCGCCGGCGGCCTGACGTCGGCCGGAGTCCAGAAGGTCGAAGACGATCGAGAGCGCGTACGCCGTGGGGCTGTCGCTGGTCAGGCGGCCGTCGGCGCGGACGTAGCGACGGCGGAAGGCTGTGGTGATCTCCTCGGCCAGCGTGTCGTAGCGGGTGGCGTCACCGGTGTTGCCCAACTCGCGCGCGGCTCGGGCGAGGTGGCGGGTGGAGTGGGCGAAGTAGGCGGTGGCGACGAGGTGCCGGTCGGTGCGGCCCGCGGCGGGGTCGTCGGGCGGCGCGGCCGGGTCGAGCCAGTCGCCGAGCTGGAAGCCGGTGTCCCACAGCCGGTCGGGGCCGGCGAGCTTCTCCACGAGGTCCACCCACGCCTTGCCCATGGGGTAGTGGCGGCGCAGGAGTTCGAGGTCTCCGAAGCGCCGGTAGAGGGCCCAGGGGGTGAGGGTGGCGACGTCTCCCCAGGCGGCTCCGGGCTGGATGGGTGTCCACATCGGTTCGCCGGGGATGACGGGTACGTACCAGGGGATGGTGCCGTCGGGCAGCTGCTCGACGCCGACGTCGGTGAGCCAGGAGTCGAGCATGCCCGCGCAGTCGTAGAGGAAGCTCGCGGTGGGGGCGAAGACCTGGATGTCCCCGGTCCAGCCCAGGCGTTCGTCGCGCTGGGGGCAGTCGGTGGGGATGTCGACGAAGTTGCCGCGCATGCTCCACCTGACGTTCTCGTGGAGCCGGTTGACCATCGGGTCGCTGCATTCGAACCAGCCGGTGCGGCGCATGTCCGTGTGGTGGACGCGTGCGGTCACGGCCTGCGGGTCGAGCTCGCCGGGCCATCCGGTGATCTCCGCGTACCGGAAGCCGTGGAGGGTGAAGCGGGGCTCCCAGGTGTACGGTCCGCCGCCGGGCAGCACGAGGGTGTCGGTGGCGTGGGCCTCGCGCAGGGGCCGGGTGGCGAGGTCGCCGTCCTGGAGGACTTCGGCGTGCCGGAGGGTGAGGGTGGTGCCCTCGGGTCCGTCGGCGGTGACGCGGAGTCGCCCCACCAGGTTCTGGCCGAAGTCGAGCAGGTGTCGGCCGTCGGGGGTCCGGGTGACGGTGACCGGGGGGATCTCCTCCGTGCACCTGACCGGGGGGCCCTGGGGTGCGACGAGGGTCCCGGGGTCCCGGGTACCGGCCCGTACGGGTGTCCAGCCGCCCGGGGCCGCGGCCGGGGTGGACCATCGCGGGTCGTCGAGACGGGCGTCGAAGGTCTCGCCCTCGTACAGGCCGCTGGTC
This sequence comes from Streptomyces sp. NPDC016459, assembly GCF_040632845.1. Taxonomy (NCBI): domain Bacteria; kingdom Bacillati; phylum Actinomycetota; class Actinomycetes; order Kitasatosporales; family Streptomycetaceae; genus Streptomyces; species Streptomyces sp. NPDC016459. Next base: position 149,921 of record NZ_JBEYCR010000008.1, read on the forward strand.
AGGATGGGGCCCACGGCGGCGTGCCAGGTGGGGTCGGTCGCGATCACGATGGTGGTGCCGTCGGTGTAGGTGATCTCTAGCTGCGCGATGAGGGACTGGTCGGTGCCGTAGATGTTGCGGGTGCCGCCGTCTAAGCCGTACGTGCCGCGGTACCAGCCGTCTCCGAGCCACGCGCCGAGGGTGTTGGGGCCCTCGGTGAGGAGCGCGGTGACGTCGTGGGTGCGGTAGCGCAGACGGTGGGGGTAGACCGTCCAGCCCGGGGCGAGCGCTTCGTCGCCGACCCTGGTGCCGTTGATCTCCGCCTCGTACAGGCCGTGGGCGGTGATGTACAGGCGGGCGCGGGCGATCGGCCGGTCGATCCGGAAGTCCTTGCGGACCCGGGCCGGGCGCCGGTCCGCGTCCGGGTCCTCTTCCCAGCCGGCGCCGACGGGTACGGCGATCCAGTCGTCGGGGTCGAGGAGTCCGGCTTCGACGGTGCTCGGCGCGCTCCAGGGTGAGGGTTCCACGTGGGTCGCGGACCAGGTGCGGACGCGGACGACGGCGCGCTCGCGGGAGGCGAGCTGTTCGCCGGGCCAGGGGACGAGGACGTGGTCGGTTCCGGTGACGCGGCCGGTCCGGTGCGTCCGGCCGTCGCGGTGGAGCTCGACCTCGTACGCCTCCTGGTCGTCGGAGCCGGGGGCGGCGGTCCAGGACAGGCGGGGGGTGCCGGTGCCGATGCCGAGACCGTCCGTCAGGTGCTCGAAGCGCACCGGGGAGGGCTGGTGGGGCTGCAAGGAAGGGGCCTTTCGTGTGCTCGGGGGGAGGGCGTTCGGTGGATCAGCCCTTGACCGCTCCCGAGGTGAGGCCCTTCATGACCTTCTGGTTGAGGAAGAGGTAGATCACGAGGGTGCCGAAGACGTTGATGCAGATGGCGGCGAACAGCGGGCCGTACTGGGTGGCGCCGAAGTCGCCGGTGAAGTTGAGCAGTCCGACCTGGATGGTGCGCAGGTCCTGGCTGTTGGTGAAGGTGAGGGCGATGAGCAGGTCGTTCCAGATGAAGAAGAACTGCACAAGGCCGACGGTGAGGAGGGCGTTGCGGACCATGGGGACGCTGATGGTCCAGAAGGCGCGCAGGATGCCGGCGCCGTCGAGGGTCGCCGCCTCGAAGAGTTCCCGGGGGACCGTCTTGTAGTAGGTGGCCATCATGAAGACGGTGAGGGGGAGGCCGGTGCCGGTGTAGGTGAGGATCAGCGGCCACAGGGTGCCGGAGAGACCGGCCTGGAAGTACACCGTGAACAGCGGTAGCAGGATCATCTGCGGGGGGATCATCATGCCCGCGAGGAAGACCAGGAGGGTGAGGCTGCGTCCCTTCCAGACCATGATCTGCAGGGCGAAGCCGGCCGCGGTGCCGAGGAGCAGGATCAGCGCGAGGGCAGGGACGACGGCGAGGAGGCTGTTCTTGACGTAGAGGCCGAGGTTCCCGGTGGTCCACGCCTCGGCGTAGTTGCCCCACTCCCAGGTGGTGGGAAGGCTCCAGGTGGAGTTGTTCAGGTAGTCGCTGTTGGACTTCAGTGATGTGAGGAACATCCAGACCAGCGGGTAGATCTCGACGATCAGGGGGACGCCGACGGCGAGCCGGATCCAGAGCCGGCCGCCCGTCCGACGGGCGGGCCTGCTCGTGCGCCGGTGTCCGGCGGAGGTCTTCAGCGGTGTGTCGATGGCCATGGCGTTCAGCCCTCCGTGATGTCGCGCCGGGAGACGCGGTAGACGGCCAGGCTCACCAGCAGGCACACCACGGTCAGGAGCAGCGCGATGGCGCTGCCGTAGCCGTACTCGCTGTAGGTGAAAGACGTCTGGAACATGTACAGGGTCAGCGGGGTGGTGTCGCTGCCGGGACCGCCGTTGGTGAGGGCGACGACGGAGTCGAAGACCTTCAGGGTGCCGTTGATGCTGAAGACGAGGGACGACATGAGGACCGGCAGGGACAGCGGCAGGACGATGTGGCGGATGAGGCGGAGGCCGGAGGCGCCGTCGAGGCGGGCCGATTCGAGGACCTCGTCGGGGATGTCGACGAGTCCGGCGAAGAGGAGCACGGCGTAGAAGCCCATGGAGCGCCAGATGTCCATGACGATCAGGACCCAGAAGGCGCTGCCGGCGCTCCCGAAGAAGTCGACGGACTCCAGTCCGACGGCGTTCAGCAGGGAGTTGACGGGACCGGTCTGGGGGGCGACCTGGAAGAGCTTCTGGAAGAGCAGGCCGACGGCGACGGTGGGCAGCACCACCGGGAAGAAGACCAGGGTGCGGATGAGCGCCGAGGACTTCTTCAGAAAGAAGACGTACAACAGGGCCAGGAGATAGCCGGCGACGACCTGGCCGGCGGTGACGATGACCGCGTACTTGAGCGTGAACCACAGCGCGTCGTGGACGGCCGGGTCGTCGAGGAGCCGGGTGAAGTTGGCCAGACCGTTGCCGGTGAAGCCCTCGATGGAGTTGCCCTTGGTGAAGGAGTACCCCAGCGACCACACCATCGGGATGAGCATGATCAGTGTGTAGACGAGGAGTGCGGGACCGAGCAGGATCGCGATCGCCCTGCGGTCACCGAGTACGCGGTGCATGAGTGGTGTCCACTTCGTTTCTGGTGAAGGGCCGGCCGAACGAGGCGGGCGGCGCGCCGCGGGCCGGCAGGCCGCCCGACTCGTGGGGGATTACTGGCCGCCGAGCGCGGCCTGGACGTTCTCCATGAACTGCTTCGGGCTCACGCTGCCGTTGACGAGGCCGGCGGCGTTGGTGTTGCTGATCGTGGTCGCCTTGGTGGTGAAGAGGGCCTCGAACCACAGGACGTTCTGCTGGGAGGAGCTGATGGTCTTGCGGACGGTGGTGGTGACCTCGTTCGCGTCCTTGACCGGGGTGTTCACCTTGAAGCCGGAGATGGTCCCGTGGTCATTCAGAGCCGTGCTGCCGTAGTTCTCGGTGATGCAGCCGACCCAGGCACCGGTCTTCTTGTCGAGGTTCTTCGAACCGAGGGTGATGGCCAGGCCTATGTTGGAGGGGTACTGGTCGATGGCCCCGGCGCCGCCCTTGACCGCGGGGAAGGGCATGAAGCCGACGTTCTCGGCGCCGACCTTGTTCTGCTTCGGGTCGGAGATGTTGGCCAGGGCCCAGCTGCCCATGTAGAACATGGCGGACTTGCCGGTGAGGAACTGGTTCATCGCGGTGTCGTAGTCGATGGAGCCGACGCCCTTGCCGAAGTAGCCCTTCTTTCCGAGCGCCGCGATCTCCTCGGCCGCCTTGACGTAGGCCGGGTCGGTCAGCTTGGCGGAGCCGGCGTCGACCTTGTCGAGGGCGTCGGGGCCGAGGCTGCGGTACAGGTAGCCGCTGATGAGGCGGGTCAACGGCCAGCCCTGCGCACCGGACGCGGAGAACGGCTGGACGCCTTTCGCGTTCAGCTTCTCCGCGGCGGCCAGCAGCTCGTCCCAGGTGCCGGGGACGGCGACGCCGTTCTCCTTGAAGAGCTTCTTGTTGTAGAAGATCCCCTCGATGTTGTACTCGTACGGCAGCGCCATCAGTTTGCCGCCGTAGAGGGCCTTGATGGTGGAGACTGCGGCCGGCTCCAGCTGATCGAGGACCCCGAGTCGGTCGAGCTCGAGCTGGATGTCCGCCACCTTGCCGCTCTTGGCGAGTTGCTTGGTCAGCGCGGGGGCGTTACCGGCGGCGAACTGGGCGGGGAGCGCGTCCTGGCCGGCGAGCAGCTGGAGCTTCTGGTCGAGCTGGGCCTGCGGGACGGTCTCCACCTTCAACGGCAGAGCGTCGTTCTCGGCCTTGCAGGTGCCCTTCGAGAGCGTGGTCAGCGCCGTCCGCGTGGTCGTGTTCTCGGTGACACTGAGGTAGGTGAAGTCCTTGGGCGCCGCGGAGGTGCCGCCGCCACCGCCGCCGCAGGCGGTGGCGAGAACGGCCAGGGACATGACGCCGGCCGAGACGAAGGTCAGGCGGCGGGCGCGGATCGTGCGGTGGGGCACTGGTGACTCCCAGGATCGTGAGAGAAGAAGGGGCGCTCAGCGGGCGCAGAGGGCGGCGCGAGGATCAGCCGCGCAGAGACAGAGCGATGTAGAACGTTCTCTATCTGAACTGGCAACACCATGACGCCACCCCTCTGGCGTCGTCAAGACACAGACGCGTAACATCACCTTTGCCTGGTCGAATGAACCAGCCCAGTCACTGCTCTGGGCGTAGAACATTGCACTCAGAGTGAGGAGATCGGGGTTCTCATGGTTGCGGACAGCTCGTCCAGGAACACCAAACGGGTGACGATCACCGATGTCGCCCGCCATGCCGGCGTGTCCACCGCCGCCGTCTCCAAGGTCATGCGCAATGCCTACGGCGTCAGCTCCGGCATGCAGGAACGCGTCCGGGCGGCCATGGCAGAGCTGGGGTACCGGCCCCACGCCGCCGCCCGGGGCATGCGCGGGCGTACGTACACGATCGGGGTCCTGCTGGACAACGTCCGTAACCCCTTCTTCGCCGACATCCTCGACGGCATCCGTGAACAGCTGGAGGACAGCGAGTACACGGTGCTGATCGGCGCGGCCGGCTTCGGCGCACAGGACCAGGCGCGCACCATCCGGGCGATGGTGGACCGCCAGATGGACGGCCTGATCCTCATCGCGCCGGGCACGCCCCGCCCCGAGGTCCTGGCCACGGCCGCGGTGACCCCCACCGTGGTCATCGGTCACCACGACCCCTCCGACGCGCACGACTCCGTCGTCGACGCCGACGACCTCGGCGCAGGGCTGGTGGTCGACCATCTCGTGGCGCTCGGGCACCAGGACATCGCCCTGGTCTCGGCCGCCGGTAACAAGGCAGGCCGCTGGCTGCGGACCCCGGAGATCGCTCTTGCCGACGGTTACCTCAAGGCCATGGAGCGCCACGGTCTGTCGGGCCGCGCGCGCGTGCATCACGCCGCCTATTCCGACGAAGGCGGCCGCGCGGCCGGCAGCGCGCTGCTGTCCGGCGACGCCCGGCCCACAGCGATTCTGACCGGCGCCGACATCGCGGCTCTGGGTGTCTACCGGGCAGCCGCCGATCTGGGTCTTTCCATCCCCGACGACCTCTCGCTCGTCGGCTACAACAACACCGCGATCGCCTCGCTCGCCCCCGTCCAGCTGACCAGCGTGGACCAGGCCGGACACACCATGGGCACGACCGCCGCCAGGATGCTGATCGAACGCGTCGAAGGACGGCGCGACCGGGCCATGCAGGTCAAGATGACCCCACGACTGGTCGTCCGGCGCAGCACCGCAGCGCCGGGCGCCCCGTAGGCGCAGGTCGAGGGAATGCGTCCCGCGTGGCGTATCGGGATGAAGGACGTCGCCCGGACAGCGGGGGTTTGCCCCGGCACGGTGCCCCCCGTCCTCGCGCGTCCTGAACTCGTCTCCCCCGCCACCGGGGCCCCGTTCGTCTCCGTCGTCGACTCGCTCGGGTGCGCCAGGCTCGCCGGTGGCGGGCAACTGCGCGGCAGCAGCTCTTCGCAGCTGCCGGCGCTGTACGGCGCGGACGTCACAGACCCGCGCGATGCGGCCCTCGCCGCCGGGGTGGAGTGAGCGGCCCAGGAGGCGGGCCTGGTTGGGCTGACGTGCGGCAGCGGAAGCGATGCGGAACGCGTACGGCATGACGCTCCGGGACCGAGACCGGTGATGCGCCGCAAGCACCAAGGGGCGCCGCTGACCCAGGCCCGCCGCCCCGCCCGCACCGTGGGTGTGCGGGCGGGCCGTCTGCTCATCGAGCAGGCGGCCCGGAAGCCTCATGAACACGTTCAAGAGGTGCTGACACCCGAACTGGTCGTGCACCGTTCTACCTTGAGCGTTCCCGTGTGGCGCCCTGCCCGTATCACTCCTACACGCCTTCGGGCGAGTGGGCGGGGACGGCACGACGGGCCGCCGTGAAGAGCGCCGCGGCGAGGACGGCGGCAGCCACCCCGAGCAGAGCCACCGCGGAGGCGAGGCTGCCCGCCGGCTCCTTGCCGGCCAGCAGGACCAGCGGGCAGAGGAACTGTCCGAAGAAGAAGGCCGCGGTCCACAGGCCCATGCCGCGGCCCCGGTCGGCGTAGTCCAGGAGGGACATGGCACGGGTGACCAGCGACGGCAGCAGCAGGCCGGTACCGACGCAGTTGACGACGGCTCCGGCGATCAGGAGGGGGAGGCTGTCGGCGAGGCCCATCAGCAGGAAGCCGGCGGCGCACAGAGCGAAGAGGGCGGGCAGCCGGTGGCGACGGTCCGGGGTGAGACGGGTGAAGACGACGGAGCCGAGGACAGTGGCGGCACTGGCCACCGCGGTGACGGCGCCGATGGTGCCGGTGGAGTCGGTGCCCAGGTCGTCCAGGAGGTAGGCCATCTCGACGGGAACGGTGTAGAACACGACGGCGCCGAAGACCGTGAGAAGACAGGTCCCCGCCATGCGGCGTACCGGGAAGGCGCGTCGGGGGGTCCGCTCAGGAGTCTCGGCATCGCGCTGTGGGGGGAGAGGCGTCGGCAGGACACGGGCCATGACGGGCGCGATGACCAGGCCCACGGCGTAGAGCCAGAAGGGGGCGCGCCAGTCTGCGGCCCCGAGGACTCCCCCGAGGACGAAGAAGACCGTCGCCGACGCGGAGGCACACATGGCCTGGAGGGCGAGGTAGCGGTCGCGGAGCTCGCCACTGTAGTAGTCGCCGATGAGGGTCGTGCAGACCGTCATGATCGCCGCTTCGGCGATGCCCACGAGGATGCGGCTGATCAGGATGGCGTGCAGCGAATCGAGCCAGAGGGGGGCTGACCCGAAGAGGGCGTAGAGAGCGGTGGCGACGACGAGCAGGCGTTTGCGGCCGAGCCGGTCGACGATCATGCCGGCGAACGGGGCGAGCAGGGCGAGAGCCAGCGCGGGGGCGGTGAGCACGACGGGAACCAGCGCCGCGCTTCCCGGCACGCCGTCGAAGTGGTCCTGCATTCGGGGCAGTACGGGGGCGAGGAGCACCGCGCCGAGGACGGGCAGGCAGCTGCCGGCCATGAGCACGACGGCGGGGAGGCGTCCGGCCGCAGCGGTTTCCTGGGCATGGTCGTGGGGCGGCGGTACGACAGCAGCGGGCATGACGGCGCTCCAGGGCGGGAGAGGGGAAGACGGCGCCCGGTCGGGACGGCGGACCGGGCCGATGCCGGGACCGGGGCGGACGTGCCCTCGACTATGCGTGTCGGCAGGCGCGCTGCCCACCCTTTCCGCCATCCGGTTTAGCGATGACTCCCATCCATTGAATGGATAGGCCGTGCTCCCGATTTTTCGTGGCGGAACGGCGACAGGTGGCATGCGAGAAGACGTCAGGGCTGCGTTTCCGCGATGCGGCGGCCGACCCTTGCCGCGGTCTCCCGGAGCCAGGTGTGGGCCGCGTCATGGGTGTGAACCGGGTGCCACCAGAGGGCCTCGCGCAGCGGCACGGCCTCGTAGGGCGGTTCGAGGACGCGTACGGCGGCGATGGGGGCGAGCAGGCGGGCGAGGCGGGCCTGGACGAGGGCGATGCGGCGGGTGCCTGCGACGAGGGCGGGCAGGGCGTGGAAGCTGTCGACGGAGACCTCGACGCGCGGCTCGATGCCGAGCATGCCGAGCTGGCGTACGGCGGGGGCGTCGTAGGTGCGCTGGTAGGTGACCCAGGGCAGCCGGGCGAGGTCCTGCCGGGTCAGGCGGTCCTCAACGCTGGGGTGGTCCTCGGCGACGACGAAGACCCACCGGTCGTCGTAGAGGTCGGTGGCGGGGAATCCGCTGATGACGCCGTGGGGCATGAGGAGGCCGTCGGTGGCGCTGAGCAGGCTGGCGGTGTCGTCGACGACGGTGATGGGGGTGCGGGTGAAGCGCAGCCGGATCCCCGGGGCCTCCTCGTGGATGACACGGGCGAGTTCGACACCGAAGACGTCGACGGCGTAGTCGGAGGCGATGATGCGGAACTCGCGGGTTTCGGTGGCCGGGTCGAACGTCGCCTGGCTGGTGAAGAGGCGTTCGAGCACGTCGTAGGCGGTGGCGGTGCGGTCCAGGAGGACCTGGCCGAGCGCGGTGAGCTCGTACTGGCTTCCCACACGGGAGAGGAGCTCATCGTCGAAGTGGCGGCGCAGCCGGGCCAGCGCGGCGCTCATGGCGGGCTGGCTCAGGCCCACGCGTTGCCCCGCTCTGGTGACGTTGCGTTCCTCGAGGAGGGCGCGGAGCGCGACCACGAGGTTCAGATCGAGTCGGGCCAGGTTCACGAGGGGGAGTCCTTCCGGAACGACACGGCATTAGGTATTTGTCGAATCGATGACGACGATCCACAGAATCTATTTCCCTGATTACCTGATGCGGGTCCACATTAGTCCCATCGCAATCAGGAGGACATGTCGGTGAAACCTCAATCCGGTTCTGATCTTTTCGTCGGGCCTTTCGCTCTCGGCACTCTCGCCGCCGATGACGGGCCCGCCTTCCCCGCTCTCGTCGACCGCGAGGGGCAGGTTCTCGACCTGCGGACGGCCTTGGCCGATCCGGCTCTGACCATGCGGGGCCTTCTGGAGGAGTGGCCGGATGTTCTCCCCCGGCTGCGTGCCCTCGCCGCCGAGCCGGATCCCGACCGGCGCTCCCTGTCCGAGTTCCGTGTCCTCGCGCCGGTGGAGCCGCGGCAGGTCTTCCAGTCCGGCGCCAACTACCGCCGGCACGTCATCGACCTGCATGTCGCGCACCGGGCGCCGGACGACGACCGCTCCGAGGAGGAGCGGCGCGCCGAGGCGGCCGAGATCATGGACCGGCGGGCCGCCGAGGACCTGCCGTATGTGTTCATCGGCCTCCCGAGCTCGATCACCGGCCCGTACGACGACGTCACGCTGCCTGCCTGGGCGGCGAAGCCGGACTGGGAACTGGAGCTGGCCGCGGTGGTCGGCCGGCCCGCGTACCAGGTCTCGCCCGAGGAGGCGTTGGAGTACGTAGCGGGCTACACGATCGCCAACGACCTGACCGACCGGGCGACGGTGTTCCGCCGGGACATGCCGCAGATCGGCACGGACTGGCTCCGCAGCAAGAACGCGCCCGGGTTCACCCCGCTGGGCCCGTGGATCGTGCCGGCTGATTCCGTCGGTGACACCGGCGACCTGCGGCTGACCCTGAAGCTCAACGGCGAGGTCATGCAGGACGAGTCGACCAAGGACATGATCTTCGACGTGGCGCGCATGGTGGCCTACGCCTCCCAAACGGCGCAGCTCCTGCCCGGTGACCTCGTACTCACCGGATCGCCCGCGGGCAACGGCATGCACTGGGGCCGGCTGCTGCGCGACGGCGACGTCATGGACGCCTCCATCACCGGCCTCGGCGCGCAGCGCACCCGCTGCACGGCGGAGGAAGTGTGAACCGCGCCGACCCCGCGGGCGTGATCGCCTCGGCCGCGAAAGCCTGCTCCAACTGGGGCCGTTGGGGCGAGGACGACCGCCTGGGCACCGTGAACTTCCTGGACGAGCCCAAGCGCCGTGAAGGCGCCGCGCTGGTCCGCCGGGGCGCGAGCTTCTCGCTGTCCCAGCGCTTCGACATCAACGGCCCGCAGAAGGGCTGGCGGCGCCGGACCAACCCGGTCCACACCATGCTCGACACCGGCACGGACGCCGCCCTGGGCAACCAGGGACTCCCCCACGGCATCGGCGGCGCCGACGACGTGATCGCGATGCCCCTGCAGTGCTCCACCCAGTGGGACGGCCTGGGTCACATCTTCGACCACGGCAAGGCGTGGAACGGCCGCCCGGCCGAGGAGGTCGTCACCTCCGACGGCGACCAGGTCACCGGCATCGAGCACATGGCCCCGCACATCGCCGGACGCGCCGTCCTCCTCGACGTCGGCCGTACCGTCGGGGACGACGGCGAACTCCCCGACGGGTTCGCCATCACCGAGGAACACCTCAAGGCCACCGCCGAAGCCCACGGGGTGGCGGTCGGCCGAGGTGACATCGTCCTCGTCCGCACGGGTCAGCTCTCCCGGGTCCGGCGTGACGGGTGGGGCGACTACGCCGGCGGGGCAGCCCCGGGTCTTTCGTTCACCACGGCGTCCTGGCTGCACGGCAGCGAGATCGCCGCGATCGCGACCGACACCTGGGGCTTCGAGGTGCGGCCCAACGAGTTCGACCATGCCTTCCAGCCCCTGCACCAGGTCGTCATCCCGCACATCGGCCTGCTGATCGGCGAGATGTGGGACTTCGAGGCCCTCGCCGACGACTGCGCAGCTGACGGCATCCACGAGTTCTGGCTCACCGCGGCCCCCCTGCCCATCACCGGCGCCGTCGGGTCTCCCGTCAACCCCGTCGCCGTCAAGTAAGTCCGGGGCCACCGGCCCGAGGAACAAGGGAGTTCCCCATGAGCACATCCCGCAGAGTCCTGGTCGTCGGCGGCGGAGCCGCTGGAAACACCGCGACGATCCTGCTGCGCCGCGCCGGGATCGACGTCGACCTCGTCGAGGCCAAGGACGACTGGAACGCCACTGCCGGCTCCGGCATCACCCTTCAGGGCAACGCGCTGCGCGTCCTGCGCGAACTCGGCGTCTGGGAAGAGGTGAAGGCGTCCGGCTTCCCCTTCGGGTCGGTCGGCATCACCACGCCCGACGGCACCGTCCTGCACGTCCAGCGCGACCTGCGCACCGGTGGCGACGACCTGCCCGCCACCGTCGGTATGCCGCGGCCACGGCTCCAGCAGATCCTGATCGACGCCGTTCGCGCGAGCGGCGCGACCGTCCGTCTGGGCACGACCGCCACGGTCCTGGACCAGGACACCACCGGCGTCTCGGTCCGGTTCAGCGACGGCAGCGAGCACCGCTACGACCTGGTGATCGCCGCCGACGGCCTGGGCTCGGCCACCCGGGAACAGATCGGGATCACCGACAAGCCCGAACCGACCGGCATGGCCATCTGGCGGGTCGCCGCCCCGCGCCCCGTCAACGTCGAACACACCGACCTCGCCTACGGCGGCCCCGCGTTCATCGCGGGCTACTGCCCCACCAGCGACACCACGCTCTACGCGTACGTCGTCGAGAAGAACCGCGACCGCTCCTCCATACCCCCCGCGTCCTACGCCCGGGAGATGGTCCGCCTCGCCTCGGCCTACGGCGGCGCGTGGCCGGAGATCACCGCGACGATCACCGACCCGTCGAAGGTCAACTACACCTGGTTCGACCGGCTGCTCGTCGAAGGTGCCTGGCACCGCGGTCGGGTCGTGCTCGTCGGGGACGCCGCACACTGCTGCCCGCCGACCATGGCGCAGGGCGCGGCGCTGTCCCTGGAGGACTCCTGGGTCCTGGCCCAGATGCTCACCGCCGCGGACACCTGGGACGACGAGCTGCTCCAGGCCTACTACGAGCGCCGGATCACGCGAGTCCGCCCGGTCGTGGAGGGCTCGGTCCAGATCGGCCAGTGGCAACTCGACGGCGTCCGCGACGCCGATGTGCCCGGCCTGATGGCCCGCACCATGACCATGCTCAGGGAGCTGCCGTGACCGCGCCGACCGTGGATGTCCACGCACACGTCCTGCTGCCGGAGATCGAGGCGCTCGTCGCGGGCCTTCCCGGGCACGCCGAGGCCAGGGCGCTCGACACCCGCCGCAACGGTCCCGACGCCCTTGCCGTCAGCGGCCCCATGGTCCGCGACCGCATCCCGGCCCTGACCGACCCCGCCGTCCGGCTCGCCCGGATGGACGCACAGGGCGTCGACGTGCAGCTCGTCAGCCCCTCGCCGTCGCACTACCACTACTGGGCGGACGCGGACACGGCAGAGAAGATCTACCGCCTGGCGAACGAGGCGACCGCCACGCACTGTGCGGCGGCACCGGGCCGGCTGCGAGGACTGGGGCTCGTTCCGCTACAGCATCCCGAGCTGCTCGTCCCGGCCCTGGACCACGCGCTGGAGCACGGGCTCGCCGGAGTGGAGATCTCCAGCCACGCCCCCGACCGGGAGCTGTCCGACCCGGCGTACGAGTCGTTGTGGACGCGGGCCGAGGAGACCGGGGCGGTCCTGTTCCTGCACCCCTTCGGCTGCACCCTCGACGAGCGCCTCGACCGGTGGTACCTGTCCAACACCGTGGGTCAGCCCACCGAGAACGCCGTCGCCCTGTCGCACCTGATCTTCTCCGGAGTCCTCGACCGGCACCCTGGGCTGAAGATCGTCGCGGCCCACGGAGGCGGCTACCTGCCCACCCACATCGGGCGCAGCGACCACGCCTGGCGGGCCCGGACCGACGCGTCGGCCGGATGCGCCCGGTTGCCCAGCAGTTACCTGCGGCGCCTGTACTTCGACTCGCTCGTGCACGACCCGACCGTGCTGCGGGCGCTGGTGGAAGCGGCCGGCGCGGACAGGGTGCTGCTCGGCTCGGACTTCCCCTTCGACATGGGATCCGACGACCCCGTCGGCGCGCTGCGCGCGGCGGATCTGTCCGAAGCCGACTTCCACGCCGTGCGCGGCTCCAACGCCGCCGCCCTGCTCCCCCTCTCCCCCGCCTGAGGAGGCACCCCATGCCGAACAACCGCCTGCTCACCCACCTGCGGCACGTCGACCTCGCCGTGCCCGACTACGACAAGCAGCTCGACTTCTACGCCGGCGTCTGGGGCCTGACCAAGGTCGCCGAGGACTCCGGCATCTCCTTCCTCGCCGCCGAGGGCAGCCCCGAGCAGTACGTGGTCCGGCTGCGCAAGGCCGACGAGAAGCGCCTGGACCTGGTGTCCTACGGCGCCGCGACCCCCGCCGACGTGGACACCCTCGCCGAGCAGCTCCTGGCCGGAGGCGTGCAGCTGATCTCGCGGCCCGGCACGGTCGACACCCCAGGCGGCGGCTACGGCTTCCGGTTCTTCGACGTCGACGGGCGCACCATCGAGGTCTCCGCCGACGTCGAGGTCCGCCGGCACCGCAAGATCGAGGAGAAGGAGGCCATCCCGGTCAAGCTGTCGCACGTGGTGCTCAACTCCCCCGACCTGGAGGGCACCCGCGCCTGGTACGAGCGGCACCTCGGCTTCCGGCTCTCCGACTCGCTCAGCTCGCCCCACATGGGCGACGTCATGCACTTCATGCGGATCAGCTCCCAGCACCACTCCATGGCGCTGGCGAAGGGACCGCACACCTCCCTGCACCACGTCTCCTTCGAGATGCGCGGCATCGACGAGTACATGCGTGGCTCCGGCCGGGTCCTGCGGGCCGGCCACACGAAGATCTGGGGTCCGGGCCGGCACATGGCCGGGGACAACACCTTCACCTACTTCCTCGACCCCCACGGCAACACCGTCGAGTACACCACCGAGCTGGAGAACCTCGACGAGGACACCTGGCACCCCCACGTCTACGACTTCTCGCAGCCCGAGGTCACCGACCAGTGGGGCACCGCGAACGCGATGAACGAGCTCGTCGCCAAGGAGTCCTTCAACGACCCCGACCGAGGCTGCTTCATCGCACCGCCGGTCTGACCCCGGCCGCCCGATCCCCGGGAACGCGGCGGCCCCTGTCCCGCCCTGACTGCCGCCGTGTTCCCGGCCCCGGTCCACGGGACCGGATCCGTCCGAAGAAGGCCGACAACGGGCCATCTCTCCGTCCCGGACGGCCCGGTCCCGTGTTCCCCCTGTTCCTCCACCTGGGAGCCGCACCATGCGCTTCGCCGCTTTCGCATACCGGCACCGGAACCGTGTCGCCGTCGTCGAGGACGACGGCACCCTGTTCCCCCTGCCCGGAGTCACCTCGCTCACGGACCTGATCCGCGACACCGAAGGCCTGCCGGGCCTTCTCGCCGCCGGAGCCGCGGCCCTGGACGTGCCGCCCGGACCGCACGTCTCCGAAGTCCGGCTGCTCTCGCCGCTCCAGCCCTCCTCGGTCAGGGACTTCGTCACCTTCGAGGAGCACGTCGAGGGCGTGCGCCGCTCCGTCAGCGGTGAATCCGGAGTACCCGCCCAGTGGTACGAGGCGCCCACCTACTACTTCACCAACCCTCACGCGGTCTTCGGCCCTCATGACGACGTACCCATGCCCCCCGGGTCGTCCGTGCTCGACTTCGAGCTGGAGGTGGCGGCCGTCATCGGCCGCGAGGGCCGTGACCTCACCCCGGAACAGGCGCGGGAGCACATCGTCGGTTACACGGTGTTCAACGACTGGTCCGCGCGGGACCTGCAGTCCGCCGAGATGCAGGTCGGCCTCGGCCCGTGCAAGGGCAAGGACACCGCCACCACTCTCGGCCCGTACCTGGTGACCGCCGACGAGCTGGAGCCCTACCGCGACGCCGACGGCTTCCTGCGGCTCGCCCTGACGGCCGAGGTCAACGGCGAGAAGGTCGGCAGTGACCTGCTGTCCAACATGAGCTGGACCTTCGAGGAGATGACCGCCTACGCCTCGCGGGGCACCCGGATCGTCGCCGGCGACGTCCTGGGCTCCGGCACCTGCGGCAACGGCGGCTGCCTGGCCGAACTGTGGGGCCGCTCCGGCCAACAGCTCCCGCCACCGCTGAAGCCCGGCGACACCGTCACTCTGACCGTGGAAGCCATCGGGTCCCTCACCACCCGCGTGATCCCCGGAACCGAACCCGTCGCCCTGCCCAAGGGCCGGCGCCGCACCCGGGAGCGGCCGTGAACGGCGGACGTCTCGCGGGAAAAGTCGTCGTCGTCACGGGCGCAGCCCGCGGCCAGGGCGCCGCCCAGGTGGCGGCTCTGCAACGTGAAGGCGCCACGGTCGTCGGCACGGATGTGAACGGCAAGGAAGGCGTCCGCCGGCTCGACGTCACCCTGGCCGACGACTGGGCCGATCTGGCCGACTTCCTCCGCAGTACCTACGGGACGGTGCACGGTCTGGTCAACAACGCCGGCATCACCTGGCGGGCCCGGCTCGACGAGGTCACCGCCAAGGACATGAGCTGCGTCCACGCAGTCAATGTGAACGGTCCGCTCCTGGGCATCCAGCACCTGGCCCCGTTGATGCCGCCGGGTTCGTCCATCGTGAACGTCGGCTCCTCCGCCGCGCTGACCGCCCACTATCCGGTGGCCTACACGACGAGCAAGTGGGCTCTGCGCGGACTGTCGAAGATCGCTGCCATGGAGCTCGGCCCCCGCGGGATCCGGGTGAACACCATCCATCCCGGGTTCATCGAGACGGAGATGACGGCATCGGCCGCGCCCGTCTTCCGGGAGTCGAACATCCGCGAGACGCCCCTCGGCCGGGTGGGCACCGTCGAGGAGGTGACCCCGGTGGTGGTCTTCCTGCTCTCCGACGAGTCGTCGTTCATCACCGGCGCGGAGATCCCGGTCGACGGCGGCCTCACCTCGCACGGCGGGGTGAAGTCGGTGTCCGACGCGCTGCTCGACGGGACCGCACGGTGAGACGGCTCACGGGGAAGGTCGCATCGAAACCGAGGGATCGCGCGACAACCTGCTCGCCGACACCCACACCCTGTGCGACGCAGCCCGGCCCATCGCCCTCGGCCGGCTGGGGACGCCCCAGGACGTCGCCGGGGCGGCAGCCGTCCTCGCCTCCGAGGAAGCCTCGTACGTCTCCGTCGCGCATCTTGGCGTCGACGGCGGCCGGTCCGCCGTGCTGCCGGGCCCTCACACCTGAAAGGACACCCGGAATCGTGGACAAGGTCATCCGTGAACCCGCGACCGCCGTCGCCGACATCCCCGACGGCGCGTCGCTCGCCGTCGGCGGCTTCGGACTCAGCGGCATCCCCGAGACCCTCATCCGGGCCCTGCACGCCCAGGGCGCCGCCGGTCTCCAGGTCGTCTCCAACAACTGCGGCATCGACGACCGGGGCCTGGGAATCCTGCTGGCGGCCGGACGCGTCAGCCGGGTCACCGGCTCCTACGTCGGCGAGAACAAGGAGTTCGCCCGCCAGTACCTCAGCGGAGAGCTCGAGGTCGAACTCGTCCCGCAGGGAACCCTGGCCGAGCGGCTGCGAGCAGGAGGCTGCGGCATCCCGGCCTTCTACACCCCGGCCGGGGTCGGCACCCAGGTCGCCGACGGCGGACTGCCCTGGAGGTACGCCGCCGACGGCACCGTCGCCGTCGCCTCCCCCGCCAAGGAGACCCGCGCGTACGACGGGCGGCCCCACGTCCTGGAGCACGGCATCACCACCGACTTCGCCCTCGTACGGGCCTGGCGGGGCGACCGGCACGGCAACCTCGTCTTTCGCCGCGCCTCCGCCAACTTCAACCCCCTTGCCGCCATGGCCGGGCGGATCACGGTCGCCGAAGTCGAGGAACTCGTCGATCCCGGCGCCCTGGACCCGGACCAGGTGCACCTGCCGGGCGTCTTCGTTCAGCGCGTCGTACCCCTCACCCCCGCCCAGGCGGCCGACAAGCAGATCGAGAAGAGGACGGTGCGCGCCTGATGGCCTGGAACCGCAACCAGATGGCCGCCCGGGCCGCCGCCGAGCTGACCGACGGCTCGTACGTGAACCTCGGCATCGGCCTGCCGACCCTCATCCCGGCGTACGTGCCGGCCGATGTGCATGTGGTGCTGCACTCCGAGAACGGCATCCTCGGCACCGGCCCCTACCCGTCCGAAGACGAGGTCGACCCCGACCTCGTCAACGCGGGCAAGGAGACCGTCACCGTCCTGCCCGGAGCGTCGTTCTTCGACTCCGCCCTGTCCTTCGGCATGATCCGCGGCGGCCACATCGACACCGCCGTCCTCGGTGCCATGCAGGTCTCGTCTGCCGGTGATCTATCGAACTGGATGATCCCCGGCAAGATGGTCAAGGGCATGGGCGGCGCCATGGACCTCGTCCACGGCGCCCGGCGGGTCATCGTGCTGATGGAGCACACCGCCAAGGACGGCACCCAGAAGATCGTCGACGCGTGCACGCTCCCGCTCACCGGTCGCCGCTGCGTCGACCGGATCATCACCGATCTCTGCGTCCTGGACGTCACCGGCCACGGCCTGGCCCTGGTGGAGACCGCACCCGGCGTCACCGTCGAGGACATCCACGCCCGCACAGGCGCCCGCGTGCACGTCGACAGCGCCACGGCCGCCTGCTGACCGCCCTCCCGCCCCTGCGGCCCGCATCGAGGCCCCTCCCCCGCTCCTGCCCCGATGGTCCGTACACCAATGATCCCGACGCCGAAGATCCGCCACGGCGGGAGGCGGATCGACCCGATCCTTCAAGGAGGCACCTGCCCGTGACGACCTCGCCCCTGCACATCGCCGTCGTCGGCGGCGGCATCGGCGGCCTGGCATCCGCCCTCGCCATCGCCCGCTCCGGCCACCGCGTGACCGTGGTGGAGCGCGCCGCCCGCTTCGGCGAGATCGGAGCCGGCTTGCAGCTGGCACCGAACGCTTCCCTGGCGCTGGAGGAACTCGGCGTCCTCGACGCCGTGCAGCGCTCCGCCGTCGCCCCGCCCCAGCTCGTCATGATGGACGCGCTCACCGGAAAGCAGATCACCGCTCTCGACCTGGGCAGCGACGCCTACCGCCGCCGCTTCAGGCATCCCTACCTCGTCACCCACCGCACCGACCTCCACGGAGCGCTGCTGACCGCCTGTCAGGAGCACCCGGCGATCACCCTGCGCACCGGACACACCGTCACCGACGCGGTCCAGACATCGGCCGACGTGCGTCTGCACTTCGCCGAGACGCCCGACCGGCTCGCGGCGGACGCCGTGGTGGCCGCCGACGGCCTGCACTCCCGGCTGCGGCAGATCCTCGTGGATGACGGCGCCCCCGTCTGCTCGAAGTACGTGGCCTACCGCGGCGCCCTGCCCGTCAGCAGCATGACGGGCCCGATGGCGCGGCACGCCACGACGGAGTCGGTCATCGTCTGGGCCGGCCCGCGTATGCACCTGGTGCAGTACCCCGTGCGGCGCGGAGAGCTCTACAACCAGGTCGCGGTCTTCGAGAGCGATCACTACACCCCCGATTCCGACGACTGGGGCACGGAGGCCGAGTTGGAGGAGCGGTTCGCCGGCACCTGCGACACCGTGCGCGACGCTCTGCCGCTCATCGCGCGGGACCGGCGCTGGCCGCTGTTCGACCGGCTTCCCATCACCGACTGGGTCCACGGGCGCATCGTGCTGCTGGGCGACGCGGCACACCCGATGCTGCAGTACCTGGCCCAGGGCGCCTGCCAGGCTCTGGAGGACGCCGTGGCCCTCGGCCGTGCCCTGCGCGAGCACGGACTTCCGGAAGACGCCTTCCCCGCCTACGCCGCCGTGCGCACGGAGCGGGCCGCGTCGATCCAGACCAACGCCCGGCGCTTCGGCGAGATCTGCCACCTGGACGGCACGGGAGCCTTCCTGCGCAACCAACTCCTGTCCGGCCGCACCGCGCAGGACTTCGACGACATCGCCTGGGTGTGGACCCCCGCCGGCGACCTGCAGCCCTCGATCACCCCGTGAGCAACCACCGCGAGGAGACAGCATGACCGACGACCCCGCCTACAAGGCCCTCGGCGCCCTTGGCGCCGCCCCGCTCTGGCGCTTCTACGGCGACCTGTTCCCCGCCCAGCCCCGCAGCCGGGCCGTCCCCTATCGGTGGAGCTGGAAGGAACTGCGCCCGCACCTGCTGCACTTCTCCCGGACCCTCTCCCTGGACGAGGCCGAACGACGGGTTCTGATGCTCGTCAACCCCGGGCTGACCGACCCGCCGGCCACGGTCAACACCCTTTACGCCGGCCTGCAGATCATCCTGCCCGGAGAGACCGCCCAGGCCCATCGGCACACCTCCAACGCCTTCCGCTTCATCCTGGAAGGCGACGGCGCCTGGACCACCGTCGACGGCGAGCGCGTCTTCATGGCCCCGGGCGACCTCCTGCTCACCCCAGGCTGGCACTGGCACGACCACACCCACGAGGGCGACGCGCCGATGATCTGGCTCGACGCCCTGGACTATCCCCTCGTCAACGCGCTGGAGGCCGGCTTCTACGAGAAGTACCCCCAGCGCCTGCAGCCCGTGACCCGCCCCGACGACGCCGGCAGCCGCCAGTTCCTCCACGGCCGCCTGACCCCCACGTGGATCACGCCCGACGGACCCCACTCCCCCGTCACCCGCTACACCTGGCAGGAGACCGGCCGGGCCCTGGACGCGATCGCCGGCACCGCCGAGGGCAGCGATGTCGACGGCATCGTCCTCGAGTACACCAACCCCTGGACCGGCGGTCCGGTCATGCCCACGATCGGCTGCCGCGTCCAGCGGCTGCGCCCCGGCTTCGACGGCGCGGGCCGCCGCCACACCGCGTCCACGATCTTCAACGTCGTACGCGGCGAGGGAGCCACCGTCGTCGACGGTCTGCGGCTGGAGTGGTCCGAGCACGACACCTTCGCGATACCTGGCTGGGCGTCCTACCGGCACCTGAACGCGTCCACGTCGAGCGACGCGGTCCTGTTCTCGTACAGCGACGAACCCGCGATGCGCTCGCTCGGCCTCTACCGCAGCGAGAGCGTCGATCCCGGCGCCTGATCACCCTTTCTCTTCTCCGACACCAGCAAGGAGGCCACGATGCGCCTGGCCCTGTTCGACAAGGGACGCCTCGGCGTCGTCGACGGCGACACCCTCACCGACGTGACCGACCAGGTCGCTCCCTCTCTCACCGGCGCGGCCGGCGCGCTCCAGCAGTACATCGAGACCGTGGCCGACTCCTCCGGCCCGGCCCTCGACCCGGCGCGCGGCCGCCGGATACCGCTGGCGGAGGCGACGCTGAAGGCACCGCTTCCCCGCCCCGGAAAGATCATCGGAGCGCCGGTCAACTACCTCGACCACAAAGCGGAGATGGACTACCCCACGTCCATCGCCGACCTGGGTGTCTTCCTCAAGGCGAACTCGTCGGTGATCGGCCCCGGCCAGGACGTCGTCCTGCCCTACTCCGACATCCGGACCGACCAGGAAGGCGAGCTGGCCGTCGTCATCGGCCGGACCGCCTCGCAGGTCAGTGCCGACGACGCCCTCGACTACGTCTTCGGCTACACCTGCCTCCTGGACATCACCGTGCGCTCCGGCGAGGACCGCTCCACCCGCAAGTCCTTCGACACCTTCACCCCCATCGGACCGTGGGTGGTGACCGCCGACGAGATCCCCGACCCCGACCGGCTCGACCTGCGCTGCGACGTGGCCGGCGAGACCCGACAGCGCACCAACACCGAGTACCTCATCTTCGGTGTGCGGGAGCTGGTCGCCTACGCCTCCTCGGTGATGACCCTGTATCCGGGCGACGTGTTCGCCACAGGTACCCCGGCCGGCGTCGGCCCGCTCAGCGACGGGGACCGCGTCGTCGTCGAGATCGAGAAGATCGGCAGGCTCGAAGTGGGCGTGGACGGCTCCCGGGCCACGCCGTACGTGTCCCGTCCGGGGCACCGCCTCGGCTGACCCACCCGTTCCCCCGCGGGGCGGTCCAGGACCAGAGGTGTCGGTCAGGGACCGCTCCGCGCAGGGTCGTCCGAGCAGGAGACAGCGATGATGGGATCCCTGGACCTGGACGGCTACGCCGGTCACCTGGTCCGGCGGGCCGAGCAGGTCCACACCTCGCTGTGGAGCAGGTTCGTCCCCGAGACCAAGACATCCCGGCAGTTCGCCGTGCTCAACGCCCTGAGGTCCGACGGGTGTGCGTCCGCGGCGGCGGCATCGCCTGACGCTGCCCGGCGCGACGACGGGTGCGGACGTGGGTCAGGGCCGCGGCATGCTGGATCTGCGCAGGACGAGCTCCGGCTGGAGCACGATGCCGCTGTGCTGGTGGTCGTGCTCCGGGTCCGACGGCTCCATCTCCTGCAGCAGGAGCTGGGCTGAGAGGCGGCCGATCTCCGCGGCCGGGTGGCGCACCGAGGTGAGCGGGATGAGGCTCGCCTCCGCGAACTCGATGTCGTCGTAGCCGACGACAGCCAGGTCGTCCGGGATACGCACGCCCGCGTCGAAGACCGTCTGCATGACGCCCAGGGCCAGGAGGTCGTTCGCGCAGAAGACTGCCGTCGGCCGGGGCGAGAGGCCGATGAGCCGGGCCCCGGCGTCCCGGCCGGCGCCGACGTCCAGCTTCTCCGCCGGGATGTCGACGATCGCGTCGGCGCCGAGCCCCGCCTCCTTCACCGCGCGGACCAGACCCTCACGCCGGTCCCGGACCTGCTGCAGATCACCAGGGCCACGCACGTAGGCGATGCGCCGATGGCCGGCGGCGAGCAGGTGCCTGCCCGCGAGCATGCCTCCGAGGACGTCGTCAGCGGCCACCGAACAGGCCGTCCGCACGTCGACCGCCCGGTCGACGACGACGAACGGAATGTTGGCGCGCCGCAGCGCCTCCCATGGTTCACCGTCCGACGCGACCGGTGCGAACAGGACGCCACGAAGGCGCTGCTCGACGAAGAGCGACAGGTAGGCCTGCTCGGCCGAAGCGCTTTCGGCGCTGTTGCACACCATGACACCGAGGCCCGCCTCGGCGGCCACCCGCTCGGTGCCCTGGGCGAGGACGGCGAAGAAGGGGTTGCCGGTGTCCATGACCAGCAGCCCGAGCATGCGGCTGCGGCCGGCACGCAGTTGCCGCGCCGACTCGCTCCGGACGTACCCCAGCAGGTCGATCGCTGCGTAGACGCGGGCTCGGACGTCATGGGAGACACGCTCGGGTCTGTTCAGGACGTTGGAGACCGTCCCCACGGAGACGCCCGCCTGGCGCGCCACCTCCTTGATGCCCACCATTGCCGACCGTCCGTTCGCCGCGAATCCGTGTGCTCGCCATCCTAGGCCGCCACCACATCCTCCTGCATGAATCCTTTCATCACGGATGACACGCACGCTCTTGACCCCTGCGTGGATAAGTGTTTTCGTATTGATGAAACGATTCATAGCGCCGACGCATACAGCGCGGCCCTGGTTCCGAGGTTGACCCATGACTGTCGTGCGGGACGCCGTGAAGGCCGCGCTCAAGGCCCAGACCATCGAGACGCCCTCCTGGGGTTACGGGAACTCAGGCACCCGCTTCAAGGTGTTCGCCCAGCCCGGCGTCCCCAGGACGCCGTGGGAGAAGCTCGACGACGCCGCGAAGGTGCACGAGTTCACCGGCATCGCCCCGAAGGTCTCCCTCCACATCCCCTGGGACCGTGTCGAGGACTACGCCGGCCTCGCCGCGTACGCGAAGGAGCGCGGCCTCGATCTGGGGGCGATCAACTCCAACACCTTCCAGAACGACGACTACCGGCTCGGCAGCGTCTGCCACCCGGACGCGAAGGTGCGCCGCACGGCCGTCGACCACCTGCTGGAGTGCGTCGACATCATGGACGCGACCGGCTCGTCGGACCTGAAGCTGTGGTTCGCCGACGGCACCAACTACCCTGGCCAGGACGACATCGTGGCTCGCCAGGACCATCTCTCAGCCGCTCTTGCCGAGGTGTACGAGCGGCTCGGTGACGAGCAGCGCCTGCTCCTGGAATACAAGTTCTTCGAGCCGGCCTTCTACACCACCGACGTCCCGGACTGGGGTACGTCCTACGCCCACTGTCTCAAGCTCGGGCCCAAGGCCCAGGTCGTCGTGGACACCGGCCACCACGCTCCGGGCACCAACATCGAGTTCATCGTGGCGCTGCTGCTGCGCGAGGGGAAGCTCGGCGGCTTCGACTTCAACTCCCGCTTCTACGCCGACGACGACCTGATGGTCGGCTCGTCCGATCCCTTCCAGCTGTTCCGCATCATGCACGAGGTCGCGAAGAACGGCGGCCTCGCCCCGGCCGCGAACGTCGCCTTCATGCTCGACCAGTGCCACAACATCGAGGCGAAGATCCCGGCCGTCATCCGCTCCGTGATGAACGTCCAGGAGGCCACCGCCAAGGCCCTCCTCGTCGACCTCGAGGCGCTCACCACCGCCCAGCGCGACGGTGACGTCCTCGCCGCGAACGCGGTGCTGATGGACGCGTACAACACCGACGTGCGCCCGTTGCTGCGCGAAGTCCGCGAGGAGCAGGGGCTCGCACCGGATCCCGTCGCCGCGTATGCCGCTTCCGGGTGGCAGGAGCGGATCGCCACCGATCGTGTCGGCGGCGAGCAGGCCGGCTGGGGAGCCTGACCACACGGCTTCCCCGTCCTCGGTCCACAGGACCGGAGGATGCCCACCCTTCAGGGGCGCCCCTCCTTCCTCACCCGCACACCTCGACTCCGAAGGACCCATCACACATGGCCACCCACCCCGAAGTCGCCGCGCTCCTCGGCCGCGCGCGCCGGCTGGGCTCCGACCCCCGCAACACCAACTACGCCGGTGGCAACGCCTCCGCCAAGGGCACTGTCACCGATCCCGTCACCGGCTCCGACACGGAGCTGATGTGGGTGAAGGGGTCCGGCGGCGACCTCGGCACGCTCACCGAGGACGGCCTGGCCGTGCTGCGCCTCGACCGGCTGCGGGCACTGAAGGACGTCTACCCGGGCGTCGAGCGCGAGGACGAGATGGTCGCCGCCCTCGACTACTGCCTGCACGGCAAGGGCGGCGCCGCCCCCTCCATCGACACCGCCATGCACGGCCTGGTCGCGGCCGCCCACGTCGACCACCTCCACCCCGACTCCGGCATCGCCCTCGCCTGTGCCGCCGACGGCGAGGAGCTGACGGCGGAGTGCTACGGCGGAAAGGTGGCGTGGGTGCCGTGGCGCCGGCCCGGCTTCCAGCTCGGCCTGGACATCGCAGCGATCAAGGAGGCCAACCCCGAAGCCGTCGGCGTCGTCCTCGGCGGGCACGGCATCACCGCCTGGGGAGCGAGCGCCCAGGAGTGCGAGACGAATGCCCTGTGGATGATCCGCACAGCGGAGGACTTCCTCACCGAGCGGGGCAGGAAGCAGCCGTTCGGATCGCCCCTGGAAGGCTATGCGGCGCTGGACGAGGAGAAGCGCCGGGAAAGGGCCGCCCTGCTTGCGCCCGCAATCCGCGGTCTGGCCTCCCAGGACCGCCCGCAGGTCGGGCACTTCACCGACTCCGAGGTCGTCCTCGACTTCCTCGCCCACGACCAGCACCCGCGCCTGGCGGCCCTGGGCACCTCTTGCCCGGACCACTTCCTGCGCACCAAGGTCCGCCCGCTGGTCCTGGACCTTCCGCCGACGGCTCCGCCGGACGAGGCCGTGGCCCGGCTGCGGGAGCTGCACGCGGCCTACCGGGAGGAGTACGCCGCCTACTACGACCGGCACGCCACCGCCGACTCCCCCGCGATGCGCGGCGCCGACCCCGCGATCGTCCTCGTTCCCGGCGTGGGCATGTTCTCCTTCGGCAAGGACAAGCAGACCGCCCGCGTGGCAGGCGAGTTCTACGTCAACGCGATCAACGTCATGCGCGGTGCCGAGGCGGTGTCGGCGTATGCGCCGATCGACGAGGCGGAGAAGTTCCGCATCGAGTACTGGGAGTTGGAGGAGGCCAAGCTGCGGCGGATGCCGAAGCAGAAGCCCCTCGCGACCCGCGTCGCGCTGGTGACGGGCGCGGGCTCGGGCATCGGCAAGGCGATCGCGCACCGGCTGGTCGCCGAGGGCGCCTGTGTCGTGGTCGCCGACCTGAACGGCGACAACGCCGTGGCCGTGGCCGAGGAGCTGGGCGGCCCGGACAAGGCTGTGGCGGTCACTGTGGACGTCACGTCCGAGGATCAGATCAGCGCCGCGTTCCGCGAGGCCGTCCTCGCCTTCGGCGGTGTCGACCTGGTCGTCAACAACGCCGGCATCTCCATCTCCAAGCCCCTGCTGGAGACGACGGCGAAGGACTGGGACCTCCAGCACGACATCATGGCCCGGGGCTCCTTCCTGGTCTCCCGCGAGGCGGCGAGCGTCATGTTCGAGCAGGGCCTCGGTGGCGACATCGTCTACATCGTCTCCAAGAACGCCGTCTTCGCCGGCCCGAACAACATCGCCTACTCCGCCGCCAAGGCCGACCAGGCCCACCAGGTCCGCCTCCTCGCCGCCGAACTCGGTGAGCACGGCATCCGCGTGAACGGCGTCAACCCCGACGGGGTCGTGCGCGGCTCCGGCATCTTCGCCGCCGGCTGGGGTGCCCAGCGCGCCGCGACGTACGGCATCGAGGAGGAGAAGCTCGGCGAGTTCTACGCCCAGCGCACCCTCCTGAAGCGCGAAGTCCTTCCCGAGCACGTCGCGAACGCGGTCTTCGCCCTCACCGGCGGCGACCTCACGCACACCACCGGCCTGCACATCCCCGTCGACGCCGGCGTCGCGGCGGCTTTCCCCCGCTGACCGCCCCCTCATCGCCCTGGGACCGGTGACTGACGCACCGGTCCCAGGTGCGTCCGCGGACCGGCGGCGCGATGCCGTACGGAACCGGCCCTGACACCGTGCCCGCACGGCGCCGCCGGTCCGCCTTCGTCCTCGTCCTCGTCCTCGTTCTCGTCCGCCTCCTCGTCCTCGATGAGCCGCCCGCACCGCAGAGGTATCCCCGTGACCACCCCGCCCCAGTCGTCCGCCTTCGCGTCCGCCTTCGCCGCAGTCGACCTCGGCGCCACCAGCGGACGGGTGATCCTCGGCCGGGTGGGTCCGGACAACCTCGACCTCACCGAGGTCCGCCGCTTCCCCAACACCCCCGTACGCCTGCCGGACGGGCTGCGCTGGGACACCCTCGCCCTGTTCCAGAACATCCTGGACGGACTGCGCGACGCCGCCCGCTCCGGTGGTGTCACCTCCATCGGCATCGACACCTGGGCCGTGGACTACGGGCTCCTCGACACAGACGGCGCCCTGCTCGGCCACCCCTTCCACTACCGCGACGACCGCACCGACGGCGCCGCCGAACGCATCTGGGCCACGGTCAGTCCCAAGGAGCTGTACGGCATCACGGGCCTGCAGCACCTCCCCTTCAACACGGTCTTCCAGATCGCCTCCGCCGAAGGAACCGCCCAGCGGCACGCCGCCCGCACGCTGCTGCTCATCCCGGACCTGCTGATCCACTGGCTGACCGGGTCCATCGGGGCCGAGGAGACCAACGCCTCCACCACCGGACTCCTCGACGCCCGCACCGGCACGTGGTCCGAGGACCTCCTCAACCGGCTCTCTCTCGATCCCGGCCTCTTCCCGCCGTTGCGCGCACCCGGCGACCCGGCCGGCACCCTGCTCCCCCACGTCGCCACGTACACCGGGCTCGACCCGTCTACGCCGGTGACGACGGTCGCCTCGCACGACACCGCCTCGGCGGTCGTCGCCGTGCCCGCGACCGAACCCGGCTTCGCCTACATCTCATGCGGCACCTGGTCACTCGCCGGCCTCGAACTCGACGCCCCGGTCCTGAGCGAGGCCTCCCGAGCGGCGAACTTCACCAACGAGCGCGGCGTCGACGGGACAGTGCGCTACCTGCGCAACATCATGGGCATGTGGCTTCTGGAGGAGTGCAGGCGCACCTGGGAGAAGGACAACCTGCCCACCCATATCCCCACGCTCCTCGCCGACGCGGTACGGGCCGAATCCTTCGCCTGCCTGGTCGACCCGGACGCCCCGGAGTTCCTCGCCCCCGGTGACATGCCGGCCCGCATCCGGGACTACTGCGCCCGCACCGGACAACGCGTCCCCGGCAGTCAGGGCGCGGTCGTCCGCTGCATCCTGGAGAGCCTGGCACTCGCCCACCGCCGTACCCTGCGCCAGGCCGCCGAACTCGCCGGCCGCGACATCAGCCGCATCCACCTCGTCGGCGGCGGATCACGCAACGACCTGCTGTGCCAGCTCACCGCCGACGCCACCGGCCTGCCGGTCGTCGCCGGCCCCACCGAGGCCACCGCACTCGGCAACATCCTCGTCCAGGCCCGGGCAGCCGGTCTGGTCGGAGACCTCGCCGACATGCGCAGGCTCATCGCCTCCACCCAGCACCTGCGGCACTACACCCCCCGGGGTGACACCGCCGCCTGGGACGCGGCCACCGCCCGACTCGGCTCCGGCCCGAGGAACCCCTGATACGAGTCGCCCACTTCGCGACCTGCGTCACCGACGCGGTATGCCCCTCCACAGCCATCGCGACGGTGCAGGTCCCGAACGCCCGCGCGTGAGCGCGGACTTGCCCGTCGCCCCGAACTGCTGCGGACAGCCCCCGTACAACACCGGCCACCGCCGGGATGCCGAGCCTCTGGTGCACCGCATGGCGCGTGTCGTCGAGGGATACGACCACGTGGTCGACCCCGTCCGGCTCCTGTGTGGCCATGGCGCGCGACAACAACCCCGGATCGGTGCGAAGGCGCGCAGAGGGGGATGGAGTCTGGAGCTGGCGGACGCGGGCCTCGTCGCTCGCCCCTCGGGCCTACGCGCTGACGGAGTCCTCGTGGACGTGATGGGTGTGACGGATGTGGGGGCGTACTTCCCGCTCAGGACAAGGGCCTCAGACCTTCCGGCCTGAGCCGGATGGGGCGCCGCAGGAGGCTTCTTCGGCCGTAACTGGACCAATGCCATCGAGGTGGTCAGGCCGGGCGGGTTCTCCGGCTCCTGAGGCCATGACGATCACGCTTTGACCGGAGGTCGACCATGTGGGTGGAGGTGTGTCACGGCTGGCGGCCGGTGACGTCCCCGCCGGGGTCGTCGGCCAGCGTGATCGCCGTGGTGATCCGCTTGCCCACAGGCTCGCGGTGGACCGCGAAGCTCTGGGAGACGGCCATGACGATCTCCAGCCCGTGCTGGCCGATCCGGGTGGGGTCGGGTGCGAGGATCGCCGGCGGTGTGGGGTTGCTGTCCCAGACGCTCACCTCGACCTGCCCGCCCCCGTGGACCTCCAGGGTCAGCAGGCACGGCCCGGGTGCGTACTTGCGGGCATTGGTCACCAGCTCGCTCACCACCAGCTGCACCGTGCCCATCACCCGCCCGGAAACCGGCAGGCCGTACACGGCCTGCACGTCAGTGAGAAAGCCACGGGCCAGGGCACGCGCGCCACCGATGTCCTCACTGCCCTCGAACACCCCGGACACCGAGAAGACATCCCCCCGCAGCAACCGCATGCGCTCGCCGCCCGCCATCTGTTCCATTTGTCCGCCCCTGTACGTTTCACCAGCCCAGGACCGGCGTGTACCCCCGAAGCCTCAGCACAAACTCCCCTCTGGATTCCTTCGCTTCAAGCCCTTCTCGCGACAGCGAGCCTGCCCAAACCGCGCAAACCTCGCAGGTCGATACTCTGAGTAGCCATGTCTCGGGCCGGTCACGAACGCAGCGATGAGTTTTCCCGGCCCGGCAGGTCTCACCATCCTTTGTCGACCACACGGGAGAAGCACGTGGCTCAGCTGCTGAGGGTCCAGAACTTCAACGTCTCCAGTGACGGGATCGGTGCCGGTGAGAACCAGACCCTCGAGAAGCCATTCGGTCATGTCGATCCCGAGAGGCTGTTCTCCTGGGCCGGCGCCACTGCGAGCTGGCCCATGCGCACCGACCCCGGAGGTAGCCGGGGCCTTGACGACTACCTCACGCGGGACTACGCCCGCAACATCGGCGCCGAGATCATGGGCCGCAACAAATTCGGGCCCCAGCGCGGGCCCTGGCAAGACCACGACTGGCGCGGCTGGTGGGGTGCCGAGCCCCCGTTCCACACCCCGGTGTTCGTGATGACCCACCACAAGCGTCCTTCGTTCACGCTCTCCGACACCACGTTCCACTTCGTCGACGGCGACCCGGCCGCAGTCCTCGAACTGGCAAGGGAGGCAGCGCAGGGTAAGGACGTCCGGCTCGGCGGCGGGGCCACCACCATCCGGGAGTTCCTTGACGCCGACCTCGTCGACACGATGCACGTGGCGGTCTCACCGGTGAAGCTCGGATCCGGAGTACGCCTCTGGGAGTCACCCGATGAGCTGCTCGACCGGTTCCACCTCGAGGTCGTGCCCAGCCCGAGCGGTGTGACGCACCACTTGTTCTGGCGACAATGACCGGTCCTCAGGCGAGAGCGCGTGGAGTGGGGGGCGCGTCTCGCCGAGGCGCGGGTCGGACAGGAGCGTTCGCGCATCACGATCATGGCCTGCACATTCCGCCGGCCGAAACGGCGGCCTCGGCGACGGAGACGGGGGGCTGGGTGTTCTCGGGTGCGGTCATGCCCGTAACCGGGGCCTGGCCGCCCGTGGGCATGACTGGTGATTCACGCGATGCCGGAGGCGCGCGCGGGCGTCGAGACTGCGGTGCCCTGTCACCACCCGACCCCCGCACGGAGGTACAGATGCCCGGTCCGTACATGAGGCACGAGGCAAGGACGGCGCGACGATCTCCGTCGTGGAGGCGCCGCTTACGGGGCGTGCTGGCGAGCGCGCTTCTGCTGTCGGCGACCGGGCTGGGCGGCGCCCCCGCCGCGGCCACTCCCACGGCCGACGACACGACCGTCACCACCCGCTACGGGCAGGTGCGGGGAACGGCTGGTGAGAGGGCCGACGACTACCTCGGCATCCCCTACGCCGCGCCGCCCGTCGGCGGCCTGCGCTGGAAGCCGCCGGCCGCACCCGCGCGCTGGACGGGCGTCCGGGACGCCACCGCCCCCGGCAACCCCTGTATGCAGACGGGCTCGTCGACCCCCTGGGGCGATCTGGCCGGACCGGGCACCCCCAGCGAGGACTGCCTCTACCTGAACGTCCACACGCCCGCCGAGCGCTCCCCGCGCGACCGGCCCGTGATGGTCTGGATCCACGGCGGCGGCTTCACCATCGGTTCCGGGACCTTCTACGACGGCGGAGAACTGGCCGCCCGGGGCGACGTGGTCGTCGTCACCCTCAACTACCGTCTCGGCGCCTTCGGTTACTTCGCCCACCCGGGCCTGGCGGGAGAGTCGGCGGACGGCGTATCGGGCAACTACGGCCTCCTCGACCAGCAGGCGGCCCTGCGGTGGGTGCGGCAGAACATCGCCGCCTTCGGCGGCGATCCCGGCAACGTCACGGTCTTCGGCGAGTCCGCGGGTGGCGGCAGCGTCTGCCAGCACCTCGTCTCCCCCCGCGCGACCGGCCTCTTCGACCGTGCCATCGCCCAGTCCGGCTGCGGCTTCCCGCTGCCCACCCAGGAGTCGCAGCAGCGCACCGGTGCGACCTGGGCCGACTCCCTGGGCTGTGCCGACGTCGCCTGCCTGCGCGGCAAGCCCGCCGACGAGTTGCTCACGGCCTCGACGAGCCCCACCGCCCGCTGGCTTCCGAACGTCGACGGCCGGGTCGTCCCGCTCCAGATCGCCGACGCACTGGAGAGCGGCAGGTTCCACCGCGTGCCCGTCCTCCAGGGCACGACCGCCGACGAAGGCCGGCTCACCGTGGCGTCCACCTACGACCTGGCCGGCCGCCGGCTCACCGCGGCCGGGTACCCGGTGGCCGTCCGCGGTCTGTACGGCGACCGTGCCGACGCGATCCTGGCCCGCTACCCGCTGTCGGACCACGGCTCCCCCGCCGAAGCACTCGGCGCGATCCTCACCGACTCGCAGTTCGCCTGCCTCCAGTCCCGCACGGCGCGGCTGATGGCCGGCCACACCCGGTCCTACCAGTACGAGTTCGCCGACGGAGGTGCCGTGGACTACCTCGACCTACCGGTCAGCTTCCCCTTGGGCGCCCCGCACGGCTCCGAGATCCGGTACGTCTTCGGCGGCGTCTCGGGCACCCCCGCCCAGAACGCGCTGGCCTCCAAGATGCTCGGCTACTGGACCAACTTCGCCCACACGGGCATCCCGTACGCGGCCGACGCCCCGCGCTGGAACCAGTATCCGAAGGTGCAGGTGCTCGCGCCCGAGGCGATCAGGGCATCGACGACGTTCCCCGAGGACCACATGTGTGACCTGTGGCTCCCGGGGGCTGGGACCGCCCGGCACTGAACAGTGCCGGACGTACGACGGCCCCGGCACCCGGAGGATCGGGAGCCGGGGCCGTCGCGGCGCTGCCACCGAGAGGCAAGCGAGGCACTGTCCGGCAGACACCCGGGCAGCCCGGATGTGCAAGGGCGGCGGACGCACCCGAACCGGCGAAGTTGCCTCCGAGGGCTCGCGCCGGGAGGCGGCGCTGTACCGCGACCTGCGGGTCAAAGGGGGGCCGAATGGGCGAGCGGCGGCGCCGACCACGTCTGTACGGGACCCTCCAGGGCCGTACGGAAGCCGGCCTGAGGATCCGTCGGCCTGGCGAGAGCCGGCCCCCGCTCCGCCCCGGTTCCGCCACCGTCCTGATCGGGGCCGACGGGCGGGTCGTGCACGGCTCCCCTCTGTGTGATGGATGAGGGGTTTCAAAGCCGCTGGAGTGCGTATACGCGTGTTGACGCAGACTTTATAGCAGCAGTTAGGAGACGCATCATGGGCATCATCGCGTGGATTCTCATCGGCCTGATCGCCGGTTTCATCGCCAAGGCCATCATGCCGGGCAAGGACCCGGGCGGCGTGATCATCACCATTCTGATCGGCGTCGCGGGCGGTCTGCTGGGCGGCTTCCTCGGCAAGGTCATTTTCGGCGTCGATTCCATCGACGGCTTCTTCGACCTTTCCACCTGGATCGCGGCCATCATCGGCTCCGTCATCCTGCTGGCCCTCTACCGCGTCGTCACCGGCAACCGACGACACGCCTGAACGGCCTCCTGAAAACTACATCACGCGTGAAACGGCTCCCCCCTCCCTCCAGGGGCGGAGCCGTTCGCCATATCCGAGCTGCCTCTCTCCGAAAGGCCGCTGGGCGAAGGGTTGCGCGGGCAGTCTCGGTGGGCGACGGCCCAGGTCTCCACGACCCGGCCAAGGCCCTGCCGCCTCTTCGAGTGCACGCACGGTTCGCGTGGTCCCTCCGGCGGGGTCAGCGGTAGTCGGTGAAGAACGCGCGGAGGTCCGTGAGGAACAGATCGGGTGCCTCCATCGCCGCGAAGTGGCCGCCGCGGTGGAACCCGGTCCAGCGCACCACGTTGTTGACCCTCTCCTCGGCGCGACGCAGCGCGATGCCCTGGACCGCGAACACCGCAACCGCCAGCGGTACCGAAGCGATCTCCCGGTCACCCCGGCTGCGCCCGTCCTCGTCGAGGGTCGGCCGGATCGCGATGTACCCGCCTTGCCGACACCACCGCTGTTCCACCTGCCCACCAAGCGGGACGACCCGTCCCGCCACCACACCGGAACGAGGGCGGCGGACTCCTCCACCGGCCCCTCCTGCCTGGTCGGCCGGGACAAGACGGTGCTCGGCGATCATCTGCACTTCACGCTCGGTCACGATCTCCTGCGGCCGCTTGATCACCTCCCCGGCGAGCGTGTCCAGCGGCTCCCCGCGCCAACACGAGCGCCGTCACCAGGTACGGCACCGCGAACACGGCGAACGTGATCCCGTGCCCGTACGACGCACCGACCAAGGCGTACGCGGCGAACACCCCGACCGAGGCCAGCTCGGTCCCCATGCTCGCAACGGAGGTCAGCGTTGCCCGGCGAGCCCCCTCGATCCGGGCCTGCAGCCGCGCGTCAGCGAGGACGCTGACCAACTGGAAGCCACCGAAGGCGACCGCGACAAGACCGATGCCGACCGGAGTGCCCATCAGTGAACCCGCGCCGAGGGCGAACGCCGAGCCCGC
This sequence comes from Streptomyces sp. NPDC016459, assembly GCF_040632845.1. Lineage (NCBI taxonomy): Bacteria > Bacillati > Actinomycetota > Actinomycetes > Kitasatosporales > Streptomycetaceae > Streptomyces > Streptomyces sp. NPDC016459. The sequence goes on from NZ_JBEYCR010000008.1 coordinate 182,311, forward strand.
GAGCACCAGGCCCAGCCCCGTCGTACTCAGCCGCTCCCCTACCCCGGTCAGCAGGCTGCCGACGGCGGGCCCCACCCAGATCACCAGCAGCAGATACGGAATCGTCTGCTGGGCCACGCCGGTGTCCCGGACCAGCAGCGGGGTGTACTCGTCCAGCGCTCCCCAGACCGCACCCGCGGCCGGAACGAGCAGCAGCGCTCCGCGAATCGACCGGTTCTCGCGGGCCTCGACGAGCCCGGCCCGCAGGGTCGTGAGGGTGGAGGCCCGGTCACCACCGCGGGGCAACGCTTTCCGATGCTCGGGAAACCGGGTCGCCACCACCGAGGTCAGCACACAGACCAGGACGCTGGCCGCACCCACTGCCGGGTAGCCGCCCAGGTCGAGCACCGGGCCGGCCAGACCCATCGCCGCCATCACGGCGACCATCCCGACCGCCTGGGCCCTGCCGATGACACGGGCGTACCGGTCGGCCGCGCCCATCCGGTCGAGCTCGTCGTACACCAGTGCTTCCAGCGCACCGGAGCCGAGCGCACCGCGCACCCCCCACAGCACGAAGCCGAGCGCGAAGGCCCAGTACGACGGCACGATCACCCACAGGGCGAAGCCGGCAGCGGTGAGCAGGGGGCCCAGCCACAGCAGCAGCCGCCGGGAGACGGCGTCGGCCCAGGCGCCAGAGGGGACCTCCAGCAGGATCCCGGCGATCGACCACAGGGCGAACAGCGAGGAGACCTGCCAGATCGACAGACCGGTGTCGCTGAAGAGCAGCGCGTACACCGGGTAGAGCAGCACGAAGTCGTCGAGGAACGCGTAGCCGTAGAGCGTGGCCGTCAGCCGTCGGACACCGATACTTCCGGTGTTGTCGGTGCCGGGCTCACGTCCAGGTGAAAGAGTCATGATGCCTTCCCGCAGGGGCGATTCGGACGTCGGAGGTACGGCGTCCGAGGCGGCCCTCGAGAGGCACGGCTGGTGGATCAATGTCGCCAGGTCATGACATCGATGATAGGCGTTCACCGGTGAACGCGCCGGAGGCGCCCGAAATGCGCCCGCGGGGCCCGGAGGGCGGTGCGCGGGCTCGTCGACGAGCGGCGGAGCGGCGAGGCGGCGGCCCGGGCCGGAGCTCGGCCAGTGCGCTCAGCTCGACGAGTGCGTTCAGTTCGAACCGTTCGTCGCGGCGGGGGAAGGCCGTCTTCCACGTGCAGGACGAAGAGCCCGCGGCCTCCGTCTGCGCGCAGACCCGTGCCCTGCGACTGTCGTCGATGCGGAAGGAGGTGGAGCTGGGCGTCTGGCGCCGTCCCCTTGACGCGTCCAGTGTGCGGGATCCGCCCGCCGACGTGCCTGCCCACGACGCCTTCGGGGTCTGCGCCAGGTGGGCGAGGACCTCACGGCGGCGTGGGCAGCAGTCGATCGGGTCAGCTCTTGACGCGGATGCGGTTTAGGGGTGCGGGGGAGATCGTCTTGTGGGTCTTGAGGTACTCCACGAAACTCTCGTGGTCGGTGCCGTTGCGGACGGGAGCGGTGTAGCCGGCGAAGGCGCCGTAACCGTCGGCTCCGATGACCGTGTAGGCGAGAGCGGCCACCCGGTAGGTACGGGCGAGGTCGAGTGACCGACCGTTGATGACCACATCGCGGGGGGAGACGCGGTCGCCGACGCGCCGGGCCGGGTCGTAGCTGTACGCGACGTTGCGGGACACGGCGAACGGCGCGTACTTCACCGTCGCGTCGGTCTGCGTCTGCCACTGCTGTTCGAGGATCGCGTCGAGCTGACGTCCCGTCACGCTGACGGTGAGCACCGGATTGCCGTAGCCGTAGGCGTTCCAGGACTCGCCGAACAGGATGCGCCCGTCCGCGTCGGCGGGGTGACTCCCCTTGCTGAACGGCAGGTCGCCCCGCACGGCATTGCTGCCCTTGGCGGGCCGCGCCGAGATCAGCGCCAGGTCGGCCCGCCCCGAGCGGGTGCGGTTGGCGTTCCAGTACTGCACGTCGGCATAGAGGTCGGACGCCGTGCTCTCCCCCGCGGCGTTCTGGGCACGGGTGAACGAGCCCGTCTGCCGGGCGAGCGGTTCGGCGAACCGTCGCGCTGCCCGCGCCACCCAGTAGTCGACGATCTTCTGCACGTCGCGGTCCGGTGCCACGTCGCGCGTCACCGCGTGGTTGACGGACCGGGTGCGGTCCCTGATGACCTCGCCGGTCCTCGGATCCAGAGCGAGGTTGATCTCGTTGATCACAGCGCCGTGGTGGCCCGCCTCCACGATGGGGCGCGGTACTCCGGCCGGGTCGGGCACCATGCAGTTGAAGCGCCAGTGCCAGTCTCCCGTGACGATCGCGTCGATCTCGGCCGGGACCCTCTTCGCCAGTTCGAAGACCGGGCCGAAGACGGAGTCGCATGCGTTGTAGCCCGCGGTGGTGTCCGTCGGCGAGCCGCCCTCGTGCACGTTGAGGACGATGGCCTTGACCCCGCGGCGCTTGAGTTCCTTCGTGTAGCGCTCGATGGTCCGTGCCTGGTCGAGCGCGCGCAGCTGCGGCTGGAAGGACGTCGAGTTGGTGACGGAACCCTCCACGGTGGTGCTGATGAAGCCGACCGGTATGCGCTTGCCACCGGCGGAGCGGAACCACTCGACGCGGTACGGATCCACCACGGGACGACCGGTCCGCGCGTCGACGATGTTGCCCGACTGGAAGTCGAAGTCGGCGCCGTGGAAGCGCCGGCCGGTGCTGTCCGTGAAGCAGCTGTCCACGTCGACCTTTCCGAAGCACCGCCCTTCTTCCATGTGCTGGACCAGGAATTCGGGAGAGACGTCCAGCTCGTGGTTGCCCATGGCCGAGAAACGTACGCCCAGCTTGTTGAGGACCTCGATCGTCGGCTCGTCCTGGAAGGCGTCCACTTCGAAGGGCCAGCCGGCGAAACTGTCACCGGTGGCGAAGGTGACGGAGCGGGGGTGGTCGCCACGGAGCCGCTTGAGATGGGTGGCGAGATAGGCGGCGCCGCCGACGGTCACCGAGGTACCGCGCCCGGTGGGGATGGAACCGCCCTGCGCGGCGGCGGGCGGTTGCAGATGGCCGTGGAAGTCGGTGATGCTGAGGAGTTGGACATCGAGAGTGTCGACTGCGGCTGCCGGCGAGACGGACAGTGCGCCGCCGAGAAGGGCGGTGCCCACGGCGATGACGCCGATCCGGCGAAGGAAGTTTCTCAAGGCGATGACTCCTTCGGTGTGGGACGAGCGGACTCATCCCACTCCCCGTCGGTGTCATGGCCATGAACGTCGTGCTGCGCTCCAAGGCATGGGGAATGACCGCTTCAGCGAAGCCCCCGATGGCAGGCACGCCACAGAAACACAGGTTGGCCGCTGCCCCAACTGCCGTGTCCCCAGAGCCGAAAACGATCCCCGACGCTCGGTCGCCCGCTCCGGGCGGCTGTGACCGGGGATACCGGAGAGCGGGAACGCGCCCCGAGACTCGTCAGCCTGCGGAGGGGTTCACGGAGCACCCCGACGGCGGACCGGTCACGCGGGGGACCGTGTCCGGGACACCCGTACCGCAGGGAGGTCTGCGCCCGCGGATGAGAGGCGCGCCAGGCGTTGCTGGTGTCGCCGTCGTACCACCTTCGTACGGCCAGTCCTGGACGGGTGGGATGCCGGAGCCGGACGAGCCGAGGCCGAGAACGGCGCCGCCGGACGAACGGGGCGCCAGGCGTCCGGTACCGGGCGCCGGGCCGGGTTCGGCGGTCCAGTCACCGGCAGCGGCGCGTTCGGCGGCGGTCAGTGCGTGCGGGTGGCGGGCGGCCGGTTCGAACGTTGCCTCCCGAGTCTCCGCTCCCGCCGGGCAACGACGGCATCGGCTGCGGACGCGTCCCCTTGCGGCCCGTCCCATAGCCGTTGAAGGAGAGAACTCTCACGGCCTGGCAATTGCTCGTTCAAGAGCAGCCAAAGACGCGCTGCGCGTTCGGTAATCCAACGCTGTACGCAGTCTTTGGCACGTACGTTCCCCCTGTGACTTCCACCTCTGAACCGAACATAACCGCTGCCGGCACTTCGGCCGCGGTCTCCCCCATGCGTCGCACGCTGCTCCGCGCCGCGCTCACGGGAACCGCCGTCACAGCAGGCGCATGGGCTCTCGACGGCCCGACCGCATCGGCCACGACACGCTCGGCGGAGTGGCCTCGGCCCGCCACCCCTGAAGCAGCTCTGAAGGAACTGAACGCAGGGAATCGGCGCTGGCGCACCTTCCGCGAGAAGCACCCCCACGAAACGCATGCCGTCCGGCGTGAAGCAGTGTCAGGGCAGCACCCCTTCGCTGTCGTTCTCGGCTGCATCGACTCCCGTGTGCCTCCGGAGCTCGTCTTCGATCAGGGACTGGGCGATCTGATGACAGTGCGCTCCGCTGGTGAGGTCCTGGACGAGGCGGTCCTGGGAAGTGTGGCGTACGGAGTCCTCGAACTGGGCATCCCGCTGGTCCTGGTGCTCGGACACCAGTCGTGCGGCGCGGTGTCCGCCGCTGTCCGCGCGGAGGAGTCAGGCGAGGAGCTGCCCGCCCACATCCAGTACATCGCTGACCAGATCAAGCCCGCGATCGACCATTCGGTCACGGGCGACGCCCGGATCGACGCGACGATCTCCGCGCAGGTACGGCTCGTGCGGGCCCGGCTCTCAGCAGAGCCCGACCTGGCCGCGAGGATCACGACAGGGCGGCTGGCGATCGTGGGCGCCCGGTACGAACTGACCAACCAGCTCGTCCACCGGATCACCTGACCACGACTACGCGAGGTTCCCACGCCTGCGGAGGGGGCACGTCGCTGCGATCCTCCGAGTGCCGCGTGTGCGCCCATGCGGCCGCATGTGACCGCTGGGACAGCTGGGGGTGGCAGAGCAGATGGGGAGGTCGCCTCTTTCGGCCCAGTTCGCGGGCGTGTTCACACTGCCTGGGTCAGTAGCAGAGGAGCGTGGGGAGCAGAGTTCACCCGGGAGTCCTTCGCACGTCGACCGGGCGAACCTCTTCGCCGTTTCCGACTCGGGTCTCGGCTGCCGGCACGGTCTCGGGATCGTGGAGGTCGCGTCGTCGGTGCGCACCGGCGTGACCTTGGGTGGGTGTGTGGCGAACCAGGTCGTCGAGAGTGGTCGACGGCTTCACTGCCCGGACGTTCCGAGGGTGTGGTCGGCTGTCTCGAAGCGGTGGTCCGCCGACTTCAGCCCTTCGTGGAGGGATCCGAAGTACTCCGTTTTCGCCGTTCCTGTGAGCACCGCCAGCAGGAAGGCGACGCATCCCATGTCGTGGTGCTCCCACAGTGGGCCGCGCCCCTCGTTGTAGAGCACGGTCCATTCGTCGGGATGCTGACCGGGCCGTGCAAGCCAGTACAGGAACGCCCCCGTGCCCTCCTCGAACGCCCACGGCAGGACCCGCGCCCCCGCCTCCAGCAAGCCGGCGGGTTTCGCCTCGAACTCCCACAGGCCGGCCAAGGTCTCGTCCCGTTCCGTCGTCTGCGCCTGCAGATCACAGTCGCTGTAGGCGGAGCCGGGGACGAGCAGCCAGATCGTGTCGTCGAAGATCCCGTCGCCGTAGGTGCCGACAAGCTGCTTGTAGTCGGCGGGCAGAACCGCACCCAGGGCACGCTCGGCCTGCGCCCAGTCCACCGCGGGCGGGCGTTCGGCGGGCGGCGGGCAGAGACGTACGAGGGCGTCGAGGACGATCATGGAACGAATGCTACGGGGTGGCCGAAGTCAGTCGGCGGCGCTCTGCGTGCGGCGGGCGTAAGCACGGGCCGCACGTGCTCGGTCGCCGCAGTGGATTGAGCACCAGTGGCGGTGTCCGGCGCGGAGCGGGCAGCGGTTGCAGGGGTGGACGGGCAGGCTGTGAGCCGTTCGGGGTCCGGTCCGGCGAGCAGGTCGGTGGCGTCGGCGGTGAGGATCCCGGGGGCTTCCTTCAGGGGACGCCCCTAGGCTCAGAACTCGTCGCCCCGCTGAGGCACTGCCGGGGTCTGGGCACTCGGTTTGGAGCACGGCAACGTGGTGCCTGCCGATGTCAAGATCACGTCTTGTTCCCATCGGGTGACTGACTGTCAGTGGAAGGTTCTAGATTGGTCGATTGCGCGGGAGAGCGCGCTGCCGATCAGGGAGGGGACTTCGACCTTGCCGTTCATCAAGGGATACACGAGGCGGGACGGGACGGTGGTCCGGCGCCATTGGCGGGCACCGGCAGGGACGAACCGGGAGACCGCGCTCGCCATCGGCATCGTGGCGGCCGTGCTGGTGTTCGGCGGCTCGTCAGGCACGTCTGCCGGCGGCAGCGGGGCGAGTGCCGAGCGCTTACCCGCGCCGCAGTCCACGTCGGCGGTGACCTATCCGATCAAGTGGCCTGCCGGGGACAAGCCGAAGACCCGTCCGGCGCCGACGGTGTCGTACCCGATCCGGTGGCCCGGGTGGAAGGAGTCAGCTCCGCGTCCGGTGCCGACGGTGTCGTACCCGATCAGGTGGGACCGCAACGGGGGCGGGAGGTGAGCCGGCGTCCATCCGCACGGCGTCGTCCGGCCCGGCGGCGTTCGCGCAAGGCGTCCCGGGGCGAACAGCTCGTTGTCGTGGGCGGGGGTCTGGTTCTGGCCTGGATGCTGGTCACGGGCCTGGTCCGGTTCCTGGCTGCCCACCCGTGGATACCGGTCGTCCTGGCCATGCTGATCGGCGGGGCGGTAGCTGCCTGGATGGTCCAGCGGCGGCGTGCGGCCCAGTGGGAGCGCATCAGATCCCAGGGACTCCGCTACGCGCTCACACAGCTGGACGCGTTGCACCACCGGCAGTTCGAACACGCGGTACGAGACCTGATGCGGCGCGACGGATGCGCGGACGCGGTACAGGTCGGCGGTGCCGGCGACAACGGCGCGGATGTGAAGGCGACCGACCCGTACGGGCGGTTGTGGGTGATCCAGTGCAAGCATCGGCGGGCCGGTCTGGCCGGTTCCCCGGTGGGCACGCCGGACCTGCAGGTGCTCAACGGCACCGGCCGCCCGGTACACAAGGGCGATGTGGTCGTCCTTGTCACCAACGGCAGGTTCTCCAAACCAGCACTCGAGTTCGCCCGCTCCCAACGACTGCACCTGGTCGACCGGACGGTCCTCGCCCAATGGGCAAGCGGCTCCAGGCCCCTGTGGGAGCTGCTGCGGGCCGTACCCCCGCCCCGCCGCCCCACACCCCTGTCCTGACACCGAACCCGCCCTGCACCAGAGCCGGAGCTGTGTCTCCGGCAGCGGACATCGTCATGGGGGTGGCCCCCTGACCAGGAGGCGGTCAGGGGCTACTCCATGAACCACAAGGCGCGGGGGCGCGCCGCACCCTCTCCGTACGACCCGCGACCACACTCCCGTCCCGGGGGCGCAGGGCCGCGAGCCGTCACCGTCGCGCCGCCGTTCCGGATCTGGGTCCACAGGCCCTCGGTGTCCTGCGACGAGGACGGAGCGCGACGTGACGACAGCTCCGCAGCGCCGTGGGTGATGAGGACCCTGGATGGACGGGCAGAGACCTCCGGTGTGCTTGCCAGGGGGCGGATCATGCACGCGTCACCCAGCGCAACGCCGCGTTGGACCCGAACCAACTCGGCACCCGGGGCAGTCGTTGCGTCCCCTATCCCAGGAAACTCAACCGCACCTGACGGTTGGCATTGTCCTTGTTCGTGTCCACCAGACAGACCGACTGCCAAGTACCAAGCGCCAGTTCGCCGCTGATCACGGGGAGTGTCGCGTGGGGTGGAACGATGGCCGGCAGCACGTGGTCGCGGCCGTGGCCTCGGCTTCCATGTCGGTGCTGCCATCGTTCGTCGGCGGGGAGCAGGTGGTGAAGGGCCGTCAGCAGGTCGCCGTCACTCCCCGCTCCTGTTTCGATGAGCGCGACACCCATGGTCGCGTGGGGCGCGAAGACGTTCAGGAGTCCGTCACGGCCCTCCGCCACGTCCGCCAGAAAGGACGCGCACTCCCGGGTCAGGTCGTAGACCGCCTCTGAGGTTCCGGTGGTGATGTCAAGCGTGCGGGTGGTGAATCCGTGGCTCATGCCTTCATGATGACCGACGCCGAGGCGCCCTTCCACATCAAGCGGAGTCAGCGGGCGGGGTCCGCCAGGCGCGCAGTGCGAAGGCGATGGTGCAGGTCCGCTGCGCCGCTTGTACGGCTCCTTGTCGAAACTGGGTGGTCGTCGCGTAGGCCTTTGCACAGGGATCCCGCCTGAGCCTCGGGGGGCGCCTCGACCTGGTGAGCCGCCGGGCCCACGAGAGGCGCCGAACCCTCAGGACGGTTCATCACTGTCGACGGGTACGCCCAATCCGGCGGCAACGGTGGTGAGGGCCGGCCCCAGCGGGAGGGAGACCCGGGTGAGGGCGTGCCGGTCGCCCCGGGTGGGATCCCGGTTGATGATCAGAACGGGGGTTCGCTCCTGGGCCGCCTGGCGGACGAATCGAAGACCGGACATCACGGTCAGGGAGGAGCCCAGGACCAGCAGCGAGGTCGCGGCCCGGACCAGCCGGCGGCAGTGCTCGACCCTTTGCCGCGGGACGGCTTCGCCGAAGAACACCACGTCCGGTTTGAGGATGCCGCCGCAGAGCGCGCAGGGCACCACACGGAAGTCTCCGATCTGGTCGTCGGTGAGGTCGGCGTCGCCGTCCGGGTTGATTCCCGTCGGCATCGGCGCGAAGCCCGCGTTGGCCTCCTGGAGGCGCCGGGCTAGTTCGCTGCGCGGGCTGAAGGCGCCGCAGGAGAGGCAGACGGCGCGGGCAAGACTCCCATGGAGTTCCACCACGTTTTCACTCCCGGCGGCTTGGTGCAGGCCGTCGACGTTCTGGGTGATCACACCTGACAGCAGACCGTGGCGCTCGAAGGCGGCCACGGCCCGGTGTCCGGCGTTGGGCAGGGCGCGGCCGAAGGTCCGCCAGCCGAGGTGGCTACGTGCCCAGTACCGCCGACGGGCCTGAGCGCTGCTGGTGAACTCCTGGTACGTCATCGGGGTGTGCCGACTGAGGCTTCCGCCCGCGCCACGGTAGTCGGGGATGCCTGACTCCGTGGAGATGCCCGCTCCACTGAGCACCAGCACGCCGCCGATGCTCAGGGCATCGACGACCGGCTTCGGGTCCGTGGTGCCCGGTGCCGGGTCCTCGGCGGAGTTCCAGGTCAGAGTGGGACGCATGCGCATGGTGCCAGGGTACGGAAACGGGGCCGAGTGCCTTCGGCTCTTCGTCACCTCCCCGTCCGCTGTCCGATGCGAAGAGCCGGGGGCGACGCCCGAGTGGACGCGGGGGGGGGGACGTGAAGGGGGGGAGCCGGTGCGGATCTGGCAGCAGAGTCTCCGGTGAGGGGTCTCGGCAGCACGGAGTAGCAGCCGAGCATTCCTCCCGGCATTGATCCACCGTACGCATACCCGGCATCACAAGATCAGCAGCAGAGCCATTTCGCCCGAGGTCGTCAGAGGTCGCAGGGCCTGAGGTCGTAGAGGTAGGAGCGGCCGTCCTTGAAGCTGCGCCAGACGGTGGCCGGGGGTTCGGGCTCATCAGTGTGGCTGTCGAGGGGATGGGCGGTCACGAGGCCGTCAGCGATCTTGCAGTGCCAACCGTCGGCGGGCGACCAGGCACACCACACATTCCCGTCCACGCGGCGGTAGGAGGGGCGGCCGTGGTGCTCGCCGTCGCGTTCGAAGTAGTACTGGAGCCCATCGGTGCGGCGGACGAAGGCGAAGGATGCAAGTGCGGTCATACCTTCGGGACTGTAAGGGGACGACCACCGCGGACGTAAGCATGCGCAGGGGGCGTCTCCGGCTGCGCTGGGCACCTTCGAGACTCCGTCGCCGTCCGCCCGGCCCGTCGGGTCCGCTTCAGATGTCGATGACGATCTTCCCTGGGGTATGGCCTTCCTGGCTGAGGGCGAAGGCCGCTCCGAGTTCGGAGAGCGGGAACGTCGCGGCGACATCCACCGTGAGTCGGCCTTCGTCCGAGAGCCGGCCCAGAGCCGCGAGGTCCTCCCCGGCCGGCCTGACCCACATCCACTGGCCGCCCGCACCGAGCACGGTGTGGTCGGTGATGGAAGCATGCCGCCCGCCCTCGGCCAGGACCGCCAGAGTGGTCTCGAGGACCCCGCCGACGAAGTCGGCGACGACGGTGACTCCCTCAGGAGCCAGCGCGCGGACGCGCTCGGTCAGCCCGTCCCCGTACGTGACGGGCTCGCAGCCGAACCCGCGCAGCCGGTCGTGGTTGCGCGGGGAGGCGGTGCCGATAACCCGCGCGCCGAGCGACCGGGCGAGCTGGACGCCGAAGGACCCCACACCGCCGGCCGCACCGTGCACGAGGACGGTGTCGTCGGCGGCTGTGCCCAGACGTGTGAGGAGCTGGTAGGCGGTGAGGCCGGCCAGCGGCAGTGCGGCGGCCTGCGCCCAGTTCAACGAGGCGGGCTTGGCGGCGAGGGCGCGTACGGGCACGCTGACGTACTCCGCGAAGGTGCCGCCGTGCACGTAGTCCTTGCGGGCGTAGGCCATGACCTCGTCGCCCACCGCGAACTCGGGGACGTCGATGCCGAGTCTCTCGACGGTGCCGCTCACGTCCCACCCTGGGACCGCCGGGTGGACGACGTCCATCAGACTGTCGAGCCCGCCCGCCATGATCTTCCAGTCGACCGGGTTGACCGCGGCACACCGGACCTTGACGAGGACTTCTCCAGGAGCGACCTTCGGCAGCGGCAGCCGGGTCTCGCGGAGCACCTCTGGCCCCCCGTAGGTTTCGTACGCCATCGCCCTCATGGTGTCCTCGGGCATCCCTGCGACCTTTCCCTCTGCCGTTCGCTTCGCCGCCCATCTGAGCACAGGGCGCCCCAGGCGCTCCGAACGACTCGCTCGTACGCGGTGAGCGACTCCGGCGGGGGGAGACGGCTGAGGTCGGCGGGTGACCCGTTCCCGCACGGCCGTGGACAGAGGCCGCGTTCGGCGCTTTTCGTCTTCCTGCCGCTGGTCCGGAGTGCGAGGGTGGTCGGGGCGACTACCCAGGCGGGTGCAGAGCCGGGCTCGGCGCGGGGCGGCTGGACGGCGCATCGGCGCCGTTTCCGCCGTCGTTCAGTACTGTACGGAGCGGCCGTTCCGTACCGTGCGGAGCGCCGGAAGGGGACTCTCGATGGCCGGTCTGAGGCTGGGACCGCTCCTGCGGCACGTGGACTGGGAGTCGGGCACGAGCGCGACGGTATGGGTGGAGACCGACCGCGCCTGCACGGCGGAGGTCCGGTGCCCGGACGGCGCGGGGGGTTCGGCTCCCACGTTCCACGTCGCCGGCCACCACTACGCACTGGTGGTCGTGACCGGACTGGCGCCGGGGACCGCCACGCCGTACGAGGTGCTGCTCGACGGCGAGCGGGTGTGGCCCCTCGCCGACTCGACCCAGCCGCCCAGCACCATCCACACGCCGCCGGTCCCGGCGACGGGCGCGGTGGTCGCCTTCGGCTCGTGCCGGTGGGCGGCGCCTGCCGTGGGCGAGTCCGATCCGGTGGGCCCCGACGTCCTCGACACCCTCTCCGCCCGGCTCGCCGCCGACCCCGAGGCCGAGCGTCCGGACGTTCTCCTCCTCCTGGGCGACCAGGTGTACGCGGACGAGACGTCCGCGGACACCCGCGCCTGGATCGCCCGGCACCGGCGGGCCGCGGGCACCGGCGCCACCGCTCCGCCGGACCAGGTGGCCGACTACGAGGAGTACACCCACCTCTACGACGAGTCCTGGGGCGACCCCGAACTGCGCTGGCTGCTCTCGACCGTGCCCAGCTGCATGATCTTCGACGACCACGACGTCATCGACGACTGGAACACCAGCGCCGCCTGGGTGGCCGACATGCGGGCGACGCCCTGGTGGCACGAGCGGATCACCGGCGGCCTGATGTCGTACTGGGTCTACCAGCACCTCGGGAACCTCTCCCCCGCCGAGCTCGCCGAGGACAAGCTGTACGCGGCGGTGGTGGCGGCCGACGACGGCACGGAGGTGCTGCGCGCGTTCGCCGAACGTGCCGACGCCGACCCGGCCACGGTGCGCTGGAGCTACCGCCGGGACTTCGGCCGCACCCGGCTGCTGATGGTCGACACCCGGGCCGCGCGGGTGCTGCAGGAGCAGCACCGGGCGATGCTGGACGCCGAGGAGGCGGCCTGGCTGCGGACGCAGGCGTTCGACGACCCCGGCGGCGTCGACCACCTGCTGATCGGGACCTCGCTCCCGTGGCTGCTGCCCCCGATGATCCACTTCGCGGAGAGCTGGCACGCGGCGCTCTGCCGGGGCGAACGCGGGCCCCGCTGGGCGCGCTTGGGCGAATGGCTGCGCCGACGGGCGGACCTGGAACACTGGGCGGCGTTCACCTCGTCGTTCGAACGGCTGACGGAGACGGTCGCCGAGGTGGGGAGGGCCGACGCCGCCCCTGCGACGGTGTGCGTACTCTCCGGGGACGTACACCACGCGTATGTGGCGGAGCCCGTGTGGACAACCGGGCAGCAGCCCCGCTCCCGCGTCTTCCAGTTCACCTGCTCACCGCTGCACAACTCGGTGCCCGCGGCCATACGGGCCGGATTCCGTTTCGGCTGGAGTCGATTCGCCAAGGGGATCGGGCACGTCCTCGCCCGCCACGGACGCGTAGCGAGGCCGGCGGTCCGGTGGGAACGTACCGGCGGACCGTGGTTCGGCAACCAACTGATGACGCTCACCCTGCGCGGACGGACGGCGCGGCTGCGGCTGGAGAAGGCCTCGACGGGGGCGAAGCGGGGGCGCCGCGAAACCGACCGCGCGGGAGCACGGCTCATCGGTGTCCTCGACCGGGACCTGACCGGAGGGCGCTGACCGGGCGGCGTGGAGGGGACGTCTCAGGAGCGGGGCTCCAGTATCTCCACGGCGCCGGTCTCCGTGTCGTAGCTGCGCAGGGTGGTGAGCCGGGCGGACAGCGGCGGTGTCGGCAGTAGTTCGGGCACGTGGCGGTCGGCGAAGGCACCTACCCGCCGGGTACGACCGAGGGTGATGTGCGGGGTCCAGCGCCCAGGATGGTGAAAGGGGCTGAGGGTCTCGGGCGGACTGTCCGAGACCACCGCCTCCCACACCCGGCGGTGCAGACCGGTCAGCGCGGAGTCGGGGTCCAGCGCCCAGGCCAGCACCGAGGTGGGCCGCTCGAAGCGGACCACACCGCTGAACCGCACCGGCAGCGGCAGGGCGGCGGCCACCTCGGCGAGCTCCCAGCGGATCGGGGCGGTCAGCTCCGGGCAGGCGGCCAGGGTGAGGTGCGGGCTGTTGGTCGGTGAGCGGTGCCGCGCCTGACTGGGCAGCCCCGCGTCCGCGAGTCGCCGCCAGGCCTCGCGAACCGCCAGGTCCGATGCCTCGTCCAACAAGAGCTCGACCGTGCGCACCGCCGCAGCCTACCGGCGAGGCCAGGGAGGAATGCGTTCCCGCTCGGCGGGGCGGTGCCCTCTGCATGACCTCGTTTCGGGGTGCTCGTGCTGGTCGTGGGCGGCGATGCGTGGGGCAGATCCTCCGGCGGGGCGGCTGTCGCGATGAGTTCGCCGTGCTCCGGCGGTCTACCCGGCAAGACGACCGTTCTCGACAGGAGTGCCATGTCCACCATCCAGCCAGTGATCCTGACCGCCGACCACGACGTTCTGTGCGGCTTCTACACGGAGTTGTTCGGCGCCGAGGAGATCTTCCGGGTGCCGGCGGAGGGCCCTGCCTTCTACCTCGGCTTGCGCGTCGGCGACACCGACCTCGGGCTGGTGGCCAAGACGGACCCCGGGACTGGGGCCGCGCCGCGGATCCTGCTCAGCATCGCTGTCGACGACGTCGACGAGACGCTCGGCCGGGTGGAGGCCCTCGGCGGCTCGGTCCGCGGCGGCCCCGACGACATGCCGTGGGGACAGCGCGTCGCCCACATCCAGGACCCCGACGGCAACCCGGTGAACCTCACCCAGCTGATCCCGGCCCCGTGACGCTCTTCCGCGGGGCCCGTCACGCCGACGTCGGCGCGTTCACCGAAGGGGGATGCGCCGAGGTCAAGGAGCGAAGGAGAGCATGCGGGGCTCGTGCTGGGTGTCGTTGCCGTTCAGACCGGCGGGCGTAAGCACGAGCCGTTCGCCCACGTAGGCGTTCTCCCCGACGACGCCCATCCCGAACTCGACCCTCGCGGTCGACGCGGGAAGCCTCAGCATGTCCTTGATCGTTTCGACGCCGCCCGGGCCGGCCCGGAAGACCCGCCCCGCCTTGCCGAACGTGCCCAGCTCGTACACGAACCCGGTCCTCCCCGGTCCGACGCGCAAGGGGACGTAGCCGTTCGAGGTGCCCTCCGACTTCACGCCCCAGACTAGTTTCCCGGTGACCAGGTCATAGGCGCCGACGCGGTCGGCGCCGCCCAGGAGCACGAGGCCTCCTCCGACGATGGCCTCCCGGCACGCCTGGGCGTTGGCGCTGGTGTTCACGGAGTCGTCGCAGTGCTTGAAGCCTTTCGGCCGGGGGTCGATGGTCCTGCGGGCCCGGCCGTCGGGTCCGAGGGCGACGACCCGCCAGTCGTCGGCGTGCGACTCCCGGTGCACGGTGGTGATCACCGCCGGGGCGACGGAGAGCACCTGGCCGATCCTCCGGCCGGGCTCGGTCCGGTAGCGCCACCGGACCCTGCCCGTGGCCGGGTCGATCTCGCGTACCTGGTCGTACGCCTTCTCCAGCGCGGTGATCGCGCAGTCGGCGACCACCAGGAGCCGGCTGCCGCCCGCCACCCGGCCGGGGTAGCACTTCCCCGGGGCCTCCATGGGGATGTCGTACAGCTTCCTCCCGTCGGCGACCCGGTACGCGGCGGCCTTCATGCTCTGGACTATCGCGACCGTCCCGCCGCTGATCGCGCTGTCCACGATGATCGTGTCGTCCCCCGTACCGGTCTCGGTCAGCTCCTTGTGCCAGCCCGGCTTGCCCGTACGCAGGTCGATCATCCGGAGCTGGTTGCAGCGGGCGCCGGTCCAGGCCTCGACGTTCTGCAGGACGATGACGATCTTGCCGTCCGGGGTCGGGTTGACCGGGGTCTCGCAGACGGGTGTCGGGAGGGAGACGCTCCACAGTTCGGCACCGTCGCTCAGCCGGTGGGCGACGACCTTCTTGTAGACGGCCTGGACGGCGGTGTCGCCGACGATCCACAGCCCCTCGGTCGGGATCGTCCGGCGGGGCAGGTCGGTGCGGTCGTCGACGATCCAGGCGCTTGCCTCCCCGGACCCGCGCTGTCGTGCGATCTCCTCGTTGGTGGGGATGTGGGAGGGCTTCGGCGTGGGGCGGGCGTTCGCGGTCGGCGGTGCCGTGGTGGGCGGAGCGCTGTTCCGCGGCCCCGCGCGGTTCGATCCGGCCCGGGACGATCCGTGGCGCTCGCCAAGGGCGTACACGCCTGCGCCGACGAGCAGGAGCAGGGCGAGAGCCGCGGCGGCCACCGGCCATCGCCGACGGGGCGGGCGGGGCGGCGGTCCGTACCCCTCGGGGGCGTACGGGTTGTCCGGCACGGGCCAGGGCGGCGGGCGGTGCCTGTACCAGGGCTCGTGCGACGGTGACATCCGGTTCTCCCTACGGCGGTGCGATCGGCCTCCCCGGAGAACTGGTCTCCGGAAGGCTGTTCTGAGCAATGGCTACTGCGGACTGGTTCCTGTGGGCGCGGAGTTGCCCGCGGGGGGGGCGGGCCGCCGACGCAGTCGCGACCCACGTCGATACCGGGTGCGGCACCCCTCACGGCCGTGACGGGGTGCGGCCCCCTCCCCCTTCACCGCCTCATACGGCGGGACGTTCGCCGGAAGGCTCCGCGATGACGATCCGAACGTGTGAGGGAGCGTACGTGCGTGCCTTCCTGGCCATCTTCGTCAGATCGAACCTGGATCGCGGCACGGCGACGTGGATCGGTACGGGCAGCTCCTCGTTCCGCGGGGGAACGGGTGCGCCGTGCGGCAGGGACGCGCCGGGGCGCAGCCGGGCGCCGATCAGCGCGTACTCCTCGCCGGGCGGGGTCGACACGACGAACTGGGTGATGTCGGACCACGGCAGCAGGACCTCGCCGAAGCGGGCTCCGGCCGCGTCGAACTGGAAGGCCGTACGCCGCTTCTCGAACCAGGAGACGATGAAGGGGGCCGCCGCGACCAGGACCACACCGCCCTTCATGTCGAGCGCCCAGCCGAGCAGCAGAGCGACGGCCAGGACGCCCGCGATCGACCCCCACAGGAGCGCCAGATCGCGCGCGGAGAACGGGTGGGTGACGCGGTAGCGCTCCCATCGCCCGCCCCGGCGGGTGGGTGAGGCACCGGATGCTCCATTGGCCTGGGACACAGGGTGTGACCTTTCTCGATGACGGGTTCGCCGCCGTGCTGGGTGGCGCCTGGGGCTGGGACGGAACGGACTGGGGGCGGGCGCCCCGGACGTCACCGCCGATGCGGGTCTGCCGACCCGTCTTTCCGGCGCCCGCGCGGACCGGGCCGTCGAGGCACCCCGACCTGACTGCGCAAGGCCGGCCGCCGGCCTGACAGACTTTGGCGCAACGCGCTGCTCTTCCGATGAAGTCCTGGTGAAACGGGCTCCGGCGGCGAGTGGCACCGGACGCACGGGGGACATGGGGATTCGACGTGAGCGTGCATTCACCGGACACGGGCATGGGCACCACCGGCGCGGGGGGCGAACTGCGCATCGATCTGCTCGGGTCGGTCCGTGCCCGGCGCGGCGACTCGCCGCTCGCGCTGGGTCCGGTACGGCGGCAGGCCGTGCTCGCCTCGCTGATCCTGCGGGCTCCGGCGTTCGTCACGTACCAGCAGCTCCTGGACGACGTCTGGGGGGAGGAGCCCCCGGGCACGGGGCACCGGGTCCTCCCGAGCTACGTGTACGCGCTGCGGAAGGCTCTGGACGAGCCGGGCGCCGCGGCGGACCGATCCGTCGTCATCGGGGGACGCGGCGGCTATCGCTTCGCGGCGAACGCGGTCCGGACCGACCTGGCCGAGCTCGCCGAGGAGGCCGCCAGCGTCCAGCGCGCGAAGGCCGCCGGTGACTTCGACGCCGCGCTCGACCACGGCGGCCGGGCCCTGGAGCTGCTCCACGGGGAGCCGCTGCCCGGTCTCCCGGGACCGTTCGCCGAGACCCAGCGGCAGCGCCTGGGCCAGCGACGGCGCGCGCTGCGCCTGGACCTGGCGGCGTGTCTGGTAGCGCTCGGGCGCTACCCGGACGCCCTGGACGCCCTTCTGACGGCGCCCGACACGCAGCAGTACGACGAGCCGTTCGCAGCCCTGCGCATGCGGGCCCTTTACGGCAGTGGGCGGCAGGCCGAAGCGCTCTCCGTCTACCGCGAGACGCGCCGACGACTGGTCGACGAGCTGGGCGTGGAACCCGGGGAGGAGCTGCGGCGGGTGCACCATGCGCTCCTGCGCCGGGACGATGCGCTGCTGCTCGGCCGGACGGTGCGGACGGGCGCGGCGACCGCGACAGCTGCGGAGCGGACCGGGTCCCCGGGCCCCCCGCCCGGGCCGCAGGTTCCGGACGGTGCACGCCTGTCCGAAGGCTCCGACGACCTGCGCGACCGGCCCCGTCCCCGCATGCGGCGGAACGACCTGCCCGGCAACACCGCCTGCCTGGTCGGGCGCGCGACGGAACTCGCCCTGCTCACCGCCCCCGTGCCGCCCGGGGCCGTGTCCGTGATGACGGTCGACGGCACGGCGGGCGTCGGCAAGAGCGCCCTGGTGGTCCGCGCCGCCTGGACACTCGCCGACGCCCATCCCGACGGTTGCCTCTTCGTCGACCTGCACGCGGACGGCGCCGCCCATGAGCAGGTCGCCCCGCAGCGGGCCCTTCGCCGGATGCTCCGTGCGGTCCTCGACGAGGGTGACGTGCCGCCGAATCCCCCGTCCGGGCCGCGTGACCCGGACGGCGAGGACGACATGGACGACCTGGCGGATCTCGTCACGGCCTGGCGGGCGGCCACAAGCGCGCTACGGCTGCTGCTGGTCGTCGACAACGCGCGCAGCGCCGAGGAGGTACGGCCGCTGCTGCCCGCGGGCCCGGGCAGCCGGGTCCTGGTGGCGGGCCGGCAACACCTGACCGGCCTCGACGCCGATCTGCGGCTGACCGTGGAGCCGCTGGGCGCGGATGATGCCGTCGCACTGCTCCGAGAGCTCCTAGGGGAGTCCCGGGCCGGCCGCGAGCCCGAGGCGGCGCGCGAGCTCGTACGACGGTGTGGCGGCCTGCCCCTGGCCCTGCGCATCGCGAGCGCCCGGCTGCAGAGCCGGCCGTCCTGGACCCTGGCCTTCCTGGCCGACCGGATGGCCCGCGGCATGGGCGGCCTCGACGAGCTGCGGGCCGGGGACCGCAGCGTGGAGGCCGCCTTCCGGGTGTCGTACGACCAGCTCGCTCCGGAACTACGGCGCGGTTTCCGTGCGTTGGGCACGGCTCCCACCGCCCGCTTCGACAGGCTCACCCTCGCCACCATGCTGGGCGGCTCCCGCGAGGAGGCCGAGGGAGTCCTGGAGGATCTGGTCGACGCGAGCCTGCTGCAGCAGCCGCAACCCGGCCGATACCGGCTGCACGACCTCGTACGGGCTCATGCGCGGCGCGTCGCCTCCGAGGCCCCTGAGGAGGCCGCTGCGAACCGCGACGCCGTCCTGTACCTCTATACGGCGGCGGGCCGCATGGCCAGCGACTGGGGACCCAGCGCCTTCCCGCCCGTCGTCGATGTCGCCCGTTCGGCGACCCCCGGATCGTCCTTCACCGGCTGGCGGGAGGCCTCGGCGTGGCTGGACTCTGCGGGTGGAGAGCTCCTCGACGTGGTCGCCTATGCCGCCGGAGGCGGCCACGGTGACCACGCGTGCCGGATCGCCGAAGCCCTGGTCGACCACCTGGCAGGCCAGGGTCACCACCACGAGTGCCGTACCGCGCTGGAGCTCGCCCTGACCTGCGCGGACGAGGCCACCGACCGGCGGATGCCCGCCGCACTGCGAAACTGCATGGGTCTTGTCGACATCTACCAGGGACGGTTCCGGCAGGCGAGTACGTGGTTCTCCGAAGCCCTGCGGTACGGCCGCGGGCTGGGCGACCTGCGGGAGGAGGCCCGGGCCATCGCCGGGACGGGTATCGCGCTGGGACAGCTGGGGGACCCGGAGGAGGCGATCAGCCACCTGAGCAGGGCGGTGGAGCTGGCGGCCGAGGTCGACGACGACTGGCTCACGGGGGTGTCGCACTGCAACCTCGGCTCCCTCCACCACCGACAGGAACGGCACGAACAGGCGCTCGCGCACTACGACACCGCCCTCGCACTCGCCGAGAAGAACGGCCGGCCAAGGACCATCGGCAGCACCCTGTGCTTCGCCGCTGAGCTCGAACTCGCCCTCGGTCGACCCGTGGAGGCCGCGAGCCTGCTGCGCCGGGCCACCGAACTGGCCGGACAGGTCGAGGATCTGCCTCTGCGTACGGCGTCGTTGTCGCGTCTGGCCGCAGCGGAACACAGCCGGGGCAATCTGCGTTCGGCCGTCGACCTCCACCACGAGGCCCTGTCCACTCTCACCCCGCACACGAGCACCTGGCTGGAGATGGGCGTCCGCATACGTCTCGGCAGCACCTACACGGCCACGGGACGTCGCGCCGAGGCGCGGCGGGAGTTCCGTACCGCCCTCGCCCTGCCGGGGGCGGGTGACCACCCGCGCGAGTACCGGATGGCACGTGAGGGGCTGAACGCCATGGGGGGTCATGCCCCGCAGCCCGGATGAAAAGTGCCGGGAGTAGGGCCAGGTGGAAGGTCGGGCTGAAGTCGGCCTCCCTCCGGAGCCGGATGACGTCGTAGCGGGCGGCGGTTGCTCGGATGCGCAGGGGTAATCGCGGCGTTGGGGCGCCATGGGGTGGGAGTGACATCCTCGGACCATGAATGCTGATGATCTGCCGCTTCGTCCTCTGCTCGTGGTGGACGGGGCCAACGTCGTGGGTTCGGTGCCCGACGGCTGGTGGCGCGACCGGCGTGGGGCCGCTGAGCGGTTGCGCGACCGGCTCGCCGCGGTAGGCGGGCCGGCCGATGGACCGTACCCGGGTCCGTACGAGATCGTCCTCGTCGTCGAGGGCCTCGCTCGGGGCATCGCCTCCGTACCCGACGTGCGGGTCGAGGATGCTCCTGGCAGCGGCGACGACCTGATCGTCGAACTGGTGCGGAAGGCGAACGGCCGACCGTCCCTGGTGGTCACGGCCGACCGGGAGCTGTGCCTGCGGGTCCAGGAGGAAGGCGCCCGCTGCACGGGTCCCCGCAGTCTCCCCCCGACGCCCGGTCAAGGGTTTCAGACGCCGCGGGAGGTGTGAGTTCTCCGGTCCGGGTTACGCGGATCCCCGTAACCCGTTCCCGAACGAGAAGGACGTTTCCCATGTCGCAGGTCGAGGAGTCCGTCGAGGTCGAGGTCCCGGTCCGCACCGCGTACGACCAGTGGACCCAGTTCGAGACGTTCCCGCGTTTCATGGACGGCGTGGAGCGGATCGAACAGCGTACGGATACGCTCACCCACTGGGTCACGGAGATCGGCGGAGTCCGCCGCGAGTTCGACGCCGTCATCACCGAACAGATCCCGGACGAGCGCGTCGCCTGGACGACCGTCGAGGGCGAGTCGCGGCAGGCCGGCGTCGTCACGTTCCACCGTCTCGACGAGACACGGACGAAGGTCATGCTCCAGATGGACTTCGCCCCCGAGGGGCTGACGGAGCAGGTCGGCGACAAGCTCGGGTTCGTCAAGCGGAAGGTCACTGGCGACCTCAAGCGGTTCAAGTCGTTCATCGAAGAGCGCGGCGGCCAGGAGACGGGCGCCTGGCGCGGCTCGGTGTGAGGCTCCGCCGAGCGGCACGACGGCTCCACGCCCCCGGGTGATCAGGAGCGCCCCGAGACGCCCGATGGCGTGGCCCGGACAGCTGGCGGTCCGGGCCACGTCGTCGTTCCTCGTCCGGGGCTGCTGACTCTCGACCAGGGTGCGGCCCCTTGCCCCAGCCCGGTCGGCTTGATCAGAGACATACGGGTAGCCAGGCTGCCCGCAACCACCACCCCCGACACGCGCCACACCGTGCGGCATGCCGTCGCCGAGGGCGCAACGCGCCCCGCCGAGGCCGTACGCCGTGGAGGCCTGGCTGGATGTCGACCCGGCCCTCTCCTTCATGGGATTCGACCCGCCCACTCCCGTCATGGAGGCCGTCCTACGGTTCGGGGGGGACGCGCTTGCGGGCCGCCCTCGCGTACACAGTCGGCAGCGCCGACATCTGAGCGGCCGGACGCGGCAGCCGACGGCCGAACCGGGCCGCCGCCGGTGTCGCCCGGCGGCCGGCCACGAGGGCCCGTACCGGAGGGACCGGGGGACCCGTACCGGAGGTCCCTGCTGGCTCCCGCGAGGCTGATGTCGGGCCGCCTTCGTCTCAGGCATGACGGGCGGACTGCGACGAGGGCCGGGGCGCCGGGCGGACACGACATCCACCAGCGGAAGACGCAACACTGGCTGGGCCCCTCCGCTGTACCGAGCGGTTCGGAGCAGTCGAAATGGCGGGGCCCGGTTCGTTGAGCGAGGGTGACGGGAGAGTCGGCCGTGCCGGCTCCCCTCTGTCCGCTCCTTCGAAAGGGACTTCCCATGTCCGAACGCAACACCTTCCTGCGCAGTCTTCACGACATAGGCGCGGCCGCCTGGTTCGGCGGCTCGCTGATGGGCGCGGTCGGCCTCAACGGCGCCGCGAAGGACCAAGGCACGAGCTGGGAGGAGGGCCCGGATCGCGAGCTCGGGCTGGGCGAGGTGGACTCCGGTCAACGCAGTGGCGATCGGCGCTCACCTGCTCGGCGCCACCGGTCTGCTCGCGACCAACGCAGGCCGCGTCGCCACCCAGCAGGGCGTCGCCGCCTCCACGCTGGCGAAGACCGTCCTCACCGGTGCGGCTCTGGCCGCCACCGCCTACGCGCGCGTGCTGGGCAAGAAGATCGAGCTGGCCTCGTCCGGCGACCCCCAGGACGCGGAGAAGGCCGGACAGTATCCGATGGACACGCAGCAAGCCGCACGGCGCCTGGCCTGCGTCCAGTGGGCGGTGCCCGCTCTGACCGGCGGCCTGCTGGTCCTCAACGCCCTTCACGGCGAGCAGCAGCGGCCCACCGAGCAGGCGCAGGGCATGTGGCAGCGCGCCGCCTCCCTCCCCCGGCACATGCCTTCCAGCATCAGCTGCCACCTGCCGCACTGATCTCCGCCGGCAACCGGACCATCGCACTCGAACAGGTGGGACCGAATGTGATCACGCACGTGGAGCACCTGACCGGATCGCCCAAGCCGTCCCGCCGCCTTCCTCCGCTTCACCCATCGTGGCCGGCTGAGGGCTCGCATGCGGCGGTCGGTGGCCGGGCCGTTACGGCCCAGCCGTTCAGCGGGACGCCGTGAACCGGCCAGGGCGGCTGGTGGTGGTCGTCACCGGGGCCTCCAGCGGCATCGGCCGCGGGGTGGCACAGGCTCTCGCCGCCCGCGGGGCCGATGTCGTGCTGGCGGCCCGCTCCGAGCAGACCCTCGCCGCGGTCGCCCGGGAGTGCGAGCAGCGGGGAGGGCGGGTACTGGTCGTCCCGACCGACGTCAGCGACGAAGCGGCCGTCCAGGTTCTGGCCCGGCGCGCCGTCGGCAGGTTCGGGCGCATCGACGCCTGGGTGAACGCCGCGGCCGTGTGGAGCTACGGCCTGTTCGAGGACACTCCCGGCCCTGTGTTCCGGCAGATCGTGGACACCACGCTGTTCGGCCAGGTCCACGCGGCCCGGGCGGTGCTGCCGCAGTTCCGGTCCCAGGGCCATGGAGTACTCATCAACATCGGCTCGCTGTACGGACGGCTCTCGTCGCCCTACGTCGCACCGTACGTCACCGCGAAGTGGGGTTTGCTCGGCTTCTCCGAGGTGCTGCGTCAGGAGTTGCGCGACGCCCCCGGCATCGCTGTGTGCACGGTTCTGCCGGGCGCGGTCGACACGCCGATCTATCGTCATGCCGCGAACTACATCGGCCGCCGGATCCGGCCGCTGCCGCCTGTGACGTCCCCGGAACGGGTGGTGGCGGCGGTGGTGCGCGCCATCGACCGGCCTCGGCGCGAGATCGTCGTCGGACGGACACAGCGTGTCGGTTCCTGGGCACACCGGCTCGTGCCCGGCCTGTACGACCGGCTCATCGGGCCCGTGGTGAACGCGTTCGCCGTGCGGGGCACCCCGGTCTCCTCCCACGACGGCACCGTGTTCGCCCCCGACCCTCTGCCGTGCGCCGTCGACGACGGGTGGCGCCGACATGACCACCGCATCCTCGGCCAAGCACTGACGGTGAGCGCCGGCCTGGGAGCACTCGCGATCGCGGTGAAGACCCTCGGCCGACGACGGTGAGTGAGCCTGCGCCTGTCTCTTCCCCTGCGCCCGCCTCCTGCCCACTGCTTCCTGCTTCCTGCTTCCTACTTCCTGCTTCCTGCTTCCTGCACTGGACCGAGCCGGACCGGACCGGACCCACAGTCCCGGATTCACGCCATGTCGGCGCCTCTCAGCAGAAGCTGTGTCACAGCCATGCCCGCCACCACCATCGCCGCCCGGAACGGCCATCGGCTCCCGGGCGCCGACGGCAACGCCGTGCCGACGACCGCGACGGACCCCGCCGCCGCTGCCAGGACCCAGCCCGAAACGCTCACCGCTCCGGACGGTCCCACGACGACCACCCCCACGGCCGCCAGCATCACGAACGGTGCCGCCCACCGGCAGGCCGCACGGCCCAGCCGCTGCGGCAGCCCGCGTACCCCGGTCGCGAGATCGTCCTCGATGTCGGGGAGGACGTTGACCACGTGCGCCCCCACACCGAGCAGCGCCCCCGCCGCTACGACCCACCACGCGGGCCAGGCCTGTGACGGCGTACCGAGGGTGACGAAGGCGGGCAGCGAGCCGAATCCCACGGCATAGGGCAGCGGTGAGAGCACCGTGCGTTTGCCTCCCAGGTTGTAGGCCCAGCCCGCCGCCACGCCCACCAGGTGCACCGCTCCCGCGACCGCCCCGCTCAGCAGCGACAGCGGCACGCACAGCCCCAGGGCCGCCCCGGCCGCGACGGCCACCGTCCTCGGGGGGAGCTCGCCGGTGGCCGCCGGCTTGTCGGGGCGCCCGCAGACCAGGTCGCGCTGCGCGTCGGCCGCGTCGTTGCACCAGCCGACCGAGAGCTGACCGGCCAGCACCGCCCCGGCCACGAGCGCCGCCCCCGCCACGCCCCGGCCCCCCGCCACGGCCAGCGCGGTCGCGAACACCGTCACGGCGAGCGCCGGCTCCAGATGGCAGGAGCGCAGCAGCACCGGGATACGGGGTGGCGTACGCGCAGAAACCTCGGACGGGTGCAAAGACACATGCGCAAGGTAATCAGGTGTCCGGAACGAGGTAGGCATGACCCCCATGCGTGTCTCTGTGATCACCGACGATCCCACCGCCCCCTCCGTCGCGCCGCGTCTGCCGACCGTGCCTGTCGCGGCGACCACGATCGCCGCCGTCCACACCGCGCTGCCACCGCACCGCTACGCCCAGGACGACCTGACCGAGCCGATCGGCGACCTGTGCCTGGCTCCGGGCGCCGACCGTGCGCTGCTGCGCCGCCTGCACGTGTCCACCGGCGTACGGGCGCGCCATCTGGCGCTGCCGATCGAGACGTACGCCGACCTCGGAGACTTCGGGCGGTCCAACGACGCCTGGATCGCGGCCGGTCTCGACCTGGGTGAGGAGGCCGTGACCGGTGCGCTGCGGGAAGCGGGGCTCGAACCGGCCGATGTCGATCTGCTGGTGTGCAACTCCGTCACCGGTGTGGCGACCCCGTCGCTCGACGCCCGTCTGGTCGGTCGCCTGGGGCTGCGGCCCGACGTCAAACGGCTGCCGGTGTTCGGCCTGGGATGCGTGGCGGGCGCAGCCGGTCTCGCGCGGCTGCACGACTACCTGCGCGGGCACCCCGGCGACACCGCTGTGCTGCTCACCGTCGAACTGTGCTCGCTGACGCTCCAGCGGCGTGACGACTCCCGCGCCAACCTCGTGGCCGGCGCCCTGTTCGGCGACGGCGCGGCCGCACTCGTCGCACGCGGCCGGGCCGCCGCGGGACGGGACGGGAGCGGGCCGGCGGTGATCGCCACGCGCAGCCATCTCTACCCGGGTACCGGGCACCTCATGGGCTGGGACATCGGAGCCGCGGGGTTCCGCGTCGTGATCGACGCGGGTATCCCCCGTATCGTGCGGGAGCACCTCGGGCGGCCCCTGCGGGCCTTCCTGGCCGAACACGGACTCACCACCGACGACATCGGAACCTGGGTGTGCCATCCGGGTGGTCCCAAGGTGCTGTCCGCCGTGACCGACGTGCTCGGCCTGCCCGACGACGCCCTCGACAGCGCGCGGCGCTCGCTCGCGGCCGTGGGCAACATGTCCTCGGCCTCCGTACTGCACATCCTGCAGAGCCATCAGGGATCCCGGCGGCCCGAGCCCGGTACCTGGGGCCTGCTGATGGCGATGGGCCCCGGCTTCTGCTCCGAGTTCGTCCTGTTGCGCTGGTGAGAGGCATTCATGTTCTGGTACGCGCTCCTCGTCCTCGGCGTGGCCGCCGAACGCGTCGTCGAACTGGTCGTGGCCCGGCGCAACTCGGCCTGGACGCTCGCCCGCGCCGGTGTCGAGCACGGCCGCGGCCACTATCCGGTCATGGTGACCCTGCACACGGCCCTGCTGGTCTGCTGCCTCCTCGAACCCGTGCTGGCCCACCGGCCGTTCCTGCCCGCCCTGGGATGGCCGATGCTGACGCTGGTCCTCCTGGCCCAGGCGCTGCGCTGGTGGTGCATCACCACCCTCGGGCCGTACTGGAACACGCGCGTCATCGTCGTTCCGGGGACGCGTCCGGTCGGGGCCGGCCCCTATCGATTCGTGCGTCACCCCAACTACATCGCCGTCGTGGTGGAGGTCGCCGCTCTCCCCCTGGTGCACTCGGCGTGGCTGAGCGCGGCGGTGTTCAGCACAGCCAACGCGGTGCTGCTCACGGTCCGCCTCCGCTGTGAGAACGCGGCCCTCACCCGGGCGGTGCACGCGTGAGCCACGGACACGACCTGATCGTCGTCGGCGGCGGTCCCGCCGGCCTGGCGACAGCGCTGTACGCCGCGCGGGCCGGTTTCGACACCGTCGTGGCCGAGCCCCGCCGCGCACCGGTCGACAAGGCGTGCGGCGAAGGTCTGATGCCCGGCGCCGTCCGTACCCTCGCCGCACTCGGTCTTGAGGTCCCCGGCCATCCGATCACCGGCATCCGTTACGTGCAGGGTTCCCGTCAGGTCGACGCCGCGTTCCGGCGCGGCCCCGGCCTCGGCGTACGGCGCACCTGTCTGCACGACATCCTCCACGGGGCAGTCCTCGCGGCAGGCGTTCCCGTACTGCCCCTGCGGGTCGGAGAAGTACGGCAGGACGCGAACGAAGTGACCCTGCCCGGCGCCGGTCTGCGCGCCAGCTGGCTGGTCGCCGCGGACGGTCTGCACTCCCCGGTGCGCCGCTCCCTCGGCCTCGGTGTCCCATCCCGCACGAGGCCCAGGTACGGGTTGCGGCGTCACTACGCCGTACCGCCGTGGTCCCCGTACGTCGAGGTGCACTGCGGACGGCACGGCGAGGCCTACGTCACCCCGCTCGGTCCCCGGCTCGTCGGCGTCGCCCTCCTGACGGACCGGCGGGCCCCGTTCGACGCCCAGCTGGAGCGCTTCCCCGAACTGGCCGCCCGTCTCCCCGCGGAGAGGGCCGTCACCGCGGTACGGGGCGCGGGCCCGCTGCGCCAGAAGGCACGCACCCGGCTCCACGGGCGGGTCCTGCTCGTGGGCGACGCCGCCGGATACGTCGACGCGCTGACCGGTGAGGGCATCTCCCTGGCCCTCACCGGTGCCGGAACTCTGATCGACAACGTGCGCCGAGGTACGCCGGAGCGCTACGAAGGCGACTGGAGCCGCGCGACCCGCCGCCACCGGCTTCTGACGGAACTTCTGCTACGGGTGCGACAGCAGCGGGTACTCGCCCCGCTCGTCGTGCCCGCGGCCGAGCGCCTTCCGCGCGTCTTCACGGCAGTGGTCAACGCCCTGGCATGAGCTTTCGCCCCCGCACGGGGCGCGTCGGTCCGCTACCGGGTGTCCGGCCGTGTCGTCCTTCGCACCAGCGACGACATGGCCCCCGTCAGCCGCTCCACCCTGCTCCTGGGCAACTGCGCGGGCGGCACGCTGACCGCCACAGCCCAAGGTGCCGTACTGCTGAGCCTCGCCGGCACGGTCGGCCTCCCCTACGATCCGCTCCTCCTGCTCCTGCTCCTCGGCGGCATGATCCTGGCCTCGTTCACCATCACGGCCCTGTCCCTGGCCCTGTCCGTCACGCTCCGCAGACCCGAGACGTTCCACACCCTCCTCGGCCTGGTCATGATGCCGCTGCTGTTCCTCTCCGGGGGATTCTTCCCCCTGCAGTCCCTCCCCGGCTGGGCCCAGGCCCTCGCCGGCGCCAACCCCCTCGCCTACGCGGTGGACCTCCTGCGTCGCTGCATCAGCCGTCGCGTCCCTGACCAGCAAGCCGCCACCAGCATCGAATGGGCGGGCTGGCAGCCACCCCTCCCCCTCGAAGCGGGCCTTCTTCTCATCATCGGAACCATCGCCCTGCTGTGGGCCGCCCGACGTTTCAACCGCCCGGAATGACGACATGTTCGGGGCGGGCCGTCGGTCGTCACGGTCGACGTGTGCTTTGGCCTCGGTGCTACGGGTGGTTCTCCCCCGCCCGCGCGACCCGGGGTGCAGGTGGGTGCAGGTGCGTGCCTAATGGATGGCACGTGACGGATTCGCCCTGGTCGCCCAACCTCCGAGGAGGCCGGATGCCCCGCTCTGATGACGGGATCGCCGTCCCCCGGGCGCGGGAGCGGCGTCGGCGAAACGCGCTGCTCCAGCGGCCGGTCGGCCCGGCGCGCAGGGGCCTCTCGCAGTTGCTGTGCGCGGTCGCCGGGGTCGGGCTGGGGCTGCTGACTCCTCTGGTCACGGCGGGACCCCAGGTGGCGGCGGGGCGGGTGGTCAGCGTGCTGATCACTCTGGGCTTCGGCGTCATCAGCCTGGTGAGCATCATCTACTCGGTGCTGTTCCTGGTCGTGCAGTTCTCCGCCAGCACGTTCACGCCCCGCCTCAGCCTGTTCCGCGACGAGCCGATCGTCTGGCGGGCGTTCGCCTTCACCGTGGGCGTGTTCGTCTTCTGCATCACCTCGGGCCTGGCCATGGGCTCCCGAAAGAACGTCTCCGTCTTCGTTCCGTGCGCCGCCATGCTCCTCTCCCTCATCGCGCTCGGGCTGATGCGGACGCTGCAGATGAAGGCGTTCGACTCGATCCAGCTCGGCCACTCGCTGACCGCGATCGCCGCCCGTGCGCACCGCTCGTACGACACCCTGTACGCGCACCCCTACGCCCCTGGCGAGGTCGCCGCCCCGCGGCCGTCGCCGGCCGGCCCGAGTAGAGCGGTCCGCTGGACGGGGCCGCCGACCGTGCTGCGGGGGATCGACGTGTCCACCCTCTTGGGCATCGCTCAGGCACACGATTGCTCGGTCGCCTTTCGCATCGCCCCGGGCGCGACGCTGACCGGCGGCATGGTGGTCGCCGAGGTGACGCCGGGTGGTCCCGGGGAGGCAGTACTGGCGGGGGTCCTCTCGACGGGGGTCGAGCGAGGCTTCGCCCAGGACCCCGAACTGCCGTTCAGACTTCTCGCCGACATCGCACTCCGCGCTCTGTCTTCCGCCGTGAACGATCCGGCCACAGCGGTGGAGGCCATGGACCGCCTCGAGGACCTGTTGATCCGCCTCGCCGACCGCGACCTGGAGATCGGCCGGTTCCACGACCCTGCCGGACGGCTCCGGGTGAGTATCCCGGTGCCCGGCTGGGACCGGTACGTACGGACCGCCGTCGACGACCTCGTCTTCGCCGCCGCAGGGACCCCCATGGCCCTGCGGCGGATGCGCGACCTCCTGCGCAGGCTCGCCGAGTGCGCCCCCGAGCCCCGACGCGCCGTCGTGAACGACCGGCTCCAGTGGGTGGAGCGAACCGGCAACGAGTCGTACGCACTGGTCTGGACCGATGACCATGCCGGTACGCCGGCCGATGCCGGTGTCGAAACCGATACCGGACCCGGAACCGCATAGGGCCGGAACCGCATAGGGCCGGGCCCGGCGTCCTGGCCCGGGACCGGTCGCCCGCGTGGCACTCCCCGGCGAGAGGGCCGAAAATGAGAACGCCGGACGGTCCGGGACGGTCCGGGACAGGACCGGGACGGCGCCGTACGCACAGCGGCGGAGGATCGCCCCCTCAGGCATCAGAGACCCAGGTGATCAGGTATGTGCCGATGGCTCGCCTATTCAGGAACTCCCATGCTGCTCGACACCATCCTGTACAAACCGGCTCACTCGCTGATCGACCAGAGCCTGCATTCCAAACTGGGCGTGGAGACCACGAACGGTGACGGGTTCGGCGTCGGCTGGTACACGGACGACAACGAGTCCCCGGCGCTCCTTCGGGACATCGGCCCCGCCTGGAACAACCGCAACCTCCGTGAGATGGCGGACCACGTCCGCTCGCCCCTGTTCTTCGCCCACATCCGGGCGTCGACCGGCACGGCCGTGCAGCAGTCGAACTGCCATCCGTTCCGGTACGGCCGATGGATGTTCATGCACAACGGCGCCATCACCGGCTTCCACCTGATGCGCCGGGACCTCACCCTCCTCGTCGACCCCGCCCTGTACGCGGGCATCGAGGGAACGACGGACTCGGAGGTGATGTTCTACCTGGCACTCACCTACGGCCTGGACGAGGACCCGCCCGCCGCCGTCGCCCGGATGGCGGGAGTGGTGGAGCGCGTCGGCCACGAACACGGCGTGGAGTTCCCCCTTCAGATGACGCTCGCCATCACCGACGGTGTCCGCGTCTGGGGCTTCCGCTACTCCAGCGGGCACGATTCCCGGTCGCTGTTCTACAGCAGCCAGGTGGAGGCACTGCGCAGGTTGCACCCCGACGTCGCTTTCCTTCGCGACATCTCGGAGGAGACCCGCCTCATCGTGTCCGAACCCCTCGGCGATCTGCCCGGTGCCTGGAACGCGGTACCGGAAAGCAGCTACGGCGTCGTACAGCCCGGCGACGACGAACTGCATCCCTTCGCTCCCTTCGCCCCCGTGGCAGCATGACAGGTCCACCGCGCACCCCGGCCCCCTACCGCGACACCGGCCGGGGGAAGACCAGGTTCACTGCGCGGGGCGATCTGGTCATGGGTGGTGCTGTGGATGGCGTACTGTGGGGACTACCGACGCGGGGTGGAGCAGCTCGGTAGCTCGCTGGGCTCATAACCCAGAGGTCGCAGGTTCAAATCCTGTCCCCGCTACTGAAGTGACATGAGGCCCGGATCCTGTGGATCCGGGCCTCTTGCGTGCCTTCGCACCTCGGGCCGTCCATCCGAGTGGAGGCCTCTGCGGTACGCCCCGCCCGGGGATCGGCGGGTGGAGCGAAGGCACAGGGGCCGTCGATCCGGGCGACGACCGTCTGTCAGGTCCTCGAGTCGCTGGGGTCGTAACGCCGGCGCGTTGCCGGCTCAGGGCGTGAGGAACCACGCCGCGCATCGGCCCGCGGGGCGAGGTCCCGGCCGGTACGCCGGTCCGTCACGCTGCCCAGCCATCCCAGTGCGAAACCGGTGGGGACGGAGATGAGGGCGACGGACTGGAAGGGGAGCCAGGCGATGTCCGTGTGAGGGAGGAAAGAGGAAGGGAGGCTGGTGACCATGGGGGTGAAGGTCTGCAGGACGACGACGCAGCCCGCGCCGCCGACGAGGGTCCACAGCAGACCGCGTTCGGTGAAGCGGCGCCAGAACAAGGTGTAGACGAGCGCGGGCAGGAGGCTGGAGGCGGCGACGGCCAGGGCGACCCAGCTGAACATCTGGATGTTCCAGTCGAGGGCCGCGTAGGCGAGGGTGATGCCGGCCACGCTGACGGCGACCGCGCCCCAGCGGGCGGTGCTGATCTCAACGCCCTTGTCGGAGCTTTCCGTCCGGCGCAGGGCCTTGCGGTAGAGGTCGTGGCCGACCGCGGCCGACGCCGTCAGGGTGAGGCCCGCGATGACGGCGAGGGAGGTCGCGAAGACGGCGATGGCGACGAGGATGAAGAGTACGGTCCCGGCGGTGGAGCCGGGGCCGCCCACGAGCGTCCCGGTGGTGAGCATAAGGGCGCCGGTGCCACCTGGGCTGACCTCCGCCAGTTTCGCGCCACCGACGGTCGCCGCCGTGCCCAGGCCGATCAGCACGGCGCACACGGTGACGGCCGAGACGATGACGAGGGCCCCGCGCACGGAGCGGCGCGCCGCCGTGGCGTCGGGGGTGGCGTGCAGCCGCATCACGACATGCGGCATGACGGCCGCACCCAGGATGATGCTGAGCTGGAGTCCGACGAAGTCGAAGGTCCAGCTGGCGCTGGGGTTGGAGCGCTGCAGGAGGCCGGGGCGGAAGTACGCCGAACCGGTTCCGTTGTTGGTCTGCGCGGCGTCAAGGAGAGCGGCCGGGTTCCAGCCGAATCGGGTCAGGAGCACACCGACGACGAGAAGCAGGGCCACGAGGACGATGACGGTCTTGGCTGCCTGCAGTGCGGTCGCCCCGCGCATCCCCCCGACGGCGGTCGCGCAGGCGATCAGGACGCCGATCATCACGGCGATCGCCCGCTGCGCGCCCACCGTCTCCAGGCCCAGGAGCTGCGCGGTCACGAGGGCCACGGCTGAGAGCTGGACGACGAAGTAGAGCAGGCACACAAGCAGTGTGACGACCGCCGCGGCGATCCGCACCGCAGTCCCCGGCGCCCGGTCCGCGAAGACGTCGGCGATCGTGAACCGTCCGCGCGCCCGCAGCGGTCCCGCGAGGAGAGAGAGGACGACGAGCGCGGCGACCGTGCTGCCCGCGACGAACAAGCCGTCGAACCCCATGAGAGCGACGGTCCCCGTCGTGCCCACCACCGTGGCCGACGAGATGTAGTCGCCCGCCAGCGCCAGTGCGTTGCGCAGGGGTTTGTTCCGCCGCCGGCCGACGTAGAAGTGCTCCGCCTCCTCGCGTTGTGGCCCGAGCAGCAGGCAGGCGAACAGCGCGGCGACCACGACGAGGAGGAAACTGACCAGGACTGCGCCCTGGGTTTCGCCCCCGGTCATGGACAGCTCCGTGGCGGGGAAGGGGTGGACGGTCATGGCTCTCCGGGACGCTCGCGACGGCAAGAGGGCCTACGAGAGCACGGTGCGGGCCCGCCGGTGAAGGCGTGCGCGACTGAACGTGTCACCAGCACACCGGCGCGGGCATTGCCTGTGCGTGGCGACCAATGCCGCACGGCGCCGGGCGAGGGGGCGGGAAGCCGGCCGGGGCCGGGCCGGTGACACGGGGTGGCGAGGGCTGCGTTGTCGGCAGAAGGCGTCGGGCGTCCCCGGCGTCCGGCACGCCAGCGTGTGGAGGTGAGTGTCGGGGGCAGGACTCGAGACATGACGACATCACTCGGTGCCTTTGTCCTCGGCAGCCCGGATCCTCCCGCGCTGGCCGACTTCTATCGCGCTCTGCTGGGCTGGCAGGAAGTCGAGCGCGAGCCGGAGTGGGTCCGGCTGAAGTCTCCAGAACAGGAACGCCCGAGCCTCAGTTTCCAGCTGGAGACCGATCACACTCCTCCCATCTGGCCGCAGCGCCCGGGCACTCAGCAGATGCAAGCGCACCTGGACCTTCAGGTCGACGACTTGGAGGCGGAGACCGAGCGGGCTTGTGCCCTGGGCGCGACGGTGGGGGAGCACCAGCCTCAGAAGGATGTACGGGTCCTCCGGGACCCTCACGGTCACCCGTTCTGACTCTTCCTTCCGGGAGCCTGAACGCCGCGATCACGGCACCCGGGCGGCAGAGGGTCCGAGGCCTCCCTATCGACGCACACCTCAGGCATCCGTCTACCTCCGCCTGACCGAGCCGCCCTGTGCGCTCGACGAGACCCAGCCGCAAGCAAGTAGCCGGCAGGGGAGCGAGTGCTCGGTGGGGCAGCCGGCCCCACGGCTGCCTGGGCGTGAGCAAGCCACTGCGACCTCGGGCGACCAGGAACCGTCCGGCGGGGGTCTTCCCGCACGCGTCATGACTGTTCCGCTCCACCCTCCCGTACGAAACTCAGTTCGTCAGCCGCGGACCACGTGTGCCGCACGTCCGGGTGGTAGTTCCTCTGTCCAGGGGCTTTTGGGCGTCGGGTCCCAGCGGGACCGCAAGAGTTGCCCCGTGATCATTGACGCACTCCCCACACCCGACCCCGCTGACCAGCCCGAACCCGGGCCCGCCCGTCGGCCGTCCCGGCGTACCGTCATCGCCGGCGCGGCCACGGTCGCGGGAGCCGGTGCCCTGGCGGTCGCCGCAGGCGGCGCCGTGGCCTCGCAGACTCCGGCCCGGCCCTCCTCCCCCGCCGACTGGGACACCTGCCTGACCATCGCCCGGGCCATCCTGGTGCGGGACGACGACGACCTGCCGCTCGTGCCGCGCTACGCGGACATCCTCCTGAAGTCTGGTCTGCCCCGGCCCCGTGGGACAGGAGGACGCCGCGGCCGCAAGGTGCTGATCGTCGGCGCCGGGCCCGCCGGGCTCACCGCCGCACACCTGTTGCGCCAAGCCGGGCACCGGGTCACGGTCATCGAGGCCAACGGCAACCGGGTCGGTGGCCGGATCAAGACCTTCCGTACCGGAGGCCACGAGGAGTCCCCCGCCCCCTTCGCGGACCCGAAGCAGTATGCCGAGGCCGGCGCCATGCGCATCCCCGACAGCCACCCGCTCGTCACCGGCCTCATGGACACTCTCGGCCTCAAGCGCCGGCCCTTCCACCTCGTCGACATCGACGGAGCCGACCGCCCCGCGTACCGCACGTGGATCTTCGTCAACGGCATCCGCGTCCGCCGAGCCGACTACGCCCGCAGTCCGCAGGCCCTCAACCGCTCCTTCGGTGTCCCGGCCGCCTACGAGTCCCTCCCCGCCGTACAGATCGTGCGCAACGCCTTCGCCCCCGTGCGCAAGGAGATCGAGGGCAAGAAGGACAGGGAGCTCGTCGAGGGTTGGGCCCGCGTCATCCAGCGCTACGGCCACATGTCCATGTACCGGTACCTGACGGAGGAGGCGGGACTCGACGAGCGGACCATCGATCTGATCGGCACTGTCGAGAACCTCACCTCCCGTCTCCACCTCGCCTTCGTGCACAGCTTCATCGGGGCCTCCCTCATCAGCCCCGACACCTCCTTCTTCGAACTGCCCGACGGCACCGCCACTCTGGCCGACGCCCTCTACGACCGGGTCAAGGACCTCGTGCGGCTGGACCGTCGCGCCACCCGGATCGCGCACGGTGACGGCCGGGTGAGTATCGACACGGTCTCCGAAGGACGCGGCGGCGTCGTGGAGCGCGAGACCTTCACCGGGGACGCCGCGATCATCACCGTCCCCTTCTCCGGACTGCGCCACATCCCGGTCGTCCCCGCGCTCTCCTACGGCAAGCGGCGCGCGGTCACCGAACTCCACTACGACGCCGCCACCAAGGTGCTGCTGGAGTTCAGCCGTCGATGGTGGGAGTTCGACGAAGCCGACTGGAAACGCGAACTGGAGGCGGTGCGGCCCGGCCTGTACCGGAAGTACCAGCTCGGGCAGGCCCCTGGGGACGGCAGCCTGCTCGGCGCACACCCCTCCGTACCCGAGGGGCACATCTCCGCTGCCCAGCGCGTCCACTACGCCGCCACGCGCTTGGTCTCCCGCGACCAGCCGGAGGCAGCCGGGGTCATCGGCGGCGGATCGGCCACCGACAACCCCAACCGCTTCATGTTCCAGCCGTCGCATCCCGTCGAAGGCAGCCGGGGCGGGGTCATCCTCGCTTCCTACAGCTGGTCCGACGACGCCCTGAAGTGGGACTCGTTCGACGACGAGGAGCGTTACCCCCGCGCTCTCGCCGGAGTCCAGGACGTGTTCGGGCAGCGGATCGAGGTCTTCTACACCGGCGTCGGGCGCACCCAGTCCTGGATGCGTGACCCGTACGCCTACGGCGAAGCCTCCGTGCTGCTGCCCGGGCAGCACACCGAGCTGTTTCCCCACGTCCGCAAGGCCGAGGGGAACCTGCACTTCGGCGGGTGCCACACCTCCATCAAGCCCGCGTGGATCGAAGGGGCTCTCGAATCCGCCGTGCGTACCGCCCTGGAGGTGCACTCGGGGCACTAGGCGACCGCGAGCCGGGCACACCCGTGCCCGGCTCCGTTCCGTAGGAGCACGGGGTAGGGGGGTGCCGCAGGCAGCACGCGGTCACCCCAGGCAGGTGCGCCCGAGGGCACGCGGCCACGCAGGGACGCTGGCACGCAGCCATGCAAGCCCGCAGGTTGGGTCAGGCCGCCGGGGTCAGCTTTCGGCAAGCACGATCAGCCAGTCACCCGAGTCGAATCGAACCGGCCGGCTCTTGTCGGGGTTGATCCTCACGCCGTAGTCGGGAGCCGCGGCGGCCGACCCGCGCTGCCGGTATCCGACGGCGCATTCCCCCCTCCGACGCGCCGACTCCACAGCGGTGGCGAAGGTGACCTCCCGGTCGAGCCTGACATAGTCCCTGACCGGTTTCAGATGGAACTCGCTCCCCCCGGCGGTGAACAACTCCTCGAAGACGGTCGCGAGGTAGCCGCTCTCCGAGATCTGTGCCATGAGCAGGCTGATCAGCCTGCCGCTCACGATGAAGTCGGCTCCGGCCCTGGCGGGCGCCAGCAGCCGGTTGCCGTCGTCGGACATCTCCGTGGTGAGGGCGATGTCCTCGTGTGCGGCGTCCCCGATCGCCCGCAGGTGCAGCAGCGTGACCAACGTGCGGTCGTCTGCGGTCGACTCCGTCTGCGGCTCCCGCTGCGGATGCGTCGGCAGGGCCGTGTCGCCGATGACGATCACGCCGTCGTAGGACGGCACGTCCAGCTTGGCCAGTACGCGTGGATCGGTGATGTCCCCGCTACGGAAGGCCACTTCCAGGTGGCCTTGCGCCGGGACTCCGCGGACGGCCTCGCACATGGTGGCGTCGTCGCCCTGCGCCACGACGTCCAGGACGGTCCCCGGGGTCACGTACTGGTCGAGCTGCTCCACGATGAGCGGGGCCCGCCGGTTCCAGCCGAGCAGGAGCAGGCGCTCGGCGACGGACGTCCTGGGCCCGGCCGCGACGATGGCGTCCTCGTCGACGAAGGAGGAGGCGTCCCCCCGTACGGCCGTGTCGTCGTCCCTGGTGATGACGATGATCCGGTCGATCACGTCGATCGTGGAGCCGGGCTCGGGGTTGAGGTCGACGGTGCCGTCCGCACGCAGCAGGCCCACCACGGACGAGGTGGTGAACGACAACAGCGCCTCACCGAAAGTGCGTCCGGCCAGGTCCTCGGCGGCAGTGGTGTAGAACTCGTCGCCCTCGAAGTCCAGCAGCTCCTGATACACGAGGGAGAGGCCGGGCTGGAGTGCGGTCTGGACGAGGAGCCGGGCGACGATGTGGTCGACGCACAGGACGTGGCCGCGCGGCCCGGCGGCCAGTTGGGCGGTGCGGTGGTGGCGGGCGTCGCGGACGGCGGCGACCACCACCGCCTCCCTGTCGGGGGAAGCGGCTGCGTCGAGGGCGAGCAGGGTCTTCACCACGTGGGCGTCGCCGGATTCCCCGTCGGGCGGCAGGACGAGCACGGACTTGGCGGTCCGCGGACTCACCCGCGACAGGACTGCGGGATCGGTGGTGCTGCCGGTGCGGCAGATGATCCGGGTCGTGCCGGAGTCCGTGACGCGGGTGGCGATCCCCTGTTCCATCTCCACCTTGTCCATGGGGGCGAGGACGGCGATGGCCGCCCGTCGCCTGTTGGCGTTGGCGGCGACCAACTCCCCGATGACCGGGAAGATCTGGTCGGACCAGCCCAGGACGATGGTGTGCCCGGTCTCCAGGACGGTGGAATGGCCCAGGCGAAGCGACCTGATGCGCTGATCGATGCCCGTGGTGATGAGACTGACCAGCGTCGACACGAACAACAAGGCCACGAGGGCGAGCAGAACAGAGGCCAGCACGTAGACGGGTGAGCCGACCGCGCCTCCGATCTTGAGCGTCTGTCCGACACTGACCCACACCGCCTGGAGCCGACCGGACGGGGTGGCCGGAGCCTTCCGGTCGGCCCAGACCAGAACCGCACTCGCGGGGACGACGACCGCCAGACAGGCCAGGGCCAGCCATCCGATGAGCACGGTGGTCCCTCCTGCCACCAGGTTGTCGAACCGGTACCGAAGATGCTGGCGGAGGGTTGTGCGCTGCTGCGCCACGCAAACTCCCGTGTATGAGACATGCCGATCAGGCGACTCCCGGCCGCCCACGCCGCTCACCTTAGGGAACTCGGGACGCTGTCCGGCCCGGAGCGGCCGGCCCTCACTCAGAGGTATGAACCGGGCCGGCCTGGAGTGATGGCCGTGGGAGTGAGTCCCGACCCGACAGGCGTACGGCCCGGTGATCGGTCGGACGGTGATCGATGCCTCTGTCGATCGGCCGCGCCGGGCTGAAGCCACACCGCCTGCCACGTCCCGCAGCCGTCCATGCGGGCCGCGACGGCCCACCCGCCCGCAACCCCCACACGTCAGGACGGGACCGGCCCGGCCGTACCGGCGTGGGACGTAACCCTTACGGGATGGACCGGTCGCCCTCTGCGGTTGACTCGGGCCGGAGTCACGCCGCCGGGTCCCACACGCGTTCGAACGGGGCAGCATCGGCCTCGATCTGTACGGCCGGCTGCCGTGGCCCTCGCAACCACAACCCGACCGCGGCATCAGGACTACCCATCAACCAGGGGGCTGGCTCCGGGCGCCCGGGGACCAGATATTCATCGGCGTGATTACTCACTTTATTTAGTAGACTCCTCTTCCGGGTCCGGCACGGCAGTGCCACAGAAGAGACGGACGGTCCATGAGGAACGGTCAGTACCTGCGTTACGTCGCGCTGGGTGACAGTCAGACGGAGGGGGTCGGCGACGGCGACGACGCCATCGGGCTGCGCGGCTTCGCGGACCGGCTCGCCGAGCGGATCGCGGCCGTGAGCCCGGAGGTGCAGTACGCCAACCTGGCCGTCCGGGGTCGGCTCGCCGGACAGGTCCGCGCCGAGCAACTCGGCCCCGCGCTCGCCCTGCGCCCCGATGTCGCCACCGTGATCGCCGGGGTCAACGACCTGCTGCGGCCCCGGTTCGACCCGGACGAGACCGCCGCCCATGTGGAGGCGATGTTCGCCGCACTCACCGACGCGGGCGCGCGCGTCGCGACCTGCACGTTCCCGGACATCGCCCGTATCGCGCCCGTCGCCCGCCCCGTCGCACCCAGGATCGCCGCCCTCAACGACCGCATCCGGCTGGCGGCTGCCCGGCACGGCGTCGCCCTCGCCGAGACGTCTCCGCACGCCGCTGCCGCCGATCCACGCCTCTGGGCCAGGGACCGACTGCACGCGAGTCCGCTTGGCCACGAGCGGATTTCCGCCGCACTGGCGCACGCGCTCGGCCTTCCGGGCAGCGACGACTCGTGGACCCAAGCGCTGACGCCCGTCCCGGCTACGACGGCCACGGCGGTACGTGCAGCAGCCACCGAACTTCGGTGGGCCGCCGGGTTCCTCGGCCCCTGGCTGCTCCGGCGCCTGCGCGGTCGCTCCTCCGGCGACGGCCGCGTCCCCCGGCGCCCGGAGCTGCTGCCCGTGCGGATGCCGCCGGTCGGCGTCTGAACCCCGGGCATTCACTGCGTGCGGGCGAGACGGAGGGACTCTGTGCCGGTCCGGGTGGGTTCCGGCGAAGGGTGAGCCGGGGACAATGGCCGCGCGGCGCCGGCGTCCCCCGACACCCACGTGGCGAAGTCGAAGCCGGTGAAGCTCCCGGCGGACAAGCTCGCCGCGCCGACTGGAGTGGGCAGGGGCATCGCCGCGACTGCTGGGACCGCAGGTGGGCTGTCACACATGGGCACAGTTGTCGACCGAGCAGCGGGAAACGGGTTCCCACGCGGCATGTCGTGGCGCAACCCGGCAGCCACGCATACGAGCAAGGACGCGAGCAAGGCGGGAGGCGTTCCGCCGACGCGCGGCTACTCTCGCGCAGTGGGTGGAGCGAACAGTGGCCGATCGGACGGTGCGTTCTGCCACGCCCCTGCCACGCCAGGCGGTCACGGTCGACGGCGAGCCCGAGCCCCTCACGATGAAGCTGGGCACATGGCTGCCGAACACCACATCGAGGGCACACCAGGGACGGCACCTACCAGATCGCCGCACTCACGGTGGCGGGTATGACCGGGACAGCACTCCTCGCTGAAAGGACGCAGCAGGAACGCATCCCCGTTTCCCTCCGATGTCGTGGCCCTTCGCGCCGGCCAAACCCAGGACGGTTGCGGTGCCGACGGGATTCGAACCCGCGAGACAGACAAGGGCAGGGCCACCCCGTCTCCGTCAGTCGCCATGGAGGGGGCCTCCCCCACGGCGATCGCAATAGACCGCTCTGCCACGGCACGCAACCTGCAGGACCACGCGCAGCCCCGCTCCGCATCAGGGTAGACACTCCGTCTGTGGCGGACGAGTCCATTTCGGTGACACGGCAACCATGGCGACGGGACCGCAGCTGTCGCACTGGAGCCAGCCTCGCTTCTGGTCCAACTCCGTTGGTGCGCCCACTCCCTGCAACTCCAGGCTTCGCAGGCAGAGTTTGCGAGATCGTCTGGAGGCCGCTCCCCCACCGGGTCGGGTGCACGGCGGCAGGGCCCGCGCCTGCTCGGTCCATGACCGGCGGAGCCGTCCTGGTGGACGGGGTGGCGTCATCGACGCCGTCGACGCCACCGAGGGCGGCCGGACGCTCCGCGCCTCGATGTACGCCCTGACGGACGCCGACTACTCCGAGGCGCTGCAGCGCGCACACGCCAGAGGTGTCCAGGTGCGGGTCGTCCTCGACCACTCCGAGTCGGACTCAGCCGCCGCAGTGGCCCTCACCGCAGCCCTGGGCACAGACATGGCCAAGCCCTCCTGGGTTCACATCTGTCCCGCCGGCCGCGCCTGCATCGCGGACACCGACGCGACGTGGAACGACGGCACTCCGCCCGTCAACCCCATCAACCACAACAAGTTCTTCACCTTCTCCCGTGTCGGCGCCGCCGGCCTCGCCGAGGACGTCGTCATCCAGACCTCGGCCAACCAGACCCCCGGCAACACCACTCGGTTCTGGAACAACGCCTACACCTCCGTCGGCAACACCGAGCTGTACACGGCATACGTGAACTACTTCGACGACCTGGCCGCCGAGCGGAGGAACACGAACTACTTCCGGCAGGCCAGCACCGCAGGCACGGAGAAGT
Source organism: Streptomyces sp. NPDC016459 (assembly GCF_040632845.1). Taxonomy (NCBI): domain Bacteria; kingdom Bacillati; phylum Actinomycetota; class Actinomycetes; order Kitasatosporales; family Streptomycetaceae; genus Streptomyces; species Streptomyces sp. NPDC016459. The sequence continues at coordinate 222,656 of NZ_JBEYCR010000008.1, forward strand.
ACTACTTCTTCCCCCAGTCCTCCGGGGACGTCGTCGTCGACATTCTCGGCAACGTCACCTGCACGGGCAATACGACGGTGGGCTCCGACTCCCACAAGACGGTCGTACGCATCGCGGCCTGGGCGCTCCACCGCTCCGCCGTCGCCCAGAAGCTCCGCGCTCTGGCAGACCAGGGCTGCTGGATCGAGATCGTCTACCGCGAGACCAACCAGCTCACCACCCTTACCCACCCCCGTATCCGCCCGTACAAACTGCTCCTCGACAAGGGCACCGCGACTACCGGCGACGACATGTTCGTCCACTCCAAGTACCTTCTCGTAGAAGGCAATTACGCCGGTCGCCCGGACACCAAGTGGACCTTCACCGGTTCTCACAACCTCGACATGTCGTCGCTGCGCGAGAATGACGAAGCACTGCTGCGCATATCCGGCAACACCGTCCACGACGCGTATCGCGCCAACTACTACGCCATGCGGAGCCACGCCACCTTGACCGACTGAACGGGTCAGTTCTCGCTACGGCCGACCGGAACGGCACCGCGGCAAGGCCGAGCCGCCCGACCGAACTCGGCGATGAGGGCCGGCGTTCCCGCAAGCATGAGGGATCCCGGTCTCCGTCGCTGATCCCGCGCTGCTTTCGACCCAGACCAGCCCCCCGCAGGCGCCGACTCAGCGCTGACGCCCGCCGTGGTGCGTTACCGGAGTGACTCCTGTCCAACGGATGTGCGTCTTGACCTCTTCGTAGACCGTCGAGTCGGTGTGCAGGTCGCCGTGCCCCAGACAGGGGGTCGTTCTGTTGAGCGCGCCGGAGAGGGCGACGCTGTTCTTGGGGTTGATGACGATGTCGCACGGGGAGCCCCAGGTGGCGTAGCGGGGGGCGCCGGGCGTCTCATCGCCGGAGTTCAGCGCGTTCAGGAACTCCGAGCCGGGTCGCATCTCGACGCACGGGGCGCCGCTGCACCAGCGCGCGGTCTCGGTACCGCGGTTGGGTCCCGCCAGAGAGACCCATGCATCGACCTTGGAGACACCGCGGAGGTTCTTGAGGTAGTAGCGGGAAGACAGCGCGCCCATCGAGTGGGTGACGACGTCTACCTTGGAGGCGCCCGTGAGGTCGAGGATGCGGTCGATCTCGTCGGCCAGCCGGGTGGCGGTCGTGGCGTTGGACTGGGTGGCGTCGTAGGTCCATCGGTCGAGGTGGTCGACCGGCCACCCGTCGGCCCGGAAGCGGTCGGCCATGGTCCGCCAGGTGGAGCCGTCGGAGTTCCAGCCGTGAACGAAGACAACGGGATCGGGGCGCGGCCCTTTGTGCTGGTCGACGGCGGCGGAGGCGGGGAGCGGCAGTAGCGGCGCGGAGGCGAGGAGGAGCGCCGCCGCGCTCCGCAGCAGGTTCCTGGTCATGGGGGTGTTGTAGCGTGCCGACGTTCAGAGTCCCGGGACGTGAGCTTGGCGGTCACCCGCCCGGAGGCAGGGATTCACCGCAGAAACGTGACAGCACCGAGTACGGGCACCGGGCACCAAGGGCCGATACGCCGCCCTTTCCACGCTTTCGCGGCGATCGAGCAGCTCGGGATTCTGGCGGCCTCGGGTCGGACCACGTTACGCGCGAACCATGACAGCACCCGCTGCCGAGCAAGCCTCAAGCAACGGCGTCGACTCCGTACGACCGCTTGAGGTTCTGGGGCCGTAACCTGCTGGCCCTGAGCGCCTCCGCCCTTGACGGCTCACCCAGCTCGCGCACGGGGGGCGGTCCGTACCCCCCTGCCGCGCGGTGTGCCATGAGGTTCGGGTCGCGTTGCCGCCCCGAGCCGCACGCACTGCCTTTGGCGCCTCGGGCGGGGAGTAGGTCGGCAGTTCTTGATCATGTTCAGGTAAGGAGGATGAGCCGGTGTGCTCGGTTTCAGCCAAGGTGACGCCCTCGTGGCTCACAGCCCTGAGGGGTGAAACTGCTGGCTTGGGATGCGCGTCGAAGAGCCATGACCTGGAGAGCTGGAAAGATCATCGTCGCCCTCACCCTGGCTGCGGGGGTGCTTGCAGGATGCGCCCGAGCGGACGAGGACGTGAACACCGGCCGGACGGTTCCCTTCGACCTGTATACGCATTGCGGAATCAGGGAGGCGCGGATCGGTTCGACGTACTTCGAAGCGGAGACCCCACTCTCCGATGGGTCGGGAAACCCGCCCGCAGGGTGGGACAACCCAATCCAGCACGGCACGATGAGCTTGAACTCCGAAACGGAGGCCATCTTCACCGACGATGCTGGGCATGTGGTGAAGTTCCGTGCCCGGCCGGACGGGAGTGCCTTCAAGCACCTCTGCGCGTAGCCGGGGGTTGGATCGCTCCGCTCGATGTGCGGCGCGGTGGTCTTTCCGATGCTGACCGGCATGGCAGGTGGTCCGCCGATGGCACGTGGGAGAGGGTCTTGAGTGCCGTCCTCGGCGGCGTTGCTGCTGCTTCCAGGCGGGCTTGTCGAAGCATCGCATCGATGAGGACACGGCAGGAAGACCGCCCGCGGGGCTCACTCCGTAGGCCTCGCTGAAGGCTCCGTCTTCGGCGGCGCCCACGTTATCGCCGCACCGAGGGCTCCCCGCGGACCTACGGACGTGCCCCCCGGCCCGACCCTGAGCTCAGTGTTGCTGGTCATGGGTGGTGCTGGGCGTGGCGTAGGGTGGGGACCACCGACGCGGGGTGGAGCAGCTCGGTAGCTCGCTGGGCTCATAACCCAGAGGTCGCAGGTTCAAATCCTGTCCCCGCTACTGAAGCGGCGTGAGGCCCGGATCCTGTGGATCCGGGCCTCACGTGTGCACCTGCACCTCAGGCCGTCCGCCGGACGAAGTTCACTGCGACGGTCGTGGGGTGCATGCTCCGTGGATCGCGCTCGCCCGCGCGGCTTCTGGGGCGTAGCCGTGCTGAGCGGGGACTGTTCCCCCGATGTCGGCGCCTCGTCCCGGTTCGCAGCGATGCCGGGTAAGGCGCCGTCGGTAACCTCGCGGTGGACCAGTCCTGCGGTACGACGGTTGGTCCGAAGGCGGGGGCCTCCCCCGCCGCCAGGAGGCGTAGCCGAAACCGGGCCGGTGCGGCCTGATGGACTCCGCCACTCGGGCCGCAGACCATACTGGTCGAGCCCTGATCACCCACCTGGACGGTTCCATGGCCAAGAGCAGCTCCACATCGACCACTGTCCCCGATACCGTGTGGCTCGGGCGTGGGCGTCACCTCGGATCCGAGCCCGAGCGGGACGTCCGGCGCAACCTGCTCGCCCTCAAGGCGGCCGGGGTGATCGATGACTTCTCGGACCTCGACCCGATCGAGGCGGCCCGTTCGACCGATCTGTTCCCTCGGGACGAGTCCGCCGATGCCGGCCCGTCTGCACGCCGGCTCTTCGAGGCCCGCTGGCTCGTGGCCGACGGTGTCACCGTGCGCGCTCAACTGACCACGTACGAGCCGGAGTCCCGCCGCGTCGAGCGTGACGGCGTCGCATGGGTGCTTGCCGCCGAGGCAGAGCGGGCGTGGGAGGCGAGCTGGCCCTCCCCCGCCACCATGTTCTGGCCCGACAGCGACCAGGTCGCCTGGGATCACGATCGGATGCCGGGCGTACGGCTGCGCAGGACGAACCACCTTCCGAAGGACGACGGCGAGTTGCGGCGCCTGCTGCGGGGCTGCACCCGGCAGAGCTGGTTCATCCATGTCGTGGTGCACGAGGCGATGACGCCCGACGCGCGGGGGCGGCGGCCGATCACGGCGTTCCTGCCACCGAGCCTGCGGCACCAGGTGGTCGAGCACCGGGCCGCGCCGGAGCAGGCGCTGATCGTCGACTTCGCGATGAAGCGTGAGCTGGGCGTGGGACTACCGCGCGGCGGAGCCGTCGTCCTGCCCTCGACACCGCAGGTCCCGGGCTACGACGCGGAGCGCTTCACCGTACGCGATGTCTTCCTGGACGGCACGGAGCCGACCGAGCTCCTCGGGGCGATCGCGGGGTTCGCCTCGCTGCCGCGACCGCTGCCGACCGACGCCGAACAGGTCCTGACACGACTGCGGCAAGGCTGGCACCTGCTCACCCGGGACGAGGAGCTTGTCCACGCACGGGCCATGGTCACCAGGTATGCCAAGGCGCTCGAGGCCATGACGGCGTCCTGTGACCTGTACCGTGAAGCGGCCGAGTCGGCGCTCGCCGCGCTCGCCGAGACGCCCGGCGGCAAGGACGCATCCCGGACACTCTCGCCGGCTGCGGCCGAGCAGGGCACCTCACCGCTGAAAACCCTCACGAAGAAGCTCGCCCTCTTCCGCAGCCCGAACCGCTAGAGCGCCCGATCGTGCATACGACTGTCAACAGGCCACAGCTGCAGCCATCGAGCCGTAGAAGACCCCGTCAAAGAGCAAACTGTTCGCTCACCGCATCGGGCGCGTGGCGGAGGGCCTGCCCCGGCGGCCTGTGCGGGGCCGGGGCAGCCGGTGGGTGGGACGCCGTGGCGGGGTCAGCGGCAGGCGCCGGTGTCGTCCGCCGTGCCCGGGAAGGCCGCGGCCTTCGTCTGGGCGAAGTTGGTGACGAACGCGTCGTACACCGCGGGCGTGCTGATCCGCAGCATCGTCTCGTCGTTGTCGCGCAGGGCCGGGCCGCTCCAGTTGTGGCTGCCGGTGAAGACCAGCTTCTCCCGCGCCCCCGCGTACATGCCGTCGATCATGAGGTTCTTGGAGTGCACGATGCGGTTCGGGGTGCCGGAGACGGAGTCGTGGTCGTGCTGGTAGCAGCGGGGGGTGAGGCGGGACTGGCCGTGGAGGGCGGTCCAGGTGCCGGTGTCGGTCTCGCTGTAGACGATGTCGACCGTGCAGCCGGCCGCCGCGAGGGCGCGCAGTTTGTCGGCGACCGCCTGGCGGGTGATCTTCAGCATCGCCACGCGGATCGCGGTGCGGTGGGTCCCGGCCGAGTCGCTCCAGGTGCAGCCGACGTTGTCGAGGGTGTTGACGACGGTGTCGGTCTCGTCGGTGGTTCCGGCGCGCGGGAAGAAGTACGCCTTGTAGTCGCCCGCGCCGGCGTACGTGTAGTCCCAGGCGGCCCGGTTCTGCTGCGTCAGCTTGGCGAAGTACGAGGTGTACGCCGCGTAGAGGGTGGAGTTGCCGGCGAAGCCGACGGCGCTGTTCCAGTAACGGGAGTAGTTCGAGGGGGTCAGGTTCGAGGTCGTCTGCAGGACCACCTGCGTCGCCGCGCCGCCGCCGACGCTGCTGAACAGCAGGAACTTGTTGTGGTTGATCCCGCTCGTGGTCGAGCCCAGGCACGACCGGCCCTGGGCGCAGAGGGTGACGTACGAGGTCTTGGTGATGTCGGTGCCGAGCACCGCCTTGAGCGTGTCGTACGACGCGGGGTTGCCCTCCGGGGCGCTGACCGTCGTCTCGTCGAGGACCACCTGCACGGCTATCCCACGGGTGCTGTGGGCACTTGCGAGGTCCTGGGCGATGGTGGCGTCCCAGAGGTGGTACATCGCCATGCGGATCGTCGAGCCGTCGTCGGCGGCAGAGACGAGTTCGCGGACGCGGTTCCTGATGGCGTTCTGCGCGGCCGGGTCGGCGGACGTCGGGGTGTTGAATAGCGGCCCGAGCGCCGGTACGGCGGCCGTCTCGGCCGACGCCGTCTCCTCGGCGGTGGCGCTCTGCGCGGAACCGATGGCCCCTGCGGTCAGCACCAGGGCGATAACGGCCGCTGACAGGCGTCTGCGGAGGCTGGTCCTCATAAACTCTCCTCGTAGGAACTCCACTTGTAATGATCATGACCCTAGCGCCTGCACGTCCGCGCGCGTGATCGTGTGGACATGAGAGGCGAAGGGCCGCCGCGTGAAGCGATGACGCGCTCCGGCCCCGCCGGGCACGTCATCGTGTCGGGTCACTGAACGCGTCAGCTGACCCGACGACCGACCGCCAGCGTCAGTTCGAGGACCCGGTGTGGCGAGGCGAGATCCGGAAACAGCTCCCGCAGCTGCGACATCCGGTACCGGACCGTCTGGGGATGGACGAACAACGCCGCCGCCACCTCGTCCCGCCTGCCCTGGTGCAGCAGCCACGCCCGCAACGTCTCCTCCAGTCGCCGTGCGGTCGCGACGGGCAAGGTCCGCAACGGTGCGAGGGCCCGGGCGCGCAGGTCTGCGAACGCGTCCACGTCGGCGCTCAGCACCAGCTCGGGCAGGTGGTCTTCGGTGTCGCGGATGTCAGGGGAGAGGGAGCGCGCCCGTGCGGCTCGGGCGTACGAGGCGGACGCACGCGTCCATGGCCGGGCCGGGCCGACCACCGCGGTACGGTCGGTCAGCTGCCGCAGGAGATGGGGCCGGTCGGCGTCGGGGACGAGCAGCACACCGGTGGCGTCCGGCAGATCGTCGAGAACGAGGGTGCTCGGGTCGAGCGTGCGGTAGGCCGGCCGGGCCTGGGCGGCGGGCAGCAGGACCGCGGTCAGCGAACCCGGGGGCTGCCACCCGGCCCGTTGAACAGAGGTCAGCAGCACGTCCGGGCTCGCGCCGGCGAGGAGGTCGCGGGCCAGGTGTTCCAGGTGGCGCTCGTGGGCTCTGCCCCGGGCGGCCAGTTCGTCGGCGTGGCCCGCGGCGCTCGCGGCGGAGAGCTCGTCGATGTAGGCGAAGGTCAGTTCGGCGAACTTGGCGACCTCGGCGGCGGGCAGACCTGCGGCAACGGCACCCGCTGCCAGGCATCGCCAGGCCACGCGGGCGCCGACGCGGTACGCGCTGAGCAGGGCGTCCATCGAACGGCCGTCGCGCACCTCGCCGCGGCCCAGCTCGTAGGCTGCGTCACCCCCGTCGCCGCCTGTGGCGTTTCCGCTCGCGAGGTCCAGGTAGTGCCCCAGGGCGGTACGGACGGCTCGGCGGATGGTGCCGCCCATGCGGCCCGAGAGGGCGTTGGCGTAGGGGGGGACCTCGTCGATGATGGCCTGAACGACCTCGTCGGCGGTGGTCTTCAGCGCGGCCCGAAGTGCGGTGACCGTCGTCTCATTGAGGGCCAGTTCGCCGGCCCTCCGGATTGCATGACTCACGTTTGTTCCCCGCGAACAATTCAGCCGACCAGATTCACATCCTGCGGTCAGGACTTTACCCCCTGCGGCGTAGCAAGCTGGAGTCATGACGAGTGCAGCCCTCCGCAGCAGGGCGTGGAAACTACTGGAGATGGTCACGACGCCGCTGCTGCCGTCGGACTACCTCGACCTGGTCAGCCCGCTGCGTGCGGGAGCCGACCTGCGCGGGCGCATCGAGGCCGTCCACCCCGAGACGGGGGACGCCGCGACTGTCGTGATCAGGCCGGGACGCGGCTGGCGCGGCCACGCAGCCGGCCAGTACGTGCGGATCGGCGTCGACGTCGACGGGGTGCGCCTGTGGCGTGCCTACTCCATCACTTCGCCGACGAACCGCCAGGACGGCCGCGTCACGATCACCGTGAAGGCGATCCCGGACGGCAAGGTCAGCAACCACCTGGTCCGCAGGACGAAACCGGGCACGCTGATCCAGCTCGACCAGCCGACCGGTGACTTCGTGCTGCCGGAGGCCAAGCCCGCCAAGGTGCTCTACCTGACGGCCGGCAGCGGCATCACGCCCGTGATGGGCATGCTGCGCGACAGCGAGTTCGACGACGTCGTCATGGTCCACTGCGCGCCCAAGCCGCAGGACGTGATCTTCCGCAACGAACTGCACGACCTGGTCGCGGACAAGAAGCTGCGGCTCACGGAGGTGCACACCGACACGGACGGCATGCTCGACATCGCCCGCCTCGACGAACTCGTGCCCGACTGGGCCGAGCGCGAGACCTGGGCCTGCGGGCCCGCGGGCCTGCTCGACGCCGCCGAGGAGCACTGGAACGAGCACGGCGTACAAGAGCGCCTGCACACCGAACGCTTCCGCCCCGGCATCGTCGTCGCCGGCGACGGCGGCGAGGTCACGTTCAGCGCCACCGGCAAGACCGTCGACGCGGACGGCGCCACGCCGTTGCTGGACGTCGGCGAGGAGGCCGGCGTGCTCATGCCCTCCGGGTGCCGCATGGGCATCTGCTTCGGCTGCATCACGCCGCTCAAGGCCGGCGCCGTCCGCGACCTGCGCACCGGCGAGATCACCGAGGCCGAGCCGGGCGTCCTCATCCAGACCTGCGTGTCCGCCGCAGCGGGCCCCTGCGACATCGAACGGTAGGAGCACCTTGACCGCCATCGACCCCACCGCCCACCTGACCGCCGAGCAGATCGAGGAGCTCGGCCGCGAACTGGACGCGATCCGCGACGAGGTGATCGCCGACCGCGGCGAGAAGGACGCCGCCTACATCCGCAAGGTCATCTCGGCGCAGCGCAAGCTCGAGCTGGTCAGCAGGGGCGTACTGCTGTTCTCGATCTTCCCGCCCGCGTGGCTGATCGGCACCGCCGGTCTGTCCGTGGCGAAGATCATGGACAACATGGAGATCGGCCACAACGTCCTGCACGGCCAGTGGGACTGGATGCGGGACCCGAAGATCCACTCCACCACCTGGGAGTGGGATCACGTCTCGCCGTCCGAGCAGTGGAAGCACTCGCACAACGAGCTGCACCACACGTACACCAACGTGATCGGCAAGGACAACGACCTCGGCTACGGCATCATGCGCGTCGACGAGGACCAGAAGTGGCACCCGTTCCACCTCGGCCAGCCGCTGTGGAACTTCATCAACGCCTGTTTCTTCGAGTACGGCATCGCCGCGTACGACCTGGAGCTGGGCAGGAACCTGCACAAGCGCCGCCGCAAGAACCCGGAGTTCCGGGCGCGGGCCAAGGCCGTGGGCCGCAAGATCCGCAAGCAGGTGCTCAAGGACTACGTGATCCACCCGCTGCTGTCGGGCCCGTCGTTCCTCACCACGCTCGCCGCCACGTTCACCGCGAACCTGGTCCGCAACATCTGGTCCCACTCGGTGATCATGTGCGGGCACTTCCCCGAGGGCGTGCAGGTCTTCGAGCGCCGTTCGATCAAGGGCGAGACGCGAGGCCAGTGGTACCTGCGCCAGATGATGGGCTCGGCGAACATCAGCGGCAGCAGGGCCATGCACTTCATGACCGGCAACCTGTCGCACCAGATCGAGCACCACCTGTTCCCGGACCTGCCGAGCAACCGGTACGCCGAGGTCGCGGTGAAGGTGCGCGCGCTGTTCGAGAAGTACGAGCTGGAGTACGTCACCGGCCCGCTGCCCAAGCAGGTGTTCTCCGCGTGGCACAAGGTCTTCCGGCTCTCGCTGCCGAACAAGAAGCCCAAGGTCGAGACGCCGGACCGCGAGCAGCAGCTCGTCGCGGCCTGATTCCCGTATCGGTTCAGATCCTTCGACCGCACCGGGGGGGCAGCCCTGGCCGGGCACCCGCCGAACCGGGGCACATCGCGACGGCCGTGGCCAGGCGCAGGCGCACGTACCGGATCGGGTGCGGGAACACGCGCCACGGAGGACGGACGTGTCGGCGCTGATCTCCGCGGCGAGGTCGGGCCGGACGAGGGTGGTGTCGAGGACATCGCGAGTGCCCCGGGGCATCGCGAGTACCCCACGACGAGGAAGAACCCGGGCCACGTGCGGCCCGCCGTCGCGCCGGTCCACGGATGGCCGGTGCCGGCCGGGTGAGGTGCTCGGCGAGCACGCCGGGCGGCGTGGGCAGGCCAGGGCCTCAGTCGGCGAAGGGGGCGGTGTGGCCGGGCGACTGTTGCCCCGGGTGCAGGAACCGCCGACCGCCCTGTTCGTCACGCACCGCGAGGAACCCGACGTCCGTCAGCCGCTGTGCGATCTTCTCGCGGCGGATCGCGCCCACCGTGAACGCCACGGTGACCAGCAGCGCGACCGCCCCGCCGGAGGCGACCGCTTCGACCGGCGACTTGTCGACGAGCATGAGGGCGGTCAGGACCGCGCAGGCGAGGTAGACCATCACCTTCTGTCTCCGGTCGGCGACGTACAGGGCCATGACGTCGAAGGTGATGAGGTCCTTCAGCACGGCCACGGCACCGGCCGCTTCGGGGAGCGGCTTCAGCGAGCCCTGCTCCAGCCCCGGCACCGTCCCACTGTTGCCCGCCTGCGGATGGGCGGTGATGGTTGCCGCCTCACGGACGCGCGCGTCGTGGTGTGGGTCCCGGTACATCCGGACCTGGACGAGCGCGTTCTTGAACCCGGTCCTGTACGCCGTGCCGTAGGTGTAGCCGTACTGCTCCGCCACGTGTGCCAGGGCTGCCGCCTTCGACGTGGAGCCCTGGGGGGCGATCTCGACGATGTCCTGCTGACGGGCGATCTGCTGGAGCATCCCCGCTATGTGACGTTCTACGGACATCCTGTTCCCCGCCCCCTGGGACCCCGCGCCTGGGGCCGACCGGCGCACAGCCTATGGGGTGCCCCGCCGATCGGTACACGTGTCATCGGCCACCGCCGCCGGGGCCGGCGCCACCACAGGCCCGCGGGCGGCGGGCGCAACGCCCGGCGCGGGAGGTGGCAGCGCCACTACCTGACCATGCAGGAACCCGACCACTCTCATCCGGCCGTGGTGCGCGTCAGCACACGGCCAAGAGAGCGCATTGTGCCGCCTGTCCGTACGAACCCGCGTGTCTTGGGCGGCTGAGGGAACCGGGCACTGGTGAAGTCTGCTGCGTCCCTGTCCTCCGCTTCCTGGAAGGAAAATCATGCTGTCTTTCCGTAAGACCTTCACGACCGTCACTCTGGCCGCTGCAGCGCTGATGGCCGGCTCCGGTGTCGCCTCGGCCAACGACTACTCCGAGCGGGGAGCGGAGCCGTCGCTCGTTGCGCAGTGCAATGACTTCACCACGCAGCTCGGCGTCGTGAACTTCAACCAGGGCCCGGTCTGTGTCGACTTCGGTTCCTCCTACGGGCAGGAGGACAAGAACGGCGGCGGGATGGACTTCTCCTGCAACGGGGCCGTTACGCAGCTCGGAGTGGTGAACTTCAACAAGGGCCCTGTCTGCGTCAAGTTCTGACGCGCGCACCCGTCGGGCGGGCTGCCCTGGGCGCGCCCCGAGGACGGCCGCGCGTGTGCGGCCGGGAAGGGCCGGCACTCACCGCTCATGCCGCTACGGCCCGGCCCCCAGGCAGCACCCGCTGAAGAAGCCGGACACGTGCCGGGCCCGGACCTCGCGTGGAGGGCCGGGCCCGGTGGCGTGTTCACCGTGAGGTGTCGTGCCCATCCCCGCGGTGCCGCACTGCCCGGAACCAGTACCCGCGCGGGCAGGCCGTCAGGTCCGTGGAGTGAGGTCTACCGGGATGTGGCCGGCCGCATTCCACCGGTGTGCGCGGTCGCCGCGTCATCCGACCCGGGCGGCATCGTCGACCCGGATCGGACACCGGGCGGACGTACGGTCACGGCTGTCGCTGCTGCGCCGCGGCCCGGGCCTGCTGGGCGATGTGCTCCAGCACGACCTTCGGTTCGGCGGACGGCGCCACCGCCTTGCCGATGTTCCTTTTCACGGTGTCGCTGACCTGCAGCCAGGACGGATCGTCGACCGGATAGAGCCGGGCACCGCGCAGAGCACCCAGGAACTGGTCGACGCTGGGGTCCGCCGCGGCGTCCTGGGACGCCTCGGCAGCGCTCACCGTCGACGGCAACAGGTGGTAACGCCGGGCGAAATCAGTGAGGTTCTTGTCCTCGTAGATGAAGTTCAGGAAGAGGCCCACCAGTTCTCGATTGCCGCTGTGCTTGAAGGCCATCATCCAGTCGGCGACGCCCACGGCCGGCGGGGCCTCCTCGGCGTCCAGCGTGTCCGACACCGGCATGCGCAGGGTGTCGACCTTCATGCCCTTCTTCCGGGCCTCGTGGAGGAGGGAGGGATAACCGTTGAGCATCCCGACGTCGCCGCGCAGGAAGGCCGCGAAAGCGTCCTTCCGGTTGAGCTCGGCCGGCGGGACGGGGCCGGTCAGCGCAGGCGAGACCAGGTTGTCCCTGATCCAGCGGAACGTCTGTGTGTTCTGTTCGGACGCGAGGCTGTAGTTGCCGCGGTCGTCGGTGTACCCGCCGCCGTTGCTCAGTTCCCAGATCAGGGCTTCGGCGTGTGCCTCCTCGGGGCCGAGCGGTAGGGCGTAGGGGTAGAGCACGCCCTCCTCCTTCAGCGCCATGGCCGCGTCCTTCAGGTCGGACCAGGTCTTCGGCGCCTTCGCCCCCGCCTTCTCGAACAATTCCGCGTTGTAGAAGAGCAGTCGGCTGCTGGCTACGAACGGGAAACCGTAGAGGGTGTCGTCGACCGATCCCGCATCCGCGAGTGCGGGCAGGAAGTTGGCCTCCGTTCTGATCGACATGACCTCACTGGCGGCGTAGAGACGGCCCTGCGCGGCGAAGTCGGAATACGCGCCCATCAGGGCCACGTCCGGGGCGTTGTTCTCCTTGACCATGCGGGTGACTTCACGGTCGACGTCGGCCCACGGGTGGATCGTCACCTCGACCCTCTTGCCCGGATGGGCGGTGGTGAAGGCCTTGGTCAGCCCGTCCCAGTACGCCCTGGAGCTGGTCGTGGGGCTGTCGCCGTACTCGGGGACCACCAGGCGCAGCGTCGTCCCGCCGCTCTCGAACGAGCCGCATGCGGTGACGAGGGAGCCCAGCAGTCCGAATGTGGCCACTGATGCGGTCACGCCGAAGAATCTTGGTCGCACGGATCGTTCCTCTTGTTCTTCTGGACAGTGCGCCGGGAATTCTCTCCGACCCCGGGGCGAATTGCGCCCCCTGGTGAACGTTTGTGGTCGTAGCTCCAAGGGGGGCGCATCCGAGTGGTGTTTTCCGATATGCCGACACTGATTCCGGCGCGCGTAAACCACGCCACGATGTCCAGAAGGACTCCGGTGAGGAGCGTTGACCAAGGGATGGGGAGTGACGCCATTGGCTTCTTGGTCGGTCACCGTGGGTCGCGATCCGCGCATGCGGGGTCGCCGACCGTCCCTCGGAGCCGGGCTCGGCGCCCACGGCCCGACTCGCTACGTGCCGGGCCTGGCTGCTCCGGTGGTCAGTGCGCAGCGCCGCGTCCAACGGGAGAGTCAGGACAAGGACAAGGGTGGCGACCCGTCCGGGCATGGGGTCATCCGTGCAGCTCGCCTGCTCGCGTTCTCCGGGCAGGCGCTACACAGCCGAGCTGCGAGCGGCCCCACTCCCGCTATGACCGCGATCGCTAGCCGCCCGCATTCCGTTCCGCGATCCGCAGATTGTCGGCGATGTCCACACGCACCGGATGCCCGATCGGCAGGCCCGCGCTCTGGGCGTAAGCCCGGCGCAGGACCGTGAGGCCGTCGCGGCGGAGGCCTGCGGCGAAGAGGGTCGAGCCGAGGGTGTTGGCGGTGGTGAGGGTGGATTCGTGGGCTGCTCCGAGCCGGCGGGCGCGGCGCTGCCACGTGTCGTCGAGCACCGCGACAGCCTCGGAGACGTCGCCCTGGATGGCCAGGGCCGCGCCGAGGTTGTGGGCGCAGTCGAGGGTCGCGGGGGCGTCCGGGCCCCAGGCGCGGGCCGCACGGTCGGTGGCCTCGCGGGCGACCTGCGCGGACGCAGCCGCCCTGCGCTGTTGGTAGAGGGTGGAGCCGAGCAGGTCGAGCAGACCGATGGTCTCCTCGTGGTTCGCTCCCAGCTCCGCCTCGCAGTCGGGCAGCAGGCGGCGCAGAAGCACCTCCGCCGCGGCGAAGTCGCCGGTGTCGAACAGGACACGCGCCGTGCGGAGCTGCCGACGCAGGCCGGAGCGGTTCGGGCCTTTACGACGCCACACGACGCCCCCTCGCCCACGGCGTCGTCGCCGTGTCGCAGTTCCGGTGGTGCGGCCAACCATCGTATAACCGCCGCACGTTGCTCAGGAAGGGCGCGGGCTCGGGCCGCGCCGCGGTGCCACTTTGCTGTTCGGCTCTGCGACGGAAGGGGCGGTGCGTCCGTATGACGGTGTCGCGGGCACCCTCCGCGAAGGTGTTTCCTGTCAGAACGGGCAGTCGCTGACGTGTGCCAGGTGCTCGTCGCCCGTGATGTACACGTTGTTCACCCAGCCCCAATGCCGGCTCGGTGACTCCAGGTAGGTCCACCACCGACTGCTGTAGCCCGAGTCGCTGATGAGCTCTCCCTGCTTCTGGCAGTAGGCGGTCACGGTGGTCTGGGACACCGTCGCCACGACCTGGCAGTTCTGACGGGAGGGGAAGGTCTTGCACTGCTCGAAGGGGGCTCCCGAGGCGGCATTGCGGACGTTGACTCCGGTCGCCCACACGTGGACCTTCGTGAAGTCCATCGCCGCCGAGGCGGCGGCGGGCTGCGCGGTCGCCGTCGCGGTCGCGGTCGCGGGACCGGCCAGTGCCGCGGCGGTGACGAGGAGGGCCGTGGTCAGCCCTCTGGACATGCGTGGTGACAGCTTCGTCATGGTGGAGGCCTCTTCCGGCGTTGGTCGCGGGCGGCGGGTGCCGCGCCGTTCACACCAGCGACGGGAGGTGGGCGCCTCTCGTATGAGTACGGTGCCGCAGCGCTCGTCGTAGGACGGCTGCCTCAGGGCCCCGGAGTGTCCCGTGGCTCCGGGAGCTCCAGCGCTTCGCGGGTGCCGAGCCGATGGAAGATCTCGTACGCCTCATGCTCGAACTCGCGTCCCGTTCCGGTCTCGCCCTGGGCCAGTGCGGCGCGGGCCAGGTCCCGCAGGGTGCGGGCACGCCACAGCGGCAGTTGCAGCTCGTCCCACAGACCCAGGGCCCGCCGCAGGGTCTCGGTCGCCGTCTCCCAGTCGGACGCGACGAGGTGCCACTCGCCGATGGTGCGCAGGACGAGCGCCTCGCCGAACATGTCCTGACGCTCGCGGGTGATCTCCAGACACCGGTCGAGCCGCTGCCGGGCTTCGGCCATCCGGCCCTGCCGGAACTCGACCTTGGCCAGGGACTGGCTCGCGTACATGACGCCGAAGGCGTCATCCGTCTCCTCGAAGATGGCGAGGGACTGCCGCAGGAGGGGCTCCGCACCCGCAAGGTCACCCCGCGCCCGGTGACACAGGGCCAGTGAGCGCAGCGCGAGCGCCTCGCCGTGCCGGTCCCGGGCGGTGACGTACAGGCGGTGGGCACGCGAGAGGGCCGCCCACGCCTCGTCGTCGCGGCCCTGTTCCCGGTGCACGTACCCGATGCCGTACAGCACATGGGCCATGGACGTGGTGTCCTCCGGCTCCCGGTACTGTTCGAGCGCCGAGGTCAGCAGGGGCAGCGCCTCGTCGAAGCGGGCCTGTTCGCGGCGGGCCGCACCCATTCCGGCCCGCGCGTCCGCGCAGCCGATGCGTACGGATCGCTCCTCGAACAGCCGCAGCGCCAGGGCGAAGAACGCGTACGCCTCGTCGAAACGGTCCTGCTCCAGGCGGAGTTGACCGAGACCGTTCAGCAACCAGGCTTCACCCTCGACGTCCCCGCCACGGCGTACCGCCGCCAGGGCCACGTCGTGGGAACGGGACCAGGCGTCGAAGCGGTTGTAGAGGGCCACGGAGGCAGCCATGAGGGTGGCGGCGAGTTCGCGGGCGGCGTCGTACATTCCGTGGTCCGCGCAGTGGATGACGGCGGCCAGCAGACACGGCTGCTCAGCGGCGAACCACGCGGCCGGCTCGTCCGTCAGGTGGACCCACGCCTCCGTCGGCGGGGCCGACCCGTCCGAGACCTCCGCGCCCCAGCCCGCGACCTGCGCCGACCCGCCCGAGAGGTGCACCGCCCCGTCGGCGCCCCGCGCGGCCCCGCCCGTGACCTGCGCCGACCCGTCCACGGCCCGCGCCAGGTCGCCCGCGCCCCGCAGGGCCCCGTCCCCTACCCGCGCCGGCCCGGCCGTCGTGGTGACCGGCAGGAGCCGGGAGGCGCCGCCCGGGCCGTGGGCCGCCGCGACGCGGGCCATGGCCAGCCAGCGGGCGACCAGTCTGCGAACCGCCGCCTCCCGTTCCTCCCTGGCCTCGTCGGCCAGACAGCGTTCCCGGGCGTACTCGCGCGCCAGATCGTGGATGCGGTAGCGCGTTCTGCCCGTCTCGTCGGTGGCCACGACCTCCACGAAGTGGCAGTCCACGAGTTGTTCGACCGCGTCCTCCGCGTCGTCCTCGCTCACGTCCAGGAGCGGCCCGGCGACCCACGCGGCGAAGTCGGGCAGATCCATCAGGGCCAGTCGGCGCAGGGCGCGCTGCTCCTGCTTGTCCAGGTCCGCGTAGCCCAGTCCGAGGCTCGCGCGCACTTCCAGGTCGCCCGCCTGCAGTTCGTCCAGTCGGCGGCGCTCGTCCCTCAGGCGCGACGCGAGCCGCGCCGGTGTCCAGTGGGGGCGGGCGGCGAGACGGGCACCGGCGATCCGGACGGCGAGCGGCAGCCGGCCGCACAGCGCGACGATCTCGGCGGCCCGGTCGGGCTCCAGGGCGGGCCGTGCCGGACCGGCCACGCGGGCCAGCAGGTCCAGAGCCTCCGTCTCGGACGGCACTCCCAGATCGAGGTGGGCGGCGCCCTCCAGCGCGATCAGCCGGCGCCGGGCGGTGATCAGCACGGCCGAGCCGCCGCCCGGCGGGAGCAGCGGGCGCAGCAGGGCCTCGCTGACGGCGTTGTCGAGGATGAGCAGGACCCGGCGACGCGCGATGTGGGTGCGGTACAGCCCGAGGAGGTCCTCCTCGTCGCGTGCCGGGCTTTCCGGGTCCACCCCGAGGGCGCGCAGCAGTCGGGCCAGGGCGTCCGCGGTCCTTACCGGCTCGGAGTCCGAGGCCCGCAGGTCCACGAAGAGCTGTCCGTCGGGGAAGAGCGCGGCGGTGCGATGGCCCACGTGGACGGCCAGGGCGGTCTTGCCGGTGCCCGACCGGCCGGAGATCACCCCGATGGGCGGCGCGGTGCGCAGTGGGTCGCGCACCTGCTCCAGAAGGGCGGTCGCCCAGGCCGTTTGCCCGGTACGCCCTATGAAGTCGGCGACGTCGGGTGGAAGTTGGGTGGGCGCCGGATGACCGGTGCCGTCGTGGGACCGCTCGGAACGGCGGGGCGCCGGTGTGTCCTCGTCCGAGCGCGGGGGAACCACCGCCGGTGCGGGCACGGGTCCCTTCCCGGCGGGTGCGGCCTTTCGGGCAGCCGGCGCTCCCAGCACCGTCGTGTCCGCCCGGAGCAGGGCCTGGTGCAGCGCGCGCAGTTCCGGGCCGCAGTCCACGCCCAGTTCCGTACGGAGCAGACGGCGGCCCTCGTCGTAGCAGCGCAGCGCGTCGGGCATCCGGCCGGCGCGGAACAGGGCGGTCATCAGCTGGCCGCGCGGGCGCTCCCGAAGGGGGTGGGCGGCGACGTGGGCGACGAGTTCGGAGACGAGGTCCGTACGCCGGTCCAGGTCAAGTTCGACGGAGAAGCGGAGTTCTGCCGCCTCGAGCCGGAGTTCCGTCAGGCGCATCGCCTCGACACGGGCGAAGGACTGACCGAGCCCTTCTAAGGCGTCCCGGCCACGCCACAGGCGCGACGCCGCCTGCAGGATCTCGACAGCCTCCTCGGCCCGCCCGGCGGCGGCCGCCTTCCGGCCGGCCGCGCACGCCTCCTCGAAACACCGGGCGTCCACGGCGGAGGGCGGGAACTCGGCGACGTAACCCGGGGAGCGGGTACGGATGGCCTCCGCGCCCTCCGTACCGGCCAGGGACCGGCGCAGTCCCGAGACGTGCGAGGCGACGAGCGCCCGCGCGGTGGCGGGCGGCTCCTCCTCCCAGACCAGGTCGACCAGCCGCTCGACGGACAGCACCTCACCGAGATGCACGACGAGGGCCGCGAGGATCACGGTCGGTTTGGCGCCGTTCAGCGCGATCCGGCGGCCCCCGCTCACCACCTCGACCGGACCCAGAAGGCAAACGTCCACCGTGTCCCCCGATTTCACGTTTCCGCAGTCGGGGCCAATTTATCGGCCCCCGCGGACACTCACGCCGGACATCGGACAGCTGGTTTCACAGCTGGCCAATGTGGCCTGCGGGGTGGCCGGAACCCATCAGGTCTGCCGGTGCGGGTGGCCCGTTCCCGGCGCTGCATCCGTCCTGCAGAGGATCTGCATCGATCCTGCATCGCCCGCCTCCACGCTGTGAGCGTGACGGACATCATCCTTCTCTCGGACCCCCGGGTCGCCGCCACGCGTGTCATCGAGAACGGTGACCCCCTGGTCGACGCCCGGGAGGTCGCCGCACTGCGGGTCGACACGCGGCAGACCGACCGCGACGGCTCGTACGCCCATCTCAGGGCCGACGTGCTGCGCCGGCTCCTCCTCGCACAGGACGCGCTGCCTCCGGGCATCCGCCTGCTGATGGTGGAGGGCTTCCGGCCGCCCGCCCTGCAGCGCCGCTACTTCGACGAGTACGCGGCGACGCTGCGCGCGGCGCACCCGGACGCCGGAGCGGACCGGATCCGCGAGCTGGCCAGCGCGTACATCTCGCCCCCCGAGGTCGCTCCGCACGTCAGCGGCGGCGCGGTGGACCTGACGCTGTGCACGGACGACGGTGCCGAACTGTCCCTCGGTACGGAGGTCAACGCCACCCCCGAGGAGAGCGAGGGCGGCTGCCGCACCGCCGCGCTCAACATCGCCGCCGACGCCCGTGCCAACCGGGCGGCGATGGTCCGGGCCATGACGGCCGCGGGGTTCGTCAACTACCCCACCGAGTGGTGGCACTGGTCGTACGGGGACCGGTACTGGGCGCTCCTGACCGAAGCGCCGTCGGCCAAGTACGGTCCCGCCTCCCTGAGCCCAACCACAGTCTGAGACAGCCGGACCCCGGGGGAACACCGTGGAGAACACCCGCATCGCGACGACGATGACCACGTCGTCCAAGACCTCCTGCACCACGACGCCGAGCACGACCACGAGCACGACGACGGCGGCCTTCACCGACCACATGACCGCCACCGAGTTCGACGAGGCGTTCACCGCCCTGATGCCGAGGCTGCGGCGCAGACTGCTGGCCCTGACCGGCAATCCGCACGACGCCGACGACCTGCTGCAGGAGACCTACCTGAGGCTCTCCCGCCGGGCACGTGCCCGCACCCTGACGCGTCAACAGCAGCCGTACGCCTACACCTGCGCGGCGGCACTGAACCTGCTGCGCGACCTGTGGCGGCACCCCTCGCGTCAGGAGCGCTGCACCGACCGGCTGCCGGAACACGGCTGGGACGGCGGCTTCGCGAGGCGGGAGGCCGAGGCCGTGACGGCCGCGCTGCTGCGCGGGCTCTCCCCCAAGGAGGCGGCGGCCGTGATCCTGGTCGACATCGAGGGCCTGACCCACGACATGGCGGGGGAACGGCTCGGCGCCCACCGCGGCACGGTCCAGCGCAACCGTATGCGCGGCCTCGCCAAGATCCGCGCCGCTCTCGACACCTAGGAACCGGCCGCCGCAGGGCCGCCTCCACGACGACCACCCACGACCACCGACGACCACCCACGACCACCCACGACCGCCGACAACCACCGACAGCAACCGGCGACACATACGACGGCAGCAAGAGGCAGCTCAACCGGCTACCGAACGCCGCCGCCCCGTACAGCACCCGCGCACATCGCACCGACCAACCAAGGGGGAACCCCATGCACCGCACCAACCGCACTCTCGCGACGGCGGGAGGGCTGCTGCTTGCCACCGCGTTGACATGTACCGGTACGGCGATGGCCGCCTCGTCGCCGGTCTCCTCGACGGCCGTGGCCGCCGACTGCCGTCCCCTGGCGGACGCGCCCGCCCAGGCACAGGCGATCGTCAACGCCGCGTGCTCGCAGATCGGGGTGCCGTACTCGTGGGGCGGCGGTTCCGTCCACGGGCCGACGTACGGGCAGGATTACCCCGGCGGCGGCCCGGGCGCCCACGACAGCCAGGTGAAGGGCTTCGACTGCTCGCACCTGGTGCAGTACGCGGCGTGGCAGGGAGCGGGCATCGCCCTGCCGGAGGGCACGTGGAACCAGGCGAGGTGGAGCGGTGCCACCGCCCGGTTCACCCGCGCCCAGGGGATCGCTCCGCTGCAGCCTGGCGATCTGCTGCTGTGGGGGACGGACCCGGCCAACCTCGGCAGCGTCCACCACATCGCCATCTACCTCGGCAACGGCAAGATGATCGAGGCCCGGGAGTCCGGAACGCTCGTGATGGTCAGTGACGTACGGATCAACTCCCAGTACGCGGGGGCCCTGCGCATCGCCGGCGCCGAGCAGCCGCCCACGGGCACCAAGCGGTTCATGACCTGGGGCACGGATGTGAGCCTGCGTCCCGACCCCAGCACCCGGCAGCCTCCCGTGGGCCGGCTGCCCGGCCCCACGGCCGTGGACGTGCTCTGCCAGGCACGCGGGGAGTCGGTCACCGCCGAGGGCTACACCAACGACGCCTGGTCCTACCTGCCGAAGTACAAGGCCTGGATCTCGAACATCTACATCAACGACCCGGCGGCCTGGCTCCCCGGGGTTCCCACCTGCTGATCCACGGGATCGGCATCCCAATTCCCCCACACACCCGACACCGCTCACACCCGACATCGCTCACAGAGGAGACTCCGCCATGCGCACACTCCCGCGCACCAAGTCCATCGGCCTGCTCGTCGCCACGGTCGTCGCGGCCGGGCTGGTCCCGCTCGCGGCCGGCACGGCCGGCGCCACCCCGGTCGCCGCAGCCGCGGCCACCGGATCCTGCCCGACCGCCGGCACGGTGACCCAGTGGTACCACTCCGGGCACGACGGCGTCGACATCGCCAACAACCGCGGTACGCCGATCTACTCCACCGGGGCCGGCACCGTCATCGTCTCCGGCACCGCCAGCGGCTACGGCCAGTGGATCCGCATCAGGCACGACGACGGCACCGTCACCGAGTACGGCCACATGTACGAGCGTCTCGTCTCCGTGAACCAGCGGGTGAACAGCGGTCAGCTGATCGCGCGCATGGGCTCCGAGGGCCAGTCCACCGGGCCGCACCTGCACTTCGAGGCGCACGCCTCCACGGCCAGCACCCGGGGCATGGACCCCGTCCCCTACCTGGCCGCGCGCGGTGTGAACCTGCCGTGCACCCCGGGCAGCGGAACGCCCGGCACCAACTTCACCACCTGGGGCACATCGGTGCGGGTGCGCCAGGAGCCGCGGCTGAACGCGGCGGTCGTGCGCACGCTGACCGGGCCGACTGCGGTCTACGTGCAGTGCCAGACGCGCGGCGACTCGGTCACCGCCGAGGGATACACCAACGACGCCTGGTCCTACATCCCGGCGCTCGGCGGCTACATCACCAACATCTACATCGACCACCCCGACTCGTGGCTGCCGGGGGTGAACCAGTGCTGACCGTGCCCCTGAGCCGTCTCCGCGCCGGTACGAAGGGCGCCGCGGCGGTCGCACTGGCCGCCGGGCTGCTCCTCTCCCCCGCCCTCACCTCGTCCGCGCAGGCCGCCGACTCGGCGCCCTGCACCCCCGACCCGGACTACAGGGGCATGTTCCGGTGCCCGATCTGGGGCTCGAACGTCAACCTGCGGTCCGCCCCGGATCCGCAGGCCCCGGTCATCGCCACGTCGCCCGCCGACGGCTTCCTCAGAGTGCAGTGCCAGGTCAAGGGCGGCCGTGCGACCTACGGCGCCTATTGGCACACCTGGTGGGTCAAGACCCCGGCGGTGGGCATGGCCCCGTCCGCGTACATGAGCGAGATCTTCCTCGTCGGAGGCGGCAACGACGAGCGGGACTCGGGTCTGCCGAACTGCTGAGCCACGGCCCGCGCCGACCGGATGCCCCCGGGACCACGACAGGTTCCCGGGGGCATCCGGCGTTCGGGCTCCCGTACGGACCCCCATACGGACTCCCCTCCGGGTGCTCATACGGCACGGGACGTATCCCCGTCCTCCGTGTGGTGCGAGCGACGCGTCTCCGCCTCCGCCTTCACCTCCACCACCTCCCTCTCCCCCGATTCCGAGGACGACCATGATCACCTTGAACAGCGCACGGGGCGCGGTGCGGGCGGGCGTGCTGACCGCCGCCCTCGCCGCGCTCCTGTGCACCACCGCGACCACCGCCTCCGTCGCGTCCGCCGAGGCTCCCTCGCCGCGCCCGGCAGCCGCGCAAGCCGACGTGCCGGCCGGGGTGACGGCGGGCGTCGCCGTCTTCGACCGGCAGACCAGCACCTTCACCGAACAGCTGAACACCGCCACGCAGTTCAGGTCCGCGTCCGTGGTGAAGCTGCTGATCGCCCTGGACGTGCTCTGGAACCGCAGCCCCGACGCCCTGTCGGCCACCGACCGGGCCCGGATCGACACCATGCTGCGCGGCAGCGACGACACGGCCGCGAGCACGTTCTGGTCGAACAACGGCTCGGGGGCGATCATCGACCGGATGGTCACCCGGCTCGGCCTGACGGACACCGCCCGGCCGCCGTCGACCCACCCCGGCTACTGGGGCTACACGGCTCTCTCGGCCCGTGACACCGTGAAGATCTACCGGCATCTCCTGGACTCAGCCCCGGCGGCGACACGCGACTACCTCCTCGGCGACCTGCGGCAGTCCACCCGCTGCGCCACCGACGGCTACGACCAGCACTTCGGCATCGCCGGCTCCTTCAACCGCCCCTGGGCCGTCAAGCAGGGCTGGTCGGGCTTCAGTTCGGGCGGCTGCACGACGCCGACCACGACGGCCGCCGCCAAGACCGCTGAGGCCGCTGAGGCCGCTGGCGAACCGGCGGGAACGGCCGGCGCCCGGACGTCGGCGGGCGCCGAGGCCGTGGACCTCTCCCGTCCGGCACTGCACACGACGGGTGTGGTGGGTGCGGGTGACCGTTCCATCGTGGCCGTCTTCACCCTGCACCCCAGCGGAACGCCCTACGGCAAGGCCTACACGGACATCGGCCGGCTGACCCGTTCGCTGAACGTCCCCGGCGCCTCCCGCCCCGCCGGCACATGGATCGGTACCTGGGGCAGCGGGGTGCGGGTCCGTACCCAGGCGACGACCAGCTCCGGGGCGATCACCACACTGCCCGCCGGAGTCGAGGTCCTGGTCGGCTGCCAGAAGCGCGGCCAGCAGGTCAGCCAACCGCCCTACGTCAACGACTGGTGGGCCCACCTGCCCCAGTACAACGGCTACATGACCAACATCTATCTCAGCGTGCCCGAGAACCAGGTGCCCGGAGTACCGGTCTGCTGAGCGGGCCGGGGGAAACCGGCCGGGGCTCATACGGCGAGCGCCGACTCGCCGTCCCGATGTGAGACAACCTTCGATCAAGGAGAACTGAGATGAACAAGCGTGCACTTGGAGCCCTGGCCGCGGCGGCGGCGATCACCGGCGTCCTGGGGGCCGCGCCGACGGCCTCGGCCGCAGAGGTTCCGCCGGGCTGCGACAAGGGCTACTTCTGCATCTACTCGGGTGACTACGGGACGGGTCGGCTCGTCCTGAAGTCGGACGGCAACTGGTCGGGCAGTGTGACCGGCCGGTCCATCTTCAACAACGGGGCACCCTTCCCCGGCTTCGACCACATCCAGGTCGAGTGGCAGGGCAGCGGCAGCGGCTCGGAGTGCGTTCACTACTACCCCGGCCCGGGCCACTACGGCCTCACCTTCCACTACGACGTCGTCATCAACAAGGTGACATGGCGCGGAGAGTGCTGAGGCCCGTATTCAGAAGTGATCCTCTGAGCTCCTCGTGAGCGGTGTGCGCCGAGTTCCTGCGGGTCCACACAGCCCGGTGGGCCGGTCTGCGGCCTCCCCGGCGAGACACCCAGGCATGGATCCGGGCGCTCGGATGCGCGGCCGCATCGCAGGCCGCGGGCTGTCGCCGCTTCGGCGTCGGCCTGTCGGCCTTGGGCACCGTCCTTGACGGACACCCCGTCCGCCGCCGGCTCCGCGGCGGTGAGAGCGGTGCAGCCATCCGGGCCCGCCCCGCCGCGGCCGGTGTCACCCTGCCCCGATGGACTGCGGGATCCGGGCCAGCCATTGCTGCCCCTGCCGACCCGTTCCGGCGAGCTCCGCCTGCACAGCTGGCGGAGCTCGCCGGAATCAGGCCCGGGCGGCGCCGACTCGTCGCCAGTCGGCCGACACCCGGCGCTCCGCAGGTGTTCCTTCAGCGGAGGGGTGAAGGTCAGGGCGCGGACTCCATGGAAGCCACTCCCCCGTCCGGCCTCGCTGGTGACGGCCCCCTGCCGATTGCAGGGGGCTGCCCACTGATGAACCGTCGATGTGAGGAGATTGGACCGCTGGTCAGGGGAGTGGCTGCATCGACCGGAGCCGGTCGGCGATGTCATACACCGACAGCCGCAGCCCGCGGACATCGCGAATCAGTGCCTCCCACGGCTCGAAGTCGTCATCGACACTCGCTCCGGAAGCCCGGATGTACGCCACCGCCACGCCGTACGCGAAGAACGCGTTGCGGGTCGGCAGGGGCCGCAGCAGTACCAGGGCATCCAGCAGCGCCGCGGCGCGCCAGTAGGCATCGGGCTCGCCGGCGTCGAGACCCGGGGTGTTCACCTTGTGCCGTGCGACGGCGGCCACCAGGCCCGACCAGTCACGGACACCGAGCTCCTTGCCGAGCAGTTCCTCCTGGCGGTCGAGGAGCCACCGGAGGTCGACGTGCAGTTCCAAGGTCAGGCCACCCGGCGTGCGGCATCTCGGGGGGCCGGGGCGTCGTCGGGGAACGCGGCATCGAAGGCCTCCGCGATGCCCGGCCGCCCGGTGACCTCACGGAACACGGCGGTCGCCCGGGTCAGCTTCAGGTGGTTCTCCTCCTGGACGGCCAGGTCCGCCAGGAACGCGCGCAGGCTCATACCGTGCGCCTCGGCGACGGCGGCCAGCCGGTCCCTCGTCTCGGAGCTGACCTTCACTGTGGTGTCTGCCATGCTCCGAGTATGCACCGATAGGCACCCTCATGAATACCGGTTGCCCGTGAAGCGTCGCCACCGGCCGGACGAGCGGTGGCACCGCTCGTGCGGCGAGGCTGACCGCGCGCAGTGAAGGGATGGGCACCCCCGTCTCCGACCTCCGCCGACAGACCGTCGCCGACAGCGAGGGGCTGTCCAAGTGGCACGCTGCGGCGCGCTCTGGCCGCCCGCCTGCCACCTCCGCACGGTGTTCCCGCTCGCCAGCGGTGTGCGGAGCGCCGCCGGCGCGAGGATGCACGAGGCGCGCTGGGCATCGGCTGTGTATCCATCGGGGCGGCCCGAACGACGACGGTGCGGTCAGGTGGCCGCGTCGAGGAGGTGGG
Source organism: Streptomyces sp. NPDC016459 (assembly GCF_040632845.1). NCBI lineage: Bacteria > Bacillati > Actinomycetota > Actinomycetes > Kitasatosporales > Streptomycetaceae > Streptomyces > Streptomyces sp. NPDC016459. The sequence goes on from NZ_JBEYCR010000008.1 coordinate 247,758, forward strand.
CGCCGTTGTTGCGGACGTTGTTGACGGCCGTGGAGACAGGCCGGGCGTCGAGCCGGCCGTCGGCGGGCTGGATGAGCAGGGCGCGGAGGTCTTCGATGTCGTGGTGGCGGGGGTCGAGCCAGGCGTCGTAATGGACGGGGCTGAGGGCGAGTGGCATGCGGGGGTGCACGCGGCCGGCCGCGTCAGTGGCCTCGGTGGTAAGGATCGTGCAGGTCGTCAGCCAGGCGTCAGGGTCGTCGTTGTCCGTGACGTCGGGGTTGCGCCAGTACTCGTAGAGCCCCGCCATGGCCATCACCTGACCGTCGGCTGGGTGGATGAAATACGGCTGCTTGCGGGTCTTGCCCGTCGCCTCGTCCTTCACCGGGTCCCATTCGTAGAAGCCGTCGGCCGGCAGCAGGCAACGGCGTTTGGCGAAAGCACGCCGGTACGCCGGCTTCTCGTGCACGGTCTCCACGCGGGCGTTGATCATCCGGGAGGCGACCTTGGGGTCCTTCGCCCACGAGGGCACCAGCCCCCACCGCAGCGCCCGCAGCTGGCGGCGCACCTCGTCGCCGTCGTCCCGCGCGGTGCGTTCAAGGACCGCGTAGACCCCGTCGGTCGGGGCGACGTTCCAGCTGGGCGCCAGCGTCTCGTCAGGGTTCCAGTCGGTGACCTGGAAGAGCCGGGTCAGGTCCTCGGGACCACGGGTCGAGGCGTAGCGGCCGCACATGAGGCCACTGTGTCACGGGGACGCCTCCGTCGGGGCGCTCGGGTCCCGGGCGCTGGAGGCGTCCGCGTGACGACGGTGCGCGGCCTCCCCGGGCCCGGGGCCCTGAGGACCCGGGCGGCGCAGCCGGCGACGAAGGGGTGCCGGGATCAGTCGGTCTCGATGCCGCGCGCGGCGAAGACCTCCGCCGCGTCCGGCACGGCCAGGACGCCGTCCTCCACGAAGGTGACCTCCCGCAGGTTGGGCAGCAGGACGAGGTCGTCGAGGGAGCGGACGTCGAACAGGTCGTCCTCGCCGTCCCAGGCGGGGGCGCAGTGCCGGAAGACGTCCGCCCCGGCGTCGAAACACAGCTCCTCGACGCGGGCGAGCAGCTCGGCCGGGATCTCCAGGTCCTCGAAATGAGCCCGGGACTCCGGCAGTACCTCCGCGTGGAGGTCGTTCTCCAGGACGTAGGACGTGGGGTCGCCGATCCCCCGCTCGGCCAGTCGCGCGGGCAGGTCGTAGACCGGGAGGAGCGGATCGGGGCCGTACATGAGCTCCTCGATGACGAGGAGCTTGAGGTTGAAGTCGCGGAATCGGCTCATGCGACATGAGTACCACGGGGGTACGACACGGGTGACGACACGGGTCCGGCGCCCGGCCCCAGGTCGGGCAAAGGAAGACGGTGGCGGGCCGGGCCCCGGCCCGGCCCGGCCCGCTCAGCCGTCAGAGGCTCAGTCCGGCCAGCCTGCGCCGGTCGAGCGGGGACGCACGGCGATCGAGGCGTTGTTCGAGGAGGTGGCGGGCGGTGTCGCTGTGGCCCGCCTCCACCAGCGCGTACAGGAGGGTTTCCTCGACGACCTCGCGCTGCGCCGCGCTACCTCCGACACGGCGCAGTGAAGGCAGCAGTCCGCGCAGTTCCCGCACCGCGGTGGCCCATTCCTCTTCGAGGACCGCTTCCAGCGCGCTGCAGAGCGGGACGACGACCTCCCGCTGCACCGGGTCCGCGCCGGCCGCGTGGGTGCGCAGGCGGCGGAGTGCGGGGAGGTCGCCGGCGGCGGTGAGGGCGACGGCGCTGTGGAGGGCCGTGAAAGCGGTCGCGGGACGTTCGACGAGATCGCGGGCGACGGTGTCGAGCACTCCGTCGACGGGGACGCGGCCGGCCCAGCTGCGGGACATGCGGGCCCTCCACAGCAGGGAGCCGGAGTCCACGAGGGCCCGCACCCCGTTGACCTGGCCGGGCGCGAGCTGGGCGAACCAGCGGCGGCGTACAGCCGCAGAGTCGTCGAGGGCCAGTTCGTGGAGCGCCACGTGCCAGGAGAAGTGTGCCCGGTGGACGGCGCCCCGCCCCTGGCCCCCGATCCAGCCGTCGAGCCAGTCCCGGCCGGTGCGGTGCTCACCGGACTCGTAGTGGACGTGGGCGAGGGCGTGCACGGCGTGCCCGGAGGCGGGCTGTGCGGCGAGTGCTGACCGGGCGAGTTCACCGGCCTCCTCGATCCTTCCTTGCTCCTGCCGGACGAAGGAGAGGAGTGAGGTGTGGAACCAGTGCCCCTCGTAGGCGGACGCGGTCCGCTCCACCAGATCGAGGGCGAGTGTGCCGTCGAGATCCGTGATGCCGGAGAAGGCGATGGTGGGAACGGCGATGCCGAGCACGAACGCGTCGGCGGGGAACCGGCCGAGGTGGTGGATGAGCGCGGTGTCACCGTCGCCCGTTCCCTCGCCCACGGCGCCCGCGTGGGCTTCGCGGTCCCTGATGCGGCGGGTGACGACGTCGACGAACGACCGCTCCCGCTCGTCGCCGCGTTCCCGCACGCTGCGCTGGGCGTCCGCAAGCTCCCGGGCGACGTCGACGTCAGCTCCGCACTCGTGACCGAGCAGGGCGAGAGCGGCGTGCCCGAGCGCGAACCCGGGGTCCAGTTCGGTGGCGCGCGCGAACGACTCCGCCGCCTTCGCCCGTACGGTGATCACCCGGGTGAGTCCGCAGCGGAAGGACGCCGCAGCCGCGGCATGGGTGGACAACGGCAGCCCGAACTGGTCGGTGGGCCGGCGGCGTACCGGCCGGGGAGCACTGGTGAGCGGCTCGAGTACGGCTTCGGCGACCTCCTCGGCCTGGATACGGATCTCGGGGATCGCCGTCGTCTCCCACAGTTCGCCTCGGCGGGGCGCGCCCAGCGTGAACAGCGGCCGCTTCAGGCACCCCTGGGCGTCGAGCAGCCTGCCGCCCTCGGTGGACACCCCGATGCCCAGCGGTCCGGGTACGGCGAGGCCGTCGGACAGCAGCCCGCTCCACAACGGATCGCCGCCGGCGTCGGCCCGCAGCCCCGGCCCCGTACAGTCCACCACCCAGCCCACGCGCAGCTCACGCCCGTCGGCGAGGGAAACGACCAGGCCACCGTCGTCGCACGGTCCCGCGGCGGTGACCCGGCCGGCGTGGACCTGGAGCCTGCGGGTGGCGCGTGCCCGGGCGATGGCCTCGGCGGTGGAGGGTGCCATGCGATGCCGGTGCACGTTCCACGGGGTGGCGTCACGGCCGAGGAACTCCGCCCGCTCGTCGTGGGTGAGGCCCTGCCAGAGCCGTACGATCTCCGGCCTCAGCCCGTCGAGTGCGGGCCGCCAGTCGCCGTGGGCCCGCCGCGTGGCAGCGAAGTGCCGCATCAACTCCCTGCGGAGGCGGTGGAACGGGAGAACCGCGAGCCCTGGCGGCGGCGGTACGGGGGGCAGCGGGGCGACCGCGTGCGGCTGGGGCAGCAGCCCGCTGCGGGACACGGCGTGCACCGTGCGGCCGGGACGGTCGAGGGTGAGCGCGAGATCGACGGCGGTGAGACCGGTGCCGACGAGGAGGACGTCGTCCGACTCGCCTACGGCGTCGAGCGCGCCCGGCATCCAGGGGCGGGGGACGAACCGGTCGGAGGCGACCAGCTCGGGCGGAGCCCAGCCGGCCCGGCCCGCCGCGGGCCCGGTGGCGAGGACCACGCTGTCCGCCGTGATCGTGCCACCGTCGGCGAGCCGGAGCTCCAGGCGTTCCCCGGCCGCGTCGGCGCATCCGGTCGCCCTGGTGCGCAGTCGCCGTACGGAGACCGTGCCGTGCGCCCTGATGGCGGCTCGGCCGAGCGTGTCGGCGAGATACGAGCCGTAGCGGTACCGGGAGACGAAGTCCGCCGCGGTGACGGTGGATTCGCCGTGACGACAGAGCCAGCGCCGGAAGTGGCCCGGATCGTCCGGGTAGCAGCTCATGCCGCCGACGGGCACGTTGAGCCGGTGCTCGGGTACCTCGGTGGCGTACGCGGTGCCCCGGCCCGCCTCCGGCGCGGGGTCGACCAGGACCAGATCGAGCGGGATACGGCGTCGGCCCGCCGCTTCGCACAGCTGGACGGCGGCGAGTGCGCCGGCCGCGCCCGCGCCGACGACTGCCACGGTGGTGCGAGGGCGGGCGGACTCGGCGGACGGCGAGGACACGACAGGTACCACGGAGACCTCCGGACCAGAGCTGGGTACTGCAGGCCAATGTTCACTATGTCGATGGACAAAGTGGAGTGGCAACGCCGCTTCCGGACAACAACGCCGCGACGGCATCCTGTTGACGAGCCCGCGAACGCCGCTCCAGGTCAGGTTCCCCCCCACTCGTGAGACATTGAGTCCGTGAGGATCTCAGCACGAACGGACTACGCCATCCGGGCCATGGCCGAGTTGGCCTGCTCGTCGGACCGGCCCCTCAAGGCCGAGGACATCGCCGGACGCCAGGACATCCCCGTCCGCTTTCTCTTCGTCGTGCTCAGCGACTTGCGGCAGGCGCGTCTGGTGCGAAGCGTGCGCGGCCCCGACGGTGGTTACATCCTCACCCGACCGCCCGCGGAGATCACCCTCGCCGACGTCATCCGCGCGATGGACGGGCCGCTCGTCAGTGTGCGGGACCTGAAACTGACGGGCCTGGAGTACCAGGGTGCGGCGGCTCCCATGCCGGACGTGTGGCGTGCGGTGCGGACGAGTCTGCGCCAGGTACTGGAGAGCACGACCCTCGCGGACCTGGCGACAGGCACCCTGCCGGATCTCGTACGGGACCGGGCCCGCGACTACAACGACGACGTGCGCACGTACCCGTAGCGTCTGTGGCCGTTCGGCGTCCCGCCGCCTACGCTCACGGGTGTGCTGTCCCCCACCGAACCTTCTGAGCCCCGCGGGCCCGTCGGCGGCGGCCGACCGCGCCGGCTGTTCGTCCTGCGGCACGCCAAGAGCGCCTGGCCGGAAGGCGTCGCCGACCAGGACCGTCCGCTCGGCCCGCGCGGACTGCGCGACGCCCCGGCCGCGGGGCGCTTCCTGGCCGAGACGGACGGACTGCCCGACCTCGTCCTGTGCTCCCCGGCCCGGCGTGCCCGTGACACCTGGAAGCTGGCCGCCGCGGAGCTGGAGAGCCCTGTGCCGACCCGCCACGAACCGCGGCTGTACGGGGCGGACGGCCCAGAACTGCTCGATATCCTCCACGGCGTACCGGACGAGGTCGCCACCTTGCTCCTGGTCGGGCACAACCCGGGCCTCGAGGATCTGATCCTCCTTCTCGCGACCAGGGCGGTCGGGGACGGCATGGACCGTGTACGGACCAAGTTCCCGACCTCCGCGATCGCCGTCCTGACCTGGTGCGGCACCTGGAGGGACCTCCGTCCCGGCGAGGCGCTCCTGGCGGACCTGGCGATCCCTCGCGGAGCCCGCGACTCGTCCTGACGGAGTTGCGTCCACTCGCCGGGGCGCTCGCCACCTGCGGTGAACGCAACAGGAATGCGGCCGCCGCCGCAGCGGCGCCGAGGTGTGTGGGCGAGGCCATGAAGTTCGCGCCCGCCGACGGCCGGATCGACCCCGGACTGGACCCGGACGGTACGGCGACGTGGATCATCGCCCTGATCGCCTCGGTCCTCACCAGCGCGGCCACCAGCCCGGGCTTCCATCCCGCGGACCAGCTACCCACCCTCCGCCTCATCCTGACCCGCTTCCTTCAGGCGAAGCCGCACGGCTCCTACAGGTCACGGCGATGACCAGCGCGGTCTATCGCGTCGAGCACGGACGCATCGTCGAGTACTGGATACAGATCGACCGGCAGGGAATCACCGCTCAGCTACAGCAAGCGGCAACCCAGCACTGATGCCGTCCCGTTACCAGGGCAAGGGCCGGCCGGCCGATCTCAGCACGCGAATCCGGCGGTCGGATTTCGAGCCGCTCAGCCGGTCGTTCGTGAGGTGTCCAGGGACCGGCCGAAGCCGGCGAGCATGTGGAAGTGGTTCTCCTGTAAGCCGAGCCGCGGGTCGACGTGGTGGAGGAGCCCGGGCCCTTGGTGGTGGGCGGTCACGTACGTCTGGTCCAGCTCGCTCTGCTCGTCGTCCACCCACACGAAAGGACGGCCGCCTGCAAAGTCCACCACCGGCCCGGTCTTCCAATGGATTCCATCCGGGCGTTCCTTGGATGCGCCAGTACCTGTCGCGCAACTGAGCCCAGCAATGAAGATCGGAAGATCACCATGGCCGATCCACAGATGGTCTACCTGCTCTGGCACGTACACCATCACGTGCCGGAAGAAACGGAAGTCGAACACTTCAAGACTCCCGACGACTTCTGGGCCGATGAAGAGGCGGGGGACGACGTCAAACTGCTTGGGACCTACTCGAGCAGGGACGCCGCACGGGCACGGATTGAACGAGCCCGCCAACTCCCGGGCTTCAGCGAGGAACCGGACTGTTTCCACGTGGAAGAGTTCGTCATGGACAAGGACGAGTGGACTGAGGGGTACGTATCGGACTGAGCAGTCGGACAGCGTCGACCATCTGGCCGAGACCGCCCACCCCGTCGGCTCCTTCTCCCTCTACCCGAGTTCACCGAGACGGAGGACGTCCCTTGTCTCGCTGAGCTTCACGGTCGTCGCTGGGGTCTGCTCCTGCGCTTGTTCAGCGAGTCGGAGGGCATCGTCGATCTCGCTGAGCTTCGCCGAGGACAGGACGGCCGCCCGCTCTATCAGGTCGTCCCGTGACACAGTGGTCAGCCACGTGCAGGGGGTGAAGCCTGGACGCGGGAACGCGAGCCGCAGCACGCCTTCGAACGGCACTCCTTCACCGGCCCCCACCATCACTTCGATGCCCAGACCGCCAATGTCGACGCCCGCCGGAGCGACGACCTGCATCACCCGGATCCCGGACGCGTCGTCTCCCGACAGCAGCACGACCAACCTCCGCTCGTCGAATTGGACCCACCAGACTTCGCCGCGTTGCACAAGTCCTCCAGACACAGGACGGCAGACAGGCGCTGCGCGAGCCTGACGCGCTGTGGAGACGGGTGCGGCCGCCGTTGATCATCGGTGTGTGAAGACTGAAGATCACGCTGTGGCCGCAGGTCACAGCGTAAACCCTGCCGACTGGCAGGAGGCGTTCGAGGGCCTGACGAGCCGGATACGGGACGGTGCACGCGGGTCGAATCCCGGCGCCGAGCCCGGAAGGTGGTACTCGGCCTGCTGTCTGACCTGCCGCGCAAGAACTGCTGGACTATCGCCGAGTGGGCCGGGGACAGGACCCCGGACGGCATGCCGCACCTGTCCGGGCGGGCCGAGTGGGACGCCGACCAGGTCCGCGACGACCTGGGTGACTACGTAGTGGAGCATCTGCGCGACAGCCAGATAACCGTTTACCTCACCCACTCGACCCCGCGAGGGCACGCGGCCATCGACCGGGAACTCCATGTTCCGCGTTCCTGGACCTCCGACCCCGACCGCTGCCGGGCCGCCGGACTCGGTGACAAGACGGAGTTCGCGACCAAGCCAGAGCCGGCCGCCCGCATGGTCACCCGATTCCTTGACGCCGGCCACCGGGCCGCATGGGTCGCGGGAGACGAGGTCTACGGCGGCAACCCGGGCGCTGGTGGGCGGGGAGGGTGAGGGCCACGCCGGATGCCCGGCCGGGCAGGCCTAGGGAGAAGGCGATGCAGAGCGCGGGGTCGGAGTACGCGAGGACTGGGGACCCAGGGCCCCCCACCCGGAGCGCCGCCCTCGTCACGCAGGGTCGGTGTTCCGTGAGGACACCCTACGAACCAGCCCGCCCTCCGGGACATCGACGACGCCAGACCGGGCACTCGTTCGACAGATCGAGCATCGGGGAGTACGCCATGGCACGCGTCAAGCAGTACGCCGTCGCCGCTTCCGGGCAGTGGACGGACGAGGAGGAAGGCAGGCGCCGCCTGCCCGCGGGCGAGGTGCACGCCTGGGAGCCCGGCATGAACCAGACCGTGTGCGGTCTCTCCCTGAGCCGCTCCCAGCTCGGACGCTTCCCGCACATCACCTGGACGGACACCTTCCCGGAGTCCGGCGGTGCGGCGGATCGCGTCCAGCGCCAGTGTTCGCGCTGCGCCTCGGTCGCCGGGCGTCGCGGCGGCGATACCCGCCCTCGGTGGCACCGCAGAGATCCCAGGCCCTGAGCCCCCCACCCAGGGGCGGGCGTCCACAAGGAAAGGGCGCCTCCTGTACCTGAACAGGCCTCCCGCCTCCCGCCCCGCACGGTGTAGCGCTTGAAGAGTGAAGTGCTGGTGGAAGGGTGTGCTTCCGACTATCTAGGGGATACGGGTCGACATGTCGACAGGTAGAACCGCACCCCCGACGGCCGCGACAGAGACCTCCCTTCAGCGGGCCCTCACCACTCCCCTGCTCTTCTTCTTCATCTTGGGAGACGTCCTAGGCGCCGGCGTCTACGTCCTGGTCGGCCAGGTCGCCGCAGACGCGGGCGGCGCCGTGTGGGTGCCTCTCATCGTCGCCCTCCTGCTGGCTCTCCTGACGGCCGCCTCGTACGCCGAGCTCGCGACGAAGTACCCGAGGGCCGGCGGAGCGTCCCACTACGCCACACGGGCGTTCGGTCCGGCCGTCGGCTTCGTCGCCGGATTCTGCATGCTCGCCGCGGGAATCGTCTCGGTCGCGGCACTCGCCCGAGGCTTCGGCGGCGCCTACCTTTCGGCATTCGTCACGCTTCCCGTCGGATTGGTCGCGGTGGTCTTCCTGGGCGCACTCGCGCTGGTCAACGCGAGGGGCATCAAGGAATCGACCCGTGCGAACGTCGTCGCCACCGTCATCGAGGTCGGCGGTCTCGTCGTCATCGTCGGCCTGGGCGTCTGGCTGCTGGCGCGCGGCGAAGGCGACACGAGCCGGCTCACCCAGCTCGGCACTTCGGATAAGGGAGCTGCCGCGGCTGTCCTGAGCGGTTCGGTGCTGGCGTACTACTCCTTCGTCGGTTTCGAGACCTCGGTGAACGTCGCGGAGGAGACCCGAAACCCCCGCCGCTCCTACCCGCGAGCACTGTTCGGCGCACTCGCTACGGCGGGCGTCGTGTACGTCCTCGTGGGGATCGCGGCCTCCGTCGCCGTGCCGACCGACACGCTCGCCGGGTCCAGCGGGCCGCTGCTCGAGGTCGTCAAGGCGGCGGGCGGCGTTCCGACATGGCTCTTCAATGCCGTCGCACTCGTCGCCGTCGCCAACGGTGCACTGCTCACCGGCATCATGTCGTCCCGCCTCGCCTATGGCATGGCACGCGACGGGCTGCTGCCGACCGGACTGACCAAGGTACTGCCCGGTCGCCGGACGCCCTGGGTCGCGATCGTGGCCACCACGGGGCTGGCGATGCTCCTCGCGCTGACCGGCAGTGTCGCCGAACTCGCCTCCACTCTCGTCCTGCTGCTCCTTGTGGTGTTCTCCATCGTCAACACCGCGGTCCTCGTCCTGCGTAGGGACTCGGGCGAGACCGACCACTTCCGGGCTCCGACCGTGATCCCCGTCCTGGGGCTGATCTCTTGTGTCGTGCTCGCCACACAGATCGAGGCGCAGGTGTGGGTGCGTGGTCTCGCGGTGATCGCGGTCGGCGTGGTGCTGGCGGCGGTCGCCACCAGGCGGGCGAAGGCCACCGACGGGAGGCGGGGAGACGCCCTCGGCACGAGGCGGGGTGCAGCGGTCGGCACGAGCGGCTCGGACGAGGCGCCCGGTGCGGGCCCGACTGACACGATTTAACGGCGGCGATTGTCCGGTGACGGCGGCCAGCCGTCGAGCACCGGCGCTCTCCGACCGGCGTGGCGGCTATGCCGGTGCCCAGCGACGTCGGATGCTCCGAACGCCCTGGGAGGTTCGCGGTCGGGCCCAAACGACCGCGGGTCTCGCCGGACGTCTGTCCGAGTGAAGCCCCGTGCGGTGCCCGGGAGCGGCTGTGGGTGCCGCACCGTTCGCCGCTCGTGGAGACCACCTCTGGCCCACGACAGCGCGCCGTCACGTGGTGCAATGTGACGTGTCCGGTCGCCCTGGCACGGATCTACGCCCCTCCGGACACAATCCCGGCCGGCATCGAGCAGTAGAGGATCGATCGTTGTGAGCTCAGAAGGGTTGGACGGCGGGCAGGCCCCTCGTCCCACCGCACGCGGGAGCCTCCAGGGCGGAACGATGACTTTGGCCGGGGCCTTGGAGGCGGCGGAGGCCGCAGCCCCCGTGGAGTCGCTCGACGTGGTCGCGCGCATGCTGAAGGAGCACCTCGGGGCGGCGTCGGTGTCGTTCCTGATCACTGACTTCACCGGCAGTTCGGTCGTGCGGCTGGGGGCAGCGGGCAGCGTCGAGACCGATGAGCCGGCCCGACGTATCTCTCTGCGCGGCACCCTCTACGACGACGTGATCCGCAGCCAGCGGCCGAGGGTGGAGGACGGGGGCGGAGGTCGGCTGGTGCGGGTCGTCGCCCCGGTGACCAACCGCGGCGACGCCATCGGGCTCCTCGAACTGTTCCTGCCCGCGGTGCCGGGCGTCGAGGTGATGCGGGAGATCGGCGAGACCGCGCACGCGCTGGCGTACATCGTCATCGCGAACCGGTCCCACACCGATGTGTACCAGTGGGGCCGGCGCACCACCCCGCTGAGTCTGGCCGCGGAGATCCAGCACCGGCTCCTCCCGGCGTCGCTGGCGTGTGAGGCGGCGCAGTTCGCGGTCGCCGGGGCGCTGGAGCCCGCCGAACACGTGGGGGGCGACACCTTCGACTACGTGATCGACCGGGACACCGTCCAGCTCTCCGTGACCGACGCCATGGGCCACGATGTCGACGCCGCGCTACTGGCCACCCTCGTGGTGGGTGCCCTGCGCCGGGCGCGGCGGGCGGGCGCCGGACTCGCGGAGCAGGCCCACCAGGCCGACCAGGCCATGCGGGAGCATGGTCGCCAGGGCTACGTCACCGGGCAGCTGTTGCGTATCAGCCTGCTCGACGGCCGGACCGAGTTCGTCAACGCCGGGCACCCCTGGCCGCTGCGGATGCGGAACGGGGAGGTACAGGAGATCGTTCCCCGCGTCGACCTGCCGTTCGGTCTCAGCCCTCACGCCGCACGCGCACACATCTACCGGGTGCAGTCGCTGGATCTGCGGCCGGGTGATCGGCTGGTGATGCTGACGGACGGCATGCTGGAACGCAACGCCGAGAACCTCGACCTGTCGGACCTGATCGTCCGTACTCGCGAGCTGCATCCCCGCGAGGCCGCCCGCACTCTCGTCGGGGCGGTCGTCGACGCCGGCCGAGGCCACCTGGACGACGACGCCACCGTCATGTGCCTGGACTGGCACGGTGTCGCCCATACCCAGCGGGACGCCGCCACCGGCGCCGACCTCACCGACGCCTCGGAACCTTCGAGGACGGAACGGCCCGCTGCCGGATGACGAAGCCCGCGGTGGACGGAAAGAGGGTGGCCCAGGGCGGGGAGTCGCCGCGCTGACCCCAGGAGCTGGTGGCCCTCCGGAACGTGGCCCGTCCCGGAGCCGGCTCCGGTAGGGCACTCGTACGGACCGTGCCGGCCACCGGGCGGTGCGTCAGGCGGTGCGCGGCCTTCTGAGGGGGGCTCCCGCCGCGTGGAGGCTGGCCAGGCTCTGGCGGTAGGAGGTGATCAGGCTGGTCTCCAGGTAACTGACTCCGAGCTCCTGGCAGTACGCGCGGACGATGACCTGGGCCCTGCGCAGGTGCGGGCTCGGCATGCTCGGGAAGAGGTGGTGCTCGATCTGGTAGTTGAGACCGCCGAGGAGGATGTCGGTGAACCGGCCTCCGCGCACGTTGCGGGAGGTGAGGACCTGGCGCCTCAGGAAGTCGGGCCGGTCGGCACCTCGCAGGATCGGCATGCCCTTGTGGTTGGGGGCGAAGATCGAGCCGAGGTAGACGCCGAAGAGACACTGGTGGACGAGGAGGAACACCACCGCCTTGCCGGGCGGCAGCACCAGGAACAGCGCACCGAGGTAGGCCGCGAAGTGAGCGGCGAGCAAGGCCGCCTCCCACACGCGGTGCTTGAGCGAGCGGTCGAGCAGCGACCGCACCCCGGACACGTGCAGGTTGAACCCCTCCAGCGTGAGCAGGGGGAAGAAGAGGAACGCCTGGGAGCGGCCGAGGAGCCTCGGCAGTCCCTTTGCCTCGCGGGCCTGGTCCTGCGTCCAGACGAAGATGTCCGGGTCGAGATCGGGATCGAGGTCCTCGTGGTTGGGGTTGGCGTGGTGGCGGGTGTGCTTGTCCTGCCACCAGCCGTACCCCATGCCGATGCCGAGGTTCCCGGCGACGCGTCCGGACACCTCGCTTGCCTTGCGGAGTCGGAAGACCTGCCGGTGGGCGAGGTCGTGCGCGAGCAGGGCCACCTGCCCGAACACGAAGGCGAGGAAACCGGCTGCCAGCAGCGTCCACCAGCTGTCGCCGATCAGGACGAAGACCGTCCACCCACCGGCGTACAGGGCCGTCACGGCCGCGATGCGCAGCGCGTAGTACCCGGGCCGCCGGGCCATGAGGCCGGCGTCCTGGATCTTCCGGGAGAGCCGGGCGAAGTCACTGCCCGTATCCATCCTTACGGGAGCGGGCCCGACCGTTTGTGAAGGGTTCATGATCAGATACCACTTTCCGTAACCCGGCGGAGGAGGGGTGCGACCGATGAGGGTGCGCGCGGTCGCGAGCGCGGCCCGGGCGGGGGCGGGCCGCCCGTGCCGAGGTCCACACCCGATACGCGGGTGGCGCTCCCCGTACTGCGCATACCCGGGATGACGGACTTGACGTACGTCTCTTCTCGCCCCTTCCGCTCCGGTCTCCGGGCGAGCAGAAGCGCGGGCGGCACGCTCCCGAAGGGGCGGAGTACCACCGATCGCGCGGAGTACCGCCGAAGGCGAGGGGTAGTCGCGCAGGAGCCGTACTGGAGGAGCTGAGATCCATGGTGATCCACATCGATCGGGGTCTGACCGCTCGCGTCTCGGACCCGGCCCACACGCTGCGTCAAGGAGCCCACGATCAGGTTCTCGGCCTGCTGATGCTGGCGGTCGGCGTACTGCTGGTGCTGATGCCCATGGCGACGCAGCTCGGCCCCAAAGACGCTCAGGTGAACGAGTTGCTGGTCGGGCTCGTCGTCGCGTTCACCGCAGGCCGGCGCATGTACCGGGGCTCTGGACCGTGGTCCGACGCCGTGATGGGCATCGCGGGTGTCTGGCTGGTGGTCTCGCCCTTCGTCCTGGATGCGCAGAACACCGCCGTGCACACGGCGGACCGGATGCTCGCCTTCGTGACCGGCGGTGTTCTGGTCGTTCTGAGCCTGGTGTCCGCGCTGATCTGGCGGTTGGACCACAAGCGCCGCTCCCGGTGACCCGGGCTCCGTACCGCGTGACTGCCCGACCCTCATCGACCAGTCCCCGTACCGGGTCCGTGGCCGTAACCCCCGCGGGCCCGGCGGGCTTCCGGACGGCGCGACCAGCCCCTCGACTCGGCCAAGCCCCGCCGCGCCAGGTCCTGGTCCGACAGGGCCGTCGTAGAGCCGACGGGAGTCAGTCCTGGACGTTCGCCGACGTCACGATTCGCCCGCCCGCCGCCCCAGCCCGAGGAACGGCCGGGGCGCGGGCGGTGTGTCCGCGCCCCGGGAGGTCAGGACGTGGCGCAGGAGGTGCCGCCGAGGGTGAAGGCGGCCGGGGCCGGGTTCGTCGCGCCCTTGGTTCCTATGAAGCCGACGGTGACCGCACCGGACGGGGCGATGGTGGCGGTGTAGGAGGCGGGCGTCACCGCGACCGCGCTGCCGGTCTGGGTGGCGGTGCCGCCCCAGGCGTGGGCGACGGTCTGCCCGGCGGCGAAGGAGAAGCCGAGCCTCCAACCCTGGATGGGGGTGGTGCCGGTGTTGCGCAGGGTGATCTCGCCCTGGAAGCCGCCAGGCCACTCGCCGACCGCGCGGTAGCCGACGGCGCAGCTCACGCCGGGGACGGGGGTGCCCTCGTCGGTGGTGACATCGACGGAGGCCGAGCGGGGGGAACGGTTCCCCGCCGCGTCGCGGGCGTACACGGCGAAGGTGTACGTGGTGTCGGCGGTGAGGCCCGTCGCCGTGACCCCGGTGGTCGCGGTGGACGCGACCGGGGTCTCGGTGGCGCCGCCGACCCGGACGACGTCGTAGCCCGTGACTCCGGTGTCATCGGTGGCCGCGGCCCAGGTCAGGGTGACGGAGTCGGCGGTGACGGCGGTGGCCGAGGGTGCGCCGGGGGCGGTCGGGGCCTGGGTGTCCGGGGAGCCGCCGCCGAAGACGGTGGCCTCTCGCGAGGTCTGGGCGATGCCGTTCGCGCCGTGGAAGATCCGCTCGCCCCAGCCGCTGAGGCGGCTCGGGTCGAAGTCGACGGCGAGGTCGAGGACGGGATCGGTGTTCCCGCTCCATGACCAGGCGAGGTAACCGAGGCGGAGTTCCTCGGCCGCGGCCATCATGGTGTCCTCGTCGGGGTCGCCCCACTGGTCTGCGGGTCCTCCGAACTCCCCGATGAGAATCGGGAGCCGGGCGGCGGTGAACGCCCCCAGGTAGTCCCTGATCTCCTGCGCGGTGTCGAAGACGCTGTACATGTGGATGGAGAAGACAAGGTTCCCGGTGGTGTCGGCGGCGTAGACGGAACGCGCTTCGGCCTTCATGACACCCTGCCAGTCCTGACCCCAGTTGGGTGCGTCCACCATGATCGTGTGCGCGAGGCCGGCGGCGCGCAGCTTCTTCACGGCGGCGATGGTGGGGGCGGTCCAGCCTGCCGGGTCGGCGTTGCCCCACGGCTCGTTGCCGATGTTGACGATGATGTGGTCCTCCTGGCCTGCGAGGACGCTCTTCAGTCCGATCCAGTAGTCGGCCGCCTGGTCGAGGGTGCCGGCGGCCGCCTCCTCTCCGTACCCGGTGGTGTCGTGGACCTCCAGGACACAGATCAGCCGGTTGGCCTTGCAGTCGGCGACGACGGCCCGGACGTCGGCGGGGCTGTTCGCCGACCAGCGGTGGCCGTTGGAGAGCACGACCCGGACGCTGTTGGCGCCGAGGGCCTTGATGTCGGCGAGCGCCTGGGTCTCGCCCGGGTACCAGGTGTGGGCGTGGTTGACGCCTCGCATCACGAAGTCGTTGCCGTTCGCCTCCAGCAGCCGTCCGTCGCTGACGTGGAGTCCTGTCGCCACGGCGCCGGCGGTCCGGGCCTGCGCGTGGACGCCCCCGAGGAGGACGTACGCGAGGAGAGTCGCGATCCCGGTCACGAGGGTGAGGACGGCACGGGGCATGGGCGCTGCTCGCGTATTCACGGGGGCCTCCAGTCGGTGGGATGCTCCAGAGCGGTGGGAGCGCTCCCATGAAGTCATCGCGACGCCTACACGTCAAGACTTTTGGCACGTAACTGTGTTGCTCAGAAGCTTTTTTGATGTGCTGTCAGGCGGCGCGCCGATCTGCGATCGTGGGCGCCGCCTGGTCCCGCACACTCGTCGCTCCGGGCATCGTGTCGCGCAGGGCGTGC
Source organism: Streptomyces sp. NPDC016459 (assembly GCF_040632845.1). Lineage (NCBI taxonomy): Bacteria > Bacillati > Actinomycetota > Actinomycetes > Kitasatosporales > Streptomycetaceae > Streptomyces > Streptomyces sp. NPDC016459. The sequence continues at coordinate 263,213 of NZ_JBEYCR010000008.1, forward strand.
GCGGTGTCAGCGACCTGCTGCGGCCCCACGTCGGACGCGGGCGCCTGAAGGTCCACCACGAGCGGACACAGCCGGGCCCCCGACCTGGGGGACAGATCGGGGGCCCGGTCCTGCGCGGGGTGCCGCTGCGCGTGCCTAGTGCCGGAAGGTGTCCTTGACGTCCTCCTTGGCCTCGCGGGCGTTGCCCTTGGCCTGGTCGGCACGGCCTTCGGCGGTCATGCGCTCGTTGTCGACGACACGGCCGACGTTCTCCTTGGCCTTGCCCTTGATCTGCTCCGCCTGAGCCTTGCTCTTCTCCGTGCCCGACATCGGGGACCTCCTCGTGACGTACCGGATGGGTCTCAACCCCCTCCTGCTCCCAAGTACCACCCGTAAACCCCCCACTCCCCCGGGCATCCCGGTCCAGCCGTCGCACAGGGGCAGAAACCCCGGGGGGCCACCTCGTGGTGGGCCGGCCGGTGGGCGGCGGCGTCCTTGCCGCCGGCACACCGCGGACGAAGACCTTGTCCTCCGCCGTACGTGCGGGGTGTTCGGGGCAGACGTACAGGAACGGCCGATGGGCGGCCGGGCAGGAGGCGCAGTCATGGCACAGGAATCCCGACCCGTCCCGTCGGCCGATGCGGCCCGGTCGGCCCTGGAGGAGGTGTCCGACCCCGGCACGAGGGCGGTGGCGCTCGCGCTGCTCGCGGTCTGCGACGAGCTGCGGGCCGTGTCCGAGAGGACGGGCAGCATGGACGCGCGGCTGGAGCAGGTGAACCAGTACCTCGGGGCCCTTGCCAACAAGCCCTGATCTCCGGCCGCAGGGCAGACGGGTCGGCTCTCCCCGGTCTCAGCGCGGTCCCACCTCGGACCACCCCGCCTGCCCTGCGGCCACCGCCGCCACCCCCGCCACCGCGGCCACCGCGAAACTGCCGCATGACCGGTACGACTCCGTCGAGTCGTACCGGGGCACCGCGGTGGTGACGCTCCGCCGCCCAGGTGCCCCCTTCGCCCGGACTCCCGGCATGGGCCGTCGCTCAGTCCTGCCAGTAGAACAGCAGGGTGTCGACGTCGAGGGGCCCACGACCACCGAAGTGGTAGACGCACAGGTCGGTGACGCGGATCGCGCCTGTCGTGGTGTCGATCCAGCGGAAGCCGGCCGCGGCGAGGGCCTCACGGACCGCGTCCTGGCCTTCGGTTCCGCCTTCGGACTCAGCGGCTGAGGCGAACATGCCGAGCGTGCTGACGAACACCCTGCCCGCGCCGCATTCGATCACGTGATAGGTCCCCCCGCCCTGCTGGTGGAACTCCCCGCAGGAGATCGGTGCTCTCGGCGCGAGACCCGCAGTGGTCAGCGCGGCGGTCGCCCTTCGGAGCCGCTCGTCTTCATCGGGCAGGAAGGGCGGGTCGGTGCAGAGGGCTTCGACGCGCCACCGGGGGTCGCTGTTCCGCTGGCAGCCGCTCGCGTACGCGTGCACGATCGCGCTGCGGACTTCCTCGTCCAGGCCGGCCACCTCGACCCGGGGGCGCCCCAGCCCGTCGTAGATCGTTCGCGTCTCGGCCGCGTCCCCGGTGATGCGGTGCAGGGCGTACGCGGTCCAGAGCTTCGCCCCCGTCGTCGGCGCCTCCCCGAGGTAGCGGCGAAGACGGTCCGCGTCCGAGACGAGCGACTGGGCGAGGTACGCGACGCCACGATCAGGGTCCGCCAGTGCGTCGGTCACGTCCGCCCCCGAGCCGTGGCGCGTACGGATACGGAAAGCACGGTCCTCCGGCCGTTCGTCACCGACGTCGGCCAGGACCGCCTCGGCCCCGTAGCGCGTGACCAGCGCGTCCAACCCGGCCGCGCCGAGCGCCTGCTGACGTGGCCACGGTGAGGCCGCCAGCGCCGCCAACTCCGCTGCGGCCGAGCGGTCGCCCAGGAGACCACGGGCCTTGAGGATCGCCTCGGGCAGGCCGTACGACTCCTCCCGCCGCCGGTCCTCGTGCCGCAGCCACGGCAGGAGCTCCTCCCGGCCGGCGAGGAGGTCGAGCAGGGCGATGCGCACCTCGCCGACGTCACCCGAGTCGCGGACGCGGGCGATCAGGTCGGCGACGTGCCCCTCCGGCACCCGCCCGGCCAGCGCGTGCACGCACGGTCTGCGCCGCCACCACGGGTGTGCCGGGTCGACCGCGTACCGAGCCAGTTCCGCGGCGTCGACCTCGCGCAGGCCGACGGCGTCCGCGTGCCCCGCCTCCGGCACCAGCTCCTCGATGTTGCGCATCCGCGGATGCTACTTTCCCGAGGCGGCGCCCGTCGGTCGATATGTCGCGGGGCGGGCGGGTCCGGTCGGGTACTTCAGGTACTCACGCACTCGGGGCACAGCTGAGTACCGGCGCTCTGGGAGGTGAGCGGCCGGGCGGGCAGGGTGGAGCCATGGAACGACGAATCGATGGAACCGCCCGACTGTCGGCCGCCCTCGTGACGGCCGTGGTGGCGCTGGGGGCGTGGGCCGGCTGGCTGGGCTGGGACCAGCATCGGGATGTGCACCCCGACGGGTCGACGACCGGGCCGTACGAGGCCTGGCAGGTCATCGGGCTGGTCCTGGCGCTGCTGGCGGCGGTGTACTGGGCGGCCTCCCGGCGCCAGGCCGCCGGCGCGGTCCTCGGCACCACGGCCGGTCTGACCCTCGCTGCCGCCGTCGACTGGTCGGACGACGCCAGTGGCCTCTTCGTGATCGGCGTGGGGACGGTCGCGGTGGGAAGCCTCGCCGTCACAGCCGCCGCGGCTTCGGTGATCGCTTCCCTGACCGCTTCTCGCGGGCGCGGCAGGGGAGGGCGCGGGACGGGGCGGAGCCTCGCGTGACCGCACGCGGTTCAGGAGGACTCCGTACCTCCGTACCTACGGGCCTCCGTCGCGTCGGCGGGCGTCGCGAACGGGCCGCGTCGGTTCTGGCGCGGTACACCTATCCGTAGCCCCTCAGCCCCTTACCGTCGGCCGCCGAACTCCCACTCGTGGACCTCGATCTCCGCGTACCGATCCGGAGTGAGTACGGCACGTGCCGTAGCGGCGTCCGGCGCCCGGACCAGCGCCACCGTACCCAACCAGGCGGTGGTGTCGTCGGAGAGCAACGGCCCGTACGCGATCAGCTCGTCCTTGCACGCAGGCACCGCGAGGTCCGCGGCCTCGCCCGAACCGAGGCCGAGCACCAGATACCGGTTGCCGCCGGTCGGACCACCGGGAAAGTCCCCCATGGTGCGCCCCAGCGTGTTGTGCCACCGACGCACCAGCACGTCGCGGTACACCCCGGCCTGGTAGTTGGGCTCGTCGAAGGCGAACGAGCGCGCCGCGGCGGGGTTCGGCAGGTCGACGATGTGCACACTGCCGCTCGGCGTCCCGCCACCCTCGGCGAAGGTCGGGCCCCGGGCTCCACGGACCCTCTCCGAGTCCTGCCGCCATGGCAACGGTGATTCCGCGTCGGCCGCGGCCCCACTCCCGCCCGGGTCGGCCTCGGCCCGCCGTCCGGGCGGTCAGAGGCCGAAGGCCTCGGGGGAGGCGGCCAGCGTACGGAAGACCACGCGCGGGTCGGGCACCAGCTTGCGCGCCGTCAGATCGAGCAGACCGCCGACGCCCGTCACCTCGGCGGCCACGGTTCCGTCCGTCTTCCGGATGGTCTGCTCGATACGGAAGGTCTTGCCCTCACCCCAGACGAAGGCACACGTCACCTCGACCTCGTCGCCGGCCCGCAACTCCCGTCGGTAGCGGACCGTCACCTCCAGGGCCACCGGCCCCACGCCCTGCTCCAGCAGATCCGCCTGCCGGATCCCGCTCTTCTGCAGGAGCGACCAGCGGGCGTGCTCCGCGTACTGGAGGTAGACCGCCTGGTTCAGGTGCCCCTGCGTGTCGGTCTCGTATCCGCGTACGACGACGGGTACCGAGAATGGCTCTGCCACGGTCTTCCTCTCGACGACAGCACATGTTGAGCGCTCGCTCATCCAAGCAACCGCCGCGCGGCACGCGGCATTCCGCCACGGGCCGACGCGTCCTGGGCTCGCATCCCTCTGCCGGCACCGAGGCCGCCGGAGACGGCGGGAGGAACGGGCGGCGGCAGAGCGTCCGGGGCCGAAGGAGGTCGGCGGGGCCGCTCGCCTCCGTCAGGGGTGCGGGACGACGTCGTCACGTGCCATGTCGGAAACGGGCGCCGGTGTAGGGGCGTACGTCGATGACGGGCATGCCCGCCGCGTGGGCCGCCTCGATGCCTTCGTCGCTGTCCTCGTAGACGGTGCAGCGGGAGGGGTGAGCCCCGAGCATCTCGGCCGCGCGCAGGAAGATGTCGGGTGCGGGCTTTCCGCGGTCCACGTCGTCGCGGGTCACCAGGGCGTCCGGCGGCCCGGCTTCCAGGAGCAGGACGCTGCGGGCGGGGTCCTCGCTGAGCCGGGCGGCGACGACGCTTCCGGCCGCGCCGGCGCCCACCACGATGAAGTCGTAGGTGCTGAAGCCATGCATGGATGTGTCCTTCGCTCCCCTGGAAGGGGATGGGGAGGTGAACGGGTCAGGTCGCAAGGAAGCCGCCGTCGACGCCGATGACCTGCCCGTTGACGTACGAGGAGGAGGCGGAGAACAGCCACAGCGCCACGTCGGCGACCTGGCGCGCGGTGCCGATCTCACCGCACGGGATCAGTCCGCGCCAGGTGGTCGCGCCGCCGACGGCAGCCTCCGAGGCGGCCAGCATGGCGGACTCGACGGGGCCGGGGGCGACGGCGTTGACGCGGATGCCCTCGCGCGCGTGCTCCATGGCCGCCATACGGGTCAGAGCCACCGCCGCGTGCTTGGAGGCCACGTAGGCGCCGATGCCGGGGAAGACGGTACGGATGCCGTGGACCGACGTGTTGTTGACGATGCTGCCGCCGCCTCCCTGGGCGGACATGAGCCGCAGCTCCTCCCGCATGCAGAGCCACAGGCCCCGGGCGTTCACGGCGAAGGCGCGGTCGAAGGTTTCGGGCGTCAGCTCGGCGAGGCGTCCGTCGCCCGGCACCCCCGCGTTGTTGAAGGCGCAGTCCACCCGGCCGTGACGCTCGATCACCCGGGCGAACAGGTCGTGGACCTCGTCCGGGAGGGTCACGTCGCAGCGGACGAAGTGCGCCTCACCGCCACGTGACCGGATCTCGTGCGCGGCCTCGGCGCCGCGGTCCTCGCGGCGGGCTGCGAGGACGACCCGCATGCCGGCTTCGGCGAACGCGACGGCGGACGCCCGGCCGATGCCCGTGCTCCCGCCGGTGACGACGACGACCTTCCCCCGCAGGGAGTCCGGGGCGGCCGGGGCGCCGGCGTTCTCGCTCACCGGTCCGCGCCGACGGGCCGCTCGGGGTGGCCGGCTTCGAGGGTGAGCAGGCGGCCCATCCCCCGGCAGGCACGCTCGATCTCGTTCTCGGTGACGTCGTTGAGGAAGCAGACCTGGCCGATGCCGGTGAGCATGGGCAGGTTCTGTCGACCGTCGCGGTGCAGCACGGTGTCCGCGAGACCCTCGAGGACGAGTGCCACGTCGCAGAAGAGGGGGTGGGACGGTTCGAGCCCCAGGCGCCGTGCCACCGCCACGATGCGCTCCAGCTGGGCGGTGTCGATCAGACCGCGGTCGGCGGCGATGAGGGCGGAGAAGACGCAGTCCATGGCGACGGCCTCGCCGTGGAGCAGCTCGGGAAGGGCTCGCATCTCCACCAGGGGGGAGAAGGAGTGCCCGTAGTCCACGGATCGCTGGAGGTCCTTCTCCCACAGGTTGGGCTGCAGTTCCTCGGCCATTCCCGCGATCGCCCGGCCGATGACCTCGTCGGCCACCGAGCCCGGCAGGCCGGTGCTCCCGGGCTCGGGGTCCTGGAAGCGCGTCTCGATGAGGTCGGCGCCGTGCTCCTCGAGGAGCTCGAAGAGCCGCAGGTCCTTGATCAGGCCATCTTGAAGATCTCGCCCATGCCGTTGCGCAGTTGCCGTTCCGGGACGGTGGCGAGGAAGCGGCGGTCGATCAGTGTCCTCGGGGGCGGGGTGTAGGCGCCGAGGCGGTTGCGGTATCCGCCGTAGTTGATGCCGGACTTGGCGGCGACACTGACGTCGACCTGGCCGAGCAGGGTGGTGGGCACGCGCACGAAGGGGATGCCGCGCCGGTAGAGACTGGCGACGAGCCCGACCACGTCCGCCACGACACCGCCACCGATGACGACGGGCGGGGAGCTGAGGCGGTTGGTGCCGACCTCGTTGAGCTTGTTGACCACTTCCAGGACCCACTCGATGGACTTGTTCTCCTCCGAGCCGGGAAGCGTCAGGTATTCGACCGCAACCTCGTTTTCCGAGAAGTAGTCCCGAATTTTCTCGCCGTATAACGCGTCGACGGAATGGTCGAGGATGACGAGGCGGGTACCCCCCACCCTGCCTCCGCCGGGAATGGTCAGGAGTTCGGGATTACCAGGGTCGAGCAGGCCGTGGCTTTCGACTATCTCGTACTCGACGGGCAATTCCGTCTGGATCTTCCAACTCTGCTGCCGCAGGGCGTCGTTCATGGTCGTTCTCCTCCTGGCCGGGCGTCCGGCACGGCGTCGCGTTTGTTGCAACTCGGAACACAGGCCGGGAGTCGGCACCCCGACAACCGGGAGGATTGCGCCATACGTCCGCTTCTGGGCGTCCCCTTGTGTACGTGATGAGTCCTCCTGCCCCTCCGAGGCGTCCTCGCGGACGAGCCGGGGGCGCCATACGCGATGGCCGGAAAGGTCTCCCTCACTCCCCCACCACCCGCGACACGAAGGCCCTGAGAGCCGCTGCGACTCTCCCCCGGAAGGGCTGAAAGTACCTGGTCGCCAATTTCCGCGCCGGAAGCTCTGCGCGGGAGATGGGGGCGGTTCGCATACGGTTCAACTCACGACGGTGTGGCGGAAGTCACCGTCGATTCACATGGCGCGTCGTGCGAGTCGAGACAACCGAGCGGAATTATTCCGCAACACCATCGATCGACTTCCGATGCCCTCCGAAAGGCGACCGGGAGAACGCAGCTCGATCCGAAAGGCCGTTCTGGGCGCGGGGGAGGTGAACGTGGCGACGCGCTGGGGTTCGAAGCGTTGCAGGAACCATTCGTCACGAGACGGTCACGAGATGATCCGTTTCGGTGGAGCGCTGCCGAGGCGCAGCGCCCTCCTCCCCCATGCGCGACACACCCTCGGAGCAGCTGACCATGAGTTACGGGAACACCCTGCGCGACGACATCGCGAAGCCGGGCACCACGCCCCTGATCGGCGTGTACGACATGTACTCGGCGTCCGTGGCGGCCGGGCATTACAACGGACTGTTCGTGTCCGGGTTCGGCTTCGCGGCCTCCTACTACGGGCTGCCCGACATCGGGTTCATCGCCTGGCCCGAAATGATGGCCTTCGTGCAGCGGCTGCGCGGCGCCTTCCCCCACCACCACCTCCTGGTCGACATCGACGACGGCTACGTCGATGCCGAAGTCGCCTGCCACGTCGTGGAAGGCCTGGAACGGATCGGCGCCCCGGGCGCGGGCCCTGGCCGCCACGGATGCCGATGTCGTCCTCGTCGACGGCGTCCGCAGCATCGAGTGGATCGAGCGGATCCGCGAGGTGGTCGACGGCAAGCCGCTGCTGTTCAATCAGATCGCCGGCGGCAAGTCCCCGCGTCTCTCGCTCAGCGAACTGGACGGCCTCGGGGTCGACGTCGCGATCTACAGCACCCCGTGCCTGTTCGCCGCGCACCGGGCGATGGACACCGCCCTGGCCGAACTCCGGCTCGCCGATGGACGTCTGCCGGCCCGTGAAGGAGGCGCTGAGGTCGGGGTGGCCGAGTCCACTCGCCTCCTGACCAAGAACCTGGCCCGGCACCGCACTGCCCCGGCTGCACGGGACGGGTCCGACGTGAAGGGGCGTCCGGTACGCGCATGAGGTCGGGGGCGGGTGGTGTCCCGGGGCGACGACCCGAAGAAGACGCAGGCGCGTCATGGCCGGGGCGGGGGTCGGCCAGCCGGAAGGGGGAAGACGTCCATGACCTCGTCGAGGACGGTGCGGCAGAAGTCGAGCTGTCCGGCCGATCATGTCGGGTGGAGGCGTACGTGGGTGGGCCGGCGGACGCCTTCGGTTCCCCGGCGCCGCTCGTCGGCGCGCGGCGACGGCGTGCTGCGGGGGATGCGGCGCGGTGCGGCGGCGCCTCGGGCTGCGGGCGGGCCGGGTCCCCGCTCTCCACACGCCGACGGCTCCCGTCCCGCGAAGGGGAGGGGAGCCGTTCGGGTATGTGGAGGGCGTACGCCGTCAGTGGATCACGCGTGGCGGTGCGAGTGTCGGTTGCCGGTGAAGAGGCGGTAGAGAGCGAGGAGGATGACGGAGCCGATGATCGCGGCTATCCAGGTGGAGAGGTCGAAGAAGCCGTCGATCGAGTCGACACCGAAGATCACCTTGCCGAGCCAGCCGCCCAGCAGACCGCCGACGATGCCGATGAGCATGGTGACGATGATGCCGCCCGGGTCCTTGCCCGGCATCAGGGCCTTGGCGATGGCGCCGGCGAGGAGGCCGATGATGATCCACGCGATGATGCCCATGGTGTGTCTCCGCTTCGTCGTGTAAAGGCTGTGTTAGGTCAGCGTCTGCACCGATTCCAGCCGTACAAACGTCTTCATCACGAGGACCGTGAAACTGGCGTCGCGGATCCGTGCCATCCGGCTTCCCCCCTCGGGTGTCACGGACTCGTGCGTCCCGGGGGCGGCCACCGCAGGTAGACGCACTGCACGCGGGCTGCTGCGCGGGCTGACGCCCCTGGCCCTACAGGTGCCGGGCATCGGAGCCAGGGGAAGAGGCAGGCTCCGCCACTGACTCCCCCACGACAGCGATGCGGTTCCGGCGTACGGGCCGGACGTCGACGTACCGCGGTGGAGGTCGGGCCGGTGCGCCTGCGCCCCCAGGGCGGGCAGGCGCACGGCAGACGTCACCGTCGCGGCGGTAGTCCCCGCGCCAGGGCGTAGCCCCTACACCCGCCGGCGGGTGCTACGCCGGTGCGTTCTCGGCGGTGGGCGGCACGTCGGTGTCCGGTTCCTCCCGGGGGAGGGCGAGCTGCTCGCGTACGTAGTTCCAGATCACCGCGATCAGCGCGGCCGCGGGTACCGCGAGGAGGCTGCCCACGATGCCGGCCAGGCTGCCGCCCAGCGTCACGGCCAGCAGGACGACCGCCGCGTGCAGGCCGAGGCCGCGGCTCTGGATCATGGGCTGGAACACGTTGCCCTCGAGCTGCTGCACCACGACGATGATCGCGAGCACGAGCAGCGCGTCGGTCAGGCCGTTCGACACCAGCGCGATGAGGACCGCGACAAGGCCGGCGAAGAGGGCTCCCACGATGGGCACGAACGCGGAGACGAACGTCAGCACGGCCAGCGGGAGTACCAGGGGGACATCCAGGAACCACAGCCCCAGGCCGATGAACAGAGCGTCGAGCAGGCCGACGAACGCCTGCGAGCGTACGAACGCGCCCAGGGTCTCCCATCCGCGCGCGGTCACGACCGGGATGTCGGTGGCGAGGCGGCCGGGGAGCTGGCGGGTGAGCCACGGCAGGAAACGCGGGCCGTCCTTGAGGAAGAAGAACATCAGGAAGAGCGCCAGGACGGCCGTGACGAGACCGTTGAAGACGGTGCTCACGCCCGAGACGACGGTGGTGACCATGCTGCCGACACTGTCCTGGATGCGGGCGACCGCGGCGTCGAAGGCGCCGGAGATCTGGTCGTCCCCGATGTTCAGCGGCGGTCCGGCGGCCCACTCGCGGACCTTCTGGATGCCCTCGACCACCCCGTCGGCGAGCTCTCCCGACTGGGAGGCGACCGGCACCGCGATCAGTGCGACGATGCCCGCGACCACCAGGAGGAAGAGGACGGTGACCACGGCCGCGGCCAGGGCGGGTGCCCACCCGCGGTTGCGCAGAAAGCGGGTGAGGGGCCAGGTCATCGTGGTGAGGAACAAGGCCACTATGAGCGGCCAGACGACCGACCACATGCGGCCCAGGATCCACAGGGCGACTGCTGCCATCAACAGGACCAGCAGCGACTCGGCGGAGATCCGCGCTGTTCTTCGTAGTGCGGCGGCAGTCTTCGTTGAACTCAACATGGCAGGCATGGGGCTCACCCTATTGATGCCCGCCGTCCGGCCCTGTATCGCCCCCGTGCACCGTCTCGCAGCCGTCGGGGCGGCGGAGCGACCGACATGTGGGGTGGGTACCGCTCGATGTTCGGGGCACACGACGCTCATGCACGGACAACATGCGCGTCCCACGAGCACACTGTTCGGCCCAGCCCCCACGGCCCAGACACCGCCCTCCGGACGAGCCGGTGCCAAGCACTCACGCCGAGGCCGCCTCGTCGGCCGGCTGCACCGTCGCCTCCTCGCCTACCGGGCCATCGACTTCCTGTCCACGCACATCCCGGACCACTCCGGTCCGGGCGAGGAATGCCTGCTCCTCGTCCACGGCCGCCAGGTGGTGGGGCAGGTTCAGTACCGGATCTGCGCCGACTGCGCGCAAGGCGTGATCACCGCCATCACGCTCGACGAGCGCTTCTGCAGCACGGGGCTGGACACCCGGGCGCTTTCGCACCTGCGTTCCCGCCACCCGGGCGTCGCGTGGCGCAGCACGCTGAGCAGGCGCACCACTCGTGACCTCCTGCGCCGGATGCGCATTCCCACCATCCCGGTTGACACACCCTGTCCCCATACACCCCGACCGCTGTCCACCCCGGCACTCGCCGACGGCTGACTCACATGTCCTGCCCGCGGAGTGATCCGCCGGACGCACCACGGCCACCTGCGGTGACCCGCCATCGATCGCGGATACTGGGGAGTAGGCGCCTGCGCTGGTCGACTTCGCCGCCTGGTGACATGGTGGGAGGAGCGGCTGTGGACGGGCGCCGCCGCGCCCGGCTCGCGGAAAGCGCCTGATGCGGTCTGTGTCCGAGCCAGGGGCACGCCTCGCGGGTCATGCGGGTCGCGGATCGCCGTACGCGGTCGCTGTTACGCCGTGTCGACCTCGGTAGCTCGCACGGGAGGTGTCGGGCATGACGACCGACGAAGGTGGCGGCCGGGCCAAGACCCAGGGGCAGCGTGTGGCCGACAGCCGGGCCATGGAGGTCGCCTCCAGGGTCGGGCTCTGCGCCCGGGGAGTGATCTACATTCTGGTCGGTCTCCTCGCGGTGAGAATCGGTCTCGCCGGTGACAGCGGCGGCAAGGAGGCCGACAGGTCCGGCGCGGTGCGGACCATCGGCGAGCAGCCGTACGGACGGGTGCTGCTGTGGGCGCTGGTGGTGGGGCTGGCGGCGATGGCGCTGTGGCGACTGTCCGAGGCCGCGTTCGGGCAGTCGACGGCAGGCGGTGACAAGTGGACCCGGCGCCTGGGCTCGTTGGGAATGGCCGTCTTCTACGTCGTGATCTGTATCAGCGTGGCGCAGACCGCGCTGGTCGGCGGAGCAGCCGGGACGCGCGCCAGTGACGAGACCTCGAAGGACTACACCGCGCGGGTGATGGAGTGGCCCTTCGGGCGCGTACTCGTCGGCGCGTTCGGCGTCGTGCTGGTCGTCGCGGGCGTGGTGATCGTGGTGCGCAGTGTGATGCGGAAGTTCGAGAAGAACCTCCGCACGGACCGGATGGACCACAGGACACGGCGTGTCGTCGCCATCGTGGGCGTCATCGGAGGCGTTGCGTGCGGGGTCGTCGCGACGGCGATCGGGGTGTTCGTCCTCCTGGCGGCGGTGCGCTTCGACCCCGGTCAGGCCAAGGGGCTGGACGAGACACTGCGGTCGTTCGCCGACACGCCCGCCGGGCCCTGGCTGCTGATCGCCGCGGCGCTGGGCCTCCTGATGTTCGGCCTCTACTCCTTCTGCGAAGCCCGCTGGCGCAAAGCCCCCGAGCACCACCCTGCGGCAGGGCAGTCGGTCAGCCGCGGCAACGGCTGACTGAGACATCCCCGCCATTCATCCCAGGAACCGACGCGCGATCGACTCATGGCCGCCGGCGTGGTCGCCCGGCCGACTCCTCCGTGGGCGCCCCCCGTGTGGGTTACGGCGGTTTTGGCCTTCCGCGAGGAGGCGCGTCCTGCCGGGGCGTCATGTGCCGGGAGGGCAGGCCTGTGTCAAACATCGATTTCTGGATGTTTTAAACGGTCAATCGACATATGCGGCTGTTTGGGTGTCCTGGTCGCGTCGCATGTACCAGGGGCAGGACGCGACGAGGAAAAGAGGCAAGCGTGGCTGATTGGAAGAACATCTCCGGCGGTCTGACGACGATCTCGGTGGGGTCGCGGACCCATGTGTGGGGGGTGAACTCCTCGGGTCAGATCTACCGGTACACCGGACACGACGCCAATCCCTGGGTGGGCATCCCGGGCAGCGCGGTCGACATCGGCGTCGGCGCCGACGGCACGGTGTGGCACGTCAACTCCGCAGGCGGTATCTACCGTTACACCGGGGACCAGGGCTCGACCAACTGGGTCAACGTCTCCGGCGGCCTGACCCGGATCTCGGTGGGGTCGCGGACGCATGTGTGGGGGGTGAACTCGTCCGGTCAGATCTACCGGTACACCGGACACGACGCCAATCCCTGGGTGGGCATCCCGGGCAGCGCGGTGGACATCGGGGTGGCCGCCGACGGCACCGTCTGGTGCGTCAACTCCGCCGGCGGCATCTACCGCTACACCGGGGACCAGGGCTCGACCAACTGGGTCAACATCTCCGGCGGTCTGACCCGCATCACCGCCGGTTCCCGCACGAACATCTGGGGAGTCAACTCCTCCGACCAGATCTACCGCTACACCAACCACGACACCAACCCCTGGATCGGCATCCCCGGTGCCGCGGTCGACATCGGTGCCGCCGCGGACGGCACCGTCTGGTGCGTCAACTCCGCCGGCGGCATCTACCGCTACACCGGAGACCAGCCGAGCTGAGCGAGAGCGACCTGCGCACCCTGCGCCACCGAATGCGGGTCCCCCGGGCAGCCGGCCCGGGGGACCCACCCCGCAGCTCGGCCGGTGCCACCGTTGAGCGCTCCTCCACCTGGAGGCTGCACCACGCGGTGACCCGTGTGGTCCTCCGCTCCGGCGCACCGAGGTGAACGGACGCCCGGGGCCGTGACCGCTCACCCCACCAGATCCGGCGCTCGCAGCATCTCGGGCGGGACGCCCCACGCGTCGACGAGGTCGACCGCGAGGGGCCGGACCTTGCGGCAGAGGTCGTTCACCTCACGGGTGATCGCTTTGGAACGCTGAACGGTCAACCGGCCGTGCTCCATGAACCAGGCCCGGTCCGCCTCGATCGTCGACAGGGCGAACAGATCGCACAGCAGGGCGAGCGCCGCCTTCTCGTCGCTCTCGGGCATCGCACGCACCTTGCCGACGAAGGCCTCCGTCACCAGCCGCTCGACGTGCGCGCGGGCGAGCGCGATGACGTGGTCCTGCACCTGTCCGAAGACGACGCCGGGATCGCCTCGCTGGTCGATCCCGCGCTTGATCCGGCGGGCCACCCCGGCGACCATGTGCTCCTCCCGGAAGCGGAGCATGGCGAGCTGGTACTCCGAGTCGAGCAGACCGGCTTCCCGGTCCCAGTCGTCGCCGCCGGGCAGCAGGTCGCGTACCCGCTCGAGCAGTTTGTGGGCGGAGGTCCGCTCGATCACCGTCTCCACGGCGAGGTTGGTGACGTACCGGACCATGCCGAGCTGGTCGAGGTCCTCGAACTCGCTCGCGTGATCGGTGAGCAGCCCCTTCGCCACGAGCTGCAGCAGGACGTGGTTGTCGCCCTCGAAGGTGGTGAAGACGTCGCTGTCGCCCTTGAGGGCGGCGAACCGGTTGACGGCGAGATATCCGGCGCCGCCGCAGGCCTCGCGGCACTCCTGGACGACCCGGGTGGCGTGCCAGGTGGCCAGCGCCTTGAGGCCCGCGGCCCGTGACTCGAGCCGCCGCCGCTCCCGCGCGTCGTCCTCGACGCCGGAGAAGACGTCGTGCAGCTGCGAGCGCACCACGTCCTGGGCGAAGTGCAGGGCGTACGTCCGCGCGATCAGCGGCAGCAGTCGGCGCTGATGCAGACCGTAGTCGAGGAGGACCTGCTCCTCGGCGTCCGCCGCCGCTGCGAACTGCCGTCTCCGCACCGCGTACTTCGTGGCCACCGCCAGGGCGACCTTGGCGACGTTCACCCCGGCACCGGCGACGCTGACACGGCCCTGCACGAGCGTCCCGAGCATGGTGAAGAAGCGCCGGTCGGGGTTCTCGATCGAGCTCTCGTAGACCCCTTCCGGGCTGACGTCGGCGAACCGGTTGAGGAGCGCCTCTCGTGGCACCCGTACCCCGTCGAACCAGATGCGGCCGTTGTCCACGCCGTTGAGGCCCATCTTGCGGCCGTCGTCCTCGATCCGGACGCCCGGGGCCACCTCCCCCGCGACCCGGACGGGCACGACGAAGGCGTGCACGCCCTCGGACTTCCCACCCACCTCCAGCTGGGCGAAGACGACCGCCAGTTCGGCGTGCCGGGCCGCGTTGCCGATGTAGTCCTTGCGCGCCTGGTCGCCGTGGGTGGTGACGACGAACTCCTGGCGATCGGCGTCGTACCGCGCGACCGTGCCGAGTGCCTGCACGTTGGAGCCGTGTCCGGTCTCGGTCATCGCGAAGCAGCCCATCAGCTCCCCGGTGATCAGTCCCGGCAGGTAGACGTCGTGGTGGCGTTCGGTGCCCAGGTGCAGGATCGCGCCGCCGAAGAGCCCGAACTGCACGCCGACCTTCACCAGTACCGACAGGTCACCGAAGGCCAGCGTCTCGAACGCGGCGATCGACGCTCCGACGTCGCCGCCCCCGCCGTACGCCGCCGGGAAGCCCATGCCCGTCTGGCCGGTCGCGGCCATCTCGACGACGACCTCCCGCACCCGCTCACGGAACGCGTCGATGCCGAGGTCGTCGGCCTCTTCGAGGATGGAGGCGTACGTGGCCAGGTTGGTCCGGACGAGGTCGCGGATCTCGGCGTACTCGCCGTCGAGCACCGCGGCCAGTGTCCGGACGTCGATGTCGGGCTGCACGTAGCCGGTCGCAGGGGTGGATGCGTTGTCGGTGGCCATGCCGCTTCGCTACCCCGCCGCGAAAGGATCAACCGGGGACGACCGAGTGGTCGGCGTCTCGGCGCGCTCTCTTCACAGAGGGAGCGTCTGACCGTCGAAGGACCGGGACACCTGGGCCGTACGGCGTACTCGACGAGTGCGTCCCCGGGACGGGGAGAGGGCCGGTCACTCCTCCGTTTTTCGCCTGTCTCGGCGTGCGGCCGCTGCATCGGCTTCTTCCAGTGCCCGGCAGTAGGGGCAGGGGGTGCGGTCGTGGCTGTCCCGGTCGGGCATGCCTGTCCGGTACGCGTCCAGAAGCTCGGCGCGCACTCCAGAGACGTACTCGTCGTGTTTGCGTGAATGCTTCGTCATGTTTTGCCAACCGCAACCTCGGCGTCGTAGGTGCGGGCCGTTGCGTTTGCCAGCCGAGTAGAGACATCCGCACATCTTGGAGCTGACTGCGTCACAACCTGATCACAGGAGGTGTCGAGCGCGATCACTTTATTCCGCGACGGGGGCGACTCGTCCCGGTCTGGGCGCAGCCGTCCGGGTGACGGCGAACCGTCCGCTGCGGGGCGAGCCCCTGCGCTGTTCGGCGGACAGGCGGACATAGGGCGCAGGAGGTGGGGAAGGGGATGTCGGGCAGAAGGTCACCCGAGTCACCGCCGGAGGAGCGAGCACCGTGGACCGTACCGAAGGGACCAGCCGGAGCGCGGCCGTACGCGAGGGCGGGGCGGAGGGACCACAGGGCCTCTCGTCCCCCGTGTCGCTCCTGGTCAACGGGACCACGCACGCTGTGCAGCTCGACAACCGCACCACCCTCCTGGACGCCCTGCGAGAGCACCTGGACCTGACCGGGTCCAAGAAGGGCTGTGACCACGGGCAGTGCGGCGCCTGCACGGTGCTCGTGGGCGGGCGGCGCGTGAACAGCTGCCTGGTGCTGGCGGTCGCGTGCGACGAGCCCGTCACCACGGTCGAGGGCCTCGCGGAGGACGGTCGGCTCCATCCGCTCCAGGACGCGTTCGTCTCCCGGGACGCCCTCCAGTGCGGCTACTGCACGCCCGGCCAGATCTGCTCGGCCGTGGCCATGCTGGACGAGGCGGCCGCCGGGCATCCCTCGCACGTGACGCCACCGGACCAGCCGGACGGTGTCGGCCCGGTGGCCCTCACCCCGGAGGAGATCCGGGAGCGCATGAGCGGCAACCTCTGCCGCTGCGGCGCCTACCCGAACATCGTGGACGCCATCGAGGAGGCCGCGTCGTGAAGCCCTTCGGTTACCTGCGTGCCGAACGCGCCGACCAGGCACTCGCCGCGTACGCGGCCCACCCCGGGGCCCAGTACCTCGCCGGCGGCACCAACCTCGTCGACCTGATGAAGCTCGGGGTGGCCGGCCCTCCGTTCCTCGTCGACATCAGCCGGCTGCCGCTGGACGACGTGGAGGAGACACCGGACGGCGGCCTGCGCGTGGGGGCGACCGTGCGCAACACCGACCTGGCCGTCCATCCCCTCGTACGGACCCGTTACACCGCGCTGTCGCAGGCGCTTCTCGCCGGCGCCTCCGCACAACTGCGCAACGCCGCCACCACCGGGGGAAACCTCCTCCAGCGCACCCGCTGCCTGTACTTCCAGGACACCTCGAAGCCCTGCAACAAACGCGAACCGGGCACGGGCTGCCCCGCGCGCGAGGGAGTCCACCGCGACCTGGCGGTACTCGGACACTCCGCGCAGTGCGTCGCCACGCACCCGTCGGACATGGCGGTCGCCCTCGCGTGCCTCGACGCGCGGGTGCACCTGCTCGGACCCGACGGCGAGCGCACCGTGCCCGTCACCGACTTCCACCAGCTGCCCGGGGACCGGCCGGAGCAGGACACCGTCGTCCGCCCAGGTGAGCTCGTCACCGCGGTGACGCTCCCCCCGCCCGCCGGGGCCCGCAGCGCCTATCTCAAGGCCCGCGACCGGGCCTCGTACGCCTTCGCGCTCGCCTCCGTCGCCGCCGTCATGACGGTGGAGGACGGCGTCGTCCGCCACGCCGCTCTCGCCTTCGGCGGCCTCGCCCACAAACCCTGGCGGGCCCGTGCGGCCGAGGAGGTTCTGCGCGGAGCACCCGCCACGCGGGAGACGTACGCGGCGGCCGTCGACGCCGAACTCGCCGCGGCCCGGCCGCTCCGTCACAACGGCTTCAAGGTGCCGCTCGCCCGGGGCCTCGCCGTCCGTGTGCTCACCGATCTCGCGTCCCGCCCCTGAGGAGGCCGTCATGACCCCGGCTCCCCCGCCCCAGTCCTCGCCGCTGCCCCCGCTCGTGTCCGACATCGGCGCAGGCGCCGTACGCCGCGACGCGCGGCAGAAGGTCACCGGCGCGGCCCGCTACGCCGCCGAGCACACCCCGCCCGGCTGTGTCCACGCGGTCCCCGTACCCGCCACCGTCGCGCGCGGCAGGGTCACCGCCGTCCACGCCGACGAGATCCTGCGGCGGCCGGGCGTCCTCGCGGTCCTCAGCCACGAGAACGCGCCCCGCCTCGGCGAGGCCGACGATCCGACCCTGGCGCTGCTCCAGGACGATCGGGTCCCCCACCGGGGCTGGTACGTCGCCGTCGTCGTCGCCGACACCCCGGAGAACGCGCGCGCGGCCGCCGACGAGCTGCGCATCGAGTACGCCGTCGAGGACCACGACCCCGGGCCGCCCGCCGACCATCCCCGGCTCTACGCCCCCGAGGAGGCGAACGGCGGCCATCCGGCGCTGCGCGAGCGCGGCGACTTCGACACCGCGTTCGACGTCTCGGCGGTGCGCGTCGACGCCACGTACACCATGACCGCCCAGCACAACCATCCGATGGAACCGCACGCCTCCACCGCGTGGTGGCAGGACGGCGATCTGACGGTGTACGACTCCAGCCAGGGGGCCACGACCGTGCGGGACGTCCTCGCGCACCTGCTCCAGGTGCCCGGGGAACGCGTCACGGTCGTCTCCGCGTACGTCGGGGGCGGCTTCGGCTCCAAGGGCACCCCCCGGCCGCAGGTCGTCCTCGCCGCGATGGCCTCCCGGCACCTCGGGCGGCCCGTCAAGCTGGTCCTCCCCCGCCGCGAACTCGCCGTCACCGTCGGCCACCGCGCACCCCTCGTGCAGCGCGTCCGCATCGGCGCGGACACCGACGGTGTGATCGGCGCCCTCGCCCACGAGGTCGTCACCCAGACGTCGACGGTCAAGGAGTTCGTCGAACAGGCGGCCGCTCCCGCCCGCACCATGTACACCTCGCCCCACAGTCGTACGAGCCACCGGGTGGTGGCCCTCGACGTGCCCACCCCCTCGTGGATGCGGGCCCCGGGCGAGGCGTCCGGCATGTACGCCCTCGAAACGGCCATGGACGAGCTCGCCGTCACCACGGGCATCGACCCGGTCGAACTGCGGCTGCGCAACGAGCCCGACACCGAACCGGACAGCGGCAGACCGTTCAGCAGCAGGAACCTGGCCGAGTGCCTGCGGCAGGGCGCCCGGCTCTTCGGCTGGGCGGAGCGCGACCCCCGGCCCGGCCTGGGCCGGACGGGAGGAGCACGAGGAACCGGCGAGCGGGTCGGCGGTGGCCGGCTGGGCGGTGAGCGGATGGGCGGGCAGCGGCTCGGCGGTGAGCGGCTGATCGGCACCGGCGTGGCCGCGTCCACCTACCCGTACCTCCTCAGCCCCTCGACGGCCTCCGCGCACGCCGCGCCGGACGGCAGTCACCTGGTACGGCTCAACGCCACCGACATCGGCACCGGGGCGCGGACCGTCCTCGCGCAGATCGCCGCCGAGGCGCTCGGCGTCCCCGCGGCCTCGGTGCGCGTGGAACTCGGCAGCAGCGCGCTGCCGACCGCTCCGCTCGCGGGCGGCTCCTCGGGGACCTCGTCCTGGGGCTTCGCCGTCCACCAGGCCTGTACGGCCCTGGCCGGCATGCTGCGCGCGCACTCCGGGCCGCTCCCGCCCGAGGGCCTGACGGCGTCGGCCGACACCACGGAGGAGGCCGAGCGGGAATCCCCGTACGCGCGGCACGCGTTCGGCGCGCAGTTCGCGGAGGTCGAGGTGGACACCGTGACGGGCGAGGTACGCGTCCGGCGACTGCTCGGCGTCTTCGCCGCGGGCCGGATCCTCAGCCCGCGTACGGCGCGCTCGCAGTTCATCGGCGGCATGACGATGGGCCTGGGCATGGCGCTGACCGAGGGCAGCACCCTTGATCCCGCGTTCGGGGACTTCGCGGAACGCGACCTGGCCTCGTACCACGTCCCCGTCTGCGCCGACGTGCCCGCGATCGAGGCGCACTGGCTGGACGAGGAGGATCCTCACCTCAACCCGATGGGCAGCAAGGGGATCGGGGAGATCGGCATCGTCGGGACGGCCGCCGCGATCGCGAACGCCGTGCACCATGCCGTGGGCGTACGGCTGCGGGAACTGCCCCTCACTCCGGACCGGCTCATTCCGCACCTGCGGGCGTGAGATGGGGGGGGCTGCCGCACCGCTCGCTCCGGGCCGGCGGCCGCCACCGAACCGCCGAGCCCACGGGTTCGCTCCCCCACCGGGGGGCTACGCCGGGGCCACCGGGTCCCGGCTCACGTGTAGGTGACGGTGACCTGTTCGAAGCCGAGGGCGTGGAGCAGGCCCTGGAGCATGCTGGTGGTGTTGCGTTCGGCGCGGGTGGTGATGTCGCTCTCGCGGGCGGCCTCGCCGATGTGCTGGGCGGCGAGCGTGTGGACGGCGTGTTCGTTGGCGGGGTTGTCGGAGAAGAGGTCGCCCAGCCGGTCCAGGAGGCCCCGTTGCTTCGAGACGGCGTAGGACCGTTCCGGGTTCAGCGAGGGTTCGGCGAGCCGCGCGTGCGGCAGCCGCAGCGTGGCGGTGGTGCGCTCCTCGTCGATGGTGACGGCGTCGCGGCCCAGGCCGGCGAGGTCGACGTACGCGCTGACGCTGCCGGTGGCCACGTACAGGGTGCGGGTGCCGCGGATCGCGTCGGGCAGGAACCGGGCGTCCTTCTCCAGGTCCACCACGACCTGGTAGGTGCCGGCGGCGCCTTCGTGGCGGTTCATGTCCTGGATGGACTTCAGCACGGCGGGGCCGGATCGGTCATGGGTCTCGGATCCGAAGAGGTCGCCCAGGCCGGGTAGGTGCAAGAGGCGTGGCAGGACAAGCAGGGCCAGGGAGAACGCGAGGAGCAGGGCGGCGACGACCGGCCATCTTCGGGCGCGACGGCCGCTTCGCTGGTTCTGGCGCGAGGGTCTTGTCTCTGTGCCGTCTCGGTCGTTCGGTTCGTTCAGGTCGTCTCGGTTGTCTCGTTCGTCTCGCATGGGGGTCTGCTGCCCGTGCCATGCCGCGGTCATTCTCGGCTGCGTTCGAACCACCGTCTTTTCAGGCCTGGTTGTGAGGGGTGCGCAGTGTGTGGTCGGTGGTGTGGCGCGCCTCTGCGCCCTCGGTGCGGGTGGCGCCCGCGCCCGGCTCCGGGCCTCGGGTTGCCGGGCGTCTTCCCGGGTAGTCGCACCATCTGAGCAGGCCGATGCTGGGGGACGAACATGAAGATGTGGCGAGGAAGCCGGGGCAGCGAAAAGGCTGCGGCAGGCCCGGTGTACGGAGACGAGAGGGGCGGGAGGACGGATTCCGGTAGGAGGGCCGAGAACGGAGCTGCCAGAGGTGAGCTGACAAAGGATCCGGGGTCGGAGGCGCACCACGCCGGCCGGGGCACCCCGCCCGAGGTCGCGCCGGAAGGCACCGGGGAGGAGACCCGACGGCGCGGGCCCAACCGGGTGGTCCGGGTGCTGGTCGCGCTAGTCGCTCTCGTGGGCATGGTGGGGTTCGCGATCGTTCTGGCCGGGCTCACGCTGAACGAGTCGCCCGCTTCCGTGTCCCTCACCCACAGCAACCTCACGCCGGGCCGCTCGATTCGCGCCTACCTCGAGCAGCCCGGCTTTGTGGAGACGGTCAAGCAGCTCGGCGGGAACGTGGCCCTGGGCGTGCCGTTCGGCATCCTTCTGCCGCTCCTGTCGCGCAGGACGCGCGGGATGGTGCGCGTCGGGCTGCTCACGGTGGGGACGATGCTGATCGTCGAACTGATCCAGGGCGCCCTCATCACCGGACGCGCCTTCGACATCGACGACGTCGTCCTCAACACCGCGGGCGCGCTCCTCGGCTACCTGGTCGTAGGACGGCGCATGGGCCGCGCGGTGCATCCCCGTACCCGCCGCCGGTGGTGGGCACGGCGCGCCACCGGTTCGGCGGGCTGAGGGAGTACGTCGGGGCCGTAGGGTCCTCCCTCCGGGTGCGGGCAGGCAGGAGGCGGACCGGCCAGGGCGTCGGGCGGTCGGGGGCGTGCCACTCGTGGGCACGCCCCCCGCGCGCTCGTCCCCCGTCGTCGTGCAGGGTCCGCCCCCCTGACTGCTCGTCGGAGGGACGGCCAGGTGCGAAACTCCGTAGCTGTCGCGTCCCCGACGCCGGTATCTTCAGGTCTCAGACCAGCCGTACCAGCGGCTTTCCCCGTTTCAGAGAGCCCTTCACATGACCAGCCGCCCGGCAACAACAACTCTTTGGCGCCCCACCGGCCCCCAGGAGCTGGACCTGGTCCGCGAGCTGAACTGGCGTGCCTGGCCGCCCCGGCTTTCCGAGCAGCCGATCTTCTACCCCGTCCTCGACGAGGACTACGCGATCAGGATCGCGAGGGACTGGAACGTGAAACACAGTGGTGTCGGCTTCGTCACCCGATTCGAGGTCGAGTCGGAGTTCTTGAGCCGGTACCCCGTCCAGCAGGCCGGTGGCCGAACGATCCTCGAGCTCTGGGTTCCGGCTGAGGAGTTGCACGACTTCAACGCGCACATCGTCGGTGAGATCCAGGTGATCCACGAGTTCCGCTGAGTCAGGGCGGACCGCCGGCTCACACGTTTCGGTCGGCGTCTTCGTTCAGCCGCCCGTGCCCGCGCATTCGCTGTTGTCTCCGCCGCTGCGGCATCCCGTCTCCCCGGTGAACGCGGGGGCGGGGCGGCCGGGCCCCTGCTCGTCCTGCCGGACCGTCGTCCCGCCGGCGATCCCCACCGCCACCACGACAACCAGGAAGCACTGGGACCAGGCCGTCACCACCGCACGGGATCGGGCCGCGATCGCGGCTGCCACGGCGGCCAGAGCCCCGACCACGCCGGCTGCCACGAGGTAGCCGCCCACCGGGTCGGGCCGTGCCGTCCTGCCCGGGTCCAGGCTCACCCCCGAGACCAGCCACAGGCCGAAGATCACCAGCAGGGCGAGCACTTCGAACAGCAGCAGCCCCACGGCAGTCCCGGCGTCAGCGCCCCGACCGGCACGGGGCCGTACGGAATCGTCGAACGCCACGGGGGCGACGGGAAGGTCCATGCGTTCCATCCTGGCCGGGGAGCCGGGCCGGCGCATGAGTACGCGTACCCAGAGGTCCGGGTCCCCTCCCGTCGGCATCCGGCGGGTGGGGACTCACGGGCGATACCGGCGTTGGCGGACGCGCTCGGGGGCAGTGCCGTGGGGTCAGGGCTCCCTCGCTCGGGCGTCCGTCTCGCACGAGCGCTGGTCCTGAGCGCGTGGCGTCGCCCCGGGCGAGTGCGCCGGTCGTCCCGCGAGCGCGGCGAAGCGGCGGCCTCCCCGACCCCGAGCGGGGATCACCCCTCGCTGGACTTCTCGTCCGGCACCATGACGCTCGCGAAGCCGCCCAGGATCTCCTCCAGGTCGAGCTCGGTGGCCCCGGCCGGGGCCGTGGGCTTGGTGCCTCCGCTCATCTTCAGCACCAGGCCGAACTTCTTCACCTTCGCGTTCTCGGCCAGCTTGGCGAGGTCGACGTACACCTCGGTCAACTCCCCGTTCTTGAGCGTGAAGTCGGCCGTGACCTCGGTGTCGGGGGCGTCCTTGAGATCCTTGTCGGAGGGCAGGTCCATGCCGGGCGGCAGGTCCTTGGCGAGCGGGCGGATCTCGCCGAACAGCTCCGTGATCAGCGTGCGGAACGGGGCCGTGGCGGTGATGTGTTCGGTGCCGTCCTCGCCCCCGGCGGTCTTGAAGTCGACCTCACGGGCGACGACCCCGCGCAGGGCGTCCAGGAGCTTCTTCTGTGTCCTGGCGTCCAGCGTGGGCTCCGGGGACGGCTCGGTGGCGGACCCCGCACCCATCTCCTGGCCGAACTTCTCCATCTCCTTGGTGCTGAACTTGACCCACTGGCCCTCCAGGGCCTTCTTGAGGCCCCCTGCCTCCGGGGGCAGCTCGTCGGCGGGCGGCATCGGGGCGCCCATCGCCTTCGTGAGGGCTTCGACGTCGGACCGGACGTAGGTGTAGTCGCCGACGAGCCGGTACTCGACGAGGTCACCGTCGGCGCTGCTGACCTTCATGGCCATACCGACGAAGTCCTTCTCCTCGGACTCGGCGATCGGCTTCCTGGACTCCACCGTGACGCTGACCTTCGCGCCACCGAGCAGATCGGCCGCCTCGTCGGGGATCTCCTCGCCGGGCTCCGGGTCCGACCCGGCGTCCAGCTGCTTCAGGGTTGCGGCGTCGGCGTCCAGGTCCACCTCGAAGGAGAGGGACTTCTCCTTGCCGAGCTTCTCGAAGGCCTGGTCCAGCTTCTTTCCGGCGGACAGCTGTTCCACGGTGCCGCAGGCTGCCGAGCCCGTCAGGACCGCGCCGACTACTGCGGTGGCGGTGAGGGTCTTACGTATGGCGATGATGATGCTCTCCTTGAGGTCCGATCACGACGTGATCGTTCAGGAGACTCACACCTCCCCCGGAAAGTTGCCCCACATCCGGACCGAGATCAGGGCAGGGCCCGAAGCTGATGCTGATGGCGTAGCCGGTGGGACCGCGGGCTCGGCATCCTGGCCCGTACCAGCCGCCTGCGGCACGGGGGCACGCGCGGCGTCCCCGTGCATAGACTTCGTCGGCGGGTCGAAGCGGAACGCGGACGTCGTCGCCACCGGCGGAGGCGTCGCGGCCGATGTCGCCGCCCAGGGGTGGTCCGCACCCGTACCGACGCAGGTCAGGAGACCGCCCGTGCGCTATTTCGATGTCGAGACCCTGACGGCCTGCGGATGGCGCAACGGCGGTGGCGCGACCAGGGAGATCGTCTGCCGACCGGTGGAGAGCGAGGAGTTCGGGTGGCGCGCGAGCGTCGCCGACATCGACCGGGACGGGCCGTTCTCGACGTTCCCCGGAGTCGACCGGACGCTCACGCTCCTGACGGGGGACGGCGTACGGCTGTCCTGCCCGGGAGCGTTCGAACGCATGCCGGTAAGGGCGGGCGAGCCGTTCGCGTTCGCGGGCGACCTCGACGTCACCGCCGAACTCCCCAGTGGCTCCTGCCGGGTGCTCAACATCATGGTACGGCGCGGCCGATGGACCGCCCCGGTGCGCCGGGTCACCGATCCGCTCGTCCCGCCGTTCGACCATGCCGGGGTGTTCTACGTCCTGCGCGGCCGCTGGCAGGCAGGTGACGACGGGCGTGTCCTGACGACCGGCCAGGGCATGTGGTGGGACGAGGACGACAACGCCACGGGCGCAGGGCTCGCACCGCTCACGGCCGACGCGGCCGCTCTGTGGGCGGATGTCGCACCGGCGGAGTGACGCCCTGCCGGCTTCCCGGCGTCACCACTCGACCGGCCACGTCCCGTGGAAAAAGCGTTCGACCGACCACGGCCTTCGCTCTAGGGTCGGCGACGTGGCAACGAAACTCAAGCGCAAGATTCGAGAATGTCGCGATCAGAGCCAACGAGAAGGGCAGGTCTGATCGCCCCCTCTATCTCCAGGGGCGGCACCCGCACAGGCTCCGCGTGTACGGCGTCACCTCGATAGAGAGCGTCGCAATGACGGCCTCCCAACGGCCGTTCGTCCGCCAGCGGTCCCAGTAGGTCTTCACCGACCGGGACTCGGACCTTGCGAAGACCTCCGGCCAGCTGGCGCCGGTACGCGCCTGGTGGAAGATGCCATCGAGCATCCTCCTCGGGTCCACGCCCCAATGTCCCGTCATCGGCGGGGCCACCCGTTCCCCACGCCTCGTCAGTCAACTCGGGGACGAGCTGCTGGCGGTCGGCGAACCACTGGCCAACTGAAGGCCACAGCGGCGGCTCCATGAACAAGTACTAGGGACAGCGAGAAACAGGCCCCACCCCAGGGCTTCGACGTAGTCGTGTGACGTCCGGTTCATGAAGGCCTGTCGGACAGAAGGTCATGGGAACGCGACAGGCAGGGCATCCAAGATCAAGGAGTTCTCGACGCTCCGTGATCCGAGTGGAAGGCCCTGCCTGTCGACGAACATGCCGCTCCCGCCTGCTCTGGAACCACTCCGCCAGCAGTCCGGGGTCCGGCCCGACGAGATACAGGGCCTACTGGAACGACTCGCGGAGGCGCCGGGCCCGCGTGATCCACGCGGGTCCGCAGGCGGTGCGCTCGAGGGTCGCCTGGCTTTCGCGTGACTACGGCCCCAGGCGCCCCACAGGGCCCACCCCTGATGCCTGGCGGGACAGGTGGCGCTCGTCGACATCGGCGCCGCCCACGCCGCGTGCTTCGGCTACACCAACGAGGAGTCGAGGTCGCTACGGCCGCGTCGGCCGCCACCTGCCGCACCGGGCGAGTACAAGGGATGACAAACCGCCAATCCTCGGCGTTCCGAGACGAGGAGCACCATGTCGCATGCCCGGCCCGCTCTGCGCCGCCCTGAAGCCAGGCTCGCTCTCGCACTGGCCTTCACGGCTACCGCCGCGGTCTTCGTCGCCATCTTCCTTTTCGGTCGGGCGAACGCGCCGGACTACACCGCGACACTGTTCGGCGAGGCGGACACCGATGCCGTGCGCCTGAAGGCACAGCTCGCCACCGGCGTCCTGGGGCTGGCAGCTCTCCAGCTGCTGCTGGCGCTGTGGATGTACCACCGGCTGCCCCGGGTGCGCCGGGTGCCGGGCCCGGTGCCGATCACCCACCGCGTCGTCGGTGTGGTCCTGTTCGCCCTCACCGTCCCGATCGCGGTGCACTGCGTCAAGGCGTACGGCGTCCAGCTGAGCGGCTCGCGTGTGGCCGTGCACTCGATCGCGGGCTGCTTCTTCTACGGGGCGTTCGCCGCCAAGGTCCTGCTGGTGCAGAGTCGTCGCCTGCCGGGCTGGGCCCTGCCACTGGCCGGGGGCGCGCTGGTGGTCGTGGTGGTAGTCCTCTGGTACACAAGTGCGCTGTGGCACTTCAACGGGGACAGCGTGCCGGTGCTGTCGCTCGGGCACCACCACCTGCCACCGGGGTAGATGTCACGACCGGAAGGACATCCCGCTCCAAGGACGCGCTCGCGGCAGCGGCCAGGCCGCTCAGAGATCCACCTGATCAAGGTCGCCACCGTAAACAGTCTCCCCTTCCCCACCGGAGCCCGCCAGGCCATCCAGATCAAACGCCGGCGCCCCTCTCACATGCGCAGCATGTGATCCGGTCATCTGCGCGAGTGGATCGCGAGGCGGGGTATCAGCGGGCCGTCCAGAACACCGAGGCGCACCGGCGCGGCCGTCACCGGACGCTCTGCGGTGGCCCCGGCATCACCGCCACTCTGCGCGTCGAGGGGCCAAACGGCGGGCGGCCTTCGCGTTCGTGCGTATGAGACCGGTCCCATGTCATGTCCCGCGCTTCGCGGGCCCGGTCGGTTCGCTGAGCCTGGGTGCCCGCACAGGGTCCGGCATGACTGCGAGAGGTGGCACCCCTGCACGTGATGTCGCCCTAACGCTCTCCACTGCGGTGGCCGGAACGGATCCGAGCGGCGAAGGATTACTTAGTGCTGAACGATCCGCCGTACCGGCCATACGTTGACCGATCAGCTCAGCGCTGATGGTGGTTGCGTTTGGACAGGTAGAGGGGACTGAGCCGGCCCAGTAGCGGTGCACGAGGTCTTCGGCCTCCTGCACCGCTGCTGAGCCCATGGGGCGTCCGTCGGCAGGCGTTGCTCGGCCTGAGCCGCGGTGGAGCCCATGCGCCGGACATCCCTCAGCGCCGTCCACACAGGAGCCCCGATCCGGCCCCGGTGAAGTAGGAAACGGGCCCTGGTCCGCCGGTCGCTGCGCACAGTGCCAGGGCTCCGCTCCACTTGCGCCCCGCACTCGAACCGGATCTGGGCATGCAGTCCGCCCTGTGGTGAGGGGCAGCCACCAAGGTCCGGGCTATTCACCCATGTCTTCAGGGTCGGAAAGTCGGGGCGGGAAGTGCCGCTCCAGGATTTCCGCCCACTCGTGGAGGACGACGAAGCCGGTGGTGACGGCCTGCTGTCGGGGTACGGACTTTCCTGGCTCTGGCAAGATTTTCGTAGTTGGAGATCATCTCGGTGACACGGTCGGCCGGTCCGCGTAGCGGGCTGCCGACGGTCACGTATTCCGCACAGGTGGTGCGTCAGATACCTACACAGGTGGGCACTGCGTCCGCACGCCCGTATCCGAGCACCTGAGCGAGGACTTCGCGGAACTGCCTGATGTCCTCGGCCGGTGCTTCGATGACGGCCTCGATCTCGGGGTCGGTCAGCCGCAGGTCTGCCAGCGCTTCAGGTTCGAGTGCGATGCGGAGAACGTTGCCCGTCAGGACGGCTTCCCGTACACAGCCGTATGCGGTGCCCTGTCCGGCTGTAACCAGGCAGTGTGTGTCCATCCCGAGGGCGACCTCCTGGTCATCGGGCTCCTCTTCTCCTGCCATGAACATCATGATGAAACCGCTTCCATCCTCACCCTCGGCAAGAGCGGCTTCGGTGAAGTACCCGTCAGGATCGATCTCGGTCTTGGCGGCACGGGCGGTAAATCGGTATGTCATGACGGGGTTCTATCAGTGTGCCCATCCGTGCCGTGAGGGAGGGGCGAGCGCGATGTTCTACCGTCACGCCGAGGTGGTGGCCGAGACCTACGTGAGGAATTACGTGGGCTTCCCCACGGGCAGCCTGTGGCTGTGCTCTGTCGAACTTGTCAGTCTTTTACCACAGTTGGCCAACGTTCTGGGGGTCTCGTTCGAGGCTTCCGATGCTGTCGTGGTGGTCCAAGCCCGCACGAGGTCCGTTGATCCAGCGGAATGCACGGGATGCGGTCAGCTCAGCGATTGGCGCCACAACCGCTATGCGCGGCGCCTCGCCGACGTAACTCTCGCAGGCCGACCCGTGCGCATCGACTTGTCCGTACGCCGTCTGTACTGCGAAAACGTGACGTGCCCGAAGGTGACCTTCGCCGAACAGATAACAGGGCTGACCACGCGCTACCAACGACGGGCCCCCCAACTGCAGCGCCTGGTGGAGGACGTCGGCGTGGTGCTGGCAGGCCGGGGCGGTGCTCGGATGCTGAGGTCTTGAACATCAGGCTTTCCCGGTGCACTGTCCTGTCCCAGCTGATGCGGGTTCCGCTTCCGCCGCTGTGTGAGACCACCGCGCAGACCGGGACGGGAGGGCCGGGTCAGGTCACTCGCGAGCCGCGCTGGCTGCTGGTCAGCCGATGATGGCGACCGGGGCGTCCCAGGCGTTGCGGTCGACGGTGATGGTGTGACCGCCGCGGGTCTCCTTGCTGTTGGCCTTGTACTGGTGACCGCGGCTGTGGTCTGTGTACAGCTTCGGGTCCCAGGGCCAGTCCTTGGTGGTGGTCTCCTGGCCGTTCCACAGGGCGTACCAGAGGTTGCCCGGCAGGTTCGTGCGGTCCTTGGCGGTGGCGATGGCCTTGGCGCTGGAGGTGCTGAAGCCGTAAAGGCCGGCGCGGTAGGTCTTGGCGCGCAGGGTCTTGGTGAAGGAGCGCACGTAGGTCAAAGTGGCGTCGTTGCACGCTTTGTCGGCGATGTCGTACGACTCCATGTTGAGGTAGATCGGGCTGCCGGCCTCCATGCCGAGCGCCGAGGCCTTGGCGATCGCGTCGTTGGCGTTGTTCACTCCGACCGAGGCCGCGGTGGCCGCGGTGAACCTCTCCTTGTTCCCGCTCTTCTGGCAGGGCGGCTGGGCGCCGACGTAGAGGGGGATGACCCGCCAGCCGAGCGTGTCGACCGACTTCACCCAGGGCTTGGTCAGGTTGGGCTGGGCACAGCCGCGGTTCCTGCCGCCGACGTAGACCGCGACGCCGCCGTAGTAGGCGTCCTTCTTCCACGCCTTCATCGCGGTGAGCGAAGGCGCCGTACAGGCGTCGAACGCCCGGCCCGTGTAGGTCTTCTGCGCCGGCCACGCCGGAGCGGCCATCGAGGTCTGCGCCGCGATCCCGGCGCCGGCCACGACGACGACGCCAGTCGCCGACAGGGCGATGTAGCGTCCTTTTCTGGACAACCGGTGCTTCGACATTTCCCCACCTCATACATGATCGGGCTCCGGTCCTCCGGAGCCGCCTAACCTATCCACATACGACCGAATCACAGCGACCAGCCAGGGCTCTGCAGGCGCTTGGCAGAAGATTCAGCCTAGGCAGTTCGTGCAGCCCTCGGTCAACAGCAGCGCGTGCCGCGCCGACGTGCCACAGGTAGCCCGGAGCTGGCCTCTGCGGCGCACACGACCGGCTGGTCACTGCCTGGAACAACATAGAGGACCGATGCTCACCGCTTTTTCCGACTCATTCGTCTGCGGCGTCCGGGGCTTCGTCCAAAGTATCGCTGACGCCCCACTCCTGATGTGTCAGCACTGCTCCGTGCGGGGCGAGGGTCCGGGGGAGGGCGTCACTGGCCAGCAGGGCGGCGGCGGCTTCGGCCGGGGCGATGTCCGTTTGGCCCTCCAGTAGCTCGGCGGTTCCGGGTTGCCGCGCTACGAAATCTGACCAGGCAGCGCGATCGGTTACCTCGAACGCCCAGGATCCGGACACCACAAAACACGTGTCGGGGTGCCTTTCCGCCCGCTGGCTCGAATGTTCGGATCGGTCGGATCCCGGAGGCTCCTCCGCTTCGCCGACGACACCGAGTCCCTCGACCTCTTCCAGTTCATCGAACGGGCTGTCCCAGCCAGTCGTCTCACGGACAGATCTGCCGTAGGAGACCGCGGCGGACCGCAACGTCTCGAAGGCGTCGATTCCTGCTTCTCCCACCGAACCCGGCTCGGACATCAGCCGAGCGTGCTGACGCAGAGCGGTGATCAGTTGATCCAAGGCGATTGGAACGTCCACGGGGTTATTCCTTTCCGTCGTGGGAGTTCGGGACCCACGGTGCGTCACTTCCGAAGCGCTTACGGAATACCGTGCCCGGCGTCGCAAACGCCGCTTCCACTGCGGTGTGGTCGATGGTGTTGCGGGCGGGACGCTTGGGCACTTTTCGGTATCCGCATGCGCGTATGAGGTCGGTGGCTGATTTCCAGCTGTCTGCGGCCACCACCACCTCGTCGACGGCGTCGCAGGCATTACTCGCATCGGCCAAGACCGCGTATGCGATGACCGTGTCCTTGATCGTGGTCTTGGCGCTCATTCCACCCATGTGCACTCCCATCGGTGACGGCGGGGCCGCAGTACGGCCCCGCCGTCTCATCTCCATGTCAGGAGACAACTATTGTCCGGCTGGCTCTGGTGCTACCTCAGCCCATGCGGCCGCGACCCCGGCCGTGCCAACGGTAGTGGATCGTCCCCCACCGTCCGTTCTTGCGCCACGAGAGGTGGGCGTGGCCGCCGTTGCTGCACGGCCCCCGAAGTTCGCAGGAGTAACCCCGCCGGGTCAGGCTCTGGTAGTCCTTCCTGCGCTGCTGGTAGGCCTTCCGGCGGTTGCTGAACCACTTGCTGCTGTTGCGTGAACAGTTGTGGACGAGGGAAGGCTGCCCGTCGGCGACCACGTAGTAGGTGTGGGTGCCGGCGACGGTCAGGTTGAAGACGGTGCGGACTGCCTGTGTACGGTCGGTGGCCGTGACCTTCGGCGCGCTCCCGTCAGGGTTCGACAGGCGCGAGCCGGGGGTCAGCTGGACCGCGTCGACCCATCCGCGCCCTTGGACGAAGAAGGGGTGGTTGGCGGTCGTGGTGATCTTCTGCGATTGCCCGTCGCCATCCGCGTCCACGGACAGGGTGATGAGGTCCTTGGTGCCGTGGCCGATGATCACATCGGATACCGGGGAGACCTTCGTCTCGCCGGTTATCTCGTCGACCGCCTTGACCAGGTCTCCGACCTTCACCTGGCTGATCGGCTTGGTGCTGCCGTCGGCCATGACGACCGGAGTCTCGGGCAGGAAGGAGTTGCGGCGACAGCTGCGGCCGATGGTGCGTGCGGCCCGCAGGGCGCGGTAGCCGCGGTAGGCCCGGTAGCCCCAAGCGGCGGCACCGAGGCCGGGAATGAACCCGACCGCGGTGAGCGCGATGTCCCACTTGTTACGCCAGGCCCAGCGCTTGGCCTTCTTGAAGAACTTCTTCCAGCCCCACTTGCCGTCCAGGTCGAAGCAGTTGACCGGGTCGGCTGAGCAGTACTCGTAGGCGTTGGCGTTGCCGCCCTGCTGGGGATCGACGGACAGGAACCGGCCGGTGGCAGGGTTGTACTGGCGTACGCCCATGAGCGTGAAGCCGGCCACGGTCTCGCTGGAGCGCTGCTTTCCGCCCAGCCAGCCGTAGCGCACGGCCTGCTGTTTGTCACGCGGATTGCCGTACTCGTCGGTGTCGAGGACGATCGGCGCCTCACCCGCGGCGAGCGGGAGCTGAAGCGCCACGTCGCCGTGGATGTCGGTGAACTGGAGCACCGTGTCACCGGTGGCGCTGGTGACCGCGCCGAGATTCCCGGAGAGGGCGTCGACGTTGCGGGTCAGGGCACCGGTGGCGGTGTTCTCGACGATCCAGCGCGGATTGTCGGTATCACCGTCGTAGTGGTTGAGCTTGTTCTCGGTCGGCGACCAGGTTCCGCCGCTGTTGGTCTCCACCGTCCAGCCGCGGAAGCGCAGTGCGGCATCGAGGGTCCACGTCTGCCGCTTGGCGCTGCTGGTCTGCTGGTAGGCAAGGTCGTTGGCGTAGTAGCCGACGTTCACGCCGCCCGGCAGGGTGGTGGTGCGGCCGAACGCGTCGTAGACGTAGCCCGCGTCGGTGATGCGGTCGGCGCTGTCGAACGTCGAGGTCTTGCTGGTTCCTCCAGTGGTGGGGCAGTCCATGCCGGGCGTCGAGGCGGCCGTGGTCAGGGAAGTGCGGTTGGCGTGCTTGTCGAACCCGTAGGTGCGCCGGGTGCAGACCGTTTCCACCGTGTCGTCGACCTGGACGAGGCGGCCGACCGCGTCGTAGCGGTAGGTCTGGTCCGACCAGCCGGCGTGGCTGGTCGTCTGACCCTGCACGGACTCGGTGACCGCGTCGGACATCACCACGGTACCGTCGCTGTCACGGGTGTAGGTGCGCTTGACCGGAGTGCCGGTGGTGTCCTCGGTCTGGGTGAGGGTGTATCCCCCGGGCAGCTTCTCCGTGGCGACCGAGCCGTCCGCGTCGTACGCCGCCTGGAAGACGCCCGCGATCGAGTCCGTTGCCTTTGTGGCCAGGCCACGCGGCTCGGTGGTGTGGTCGTACGTGAAGGTGACCGTGGACGGCACGGTGTCGCCGACCTTGACCGGACGGTCCAACAGGTCGTATTCGGTCGTGGTCTTGCCGCCGTCGGCGTCCGTGTACGAGGCGAGTCGGCCGAGCTTGTCGTAGACCCGCGTGATGGTGCCGCCGGTCGGCGACGTCGTACGGATCTCCTGCCCGGTGGCCGGGTCGTACTCGGTGGTGGCGTCCGGGACGGCCTGGCCGCTGCCGCCGGTGACCTTCACCGTAACGGGGCGGCCCGCCGCGTCGTACGTGGTGGTCGAGGTCCGGGTGACGCCGTTGGCGGTGTCGGTGCCGGTCGTGGCGTTGCCCCACCAGTCGTACTGGGTGGTGGTGGCCGGCAGTTGCGCCGGGTTGCTGCCGCCGCCGGTGATGGCGCCTCCCGGGCCGGTGGAGCACACCAGGTCGGCCCACTCCGGGCGGCCGTTGCAGGTGCCGGTGCCGGTGGCCGACCAGTAGGTGGTCACCACGGCGCCCGCGTCGGCCCCTGTGCTGCCCGTGTTGTACGTCTTGGTGACGCGGCCCTGGGCGTCGTACTCGGTCGTGGTGGTGATGGCCAGTCCGGCCGGGTCCTGGATGGACTTCGTGGGAAGGCCCCTGGCCCAGTCGTACTGGGTCTCGGCGACACGCTGCTCGGCGTGGACGCCGGGGTGCTCGCGGACCTGGGCGCCGGTGGTGACCCTGGTGACCTGGTCCTTGATCGTGGCGGTCCCATCGGTGGGACGGCCTGCGTCGTAATCGTTGACGGTCCAACTACGCGCCACGACCGAGGTACCGGCCGCCACCAGGGTCGTGGTTCCCGACTTCAGGTCCGCGGTGAGGTCGACGCGCCGCAGCGGGCCGACCTCCTCCAGTTCCCGGGTGCCGTTGTCGTTGTAGAGGGACTTGGTGGTGAGCAGGTCGGCACGCTCGGACGCGGCCCGAGAGGCGATGCCCAGCTCGGCCTGCATGGCACGGTCCGCGACGCTCGTGCCGAGTGCCACGGCCCGGTTGGCCGCCGTCAGTTCACGGATGGTGTTGCCGAAGCGGTCGTACTCGGTCGTCGTGATGTGCCCGCCGGGCGCGGCGGCGTTCACCGCACGGCCCGACGCCCCCATGTAGGTGACGTCCGCACGCTGGTAGGACGTGGCGGTCAGGGCGCTGCCCGCGTTCGACACCGGGGCGACGTCCGCGGGGAACACGGCGGTCGCGTCGGTCGGCGCGTCCGTCTGGCCCCACGCCTTCACATCGGCGGCGCCCATCTTGTAGGGGGCGCTGGTGCCGGTCAGCGGCACGTCGTAGACGATGCTGGTGGCGGCCGTCCCTTCGATCACATCGAGGGTGCCCTGCCGCAGTGCGGGCCGTGATGCCTTGAGCAGCATGCC
Source organism: Streptomyces sp. NPDC016459 (assembly GCF_040632845.1). NCBI lineage: Bacteria > Bacillati > Actinomycetota > Actinomycetes > Kitasatosporales > Streptomycetaceae > Streptomyces > Streptomyces sp. NPDC016459. The sequence goes on from NZ_JBEYCR010000008.1 coordinate 297,046, forward strand.
GTCGCCGGCCGCACTACTGGCGCCGGCCTTGCCGTAGGTGAATGTCCACGGCAGCTGACCGGACGGGGTGACCTGAGTGACGCGGCCCACGGTGTCGTAGGCGTACTGCGTCTTCAGCGCGGGGCTGATCAGCGGGTTCCACGTCTCGGTGAGCCGGCCCGCGTCGTCGTACCGGTAGGTCTGCACGGCCTTGGAGGTCGCCGAGGCGGCGCCGGGGTCGGTCGACCACAGACGGATGTCCTTCACCTGGCCGGCGAAGTCGCCGAGCGTGGTGGCGTTGGCCGTGGTGGTGGTCGCGTAGACGAACTCCAGCGAGCGGCAGCCCTTGGTGGCGGGCGTCGCGGTGCAGGTCGCGGCGGACGCCGCCGAGGTGGGAGCGATGACCCGCTTGGGGCGGGCCAGCGTCTTGCCGGCGACGTTCACCGTCTCGGAGACGACGGTCGTCGTGGTCTGCGCCATGCCGTCCAGCAGCGCGCTGGAGACCTGCCAGGTCGTCGCGGCCGCGTCCGGCTTGGTGAACTCGGTGACCGTGCCCTCGGTGTCGGAAAGGGTGAAGCTGCCGGTCACGCTCCCGGTGAGCGTCAGCTCCTCCGAGCCGGGCTCCGGCACCCAGCCGTTCTTGGCCGCGTTCGCGGTGAAGGAGGTCTCCTCGCCCTCCAGATCCACCACGGCCACGGCCGTGTCTGAAACCTTCCGCAGATGCGAGTAATCGGAGTTGGTGGCCTCGGCAGCTGTGCCCGAGACCCACTCCTTGCCGAAGATGGCCGCTTGACCGGTCTGCTGCGCCCCGGCATCCGGTTTACGGGAGGACGCGCTACGGGTCACCGACAGGTCGAAGTGCGTGGTGTCGGTGGTGGACAGGCTGTAGTCACCGGTGAGCAGATTCAGCGAACCCGGGCCGATCTCGTCCGCTGCGGCACCGGACGCGCTGCGGTCGACGACGACGGAGAGAGGCTGAGTGCTGCCGGTCGCGGAGTTGGGACCCGTGAAGTCGGCCTTGATCTGGACGGTACCGTCGGGATCGACCGTATCCGTGGCATTCCACACCAGCGGGCTGTTCCTACCGCCGCTGAGTGGCACTGGCCAGGTAGTCAGCGCGGTGCCACCGGAAGTGACCTGACCGGCCGGGATCGTCGCCCAGGCGTCGGCCTCGGAGCGGCGCCAGGAGAAGGAGACTTTGTCGTACTTACCACCGTCGGCCTCAGCGACCAGCGGCAGGCGACGGGCAGTGCGCTCGCCTTCGCTCGGCTGGACAAACCCGCCGGGACCGGCATGGAAGGTGTACTGGGCCGGTTCCGACTTGTTGTCAGCCTTGTCGACCTGCCGCACCTGGAGGGTGTGGGTGCCGTCCTTGGGCGGGGTGACGCTGATGGCCTTGGCGGCGGTGGAGCCGGCGGTGGCGACCTTGGTCCAGGTCACGCCGTCCAGTGACCACTCCAGCCAGTTGTGGTCGGTGCCGTTCGGTGTGACGGTGAAGGTGCCGGCCTGTCCCGCGCCCTTGACCCACGCGGTGGACGGGTAGTCCGTCGAGGTGATGCCGGTGGGGGCGGACGGTGCGGCGGTGTCGACCGTGAAGGTCTTCCACGCCGACCAGCCCAGGTTGTAGTGGGCTCCGTCGTACGGGGAGGTGCGGAACTTGTACGTCTTGCCGTTGGTCAGCACACCGGCCGGGACGGTCACGGAGGCGACCTGTCCGGAGTTCACCCACGGGGAGACGATGACATCGCCGACCTGCGTGTTGGTGGCGGAGTCGAAGATCTGGAAGGTGCCGTTGACCTTGTCACCGTTGGCGTCGACGAAGGTGTCCCGCAGCGTCGGCGTGAGCGTGTTGACGACGTAGTCGCCGCTGTAGGAGAAGTACGGCGGGCCGGCTTCCTGCTTGGTGCCGGTGCGCGGCCGGTAGTTGTAGGTGACGGTCAGTTTCGGAACGTTCGAGGCGGCGTTGGCGGAGTTGACCCGCTTCCACTCCTTGGTGTCGTTCTCGTCCGTGGCCTTCAGTCCCATGCCGGCGTGGGACCACTTGTTGTTGGCCCAGTGCTGGACCAGGTCGGTGACGTCGGCGTTGATCCACCCGTCGGGCTGCGTGGAGCAGCCGGGGTTGCCCTTGGTCTGGGTGGAGGTGGCCATCTTGGTCACCATGGCCGGCCGGTTCGTCCAGCGAGTAGCGGTGGTGGCGTTGTTCGCCGTCCACACCTCCCACGGCTGCGCGGTGCAGTCGGTGTTGCCGGAGTGGAAGTTCCACAGGCTCATGGTGGCGCTGGAGACCAGGGCGTCGGAGACCGGCGCGGTGTTCCAGGTGATGTAGGACTGGGCGATGCGGTAGGTGCCGTCGGCGTTCTTCGTGCCGGGGTTGCCGAGGTCGAGTTCGACGTCGTTGGACCAGTCGACGGTCTCGCCCTGCTGGACGTAGGTGTCGAACAGGTTGCCCAGCGCCGAGGTGGACGGATCGACGGTGACCGGGTACTTGGTGGCCGGGTCGGCGAGGAAGGCCGCGTCCGGACTGATAACCAGGTCGACACCGCCCTTGGTCTTGACGACCTTCATCGCGACCTTGGAGCGGTGGGTGTGCTCACCGGAGACCTTGTCGACGGTGGCGTCCCACATCACGGGGGCCGGCATCGTCGCGGTCTTCTTCGACTTCTTGTCGGTGAACAGCACACTGCCGTCGGCCTGCTGCTCGACCTTCAGGCCCTTGGTCCGAAGCGGCAGCGTGTAGGAGAAGCCGTCGGTGGTGGGCTTCTGCTTGAGCTCGACGAACTGCTCGAAGCCCGTACGGGTGGCCTCGACCACCACATCCGCCCCGGGCACCGCGTTCGCATAGGTGGCGCGAGTGCCGTCCAGCTGCGGCGCCGGTAGCCCACCCCGCCACTGCAGCGTGATCTGCTCGTCCCCCTGGCCAAGGGTGACGAGATCCGTGGGGGCGGCGGTCTGGGCTGCACGCAGAGAGCGCGCGGGCACACCTGTCTTTCCGGCCAGGGTCAGTCCTTCCGGATGCGCCTTGGCAGCGACCGAGCCGTCAGTCTGGGCGACGAGGTCAACATTCACGTCGCGCCAGGCACCCGTAGCGGAGTCCTGGAAACGCACCGGCCCGGCGGCCAGTTCCGTGGTGAGAGAGCCGTCCTTGTTGGCCCAGGTGATCGACGTCTCGGTCCGCTCGGAGAGCGCCTCGACCCTCTTGCCGGACAGTTTCGCGGCCACGCGCGCCGATGGGATGTCGGCCGCCTGCGTCACTACCTCCTGCTGCGGCTCGGCCGTGGGTCCTTGCTCCGGCTGAGCCATGGCGGAACCGGCGCCGTCCAGCACAGTGATGGCCAAGACCAAGGCGAGACCGCCGGCGATATGCCGCAGGCTCCTCCCGGTCCAGGGCCGATCCCGCTCATCCGGAGCGGGTATGTGAATCGTCATGATCCCTCTGTCTCATGGTTCCTGACGCACCGTCTTACGGTGCACTCGTGAACGTACAGAGGGAGAAAACGGATAGAGGTTCACAAAGACTCCGCAAAGTGGCAGGAGAGTTCCCATTCGCTAAGTGATTTGCAACACTCTCCTCCGCCCATTCACGCCCCGTCCTCAGCGGCGCGGCGGGGCGTGCTGTGCCTGCGATGAAGGTCAGGGCAGCACTCGATCCAAGGCGCATAGACGTGCTCAAGCGCCGAGGTCAAGGGCCGTTTTCAAGCCAGCCGTTCGAGAACCAAAGGAACCCGGGGGTTCCTGATCCACGAGCGGTGGCGCGTGAGTGGTCGACCATGAGAGCCGCACTCTGCACACCCATCCGGCCGTTGAATACCCGCAAATAGTGAACGTGGGGGCGACAAGGCGGGAACGCAATCCGGCTGGACAGAGCCGCCGGGGCCGGCACCTCACGCATCTAGCTTGATCTTTAACCTGTGCGGCCTGGTCGAGGGGTCGTCGACTTCTTGTTCCGGGAGGTGACGGTGCCCGTCTTGCGGGGCGTGTGGACGTCGTGGCGTGGGGTGGGCCGGGTGTTCCTTCGGCCGGGTGAAGGGCGAGGACGTGCTGCGCGACACCGCGCGGGCGCTGACCCGTCTCTTCGATGTGACGGCCACCAAGGACTGGGCGAACTGCGAGGCACGCGCCGACGTCACGGTCGACGGACGCGTGCTCGTGGGGCAGGCGCCCGTCGCGTATCTCCTCTTCCTGGAGAAGCAGCTCACGGACATCAACACCTTCGTCCGCAAGCTTCCGGTGCTGGACGCCGCCGAGTCGTGGGCACAGGACCCGTCGACCGACGCGTGGAAGACGGAGGTCGTCCGCACCGCCCGTACGAAGAAGGTGCCGCGCAACCACGTGAAGGCGGAGGCGAGGGACAAGCACCCCGCGCAGGTCGAGGTCTACTACGAGGACGTACCGGTCGGGTACTGGACGACGGTGAAGTTCTCGGGCGCGCTGCCGGCCCGGCGGGTCAACGAGCTGCTGGAACGCGTGGAGAAGCTCCAGCAGGCGGTGAAGGTCGCCCGTGAGGAGGCCAACAGCGCCGAGATCACCGACCAGCGGGTCGGCGACGCCGTCTTCGGCTACCTCTTCGGGTAGCGGGGACACCACAGACTCCCCGGCCGCGGAAAGCGGCCGGGGAGCGCGAGGAGCGCAAAGCTGAAGCTGAGCCTTGTCGTGACATCCGCGGTTCCAGTGGAGGTTCGAGTCCTCCTCCCGGCGCTTCCTGCCGGGATGGCCCAACCAGGCAGAGGCAGACCGCGGTCAATCTCAGACTATTGCTCCAGACTCAGCATGCGCCGCCCATCGCCGGATCGACCGGGCCCGGGCCCTGTGCGCCGAAATGCCAGTTCGAATCTGGTCCGCCCAGCTCGATCGGCGGTGGTCCAAAGGCAGGACGCGACGCAATGACGAATGACCCGGGTCCTCAAGTGTGCCGGCGTGTGATGTGAGCGGCACCCACAGGGTCCGAGGGCAGGCTACGCCCTCGGACCCGCTCCGTTTCCCCATGATGTTCCTCCCGGGAGCGGGCCCGCGTTTGACCTTGACACGGTGACAAGGACTTCACTGCGTGCCGAGGAGGTGGTCCCGATGACCATGACCGGTCAGACCACGGAATACGTACGAGTCCGCCGGGCCCTGCAGGACGAGCGTTCGTCCGTGCGGCTGCGGGCGGCGTTGGCGGTCGGCACGACGCCGGACCCGGGCTTCGTCGACAAGCTCGTCGAGCGAAGCGCGATCGAGCCGGAGTTCTTCGTCCGCGACATGCTGACCTGGGCGCTCACCCGCCACCCGGTGTCCCTGACGCTCCCCGCGCTGCTCCGCGAACTCGGTTCGGAGGGGGCGCAGGCACGGAGCCAGGCGCTGCACACGCTGTCCAAGATCGGGGACCGGCAGGCGTGGCCGGCGATCACGCGGGCGCTGCTGACGGACGGCGACGACGATGTGGCGCGGAGCGCCTGGCGGGCCGCGGTCGTGCTCGTGCCGGACGGCGAGGAGTCCGGGCTCGCCGCTGTGCTGGCGACCCAGCTCGGGCGCGGTGAGCGGGAGACGCAGCTGAGTCTCAGCCGGGCGCTGGTCGCGCTCGGCGACGTCGTCGCACCGGCTCTGCACACGGCGACGGCGGACTCCGACCGGCGTGTGCGTGCGCACGCGCTCGCCACGGAACGCCTGCTGCGGGACCCGGACATCGGTTTCGAGTTCGCGATCGAGGAGGCGAAGCGGGTCGTGGCGCTGGGCGGATCGGGCCAGGAGGGATGATGGGACGTGTTGATCGGTGAGGTGGCGCGACGGTCCGGGGTCAGTGCCCGCATGCTCAGGCACTACGAGTCGCTGGGCCTGCTGCGGCCCTCGGGCCGTACGGGCTCCGGCTATCGGGAGTACTCCGGCGAGGACATCCGGCGGATCTTCCACATCGAGAGCCTGCGGTCGCTGGGGCTCTCGCTGCGGGAGATCGGCCGCGCGCTCGACGATCCCGGCTTCATGCCCTCGGCGCTCGTCGCCGACCTGGTCCGTCAGACACGGGAACGGATCGCGGCCGAGACGGAGCTGCTGACGAGGCTCCGTCGGATCGACGCGGCGGAACCCGCCGCCTGGGACGACGTCCTCCAGGTCGTCGCGTTCCTCCAGGCCCTGAGGTCGAAGAGCGCCGACGCACGGCAGCGCGCGGCGCTCTCGTCGGTCGACGAGGTACCGGTGCCGGTGGACGCCCTCGTCGAGGCGGTGCTGAGCGAGGCGGATCCGATCGTCGCCGGAACGCTTCGATGGGCCCTCGCGCGAGCAGGCGACGGCGGTACGGCGCTGCTTGCGGAGGGCCTCGGCTCGCCGGTGGCCGCCGTGCGGGGACGCGCGGTGCAGGGTCTCGCCGAGATGCCCGGGGTCGAGGCCGCCGCCCGGCTGCGGGAGGCCCTCGCGAGCCCCGACGCGGTGGTACGCGGGTATGCGGCTCTGGCGCTGGGGACGAGGGGGGTGTTCGAAGCGGTCCCGACGCTCTTCGACCTGGTCGTTGAGGGAAGGAACGACACCGATGCGGCTGACGCGCTGAGCGTCCTCGCGAGCGACTCCGCGACGGCGGATCAGATCGCCACCGGGCTCGTCGACCGTCTCGCGGCCGACACCGTCGGAGCGCCGGCGCGCCTGCGGCTGACCCAGGCGCTCGCGGACATCCCGGGACCTACGGCGTCACAGGCCCTCGTGGAGCTGTCGCATGACGCGGACCGTGCGGTGGCGCTGACGGCGGCGTACCTTCTGCGGCTGCGCGACGAGCGGTGACCCCCGTCCCCTGGTCCGTCGGACACGCGGCGAGGGCGTCCGGCTCGTGGATGTCGCCGGGATGCCGAAAGGACACCTTCAGCACAGCGGGGTGTCGGCCGTCCGGGCACCTCGCGCGCCCCACGCCGGGAGGACGGCGCGGGGCGCGCGGTCGTCATTCGTCCTGAGGTGTTTCGCCGACCGTCGCCATCGCGTCGGCCGTGTCCTCCGCCTCCCAGCGGAGGAGGTCTCCCGGCTGGCACTCGAGCGCCTCGCACAGGGCGGCGAGCGTCGTGAAGCGCACGGCCTTGGCTCGGCCGTTCTTGAGTACGGCGAGGTTGGCGGGGGTGATGTCCACGCGCTCCGCGAGTTGCCCCACGGACATCTTGCGCCTGGCCAGCATCACGTCGATGTCCACGACGATCGGCATCAGATCACCTCGGCGAGCTCGGCCTGCATCTGTGCCGCCTCGACGTCACGCGCGACAGCCTGGGCGAGCAGCATCCGCAGCACGAGCACGATCAGTGCGACGCCGAGCACGGCGAGGCTCGCCCCACAGATCAGCAGGACGATGCCCGGGGCGACCGCCTCCCCCGGTGCCAGGACGACCGCGAACGCGAACACCAGGACCGCGCCCACCGCGAAGGCGCCGGTGATGACGTCCACGTACCGGAAGGCGGCCGGGGAGAACACTGTTCCCCGGCGGACCATCGTCACCAGCCGCCACACGGAGAACAGGACGGTCTGCGCCGTCAGCAGGCCCAGAACCATGAGCACGAGCAGCGGTGTCCGCAGGTACGCGTACTCCGGCTTCAGCCCCTCCAAGTCGATCGCGAGCAGCGGAACCATCACCGCCTCCACGAAAACGGAACCGGCGAACAGCACTGCGAGTACCGCACGCAGCGCCAGCACCATCAGCTTCCCCATTACATCCCCTTCGATCGAACAACGATAATAATCTATCGATATTCGATAGGTGAGGCAAGCGCGTCCACCGGCAGGGGCACCTCAGGTCACTGGAAGCTGAGCCGATGGGGGTGGGTGGGGTCGTTCGGGCAGGTGTGGACGCGCATCAGGCCGCGCCCCAGGTGGACGCCGACCGGGTCGACCACACCCGGGTCGTCCGCCGCGTCGCGGTCCTCCCTCGGAAGCCAGCTCCCCGAGGCGCCGTCACGTTCGGTCGCGTCGACGGTGAGCAGGGGCGGCATCGGTGTCCCGCACGCTGCGCAGTCCACCGGGCCGGGGTCGGTCAGGTGCCAGGAGGCGAAGCCGCCGACCTTCCAGCCCGGGGCGATGGAGAGGTCGCTCATGTAGTCGAGCTCCTCCGGCTCCCGCGCGCGGGCGGCGGCCATCGCGGCCTCGTACTCCTCGTAGGTCGCGTAGCTCACGGAGGAGTCACCCACGCCGTCTCCGTCGTACTGGTCGTCATCCTCGTCATCGTCGTCCTCCTCGCCCAGGAGGCCTTCCTCCCACGCGGCGATCTCCTCCTGGAGTTCCTCGTCGAGCAGCCCGAGGTACTCGTGCTCGACGACCTGCTCCGGGTGGACGACGCAGGAGGTGGGGACGCACTCCTCGCGGCCCGCGACCGGCGGTTCCGGCTGCGGCGCGAGGACCGCGCCGACGTCGCCCGAGCGGCGCCATCTCAGTGTCACGTCGATGGTGCGGTTCGGGCCGTGGACCTCGAAGGGGCACCAGAAGACCTGCAGCAGGTCGTGCCCCTCGGGCCCGACGAGGTCCGGCACGTCCCGGGTGTAGAGCTGGGCGACGGCCAGCATCGGCAACGGCTCCTCGTCGCGGAGCTCCGGGGCGTGGGTGCCGCGTGTCATCCCGTCGAGGAGCCGTCGCTCCTCGACCGTGAAGTCCCGTCCCCTGGCCTCGCCTTCGATGCGCCGGCGGAGTCGTATGTCGGGCAGCAGATGCCCTCGGCCCTTGCGATGGACGGCGGTGCACATCGGCCACGGTTCGTCGGCCGGCCACAGCAGCGGCCCCGCCACCGAGCTCTCCTCCGGCTCCGCCGGGCCCGGTCGCGGGTGCAGCCTGGTGGTCGTCCTCCGGTGGGAGGCCAGGGCGGGGAACAGCGCTTCGATGTCGACGGGGCGCGGCGGGGTGGTGCGGGACATGTGCGGATCCTCCGGTGCGGGTACGGCCGCGATGGTACGGCGGGGGTACGACACACCGGACGCCGGACGCCTGGGGGCGTCACCGTCGAGTCGACGGGTGCGTCAGGTGGACACGCGGTCCTGGAGGGCCGACTGCCAGGCGGGGGCCGGGGCGGTGGGCCGGGTCTCGGGGCGGCGGCCCCCCTGGGCGAAGAAGTCGACCAGCGGCAACAGCGCCGCGCCGACCGTGACCGCCTCCGGGCCGAGGGTGCCCAGGCCCATCTCGGTGCGGCTGGCCGGGTACGTGAGGGCGTACTCCTTGGCGTAGCCCGTGACCGTGGCCAGGAAGCGGGTGCCGAGCTGGAGGCCCGCCCAGCCGCCGACGAGGAT